>NZ_BAGA01000001.1 GCF_000308595.1 Nocardia higoensis NBRC 100133 | reverse complement strand
GCGACCCCGGCCGAGCCGCCGCCGCCCGCCAAGTCGCACAAGCTGCGCTGGGTGCTGCTGGCCGTCGGCCTGATCGCCGCGGTGACCGTGGGTCTGCTGGTGGGCTACAAGATGATCCGCAACAACTACTACGTCGGCGCGGACGACGGCCAGGTGGTGATCCTGCGCGGCCTGCCCGGCTCGATCTTCGGGTACTCGATCCACGAGGTCCACACGGTGGGCTGCGTCGCCCCCGACGGCAAGCTGACCACGCTCGCCCCCGGTGAGCCGCTGCCCGCCGAATGTCGCAAGCTGCGCGTCGATGATCTCGCCCAGACCGGCCGGGACAAGGTCGAGGCGGGTCTGCCCCCCGGCTCGCTGGACAAGGCGCGGGAACAGATCAGCGTGCTGGCCCAGCAGGAACTGCTGCCGCCGTGCCGCACCGAACGCGCCGCGCCCGCCACCCCTACCCCCGCTCCCACGCCGGCGCCTGCTCAGCCGCAACCGGGCGCACCCGCGGGCGAACCGGTGCCCGGCGCTCC
>NZ_BAGA01000002.1 GCF_000308595.1 Nocardia higoensis NBRC 100133 | reverse complement strand
AACTTAACACCGGAGGGGATCAGAAAATAGGCGTTTTCAGAAAATTTCTTCGCGAGATCGTCAGCGCAGGGTGACCTGACGGGACCGCAGCCCGTCCCTGGACCGGCGCTCGTCGGCGGACAGCTCGGTCCCCGCGGCCAGCGCCTCGGCCAGACGGGTCTCGAATTCCGTTGCGGGCGTTTCCCATTCGCTCGGGTGCCGCTCGGGATCGAGATCGAAGACCGGGACCAGCAGGCCGTGCGTGCGGAACGATCCGGCGAAGCGCGAGCCCTCGCCCAGGTGCAGTCCGCCGGCCGCGTGCAACCGCGCCAGCGCCGCCATCAGCTCGTCCTCGTCCTCCGGGCGCACCCAGCGCACGTGCGCCTTCTCGCCCGCGTCCACCCACCAAGCGGCGCCGATCGAATCGGTGCCGAGCGCCAGCCGCGCCGACGGCATGATCGCCTGCTTGGCCTGTTCGATGGTGGCGGCCACCTGCGGGTCCGGGGTCACTCCCGCGGGCACCCACCAATCGAAGTCCTGGTGAACGGTGAGCTCGAGCTGCGCCGCCGGATCGAGCACGTCGGTCAGCTTCGGGCCGCCCGCGACGCTCTCCACCGAACTCAGCGAATCGCCGGGCTCGGCCGACTGCGTCCACAGGATCGAGGCGGCCAGATCCGAGCCGGGATCGGCGCCGGAGAACTGCACCTGCGCGCCGACATAGCCGACCGGCGGCTCACCGGCGCGCACCAGCGCGGCGACCGCGCCCGGCAGCACCGTGCCCAGCACGACTTCGCGCTCGGCGGCCACCGAGGCGGCCAGCGGCAGCGTGCCCGTCGCCGACGGCACGAATTCGCGCAGGGCGACCAGATCGCACTCGGCGGCCAGGCCTTCGAACGGACGGGTCACCGTCTTGGCCGCCTGCTCCAGCGCGGCCTTGCGCTCGGCCAGACGCTGCGCCCGGTTCCCTCCGGGTTTCGGACTGTTGCGCTTGCTCTTTCCCACGAGCGCACAAACTACACGGCGCTCGTCGTGCGGCCGACAACGCGCCCGGCGCGCCGATCAGGCGTCTGCGAGCAGCGCCTTGGTACGGCCCGGATGGTTGGTCGCCACCCAGCTGACGCCCAGGTCGGCGCACAGTTCGACATCGGCGGCCTCGTCCACGGTCCAGCAGTAGGTGGCCCGGCCGGCCGCCGCCGCCTTGTCCACGAGTTCGGGATGCTCGCGCAGCGTCTTCACCGACGGACCCACGGCCGTCGCGCCGACCGTGGTGGCCGCGCCCCCGCCGAGATAGCGCGAGGACTCACCGAGCAGCACGGTCGGCAACAGCGGAGCGGCCCGGCGGATGCGCCAGACCGCGGTCGCCGCGAAGGACATGACCACCGCGCGGGAGTGATCGGCCGAGGCCGGTGTCGCGATCCCGTAGCGCTGGAGTTCGGCCAGCAGCTTGTTCTCCACCAGCGCGCCGTAGCGGACCGGGTGCTTGGTCTCGATGAACAGTTTGGTCGGCCTGCTGCGCCAGTCCAGCACCAGTTCGATGAGCTCGCCGAGGGTGAGCACCGAGGCGGGTGCGCCTTCGGCGCCGAAGTCGAACTCCTTCAGTTCGGCCAGGGTCAGTTCGCTGACCAGGCCGGTGCCCGAGGACGTGCGGTCGATGGTCCGGTCGTGCACACAGACAAGATGCCCGTCCCTGGTGAGCCGGACATCGCATTCCACACCGTCGGCGCCCTCGGTCAGCGCGAGCTCGTACGCCGCGAGGGTGTGTTCGGGCCGCGCCGCCGACGCCCCCCGGTGCGCGACGACGAACGGCGCGCGATTACCCCGGCTCACTTGGCCACGACCTCCTCCTGCAGCCGGTCCTGCTCCCGCGACCGGTCATGATCACCGTTGTCGATCCGTCGATCCTCGGTCATCGCGTCCTCGTCCGCATCCCGGGGTGCGGAACCGGCCTGCACCGGCTCGATGACGGGCACCGCGGGGTCGATGGTGGCGACCCACCGATGGGCCGTCCTGGCACGGCCGCGCAGATCCCGGCCGTCGAAGAGCCGGACCACGGCGAGGGTCAGTACCGCGACACCCGCGGCGGCCGCGTCGGTGAGCGCCGTGAAGGCCACACCGTCGGCCTCGGCCTGTAGCGAGTCGGCCGTGCGCCACAGCAACGCCGCGGCCACCAGCAGGCCGTTGCCCACCCAGGCGCACCACCAGATGCGCACGGCGGATACCAGCCGCGGATCGTCGGCGGCGCCGGCGGCCTCGGTGAGATACACACCCGGCCAGAGCAGATTGACCACCGGTACCAGGCAGCCGAGGGCGATGGTGATCGGTGAGCGCGGGTCGGCGGTGCCCGAGCGGGCGAAGGCGCGCCTGCGCCGGCCGACCAGCCACCCGGCCAGCGCCAGCGCGGCACCCAGCGCGCACACCGCCGCGCCCACCGAGGTGATCCACACGAACGTGTCGGAGACGGCGAGCAGCGTGGGATCGATCAGCAGGGTGCGGTTGCGCAGCAGGATGAGATAGCGCGCGATCTCGGCGAGCGCGGCCGCGCCGAACAGCGCGGCGGTGATCAGCAGCAGTCGCTCGGCCCTCGGCGCGTAGCTCTCCAGTCGGTGGCGAGCCTCCGGCGCGGCGGGCGCGGGCATGTCGCGCAGCCCCCAGCGCGGGATCTCGCGATAGCGCGGGGTCGGCCCGATCGGGCGCGGCCCGGCGGCGCGATTCCCGTTGCCCCGGCGCGACCGGTGGTCGGGCTTGCGGGCGACCCAGCGGTAATTGCGGCGCTGCGCCGGCGCGTCGATGGGGCCGGGCGAGAGCAGCACGCCGCGACAGCGCGGGCACCAGTGCATGGGGGCCGTCTGGACCGCCCAGCGCGCCCCGCAGCGCGCACACGGCTGAACTACCGAACTCACCGCACCACCGAACTCACTCCCACCGGATTCACCGTTCCCGCCCTTCGTCGTCAGTGGATCCCCGGGTGATCCACCCCGGGTGACCCGCTCAGTAGATCTTCGCCTGCCGGTCCCCCTCGGCGACCAGCGGGCGACCCGCCTGCTGCCAGGCCACCATGCCACCGACGCACTGCACGACCTCGAATCCGGCGTATGCGAGATATCTCGCCACCTCGTTCGAGCGACCGCCCTGACGGCAGATCACATAGATCTCACAGTCGTAATCCAGTTCGTCGATGCGCGCGGGCACGTCCACCATCGGAATGTGGATGGCGGCCGGCGCGTGGCCCAGCCGCCACTCGTCGTACTCGCGCACATCGAGCAGGATGGCGCGCCGATCCTGCGGGTGGCCGGGCGTGTCGAATTCGCCGGGCACCTCGGCCACCAGGACCGACGGAATTTCCGAGCTCGTCACAGTTCGATCCTGCCATGTGTCCCGCCGTGCGGGGAGACTCCGGGGCCGACCGGGGGCAGCGGTATCCGCGCAAACCCTTTTCCGAACCCACGGTTCGTTTTACCACCCCACCTGCCGGGCGCCGCCCCGTTCCCCATGGCCTGTGCATATCTCCGTCGAAGTTATCCACATAATCCACAACCTGATCCACAGGCGGCGGCTATCGCGGCACCCGGGATTCACAGGGGCGAATTATAAGCAAACACCCTGTGAACGGGAACGTACCGGAAAACCCCGGAAACGCGACGGCCGGGCACGGGCGCCGCGAGCGATCGATCCGGGACTCCCCTCCTATGAACATCCCGGAGCGATCGCCCGCTGACGCCTCGGAATCCGCTGCGGCACAGACGCCGAGCCGACGACCGACGGCCAACCGGTGCCGCCGCTGCGTCCCGCGGCACCGGCCGACGCCTGTACGGAATCCGACAACTACTTGGACGCGACCACCGCCGGATCGGTTCCATCCGAACCACGACGTAACGAAAAGCCGAAATCCCGCACCATGTCACCGGGGCTCGCTAGCCTGGGGCCCATGACTCAGACCAGGGGCCTCCGCGATGGATTCGACACCAACGGACTCAACACCGCGCTCGCCGAGGCTGTCTGCCTCAACGCCGACGTCGATCCCGTCGGGGCTCGCCTGGTGCTGGACCTCGGGGTTCCGGTCCTCCCGGAGAACGGCGACGCCCCCCGCGAGCGTCCGCTCCGCCTGACCTTCAGCGGCGTCAGCCGCATCGCCGCGTCCTTGCGCGTGCACGCCTGGGGCGACGCCCCGCCGGACGTGCTTCCGCTGACCATCGACGGCCTGGCCAGGGCGATCCGCAGTTTCGGCGGCGGCAGGCTGCACGGCTGGGAATACATCGACGTCGACGACAGCGGCTGGGCGCTGTGGCGGGAACTGCTCAGCTTCGACACCGTCATCGCCGACCGGGTGAGCGCCCACGTCCTGGAGTTCTCGCAGGAAGAGGGCACGAACCCGCGCGAACTCGACGTGCGGGTGTGGTTCGACGACCTCAGCATCCACGACCGGAAGGGCACCGAGATCCCGCTGGCCGACTTCATCGCCAACGGCGCGCGCTGGTGGCAGGCCCACGACAAGGGCGATCCGCGCACGCTGGAGTTCGAGATCATTCCACCGCTGTGAACGAAGATCGGTGAGATCGGACACATCGGCGGTCGCACTCGCATGACCGCCGGGGCGTGGACCGGTGTCGTTGACATCGTCCACGGCCGCACCCGAGATCGAGCCGTGGTTGCGCCGAATGTGGGCGGAACACGGGGGCGTGCGGGCGAGTTGGTACCGAGCGGGTGTACGAATGATGGCTGGAGGCGCTCGAATTCCGAGCGCCACAGCCCGACATCGAGGAAGGGACATCGTGGCTGAGTACACGCTGCCAGATCTGGACTACGACTACAGCGCTCTGGAGCCCCACATCTCCGGGCAGATCAACGAGATCCACCACTCCAAGCACCACGCGGCCTACGTCGCCGGCGTGAACACCGCGCTCGAGAAGCTGGAAGCCGCCCGCGAGGCCGGCGACCACGGCGCCATCTTCCTGCACGAGAAGAACCTGGCCTTCCATCTGGGCGGCCACGTCAACCACTCGATCTGGTGGAAGAACCTGTCCCCCAACGGTGGTGACAAGCCGGTCGGCGAACTCGCCGCGGCCATCGACGACCAGTTCGGTTCGTTCGACAAGTTCCGCGCCCAGTTCACCGCCGCCGCGAACGGCCTGCAGGGCTCGGGCTGGGCGGTGCTCGGCTACGACACCCTCGGCCAGAAGCTGCTGACCTTCCAGCTCTACGACCAGCAGGCCAACGTGCCGCTGGGCATCATCCCGCTGCTGCAGGTCGACATGTGGGAGCACGCCTTCTACCTGCAGTACAAGAACGTCAAGGCCGACTACGTGACGGCCTTCTGGAATGTCGTCAACTGGGCCGACGTGCAGGACCGCTTCGCGCGCGCCGTCGGCCAGGGCCAGGGCCTGGTCTTCTGATCGGGTAGCCCGGGCGGCGACGCACGAGCTGCAGGCCGCGGTCTCCTCACATCGGGGGGCCGCGGCTTCGTCGTTTTCGCCGGAACTGGCACTCACTGGTACTTGTGTGCCAAATGACAGATGAGTCATTCTCGGAATCCAGACATTTCGCGGATGGGCACCGCCGCCCCCGGTAGGCCGGAGTTCGGGAGGCACAGACATGGCGATCGGCGATACCTCCATCGGTATCACTCCTTTTCATGCCCGGGGCAGCCTGCGCGGCTTCCTCATCTCCGGGCGCTGGCCCGACACCACCAAGGAGTGGGCGCAGGTGCTCGTCCTCGCGGTGCGGGTCGCCTCGCTGCCCGGCCTGCTGCCGACCACGACCGTCTTCGGGGTGCGTGAAGAACTGCCCGACGACCCTCATCCCGGCACGGTGGGCATCGTGCTGGCCGAGGGGCCGGTACTCGGCGACGAGGCCATCGAGCCGGGCCGGTTCGCCGCCCACACCCCGCCCGCGCTGCTGATGCTGCATCCCCCCTCGGAGACCAGGCCCTCGCTGCCGGAATGCACCGGCGCGGCCTCGGGTTGCGTGCTGCTGCCCGGGGTGCCGCACCTGGGGCTCGAACATCGCGCGGCGTGGGCCGAGGCGGAATCCGACGGCACGGTCACCTCTTTGGTCAGCCGGGTGGGGCTGGATCCGATCAGCGATCCGGACACCGCGGTGCTGGCCATGCTGCTTGCCGCCTGATCCCGGGGTTACCGTCCGGCTGCCGAGGCGTCGCGACGCGCCGGAAATCGCCGTCGAACGACCGGTTCACCTCCCGGTTTCCGGCCCGCTCGAGTAGTTTGCGAGGGGGCCGCCCGGTTGGCCTGTGACGGTCGAAAGGATTGATGGCAGACATGTCCACTATCCCGTTGTCGGCGGCGCGCGCGTGGGATCTGGCCGCTCAGGGCTATGCCGCCTTCTCCGGTGAGCTGATGACCGCGTATGCGGCACGGGCGCTGGAACTCGTCGAGGTCGGCGCCGGGGACCGGGTGCTCGATCTGGCGTCGGGGCCGGGTTCGCTCGCACTGCTGGCCGCACCGCGGGTCGCCGAAGTGCAGGCGATCGATTTCTCCGAGGAGATGCTGCGGCTGCTGCGGGCGCGCGCCGAGGCGGACGGGATCGGCAATATCGAGGCGCGGCTGGGCGACGGCCAGAAGCTGCCCTACGCCGACGAATACTTCGACGCGGCCTTCTCGATGTTCGGCCTGATGTTCTTCCCCGACCGCCGCAAGGGCTTCGCCGAGATGTTCCGGGTGCTGCGGCCCGGCGGGGTGGCGGTGGTGTCGAGCTGGGCGCCCGCGAGCGAATCGACGCTGATGCGCACCATGTACGCGGCCCTGTGCGCGACCGGGGCGATCACCGAGGAACCGCAACCGGTCTACTCCAGCCTGGAGAATCCGGAGGTCTTCGCGAGCGAGATGCGGGACGCGGGATTCGCGGGCGTGTCCATCCAGCGTCATACCAGCACACTGTCCTGGCCGAGCTCGAAGGCGTTCCTCGATCACATGCTGCGGGGCAGCGCGCCGATGACCTTGCTACGTCACGACCTCGGCGAACAGGAGTGGCAGCGCTGCGAGGCGGTCATGCGCGCCTATGTCGACGAGCACTATCGGCCGAACGCCCCGCTGACCACCACCGCGCTGCTGGGCATTGCCCACCGGCCCCGGAATCGACGCACCCGCTAGCGGACGGCTCGATCCGGCGACGGGATGCCGGGAAACGGCGAGGGCCGCCGCCGAATCGAGTTCGGCGACGGCCCTCGCGAGTGCGGGTGGCGCGAGGACTAGCGCGGCGCCATGCGCAGCGCGCCGTCCATACGGATGGTCTCGCCGTTGAGGTAGTCGTGCTCGACGATGTACTGCGACAGCTGTGCGTACTCGTCGGGGCGGCCCAGGCGCGAGGGGAACGGCACGCCGGCCTCGAGGCCCTTGCGGTACTCCTCGGTGACGCCGGCCAGCATCGGGGTGTCGATGATGCCGGGGGCGATGGTGTTCACGCGGATGCCGAACTGGGCGAGGTCACGCGCGGCCGGCACGGTCATGCCGTGCACGCCGCCCTTGGACGCCGAGTAGGCGATCTGACCGATCTGACCCTCGAAGGCCGCCACGGAGGCGGTGTTGATGACGACGCCGCGCTGGCCGTATTCGTCGACCGGCTCGGTCTTGGCGATGGCGTCGGCGGCCAGGCGCATGACGTTGAAGGTGCCCAGCAGGTTGACCGTGATGACGGTGCGGAACAGTTCGAGATCGTGCGGGCCGTTCTTGGACAGGATGCGCCCGGCCCAGCCGACACCGGCACAGTTGACGACGATGCGCAGCGGCACGCCGGACTCGACGACCTGCGCGACGGCGGCGGAGACCTCGTCGTTGCTGGTGACGTCGGCCGGGATCAGGGTGACACCGGCGGGCACGTTGTCACCGGCGCGCTCGATCGACGCGGGCACATCCAGGCCGAAAACGGTGGCGCCCAGCTCGGCGAAACGCTTGGCGGTGGCGGCGCCCAGGCCGCTTGCACCGCCGGTGATGATGGCGGCGGAACCCGAAATCTCCACGATGGTCCTCTCGTTCGTGACAGCCAGTTGGCCCTTCGTCAATTGCACCCTAACCCGTGCCACTGCGGCCCCCGCCCACGGCACCCTCGGACGCAGCGGCGAAAATCGAGAGATGCAGCGAAAGGCAGGCAACGCGCGCCAGCTCCCCCGGGGACGCCACGGGCTACCCAGGGAGCAGGTGATCGCCTCGCAGCGTGACCGGATCCTGGACGCCATGGCCGACGCGATGGCAGCGCAGGGATACGTGGGCACCTCGGTGGCGGCGGTGCTCAAGCGAGCGGGCGTGTCGAGGGAGACCTTCTACGAGCAGTTCCGCTCGAAGGAGGACTGCTTCGAAGCCGCCCATGCCCGCGCGGTGGAGCGTCTGGTCGCCCGGATCGCGGCTGCGGCGGAAAAACGTCCGGACGCCCCGGTCGACGGCCCGGACCTGGAGCGGATGGACCGGCTGGTCACCGCCTATCTGGACGGCCTGATGGAGGATCCCGCCTACGCCAGGCTGTATCTGGTCGAGGTGTACGCGGTCGGCTCCAAGGCGCTGGCCACCCGGGCACAGTTGCAGGCCTCGTTCGTGACGCTGATCGCGGAGGTGCTCGACGCGCGCACCGAGGCACAACGCTTCGCCTGCGTCGCCTTCACCGCGTCGGTGGGCGCTATGGCGACCGCACGCATCGCCGCGGGTGACATCGACGGGCTGCGGCGACTACGCGAGCCGCTCCTCGAGATGGTGCGCCGGGGCGGGTCCCTCTACGGCGGCCCGGCGCAGGACTGACCTACCGGTAGTTCAGCCGACAGAGCGGGCCGGCGCCGCTATACCTCCGCCGTCGGAGCCTCGGCGGCAAGCGCCTCGTCCGCAGAAGCCTCAGCGGCGAGCACCCGACGCCGGCGCAGCAGTGACCCGGCCGAGACGGCGGCGGTGAGCGCGAGTACCGCCGCGACGACACCCACCGCGACCAGGGGTGCGGCACCCAGCGCCGAGAGCAGGGTGGCCGTGCCGATGATCAGGAACAACACGCCCGAGGCCAAGCCGATGAGCCGTTCGGGAAGGTGCTTGCCGACCAGGATGCCGACCGCGATGGCCAAGCCGTCGGCGGCGACCATGCCGATGGTCGAGCCGATCCAGACCCCGAACCAGTTGTTGTCGGTGGCCAGTGCGGCGGTGGCGAACATGGTGCGATCGCCCAGTTCGGCGAGCAGGACGGCGGAGAGCACCACCAGGAATGGCGCTGTTCTGCTGCTGGGCGCGGACGGCTCCTCGTCGTCGTCGGCGCCGAGGTGCTCGCGCAGGGTCCACAGGCCGACGCCGAGGAAGGTCAGGGCGGCCACGAAGGCGATGGCGGTGGTGGGCAGGGAGGCGCCGAGGAAGTAGCCGACCGCTACGGAGAGGACGTGCACGCCCGCGGTGGCCGCGGCGATCGCGGACAGCACGACCCACCAGCGGTAGCGCAGCGCGAAGGTCAGCGCCATCAGCTGGGACTTGTCCCCGAGCTCGGCCAGGAACACGATGCCGATGCTCAACGCGATGGTGGCGGTCATGGTCGGTTATCACTCCCCTGCTCCGGGCTCGTTCGCTGCCCGGTCCTGTCGAGATTACCTCGAGCAACCTGCCCCGACTACTGCCGTGAAGTCGAAAAACCAATGCGCGCAATAAGTTTGGACACCCAGCTGGCAGAGTTCGGCTACCCTTACGCAACTTTCGGCAACCCCGGGCAACGGCGCCACGCACAGACGAAAGCGGCCCCCTCCCGACGAAAGCGGAAGGGGGCCAGCGGATTCGCGGCAGGGCTAGAGCGTCCGGGTGAGCCGTTCGGTGAGGATCTGCGCGAACCGCGCGGGGTCCTTCAGCTCGCCGCCCTCGGCCAGCACCGCCGTGCCGTAGAGCAGTTCGGCGGTCTCTGTGAGTTCGGGCACCTTGCCCTCGTCGGCATCGGGCTTGCGCTGGTCGTAGGCGTCGCGCAGGCCGGTCACGAGCGGATGGGCCGGGTTCAGCTCCAGGATCCGCTTGCTCACCGGCAGCTCTTGACCGGAGGCCCGGTACATGCGCTCGAGCATGGGCGTGAAGTCGAAGACGTCACCGACCAGGCAGGCGGGCGAGGTGGTGAGGCGGTTGGTCAGGCGCACCTCCTTGATGTTCTCCTCCAGGGTCTTGCCCAGCCAGGTCAGCAGGTCGGCGAACTCCTTGTCCTGCTGTTCGCGCAGCGCCTCGGAGGCCTTCTTCTCGTCCTCGGACTCCAGGTCGACCTCGCCCTTGGCGATGGACTGGAAGCGCTTGCCGTCGAACTCCGGCACCGAGCCGACCCACATCTCGTCGACCGGATCGGTCAGGATCAGCACCTCCCGCCCCTTGGCCTTGAAGGCCTCCATGTGCGGGGAGCGCTCGATCTGGTCCCTGGACTCGCCGGTCATGTAGTAGATGACGTCCTGACCCTCGGGCATCCGCTCGACGTACTGCGCCAGCGTGGTCGCCTCGGACTCCGAATGCGTCGAGGCGAACGAGCTGACCTGCAGGATCGTCTCGCGGTTGTCGAAGTCGGAGAGCAGGCCCTCCTTGAGGACGCGGCCGAACTCGCGCCAGAAGGTCCGGTACTTGCTCTGGTCCTCGGCGCCCTGCAGATCCTTGACCGTGGACAGCACCTTCTTGACCAGGCGCTTGCGGATCATCTGGATCTGGCGGTCCTGCTGCAGGATCTCGCGCGAGACATTGAGCGAGAGGTCCTGGGCGTCGACCACGCCCTTGACGAAGCGCAGGTACTCGGGCATGAGCTCTTCGCAGTTGTCCATGATGAACACCCGCTTGACGTAGAGCTGCACGCCCCGCTTGTGCTCGCGGGTGAACAGGTCGAACGGCGCCTGCGAGGGCAGGAACAGCAGCGCCTGGTATTCGAAGGTGCCTTCGGCCTTGAGCGGGATGATCTCGAGCGGCTCGTCCCAGGCGTGGCTGACGTGCTTGTAGAACTCCTTGTACTCCTCCTCGGAGACCTCCGAACGCGGGCGCGTCCACAGCGCCTTCTGCGAGTTGAGGGTCTGCTCCTCGACGAGGGTCTTCTCCTGCTTCTCCTCGCCTTCGCCCTCGGTGACGGTCCGCTCGACGCTCATGCGGACCGGCCAGGCGATGAAATCGGAGTACTTCTTGACGATCTCGCGGAGCTTCCACTCCTGCGTGTAGTCGAAGAGGTGGTCCTCCTCGTCGGCCGGCTTGAGGTACAGCGTCACGGCGGTGCCCTGCGGGGCCTCGTCGAGATCTTCGATGGTGTAGGTGGAGCTGCCCGCCGCCGACTCCCAGCGGGTGGCGCCGGTCTCGCCCGCCTTGCGGGTGGTCAGCACGACCTTGTCGGCGACCATGAAGGTGGAGTAGAAGCCGATACCGAACTGGCCGATCAGCTCTTCGGTGGCTGCTTCGGACTTGGCCTCGGCGAGCTGTTTGCGCACCTGCGCGGTGCCGGACTTGGCCAGCGTGCCGATCAGGTCGACGACCTCCGCGCGCGACATGCCGATGCCGTTGTCCCGGACGGTGAGGACGCGCTGCTCGGAGTCGACTTCCAGCTCGATGTGCAGATCGGAGGTGTCGACCTGCAGATCCTTGTCCTGGAAGGACGCCAGTCGCAGCTTGTCCAGTGCATCGGACGCGTTCGAGATCAGCTCGCGAAGGAACGTGTCCTTGTTGGAGTAGACGGAATGGATCATCAGCTCGAGCAGCTGATGGGTTTCTGCCTGGAACTCGAGTTGTTCGACGTGCTCTGTCACGACGACAGGGTACCGCCGCCGCCGAGCGGAATCGCCGCGGGCGCGTGCGTGAAATCGGTCAGCGAGGGCACCTGCGCGACGGCGCTGTGCGGGTTGGGCACCCGGGGCGCCATCCACTCCCGCAGCGTCATGGTGGCGCGCACATCGTCCTCGTTGTATTCCAGCAAGCGGGTGCGCTGCCCCAGGTCGGGCGCACCGTCGTAGCCGACGGCGAGCCGGTACCAGCTCATCGAGGCTTCACCGCTCGCCTCCGGATCGCGCCAGGAGAAGCCCGCGACCGGGGCGACCTTCTTGAGGCCCTTGCCGTTGGGGCAGATGAACTGCTCGGTGACGGCCTGGAACATGTCCACCCACTCGGGCCCGTCGACGAAGGCGCGCACCTGCTCGACGGTGGGCACGCCCGGCATGCCCGCGAACCGCCGGGCCGACTCGTAGAGCCATTTGTCCTCGGCGGTGCGCGAGTAGCAGTAGGCGGCGAAGGTCTTGCCCGCCGCGTGCGCCCGGGCACGCACCGTCATCAGCCAGGTCCAGAACTCACCGAAGGAGCGGCCCTCGTCGCCGGTCGGCAGCGGATCCCAGGTCAGGAACGGGCGGTACTGCCCGTCGAGCAGCGTGCCCCACAGATAGGCGCCGTACTCCTGGTAGCTCTCCAGGTCGACGTCGACCTCGACATCGGCACGGCGCACCTGCACCCGGTCGAAGCGGCGCACCAGCGGCGCGCCGGCCAGCCAGGCGCGCGCGGTGACCACGGCCTCGTCGAAGGGGCCGTGCTGCCAGTCCTGCGGGTCCTCGCCCGACCAGGCGGCGAGTTCCTCGATGGTGGTGACCCCGTGGCCGCGTAGCACCTCCGCGCGTGAGCCGGGTGCGACCAGGCTGACATCGCGGCGCTCGGTCAGCCACTGCTCGCAGCTCGGACCCTCGATTCCCCGTGTCCACCAAGGGCATTGCCTGCACTCGGGCACCTTGGCGGGCACGGTGGGCGACTGGCCGCGCACCACCGCGATGCGATCGGCGTAGCGGCGGTCGTAGTCGGCCAGCATGGTGGCGATGTCGTGCACCAGGATTCGATCGGATTGCAGGCCGATGACACCGCCGAGCAGGCTCGGGCTGGCCAGGCCGTGGCGCTGCAGCATCCGGTAGAGATGGGCCAGGCGCTGCTGGTCGCGCGGCTGCTGACGCAGCTTGCGGGATTTGTCCGGCTGCGGATTCCAGCGCACCGGATCCGAGGTCAGCGGATGAAAATCGGCCGGGCCCGGCCTGCGCGGATCGGTGACCTTGTGGTTGACCACGATGATCGGGATGTAGCCGCCGCGATCGGCATCGCGCATCAGGATCTCCGAGCCGCCGCGCCTGCCGGTGTCGGGCTCCTGCGGCAGCAGCCCACCCCAGATCCATTGCGCCCCAGCGGCGCACGCGCGCACGGTGGCCACGGCGCGCGCACCCGCCCGCAGCGCCGGATCGACGACGACCCACTGCCCGGGGGCGGCCGCGACCAGGGTGTCGCGCACCGAGGCGCGATGGGCGGCGGCGGCCTCACGCCGCTGGCGCACGCCGGAATCCTCGATAACGCCGGTGAGTTCGCCGCCGTGCGCCGCGTCCATGCGCAGCCGGTGACGGCAGCCGATCAGGGCGCGCGCATCGAGATATCCGGTGACCGCTTCGGTGAATCCGGCGGGCGTTTCGGGCGCGTCCATCCCGGCCGGCCGCACCGCGGCCGCGCCCTCGTCCTCGCGACCGTACTGGTCGCCGCTGCCCGAATTCACGTAAGCAGTATGGTCCAGCCCCCCGACAGCCCCGCGCACCGCATGATCTCGACGGCGTCCGAACCCGCGCCTGCCCGGCACTCTCGCAGCACCGCGGGCCGACCGGATAAGGTGGGCCGGAACCGCGTGGTACAGGGGCAGACGACGCACAACGGTCGGCGCGCTCGATGGCAGAACGGCATGACGGAGGGCCTTTTCCGATGGGGTTGTTCACGAAACGCACACGGCGCCCGAGCCGCCGGGCCGAGGCCAAGGCCCTCAAGCACAAGGCCGGGCTGGAAGCCAAGCTGGCCGCCAAGAACGACCGCAAATCCCGCCGCGCCGAGCAGCGCACCCAGCGCAAGGTCGCCAAGCAGCAGGTCGCCACGCTCAAGGCCGAGGAGAAGGCGGCGCTGAAAGCCGCCGCGAAGGCCGAGCGCGACCCGTTCAGCGCCTCTCAGATCAAGAAGTACATCGGCGTCGCCCGGGTGCTCATCCCGGTGCTCGCGCCGCTGGCCTACCGGGGCGCCACCTTCGTGCGCGGGCAGCTCGACACCCGCCGCGCGCAGCAGCTCGGTATCGGTATCGACCAGCTCGGCGACTTCACCGGGCACGGCGCGAAGCTGCAGGCCAGGATCGCCAACACCGAGGCGGCGCTGGACCGGGTGCAGGACACGAGCGGCGATTTCGTCGCCACCACCAAGGACCGACTGGCCGGGCTCGGCACCGCCGTCCGCACCGCCGAGCAGATGCCCGCGGCGCGCAGGCGCGGCGTGCACGCCTCGATCTCCCACGAACTGTCCGGCATCGAGGCCGAGGTGCTCGCCCGCCTCGGGGTGCGCTGATCGCCGTGGCGAAATCTCTCGCGCGCGCCCTGCTCACCGCCCTGCTCGCCCTCGGCATGGCACTGACGGCGGGCGGGATCGCGACCGCGCATTCCGGGGTGGTCGGCAGCGTGCCGGAGGACGGCGCGCAGATCGACACCGGCCCCGAGCGGGTGGTCGTGACGTTCAACGAGGAATTGCAGCCCGGCTTCCCCTCCCTGACGCTGGTCGGACCGGACGGCAATCTCTGGTCGAAGGGCGAGCCGACGGTCGAGGGCAAGTCGGTCAGCGTCGCCGCGGGCGAACTCGGCCCGGCCGGTGAGTACACCATCGCCTTCCGGGTCACCTCCGCCGACGGGCACGTGGTGAGCGGCACACGCTCCTTCACGCTCACCACCCCGGGCAACGGCGTGCCCGGCGAGCGCGCCGACGGCAAGAGCGCCGACACCGCCGAGGATTCCGGCTTTCCGCTGTGGCTGCTGATCGTCGGCGTCGTGGTGCTGCTCGGCGTGGGGCTGGCCGTGGCGCTCTTCGGTTTCCGGGGACGAGACAACCGCGCGTGAGCGTGCGCGCATCACGGCGGTGAGCTCGCCGACCACCGGCCGCGACTCGGCCGCGCTGCTCGCCGTCGTGCCCGCCGGACTGCTCGGGGTCGGGCTGGCCTGGTTGCTCGCCGGGCCCGATGTCGCGCCGGCCGCGGGGCTGGTCCGGGTCGTGGCCGATTGCGCGGGCGCGACAGTGCTCGGGCTGGCCGCCCTGCCCAGGTTGCACGACCGCCTGGGAACGCCGTGGCTGCCGCTGGCGGTGCTCGGCGGGATCTGGTGGGTCGCCGAGGCGGGAGTGCTGGTCACCGCGGCCGCCGAGGTGGTCGGCGTCGGCGTGACCGACCTCGGGGCCGGGCAGTTCACCACCTATCTGAGCCAGGTCGGCGGCGGCCGGATCGGGCTCGCGGTGCTGATCGGCATCGCCCTGCTCACCGGGTATTCGGCGCTCGCTTTCCGTCGCGGCGCCGATCTCTCCGCCGATCTGGTGCTGGTCTTCGCGGCCGTCGCGCTCGCGCTGCGGCCCGTGACCGGACACATGTCCCAGCAACCCCTGGGTTCGGCACTGGCGGCGGTACACGCCCTCGCGGCGGCCGCCTGGCTCGGGCTGCTGGTGGCGCTGGCACTGGTGGTGCGCGGGCGCGGCGAATGGGCGGTGGCACTGCCGCGCTACTCCGCGATCGCCCTGCCGCTGGTCGGGGTGGTCGCGGCGACCGGAGTGCTCAACGCAGTGATCCGGCTCGGCAGCCCGGCCGATCTCTTCGGCACCGGTTACGGGCGCATCCTGGCCGCCAAGGCGACGGTGCTGCTCGCGCTGCTCGCCCTGGGCTGGTGGTGGCGGCGGGACTGGGTGCGCCGTGCGGGCGGGCACCGGATGAGCGCGGCGGACTCGCTGCGCCGCGCGGTGCTCGAGGTGACGCTGATGGCCGTCGCGTTCGGCCTGGCCGCGGCACTGGCCGTGACCGCCTGACTCGGCCCGCAGGACGCGGCCCGAGTCCGTATCCGGACCTGATCCTGCATCCGGCCGGCCCGGTCACGCATACGGCCCGATCGCGCACGCGGCCCGACCACACATTCGGCCCGGTCTTCGGTCAGCTCGATCGCGTATGCGGCTGATCCTGCATCCGGCCGACCTGATCGCGCATTCGGCCTGATGAGGCCGTGATTGCCGAACATGGGATGCTGGATCCATGAGCGAACGCACCACGCCGACTCTCGCGCAGCGGATCGGTTACATCTGCGGCAAGACCTTGCCCGCATCGATGTCGGACTGGGTGCTCCGGGATGTGACCGGCCCGGGTGCGACCCGGCGCTACCTGACCCGCATCCTCGTGCCGATCCTGCCGGTGCTGTGCCTGTTCCTGCTGCTGCCCGGCCCGGCGTGGATGGGGCTGTCGATGATGGCGCTGCTCTACCTGCCGCTGATCTACTTCACCATCGCGCTGATGTACGTCTATCGCAGGCATCGGCTGATCAAGCACGGGCTCGATCCGGCGCTGGCCGATGCCGACGCCAGGGCGCGCGGCAGCGCCGAACGCCTCGATTACGAGCGCAGGCACGGCCGCGCCTGAGCGCGGAGGCGCACCCGGCAGGGCCCGGCAACCCCGTCGGGGCGATAATCGAACCATGTCCGAGCCTGTCGACGTCCCCATTTCCGACGATCGGATCAAGCTCGGCCAGTTCCTCAAACTGGCCGATCTGATCGAATCCGGCTCGGAGGCCAAGACCGTGATCTCCGCGGGACTTGTCCGGGTCAACGACGAGGTCGAACTGCGGCGCGGACGCCAGCTGCAGAACGGCGACGTGGTCACCCTCGCCGGACGGCAGGCCCGGGTGTCCGGGGCCTGACGACCGGCGAACCCGCGCCGCCGGATCACTCGGCGCGGACCACCACGCCGTCGTGATCGCTGTAGAGCATTTCGCCGGGGACGAAGGTCACGCCGCCGAATTCCACCGGCACATCGCGCTCGCCGCTGCCGGTCTGGGTGCTCTTGCGCGGATTGGTGCCCAGCGCCTTCAGCCCGATGTCGAGGGTGCGCAGGATGGCCGAATCGCGCACCGCGCCGTTGACGACGACACCGGCCCAGCCGTTGTCCACCCCGCGCCCGGCGATGATGTCGCCGACCAGGGCGGTGTGCACGCTCGCGCCGCCGTCGACGACGAGCACCTTGCCCTCACCCGGCTCGCCGAGGGTCTGCTTGACCAGCAGGTTGTCCTGGAAGCAGCGGATAGTGGTGATGCGGCCGGAAAACACGGCCCGACCGCCGAATTGGATGAACTGCGTATCGCAGCTGCGGATCTCCGGCCCGATCTCGTCGGCCAGATCCGCGGTGGCGATCTCGGTAGTTGACTCGTTGTTCGCTGGTTCGGACATACGGCGATTCTCCCCCGGCCGTGCCCACCGGCGGGCACGACCCCCGCCCGCGGGTGGCGCGGACCCGGCGGAATCGGCGTGGCACCCCTGCCAATCCGACCCCGATGCGTCCACACTGGTTCGGTGACTTCCGCGCCAGAGCGTCCGCTGACCGACCCGGTGATCGAGGCCCCGGCGGCATCCGTGCCGCACCGCGCCCGCGGCACGCTGCGTGAGGTACCTCACTGGGCCGGGTTGGCGCTCGGCGTGTTCGCGGTCGCCTGCCTGCTCTGGAGCCTCTCGCCCACGTTGCGTATCCTCACCGGGCCGCCGCGCCGCTATGTCGACCACTACTACTTCAACGCGCCCGATACCAATGTCATGTGGGCATTGATCGTCGGCCTGCTGGCGGGTGCCATCGCCGCGCGAAAGCGGATCGCCTGGTGGTTGCTGGCCGGCTATCTGGCGCTCTTCGCGGTGTCCAACGCGATCGATTTCGCCCGCCTACGCGATGTGAACGCGTTGGCTGCGATGCTCGTGCAGCTGGCGGTCGTCGGCATGCTGATCGCGGCATGGCCGCAGTTCTACACGCGAGTCCGGCGCGGGGCGGGATGGCGCGCACTGGGGGTGCTGCTCGGCGGTCTCGCCGTCGGCTGCCTGCTCGGCTGGGCGTTGGTCGAGATGTTTCCCGGCACGTTGCCGCAGGGCTGGCAACGCCCCGGCTGGGCGGTCTACCGGGTGACCGCGGCCATCCTGGCGGAGAACGAGCATTTCGACGGGCACCCACGGCCTTTCGTGAACCTGCTGCTCGGCCTGTTCGGCGCGGTGGCACTGCTGGCGGCGGCGATCACGCTGCTGCGATCGCAGCGCGCGAACAACGCCATGACCGCCCTGGACGAGTCGGCCATCCGCGGCTTGCTGGAGCGCTCCGATGTGGCGGACTCACTGGGATACTTCGCCACCCGCCGGGACAAGGCGGTGGTCTTCGCGCCCAGCGGCAAGGCGGCGCTGACCTACCGCGTCGAACTCGGCGTCTGCCTGGCCAGCGGCGATCCGATCGGCGTGCACGAGGCCTGGCCGCACGCCATCGACGCTTGGCTACGGCTGGCCGATCAGTACGGGTGGACGCCCGCGGTGATGGGCGCGAGCGAGGCCGGCGCGACCGCCTACCGCAGGGCCGGGCTCCTGGCACTGCGCCTCGGCGACGAGGCCGTGCTGGAGACCAGGGGGTTCTCGCTGGCCGGGCCGGCACTGCGCCAGGTGCGCCAGGCCGCCAACCGGCTGCGCAAACAAGGTGTGCGAGTGCGCATCCGGCGCCATGCGGAGATACCGGCCACCGAGTTCCCGCACATCACCGCGCGCGCGGACGCCTGGCGCGACACCGAGACCGAACGCGGTTTCTCGATGGCGCTCGGCAGGCTCGGCGACCCGCTCGACGGCGACTGCCTGCTGGTGGAGGCGGTCAACGGTCAGGACCGGGTGCTCGGCATGCTCTCGCTGGTTCCGTGGGGCCGCACCGGGGTCTCGCTGGAATTGATGCGGCGCGACCCACAGGGCCCGAACGGCGTGATGGAGCTGATGATCTCGCAGCTGGCGCTGAACTCCGAGCAGTACGGCATCACCAAGATCTCGCTGAATTTCGCGGTCTTCCGCTCGGTGTTCGAGGAGGGCGCGCGCATCGGCGCCGGACCGGTGCTGCGGCTGTGGCGCAGTGTGCTGCTGTTCTTCTCGCGCTGGTGGCAGCTCGAGGCGCTGTATCGCTCCAATATGAAGTACCAGCCGACCTGGGTGCCGCGGTTCTTCCTGTTCGAGGAACGCAGGCAGCTACCCAGGATCGCGGCGGCCAGCCTGCTGGCCGAAGGATTCCTCCCCCGCTGGGGTGATGTGCAGGACACGAGCACGCACACCGGCGACCACAGCGCCGTGCCCGCAGGCACGCCCGGGCTGCACGCCGACGGCAGCCCGCCCGACTGGCCGGAACCCCATGTACTCGAATCGGGCCCGCGCAGGCCCGACCAGGTCCGGGTGCGGCTGAACAAGCTGGACCGGATGACCGCCGCCGGTGTGGATCCCTACCCGGTGGCCTATCCCCCGACCCACACCGTCGCGGCCGCCCGGCACTCACCGCGCGGCACCACCGTCCGGGTGTGCGGGCGGGTGCTGCGTCTGCGCGACTACGGCGGCGTCGTTTTCGTGCAGCTGCGCGACTGGTCCGCCGACATCCAGCTGGTACTGGATCGCGAACGCACCGGCGCGCAACGGATGGCCGCCTTCGGCGAGTACTGCGATCTGGGCGATCTGATCGAGGTCAGCGGCCGGATCGGGCGCAGTCGCAGCGGCGAGCTGTCGTTGCTGGTCACGGACTGGCGGATGCTCGGCAAGTGCCTGCACCCGTTGCCGGACAAATGGAAGGGCCTGGCCGATCCGGAAGCGCGGGTGCGCAGGCGCTACGTCGACATGGCGATCAACCCCGAGACCCGCGATGTGCTGGCCAAGCGCAGCGCGGTGGTGCGCTCGCTGCGCGACTCGCTCAATGCCTGGGGCTATCTGGAAGTGGAGACCCCGGTCCTGCAGCAGGTGCACGGCGGGGCGAACGCCACCCCGTTCACCACCCACATCAACGCCTACGATCTGGACCTCTACCTGCGCATCGCTCCCGAGCTGTACCTGAAACGGCTGTGTGTCGGCGGTATGGAGAAGGTGTTCGAGCTGGGCCGCACCTTCCGCAACGAGGGCGTGGATTTCAGCCACAACCCGGAATTCACCATCCTCGAGGCCTACGAGGCGCACAGCGACTACTTGGGCATGATGCACATCTGCCGACAGCTCATCCAGAACGCGGCGCTGGCCGCGCACGGATCGATGGTGGTCATGCGACCGGGACCCGACGGCTCGCTGACGCCGGTCGACATCTCCGGCGACTGGCCGGTGCAGACGGTGCACGCCGCGGTCTCGGCCGCCGCGGGTGCGCGGGTGACGCCGAGGACGGGCGAGGACGAACTGCGCGCGCTCTGCGACCGGCTCGACATCGCCTACCAGCCCGGCTGGGACGCCGGCCAGATCGTGCTGGAGATGTACGAGCACTTGGTGGAAGGCCGCACCGAGGAGCCGACCTTCTACATCGACTTCCCGACCTCGGTCTCCCCGCTCACCCGCGCGCACCGCAGCACTCCCGGCGTCGCCGAACGCTGGGATCTGGTGGCCTGGGGCGTGGAGCTGGGCACCGCCTACAGCGAGCTCACCGACCCGGTGGAGCAGCGGCGCAGGCTCACCGCGCAGTCCGTGCTCGCCGCCAACGGCGATCCCGAGGCGATGGAACTCGACGAGGACTTCCTCGAAGCCCTCGAACACGCCATGCCGCCGACCGGTGGGCTCGGTATGGGCGTGGACCGCATCGTCATGCTGATCACCGGCCGCAGCATTCGCGAGACGCTGCCCTTCCCGTTGGTCAAACCCCGCTGAGCCCCGCTGCGCCTCAGCCGATCCCACGCTGTGCGAAACGCCCGCCGGACACGCGGGTTTCGGGTTAACAGCCTCGCGGCGCCAGCGATAACCTGTGTGGTCCGGCCGGGAGGAGCCGGAGAACTTCACACGGAAGGGGGGCCATGTACTTCGACGTGCTGACCACCACGGGCCTTTTGGACCACACGATCTGGACGAATCCGGACACCCTGCTCGCCTCGGACAGTTACGCGCAGGCCGCCGACCTGCTGGCCAAGAAGCGCAACCGCGGACGCAGCTCCGGCGGTGGCGGTTTCCTCATCGGCGGCATCTGCTGCCTGCTGTTCGTCGTCGCGCTGGTGATCGGCATCTACCTGATCACCAAGAAAAAGAAGAACGACCAGCAGGGCAACGGGCAACCGCCGTACGGACAGCCCTACGGACAGCCGGGCGGCCAGCCGCCGCACGGCGGGCCGGGGCAGCCGTACGGACAGTCGACCGGTGACCAGCCCTATGGCGGACCTCCCTATGGACAGCCGCCGCATCCGGGCCGGCCGCCCTACGGCCCGCCCGGTGACCGGCCGCCCCACGGCGGGCCCGGCCCCGACAGCGGCCCCTCGCTGTACAAGTAGTTCCGGGCACGCGCCGCGTGTCCACGCACCCGGCGCACCACCCGGCATCCGGTGCACGCGCCATTGGCCGGCACACCCGATGCCACGGCCGGTCCTGCCGCGCCCCTGCCGCACACCGGGCTGGGCCGGTGCGGCACAGTGAACGGGTGCAGTTGATTCTTGTCCGCCATGCCCAGCCGCTGCGGCTGACCGCGACGTCCGGTCCCGCCGATCCGGATCTCGCGGAGATCGGACGCGAACAGGCCGCCCGGGTGCCCGCCGCGCTTGCCCACCACCACCGCATCACCCGGGTACTGAGCAGCCCGCAGGCGCGGGCCCGCCAGACCGCCGCCCCGACCGCCGAGAAGCTCGGCCTGCCCATCGATGTCGTCGACGACCTGGCCGAATACGACCGCGATCTGCCCGCCTACATCCCCGTCGAGGACGCCAAGATCGAGTTCCGCGACGCCTACGAGCGGATCAAGGCCGGGTACCTGCCCGAGCAGATCGACGAGGCCGCGTTCGTCACCCGGGTGCTGCGCGCCGTCGACGAGATCGCCGCGAGTACCGGACCCGACGACACGGTGGTCGCTTTCGCGCACGGCGGCGTGGTGAACGTGCTGCTGCAGAACGTGCTCGGCCTGCCCCGGCCGCTGACCTTCCCGATCGACTACTGCTCGATCACCCGGGTGCTGTTCTCCCGCACCGGCCGCCGCAGCGCGGCCACCGTCAACGAGAACGGCCACGTCTGGGATCTGCTGCCGCGCAATCAGGACCGCTGAGCGACGCTCACAGCGGATCCGCAGCCCGGTCGCAGAGCGGCCACAGCGTCGCCGACTTTCCTGGCGTGAGTGCTCCGCACCGGTGGAGCACTTGTCGCAGAGAGAAAGGCAATTCGTTGGCTGCTCGCACATACATGTCGTCCCCGCTGCCCTTCCGACGCGGTGCGGTCAGGGTCGCGCTGGCCGGCGCGCTCACCCTCGTTCCGCTCGGCGCGGTGGCGGCCACCGCCTCGGCCGAGGCGCCCGCCGCCGACACAGCGGTGGTCCATTCCGTCGCCGGGGAACTCACCGACATCGCCGCACCGCACGATCGCGGTCAGGACCGTCCCACCCCGCACGATCGCCCCGACGGGCCCGATCAGCGCGGCAGGCACGACCTGTTCCCGTGGCCGTCTGCGCCGGAGCACTTCCCGCTCCCGGCCACCGGTTCCGCGGGCTGACGCGCGAACGGCCCGTTCCCGGTCGGGAACGGGCCGTCGTCTCTGTGGCGATGCCGCGGGATGTTTCGGACCGGAATGGTTCGGGCTCAGGCCATTCCGGCGATCCAGTTGTGCATCCAGCTGATCGCGGTCTGTCCGCCGCCGACCGAATAGCTGCCGTAGGCGGTGTGGGTCTGCGACTTGTAGAAGCGCTCGATATCGTCGACGCGCTTCTGGGTCGCCGACTCCGACAGCTGCGATTGCAGGAGCGGCACCCCGCCCTGCGCCATCAGGTCGTTGATGATCGCACCCGCCTCCAGCTGGTAGCGCCAGACATTGGCCGGGTTGGCATCCGAACTCTGGGCGAGGAAACCGGCGAAGCGGGTGACGAAATCATCGGTGGCCGTGGCGCAGTAGAGATCGTCGACCGCGCAGATCGTGCGCACCCGATCGGAGACCCAGCCGAAGCCGCCGGGCCGGGGGCCGCCCGCGCCGGCGCCGGGAGCGGGCGGGCCGACCTGGATGTCGGTGGGCGAACGGCGCGGATCCGAGATCAGGCCGACGCCGGCGATCTTGTCGGCGGGCACCGCGCCCAGGCCGGTGCCGATCTCGGCCGCGAGATCACCCGCGGCGTCGGCGCCCTGGCTGTAGCCGACCACAGCCATCCTGGTCTCGCCGCAGCGCAGCGCCATCCGGCTGAGCAAGCCGCGCGCGTTGGAGACGGCTTCCTTCTTGGAATTGCCGTAGGCCTCGCCCTCCCACGGGAAGGCGGTCGCCGCGTAGGTCACGTAATCGACCTCGACGGAGCGCGGTAGCCCACGGGTGACACCGGACAGCATGCCCGGCTGGGGCTCCTTGTCGTGGCCGGTCTCCCAGGTTCCCGGGATCGCCACGACGTACAGGCTCGGGCACGGCGCGGCCACCGCCGTCGCCGCGCTGCCCACCGTCAGACCGGAGGCAATCGCCGCCGAGGCGCCCAGCCCGGCGACCATCTTCTTCCACCGCATACCGCTCCAGTTCGACCCGTGCCCCACGCGGGAGCAGCCCCGACAAGTTCGCGTTGATCATGCTGGTCCCTACGGATTTCGCGGCAGTGCACACGCGGTTAACTCCGGCTGTCCACCCCGGGATCGCAGTTGATCGTGATCACCTTAGAGCTCAGGCGGCGAGCCCGCCATTCGGATCGGCGATTCCCTCCGATCGGCTCCGCCCCGCAGCGCGGACGTGCCGAAACGGCTTGCGCTGCTGTGACGCAAAGGCGCCCGTGGACGATTCGTCCACGGGCGCCTCGAGTTTCGCGCTGGTAGCTACCTCAACGCTGGGCCACCATGGTGGGGGTGATCGGCGCGGGCAGCGCGGTCTCGCCCTCCAGGTACTGGTCGACCGCCGAGGCCGCGGCACGGCCCTCGGCGATGGCCCACACGATCAGCGACTGGCCACGGCCCATGTCGCCGGCGACGAAGACGCCGGGCACATTGGTGGCCCAACTCTTGTCGCGCTGCACATTGCCACGCTGGTCGTAGCCGACGCCCAGATCCGTGAGCAGGCCGCCCTTCTCCGGGCCGACGAAGCCCATCGCCAGCAGCACCAGATCGGCCTCCAGCGTGAAGTCGGTGCCCTCGACCTTCTCGAAGCGGCCGTTGACCATCTTCACCTCGTGCGCCTCGAGGCCGGTGACATGGCCGTCCTTGCCGACGAAGCGCTCGGTGTTGACCGAGAACACCCGCTCGCCACCCTCCTCGTGCGCCGAGGACACCCGGTACATCAGCGGGTAGGTCGGCCACGGGGTCGAGGCGGCGCGCTCCTCCGGCGGACGCGGCATGATCTCGAACTGGTGGACCGAGGTCGCGCCGTGCCGGTGCGAGGTACCGAGGCAGTCCGCGCCGGTGTCGCCACCGCCGATGATGACGACCTTCTTGCCCTTGGCGTGGATGGGCGGCAGCCCTTCCTCGTCGGTGACCGGATCGCCGAGCTGCACCCGGTTGGACCAGGGCAGGAACTCCATCGCCTGATGGATGCCGTCCAGCTCACGACCGGGGATCGGCAGGTCGCGGGCCTGGGTGGCGCCGCCGGCCAGCACGATCGCGTCGAACTGCTCGCGCAGCTCGTCGGCGGTGATGTCCACGCCCACGTTGACGCCGGTGCGGAAGATGGTGCCCTCGGCCTCCATCTGCGCCAGACGGCGGTCGATGAAGCGCTTCTCCATCTTGAATTCCGGGATGCCGTAGCGCAGCAGGCCGCCGATGCGGTCGGCGCGCTCGAAGACCGTCACGGTGTGACCGGCGCGAGTCAGCTGCTGCGCGGCGGCCAGGCCGGCCGGGCCGGAACCGACGACGGCGACCTTCTTGCCGGTCAGGCGGGTCGGGTAGACCGGGGTCACCCAGCCCTCGTCGAAGGCGTTCTCGATGATCTCGACCTCGACCTGCTTGATCGTGACCGGATCCTGGTTGATACCGAGCACGCAGGAGGCCTCACACGGCGCCGGGCACAACCGCCCGGTGAACTCCGGGAAGTTGTTGGTCGCGTGCAGCCGGTCGATGCCTTCGCGCCAGCGGTTCTTGTACACCAGGTCGTTCCACTCGGGGATCAGATTCCCCAGCGGACAACCGTTGTGACAGAACGGGATACCGCAGTCCATGCAGCGGCTGGCCTGGGTCTGCAGGGTCTCGTGCGAGAACTTGTCCTCGTAGACCTCTTTCCAGTCCAGCAGCCGGAGCGGAACCGGGCGCCGGGCGGGCAACTCCCGCTTGGTGTGCTTCAGAAATCCTTGCGGGTCAGCCACGTGCGGCCTCCGTCTCCTCGCCTCTCAACAGCTCGCCCGCGTCCAGGACGCGTCGTACGTCAGCCACGTGCGGCCTCCATGATCGCCTCGTCGACATCCTTGCCGGCCTTCTCGGCCTCGGAGATGGCGAGCAGAACCTTCTTGTATTCGCGCGGCATGACCTTCACGAAGTGATTCACCTGCTGGGACCAGTCGCTGAGGATGCGATCGGCGACCGCGGAACCGGTCTTGTCGCGGTGCTCGGTGATGGTGTCGCGCAGCCAGGTGAAGTCGTCGCCGGACAGCTGCTCGAGCGCCTCGCGCTGTTCCGGGCTCACCTGGGCCACGAACGAGCCCTCGGGGTCGTAGACGAACGCCACGCCGCCGGACATGCCCGCGCCGAAGTTGCGTCCGGTCGCTCCGAGGATCACCACGCGGCCACCGGTCATGTACTCGCAGCCGTGGTCGCCCACGCCTTCGACGACCGCGGTGGCGCCGGAGTTACGGACCGCGAAGCGCTCACCGACGACGCCGTTGATGAACGCCTTGCCGCTGGTCGCGCCGAACAGGATCACGTTGCCCGCGATGATGTTGCCCTCGGCGACGAAGTCCTCGGGAGCGTTCGGCGCCGGGCGCACCACCAGGTGACCGCCCGAAAGGCCCTTGCCCACGTAGTCGTTCGCGTCGCCCTGCACCCGCAGCGTGATGCCCGCGGGGACGAAGGCGCCGAAGCTGTTGCCCGCCGATCCGGTGAAGGTGATGTCGATGGTGTCGTCGGGCAGGCCCGCGCCACCGTACAGCTTGGTCACCTCGTGGCCGAGCATGGTGCCGACCGTGCGGTTCACGTTGGTGATCTTGGTTTCGATCTTGACCGGCTTGCCGAGCTCGAGCGCATCGCGGGCCTGCTCGATCAGCTCCCGGTCCAGCGCCCGGTCCAGGCCGTGGTCCTGGGACTTGGTGCAGCGGCGGTCCTGGAACATGAACGCCGTCTCGATGTCGTCGAGGATCGGCGAGAGATCCAGCTTGCTGGCCTTCCAGTGCTCCTTGGCCTTGGTGGTGTCGAGCAGGTCGACCCGGCCGATGGCCTCGTCCAGCGTGCGGAAGCCCAACTGCGCCAGCAGCTCGCGCACCTCTTCGGCGATGAACTGGAAGAAGTTCACCACGAACTCCGGCTTGCCGGTGAAGCGCTCGCGCAGCACCGGGTTCTGGGTGGCGACGCCGACCGGGCAGGTGTCCAGGTGGCACACGCGCATCATGATGCAGCCCGAGACCACCAGCGGAGCGGTGGCGAAGCCGTACTCCTCGGCGCCGAGCAGCGCCGCGATCATCACGTCGCGGCCGGTCTTCATCTGGCCGTCGACCTGCACCACGATCCGGTCGCGCAGACCGTTGAGCAGCAGCGTCTGCTGGGTCTCGGCCAGGCCGAGCTCCCAGGGGCCGCCCGCGTGCTTGAGCGAGGTCAGCGGCGAGGCGCCGGTGCCGCCGTCGTGGCCGGAGATCAGCACCACGTCGGCGTGCGCCTTGGAGACGCCGGCGGCGACGGTGCCGACACCGGGCTCGGCGACGAGTTTCACGTGAATCCGAGCCTGCGGGTTCGCGTTCTTCAGGTCGTGGATCAGCTGCGCCAGATCCTCGATCGAGTAGATGTCGTGGTGCGGCGGCGGCGAGATCAGGCCGACGCCCGGCGTCGAGTGCCGTACCTCGGCGACCCACGGGTACACCTTGTGCGCGGGCAGCTGACCGCCCTCGCCCGGCTTGGCGCCCTGGGCCATCTTGATCTGGATGTCGGTGCAGTTGGTCAGGTAGTGCGCGGTCACGCCGAAGCGGCCGGAGGCCACCTGCTTGATCGCGCTGCGCCGCCAGTCGCCGTTGTCCTCGACCTCGAAGCGGGCCGGATGCTCGCCGCCCTCACCGGAGTTCGAGCGGCCGCCGATCCGGTTCATCGCGATCGCCAGCGTCTCGTGCGCCTCCGAGGAGATCGAGCCGTAGCTCATCGCGCCGGTGGAGAAGCGCTTGAGGATCTCGGAGGCGGGCTCGACCTCGTCGATCGAGATCGGCGCGCGCACGCCCTGCTTGAACTTGAACAGGCCGCGCAGCGAGGCCAGCCGCTCGGACTGGTCGTCGACCAGCTTGGTGTACTCCTTGAAGATCGAGTACTGACCCGAGCGGGTCGCGTGCTGCAGCTTGAACACCGTGTCCGGGTTGAACAGGTGGTACTCGCCCTCGCGACGCCACTGGTACTCGCCGCCGACCTCGAGCTCGCGGTGCGCGCGCTCGTTGCGGTTCTCCAGGAAGGCGACCCGGTGCCGGGCGGCGACATCGTCGGCGATCTCGTCGAGACCGATGCCGTCCAGCGGCGAGCGCAGGCCGGTGAAGTACTCGTCGACCAGGCTCTGCGACAGACCGATGACCTGGAACAGCTGTGCGCCGTTGTAGGAGGCCAGGGTGGAGATGCCCATCTTGGACATCACCTTCAGTACACCCTTGCCGGCGGCCTTGATGTAGTTCGCGACGGCCTTCTGGTAATCACTCGCGACGCTGCCGGTGCCCAGATCGAGCGCGCCGCGCTCGATCATGTCCTCGATGGTCTCGAAGGCCATGTAGGGGTTGATCGCGCCGGCGCCGAAGCCGACCAGCATGGCCATGTGGTGCACCTCGCGGGCGTCGCCGGCCTCAACGATCAGGCCGACCTTGGTGCGAGTGCGCTCGCGGACCAGGTGGTGGTGCACCGAGGAGGTCAGCAGCAGCGACGGGATCGGGGCCAGCTTCTCGTTCGACTCGCGGTCGGAGAGCACGATCAGCTTGGCGCCGCCCTCGATGGCGGCCGAGACCTGGGTGTTGATGGCCTGCAACGCCCTGCGCAGGCCCTTGCCGCCCTTCTTCACCGGGTACAGGCCGCGCACGACCACCGACCGCAGCTCGGGCTGCGAGCCGTCGTCGTTGATGTGGACCAGCTTGGACAGCTCGTCGTTGTCCAGGATCGGCTGTTCGATGGCGATCTGCTTGCACGAATCCGGACCGGGGTGCAGCAGGTCGGCCTCGGTGCCCAGATTGCGCTTGAGGCTGGTGACGACCTCTTCCCGGATCGCGTCCAGCGGCGGGTTGGTGACCTGCGCGAACAGCTGGGAGAAGTAGTCGAACAGCAGACGCGGACGCGCGGAGAGCACAGCGATCGGGGTGTCGGTGCCCATCGAGCCCAGCGCCTCGCCGCCGGTCTTGGCCATCGGCGAGATCAGCAGGCTCAGTTCCTCGTTGGTGTAGCCGAAGATCTGCTGCCGGATCAGCACCCGGTCGTGCGACATGTGCACGTGCGGGCGGTCGGGCAGGTCGGCCAGCCGGGTGACGCCCTCGTCCAGCCACTGCTGGTAGGGGTGCTCGGCGGCGAGCTGGGTCTTGATCTCGTTGTCGTCGACGATGCGACCCTGCGAGGTGTCGACCAGGAACATGCGGCCCGGCTGCAGGCGCGCCTTGCGGACCACCTTGGACGGATCGATGTCGAGCACGCCGACCTCGGAGGCCATCACGACCAGGCCGTCGTCGGTCACCCAGACGCGGCTGGGGCGCAGGCCGTTGCGGTCGAGCACGGCGCCGACGACGGTGCCGTCGGTGAAGCAGACCGAGGCCGGGCCGTCCCAGGGCTCCATCAGCATGGAGTGGTACTCGTAGAAGGCGCGCAGCTGCGGGTCCATGCTGTCGTGGCGTTCCCATGCCTCGGGAATCATCATCAGCACGGCGTGCGGCAGCGGGCGGCCGCCCAGGTGCAGCAGTTCGAGCACCTCGTCGAAGCGCGCGGTGTCGCTGGCCTTCGGGGTACAGACGGGGAAGATCTTGGACAGCCGGTTGTTGCCCGCGGAGTCGGTGCCGAACACGTCGCTGTTCAGCAGCGCCTCCCGCGCGCGCATCCAGTTCTCGTTGCCGGTGACGGTGTTGATCTCACCGTTGTGGGCGACACGGCGGAACGGATGGGCCAGCGGCCAGGACGGGAAGGTGTTGGTGGAGAACCGGGAGTGCACGATGCCCAGCGCCGACTCGACGCGGTCGTCCTGCAGATCCAGGTAGAACGCGCGCAGCTGCGGGGTGGTGAACATGCCCTTGTAGACGAAGGTCTGCCCGGACAGGCTCGGGAAGTACACGGTCTCGCGACCGGTCGCGCCCTCGCCCGCGCCCTGGCTGCCGAGTTCGTGCTCGATCCGCTTGCGGATGACGTAGGCACGCCGCTCCAGGTCCATGCCGGAGAGCTGCTCGGCCGAGTTCTTCGGCGAGGCGATGAAGATCTGCCGGAAGGTGGGCATGGCGTCGCGGGCGAGCGCTCCGAGGGAGCTCTCGTCGATCGGCACCTCGCGCCAGCCGAGAACCTCGAGGCCCTCTTCCTTGACGATCTTCTCCACGCCGTAGGACGCCCGGGCGGCCTCGCGCCGCGCCTGCGGAAGGAAGGCGATACCGGAGGCATAGGAGCCCTCGGGCGGCAGCTCGAAGCCGGCCACGGCGCGGAAGAAGCGGTCCGGAATCTGGATCAGGATGCCCGCGCCGTCACCGGAGTTCGGTTCGGCGCCCGCGGCACCGCGGTGTTCCAGGTTCAACAGGGCCGTGATGGCCTTGTCGACGATGTCGCGGCTACGACGGCCGTGCATGTCGACGACGAATGCGACACCGCAGGCGTCGTGTTCGTTCGCCGGGTCGTAGAGACCGATGGGTCCAGGTGACCTGTGGCCAGGAAGTTGCGTCATGCCTCTGCCTTCAAGAAAGTGGCCTTCGGAGAAAGACCTCGAGGAAAACGGTCTTTCGTTGAACGCCTCCGTCAAGACTGCGCCCGTACGATCCGGAAACCAGCCGCGCTGATGGTCTTCGGCGTGCAGTCACGTCTCCAGTTGTCCACCCGCTGGTTAATACAAGTGGGTGCTCGGCGGTAACGGAACGCTTACACGTTCCTTACCTCCGCGCGGGTGCTCGCCCACTACTGTGGGCACCGGCTTCGAGAGCCCGAGCAGGCGAGGTGCCGAGCGTTTTTGGCGTTCGGCGTAAGAGCAAACGATAAGTCAGGTCCGGAGCCCAACCAACTTAGGTCGTGCTAATAACCTGATCTAGCTGGGCTTCTTCAAGACGGTCCTCCACGTGTGCGCGTTGTCCAGTGTAAAGCAGTGCATCGGCCCCGATCGATCCCCCGGCACCGGGTGCCAGCAGTACCTCCGAACGGGTCCAGACAGGGGTGCGAACACCGCGGAAGCGGCCGTTACCTGCATCGAAGATGATTTCCCCGCCTCCTTCGGCGGCAAACCAAGCGCGCTGCGGCTAACTCCCCGGCCCTCCGGTGAGACATTTCCGACACCCGGTGCGACAGGCCGCTCACCTGATCCGACCGTCCGGGTTCTTTTTCTCGCCGCGCCTCGCAGCACACTTTCGGCTACCACGCCGCTACCGCACGGTTTCCCGCCCGCGGGGCCGCTTCTCGCCAACCCCGTTGTGCCCCAGAGGGAAATCTGACGACCGGTAGTTTTCGCGCGGCCGTACCACTTTCCGCGCACCCGCTCCCACCACGGCGAACAACCCGGCCGTCGAGGCGACGAGCGACGGCGCGAGGCCGCCCGTGTGAGCCTGCCCACATCAGCGCGTGCATGCTCGGTGTGTCGGGTCACGGCCTGCCAATCTGGCTCTCCGAATATCCGCCCGAATGTCCAGCGCGCCGCCCTCGCCGACCCGACGATTCCGGAGGAAGTGCCTCGATGTCCACCACCCGGATGTCCGCCACCGGGATGCTCGTCCGGATCGGCGGCGCGCAGCCGAGCGCTGTCGCCGAAGCGCACGAGCGCGCGGGCTACGCGCTCACCGGGGCGGCGGTCACGGTGTCCGCGCTGGTGGCCGGCGGCGTCGCCGCGGCGGCGTGTGCGCCGATGTGGCCGGTCGCCGTGGTGATCGCCGCGGCCGCGGGGGCGGTCGCGGTGGCCGCAGTGATCGCGCGGGCGGTGGCGTCCTCACCCGGCACGGCGCCGCGCCGGCTCTGGTTCCTCGGGCGGGTGCTGCTCGCCCTCGTCCTCGGCGTGTTCATCGGCGAGGCCGCCACCGTCGTGGCCACCGCGGCCGCCGTCGACCGCATCCTGGACGAGAAAGCCCATGCAGCAGCGGTTTCGGCGCCCGAGGTGCTCGCGGCCGAGACGGCGCTCGAGCGCGCCGAAACCGATCGGGCGGCGCTGCGGAGCACGATCACCGAGGGTGAGACGGAGGTGGAGCGGGCCCTCGTCACCGCGCGCTGCGAGTTCAACCCCACCGACCAGTGCCCGCCCACCAGGATCACCGGCGTCCCCGGTGACGGTCCGGAGCACCGGGCCGCGCGGGCCATGCTCGACGACGCGCGCGCTCGTCTCGCCGCCGCTCGCGACCGCGCGCCCGCACTCGAGCAGCGCGTCACCGAAGCCGAACAGGGTCTCGCCGCCGCGTATTCGGCGGCCGACCGGGCAGGCGATCGCGGACCGGGCGCACGGTGGGCGGCCATGCACGAGCACACCACTGCCTCGGCCGCGGCTCTGCCGACCCGTCTGGCCGCCCTGCTCGGTGGCGTCCTGATCGCCCTGCTGCCGCTGCTGGTCCGCCGCTGGCTCGGAGTGACCTCGCAGGACCGGCACGCCGCCGCCCGCGCGGCGATGGACGCCGCCGAGCGCGACGCCGAGACCGCCATCGCCGTGCAACGGGCCCGGATACGCGCCGCCGCCGAGGAACTGCGCGCCGATAGGGCCATCGAGGCCGGCCGGCTGACCACGGGCCTCCGCACCGCCACGCCGCTCCCGGAACTCGGCGCGGCCGAACCTCTCGCCCGCGCGGTCCGAGCGGGCGCCACAACCGCCTACCCGGCCGCGGGGCCCGAATCGCTCGCTGCCGGAAGCCGATCGGCCACAACGCACGGTTCGGCCACCTCACCCGGATCGGTCGCGGCGCCGGGTTCGGCCTCGGCACCCGGATCGGTCCCAGCGTCCGGTTCGGCTGCGGCGCCCGGATCGACTGCCGAGAGATCCGCAGGTTCGGGAATTCCGACCGGATCGCCCATCCGTGCGTCCGAGCGGGCCACCGGCGCGGACGCCCCGGTGGTCGAGACGTTCGGCGACGGCAGGCGCCACACCCGGGTCATCGCCGCGATCGGCGGTCTGGAGATCGGCATCACCGAGTTCGCCCGGCCGGGCGGTGCCGCGCCGGAGCACGGCGCGGCAGCGCTGCCCGGGCTCGGAAACCTTCCGTTCGCCGAATGGCTGGGGCCGCTGGTGCCTTCGTTCGTCCTCGGTGCCGTCGATTCCGCGACCCGTCCGCTGCGCACGGCGCGCCGGGCCATCGACGACGTCGAGGAACTGACCTTCACGCTGCGGCACAACCGCGTGATCACCGTGGCCGTCCGCGAGACCGTGCCCGGGGCCGGGGTCGGGTCCGGCCGGGCGGTCACCGCGACGGTGGTCGATGTGGAACCGGTACTCCCGGTCGAGCTGGTGGGCGCGGCGCCGGAGGCGGGCGAGTCGGCGGATTCGCACGCACGCTCCGCCGGAACACGTTTCCATTAGACTCCGACGCGTGCTGCCAGCCGTTGATCCGGCCGGCGTCACCGGGGCGGGAGAGGAACCGGCACCGGGGTCGCCCGGACCCGTCCCCGTTCGCCCGCTCACCTTCCGTGAACTGCTGGATCTGCCGTTCGCGCTGATCCAGACCGAACTCGCCACACTGGCGATACTCGGCGGCGGGACGGTCGTGGTGGCCGAACTCGTCGTCGCGCTGCTCACCGCGAGCGTCGCCGGGCTCAGCGACGGCTCCGACACGGCCATCGGCTGGACGGCGGTGCTGACCACGCTGACCTGCGCCTGGATGGTGCGCGCCGTCCTGCGCGGCACGGTCGTCCCGGTCGCGCTGGGTGCCGCCTTCGGGCATCGGATGCGACCGCGCGCCGCGCTGGAGGCCCTGGGCACGCACGCCGTCCCGGTGCTCACCGCGCACCTGGTGTTCACCCTCGTCGGCGTGGGGGTGCTCGCGCTGGGTGTCCTGCTGATCACCGTTCCGTTCCTCGTCGTCTGGCTCGGCTATCTGCGCGCGGGCCGGTTCCCGCTGCCCGCGGTGCTCTACGCCGAGGCGGTGCCCTATCGGGACGGCGTCGCCCGCACCAAGGTGCTCGCCTCGGGCTCGCAATGGCGGCTGACCGGACTGTGGCTCGTGCAGCGCACGCTGTTCGCGATATTGGCGGTGCCGCTGATCGGCCTGGCGATGTTCGTCTCCGATATCTCCGGCACCCACATGTGGCCGGTGATCGTGCTGCTCACCTCGATGTCGCTGATACTGGCCGCCTTCGCCGAGATCGTCGAATCCTGCTCGCGGGTGGCCCAATACATCGACGCGCGCTGCCGCCGGGAAGGCATGGACATCCGGGTGCCCGCCGCGCCGCGGGGAGGGCGGGCAGCATGACCGAGGACCACCGGCAGGCCCCCGAGCCACCCCTGCTCGGTGCCGCGGTCGAGCACCGCGCCGCCGCGGAGGAGGCCGCCGCCCGCCGCGACTTCGACCGCGCGCTGCGCGAGCGGTTCCGTGCCGCGCTGCGCGGGATGGAGCAGCGCGGCCTGCTCGAGACGCGGCGCTCGCGCACCGCCGACGAGACCGCCGCCGACGCCTCAACCGTGCTCGCGCCCGAGGTGTCCGCCGAGTTGGTTCCCGCCGCACGCAGTTTCGACGAGGTCGTCTACGGCGGCCGCGGCGCCACCGAGGACGAATACCGCAGGCTCGAATACGCCGACACGTTCTCCGCGGCGGCCCCGCCGCCGAAAGCCGAGCCGGTGCTGCGCGAGGTCGAGGAGGTCGCGCCGCGCGCACGCCGCCGGTTGCCCCGGCTGCCCGTGCTGCTGCGGAATCCGAAATTCTGGGCCGGGCTGGCCGGCGCCATCGTGCTGGGCCTGGTGCTTTACGCGGCGTTGCAGTCCTGTGCCGCGCCGACCGCGCCGCCCCCGCCGCAGGCGCCGCCGGACCTGCCGACACCACCCGAGGATCCCGAGCTGCCCCCGATCGAAGGCCTGGACTCGATCTTCGACCGGTTCCCCGCGCCGCTGGCCTTCGGCGGGTTGCAACTGCTGATCGCCTTCGCACTGTTGATCTGGTGGCGGGCCAGGCGGCGCGGCGCGCTGGTGCGCGAGCCGCGTCCGGTGGAGGTGGCGGCCAACGAACTGCTGGCCGGACAGGCCGCCCTGTACCGGCGCGCCGGCGACCACGACTACCTCGCCGCGAAACTGCGCGCGGCCACGCTGCGCCGGATCCGGCCCGGGCTCGGCGCCGCCGCCGGAGCGGACCAGGATGGGCTGGTGCGGGCGATCGCCGCCCGCACCGGGCTCGATCCCGGCCTGGTGTACGCCGCCCTGTACGCCCCGGTGCCCGACGCGTCCGCGCTGCGCGTGGTCGCCGCCCAGCTGGATCTGATCGAGACGGAGCTCCGATGACGACGGACATGACGAAATCCCCGGACACCCCCCGCGGGCCCCACACCGGTCGGCCCCACGCCGGCGGACCCCGCGCCGACCGCCGAACAGGCACATGCCGCGCTGGCCGCGCTGCGGGCCGAGATCGGCAAGGCCGTGGTCGGCAACGACAATGCCGTGCTGTTCATGGTGCTCGCCCTGCTTTGCCGGGGTCATGTGCTGCTCGAAGGCGTGCCGGGCGTGGCCAAGACACTGCTGGTGCGCGCGCTGGCCACCTCGCTGCATCTCGAGCACGCCCGCGTGCAGTTCACCCCCGACCTGATGCCGGGCGATGTCACCGGCTCGCAGATCTACGACCCGCACTCGGCCGAGTTCACCTTCCGCCAGGGTCCGGTGTTCACCAATCTGCTGCTGGCCGACGAGATCAACCGCACCCCGCCGAAAACCCAGTCCGCGCTGCTGGAATCGATGGAGGAGCGGCAGGTCTCGGTGGACGGTCAGCCGCGCGCGCTGCCCGATCCGTTCGTGGTGATCGCCACCCAGAACCCGATCGAGCAGGAGGGCACCTATCCGCTGCCGGAGGCGCAGCTGGACCGCTTCCTGTTCAAGGTCGACATCAGCCTGCCCGGCCGCGACGACGAGTTCCGCATCCTGCAGCGCCACGCCACCGGCTTCGACCCGCGCGACCTGGCCGCCGCCGGTCTGCGCCCGGTCGCCGGGCCCGCGCACATCGCGGCGGCGCGCGCGGCCGTCGGCGAGGTGGCGGTCGCCCCGGAGGTGCTGGCCTACATCGTGGATCTGTGCCGGGCGACCCGCAGCGCGCCCGCTGTGCAGCACGGCGCGTCCACCCGCGGCGCGACCGCGCTGATGGCCGCCGCCCGGGCCTTCGCCTGGTTGAACGGACGCGGTTTCACCACGCCCGACGACGTGAAGTTCGTGGCGACGCCGGTGCTGCGCCATCGCCTGCAGCTGCGGCCGGAGGCCGAGCTGGACGGCGTCACCACCGAGGCGCTGCTCGCCGGGTTGCTGCACTCGGTCCCGGTCCCGGTGTAGTCGTGGTCGTCAGCGGTCGACTGGTCGCGGTGGCGGCGCTGCTGGCGCTCGGCGTCGCGCTCGTGCTGCCCTCCTGGATCGGCGTCGTGGTGGCCTGCGCGGTGCTGGTGACGCTGGCCTGCGCGGACCTGGCCGCCGTCGCGCGCCCCGGCGACCTCACGCTGTCCCGGCCGGCGCTGACCACCGTGCGGCTCGGCCGGGCCGCCGAGGTGGAGTTGACCGTGATCAACACCGGCACGCGCACCGTGCGCGGGATGCTGTGGGACGACTGGCCCGACAGCGCGGGCGCCGCCCACCGGACCCGCCGCCTGGAACTGGCGCCGAACACCAAGACACGTCTGCGGACCACGCTGACGCCGCGGTATCGCGGCGACCGCGCCGCCGGACCGGTCACCGTCCGGCTGTTCGGCCCGCTCGGTCTGGCGGGCAGGCAGTTCCGCCGCCCGGTCGAGGCCAGGGTGCGCGCGCTGCCTGCTTTCCGCAGTGAGCATCTGCTGCGTTCGAAGGTCAAGCGGCTGCAGCATCTGGAGGGCCGCAATGTCGCCAACACCCGCGGCCAGGGCAGCGAATTCGACTCCTTCCGCGAATACGTCGCCGGTGACGACGTGCGCTCCATCGACTGGCGCGCCACCGCCCGCGCGACCGATGTGCTGGTGCGCACCTGGCGCCCGGAGCGCAACCGGCACGTGCTGATGGTGCTCGACACCGGCCGGGTCGGCGCAGGCCGCGTGGGCGCGGGTACTCGCCTCGACGTCGCCATCGAGGCCGCGCTGCTGCTCGGCGGGCTGGCCGCCGCGGCGGGCGACACCGTCGACCTGCTCGCCTACGACCGCACGGTGCGCACCGAGGTGCGCGGCGCGACCGGCAACCGGCTGCAGCCGCAACTCATGCATGCCATGGCGGGCGTCGTCCCGGCCATGACCGACACCGACAGCGCGGGCCTGGTCCGCGCCGTGCTGGAACGGGCCAGGCGACGTTGCCTGGTCGTGTTGTTCACCGGCCTGGACGCCGCTGTGGTGGAAGAGAACCTGCTGCCGGCGCTCCCGGTACTCGCCCACCGCCATCGCCTGCTGGTGGTGTCGGTGGTCGATCCGGAGATCGCCGCGGCCGCCGCCGCTCGCGACAGCCTCGACGAGCTCTACCTGGCCGCCGCCGCCGAATCCGCGCTCGCCGAGCGGGACCTGGTGCGGGAATCGTTGCGGCGCCGGGGTATCGCGGTGGTGTCGGCGGCGCCCGATCGGCTGCCGAGCGTGCTGGCCGACGAGTATCTCGAGCTCAAACAGTCCGGCTCGCTGTGAGACGCCCTGCCGCCGGCGGGCCGCGCCGTGCCGAATTCGGCTGCCGGACAGCGGGGGCGGGGACACCCCCCGGTAGTCCCGCGGCCGGACGAGGTGGGCGGCACGCGCGGTCCGAGCAGCACGCGCAGTCGAGGTGGCACGCGCGACTCGAGCGGCAGGTCCGGTCCGAGCGGCACGCGCGATTCGAGCCGCAGGTCCGGTCCGAGCGGCACGCGCGACTCGAGCTCGCCCGGCGGTCAGACCGTACGGAGCAGCCCCGGTCCGCCGGGCGTCAGTGCGCGCCGCTGGCGTTCGGCGAGTATCGCGCCGAGGATCTGCACCGGCGGGAACTGCTGCGGCCGGGCCACCGACAGCCGCGCGCAGACCGCGTCGGCCAACTGGTGGCCGATGCCGTCCTGCGCCTGCGGGGTGAGCGTCGGCAGCCGGGTGAGGTACTGGCGCACCGCGAGCCCGAGGTCCTCCGGGATGCCGGACAGGTCGAGGCGGGCGGCCCAGCCGGCCAGCCAGGGTGGGATGTGGGCCAGCGCGGGCGCGGGCAGCGGCGCGTCGGCATGCACGACCACGGTGCCGGCGAGCACGTCGCCGACCCGGCGAGCCGAAGGCGAGCACAGCGAGGTGAGCACCGCGATGGCGCCGAAGCCGCCGAAGATCCAGAAATCGACGATCGCGCCGGCCAGGCCGCGGGTCATCGCGTGCCGGAAGTCGATGGGCCCGCCGTCGGCGCGCAGGACCCGCAGGCCGAGTGCGGCCTTGCCGGGCGTGCGCCCGCGCATCAGAGTCTCGCAGGCGACCGGGTAACCGACCAGGACCGCGACCATCGTGACGATGCCGACGGCATCGCTCCAGGCCGAGTCCGCACCGCTGTCGATCAGGATGCCGACCGCCATGAAGAGCGTGGAGGCGCACGTCAGCTGAACCACCACATCGATGAGGAACGCGGCGGCCCTGGTGGGGATGCGGGCGATCGGAAGCTCGAGGGCGACCGCTTCGCCGGTGGTGAACTCAGCCATCTCGTCAGCATTCTTTCGACCGGCGGTAGCGGGAGGCAACCGACATGGACGTAGACGCTTACAGTTACGCACATCGGGCGTCCTGGTTTCGACTCGACCAGCTCGCGCGCAAGCGCAAGCTCACCGGGGCCGAGGCCGACGAACTGGTGGTGCTCTACCGGCGCACCTCCCAGCAGCTGGCGCGATTGCAGGCGCACAGCCCGGACCCGCAGCTGGTCGCCGGGCTCAGCGCGATCCTGACCAGGGCCCGGGTGCGCGTGGTGGGCACCAGGTCCGACACCTGGGCGCAGATCGGCCGGTTCTTCACCCTCACCTTCCCGGCGGCGGTCTACCGGGCCTGGCCGTGGTGGGCGGGGGTGGCGGCGGTGTTCCTCGCGGTCGCCGCGGGTCTGGGCAACTGGATCGCGGGCTCGGGCCGGGCCAGGGAGTTCTTCGGCATCCCGGACGACCACCAGGACCTGACCGCGCCGGGCGGCGCCTTCGAGACCTACTACACCGAGCATCCGAACGACGCCTTCGCCGCGCAGGTGTGGACGAACAACTCCTGGGTGTCCGCGGTCGCCCTGTTCACCGGCGTGCTGATCCTGCCCGCGGCGTACCTGCTGTTCATGAACGCGCTGAATCTGGGCATCAGCGCGGGCCTGATGGCCGACGCGGGCCGGTTGGACGCCTTCTTCGGGTTCATCCTCCCGCACGGCACGCTGGAGCTGACGGCGGTGTTCGTAGCGGGCGGCGCCGGGCTGCAACTGGGCTGGACCCTGATCGATCCCGGCAGGCTCGGCAGGCTGGAAGCGATGGCTCGGCAGGGCCGGGCGACCGCGGCGATCGCCCTCGGACTGGTGGTCGTGCTGTTCGTCTCCGGCCTGCTGGAGGGATTCGTGACCCCGAGCGGGCTGCCTGCGCCGATGCGGGTGGCCATCGGCTTCCTCGCCGAGGCCGGGTTCCTCGCGTACGTCTTCGTACTGGGCAGGCGCGCCGCGGGCCGTGACTCGGATCACGGGGAGATGAACGGACAGCCAACAGTGAGCACACCGGGCTTCTGAAGGGCCGGGAGAATAAACAGCAATCGCGTCCTGCGAATTAGCTTGCGAGAGCCCCCATTTGAGTTCCGCTGGCCGCAGCGAGTCCAGCTCAGCTGCGGCCAGCGTTGCCGTCGACTCTACACAATCGTTACCCCTACGCAACCCCTTCCGGCCGTTGTCAACCGGTTTGATCACGCTTCAGTTAACCCGCGGCCGTTGCCCTTCCGACCCCCCGGCAGCTAATCCTCAGCGGTCCCGTCGACGCCTGCCGCGCCGGCACCGAGCGCACGGTTGAATGATCATGCAGCTGCACCGACGCGACCCTTCCGTAGACCTCTCCATGGATTTTGCGACGATTTGCCGGAACCATTCCGAGAATTCGGTATGTCGCCGATTCAGCCACTCTGCCTGGGGTTTTGCTGGAACGGATGCGCTTGCTGAAAGTTTCAAGTGAGAAAAAATACTTGCAGTTTGTTTACGGGCCGATATCCCTGACTCACATACCGTTCGCCCGCTTCACGAGGCCATCACATCGATGAGCCCGGAAGGTAACCAGAAGGCCGCGCCCGCGCCGGCTCGCCCACCGCGACCAGCGCTCTCAGCACCGCGTGTGCAACCGGAAATTCAAACTGTGATCTTCACCTCACCGCCCCCTCGACCAGGGCTTTCGTCATCGCCACGCCCGTGTCCGGCCGGCCGGTATCCCGGCCGGCCGGACACGGAATCGCGGCGAGATGTTCAGGCCTCGGCCAGCCCGACCCTGGCGTGCACCAGGCGCAAGGGCCGCGGCGCGTACCAGGCGGCCCGGCCGAGCAGGCGCATGGTGACCGGAACCAGCACGCCGCGCACCAGCGTGGCGTCGATCAGGATGGCCAGACCCGCGCCGAGACCGAAGAACTGGATGAACCGCACGTCGCTGCTGACGAAGGCGAGGAAGCTGATCGAGATCAGCGCCGCCGCGGTGGTGACCAGCCTGCCGGTGCGCGCCACGCCCTCGACCACCGCGGTCTCGGTGTCCGCCCCGCCGTCGTGCAACTCCTTGATCCGGCTGATCACGAACACCTCGTAGTCCATCGAGAGACCGAAGGTGATGCAGAACAGCAGCAACAGCATCGACACGTCCAGCGGCGCCGGGGTGAACCCGAGCGGTCCCGACAGGAACCCTTCCTGGAAGACCAGCACCATCAGCCCCAGCGTCGCCGCGAGGCTCAGCGCGTTGGACGCCAGCGCCCGCAGCGGCTGGATCACGCTACCGGTGAACAGGAACAGCAGCACGAAGGTGGTCAGCACGATCCAGCCGACGGCTGCGGGCAGCCGGGAACCGATGGCGGACAAGCTGTCCCGGAGTTCGGCGGCCTGACCGCCGATCAGCACGGTGGCGCCGTCCGGTGTCGGCACGGCGCGCACCCGATCGACGAGTGCGCGCGCTTCGGCGGAATCCCGATCGAGATCGGTGCGCACGTCGAGACGCTGGGCGCCGGGCCGGGCGAAACGCAGATCCGCGGGCGAGCTCGCGACCAGCGTCCCGCCCACGAAAGTGCCTGCCGCCGAATCGACCTGGCCGACCTCGTCGACACGGGAGAGCGCGGCGGCGTACTCGGCAAGCGGCTGCGCGTCGAGCGCCGAGGGGATCACCACCGCCAGCGCACCCTGTTCGCCGCCGCTGAATTCCGTGCGCATCGCGTCGCCGACCTGACGCGCCTCGACGGAGGTGGGCAGAGCCCGATCGTCCGGCGTACCGAACCGCACCCCGAGCAGCGGCGCCGCGGCCAGCAGCAGGGCCAGCACCACCGGTACGCCGGTGAGCAGCGGCCTGCGCATCGCCGTGCGCGCCACGCCCGCCCAGAACGGCGCCGCGTCACCGCGCAGCCCGCGCACGCCGGGCACCCGCAGCGCGTCGGACCGATCACCGAGGACGGCGAGCAGGGCGGGCAGGGTGAACACCGCGGCGATCGCCGAGATCGCCACCACGCCGATGCCCGCGTAGGCGAAGGAGCGCAGGAAGTACTGCGGGAAGATCACCAGCGAGGACAACGCCGCCACCACGGTCGCGGCCGAGAACGCGATGGTGCGCCCCGAGGTCGACACCGCCAGGGCCACCGCGTCGTCGGTGCTCGCTCCGTCGGCCCGGCGTTCCCGGAAGCGGCTGACCATCAGCAGGCCGTAGTCCACGGCCAGGCCGAGCCCGAGCGCGGTGGTCAGATTGACCGCGTAGATCGACACGTCGGTGAGCGAACCCAGCACCGACAGTTCGGCGAAGGTACCCAGGATCGCGATGCCGCCGGTGAGCAGGACGAGCAGGGCCGCGACCACATTGCCGAAGGCCAGCACGAGCAGCGCCAGGATGATCGGCACCGCGATTCCCTCGGCCAGGCCGAGATCCTTGCCGATCTGCGCGCTGATGGCGTGGAAGGTGGGATCGAAGCCGCCGACCTGGACCGCGGCCACCGGTCCGTCGCCGCGATAGTCGGCGATGATCTGCTCGGCGTGCTCGGAGGCCTCCGGGTCCGGGTTGCCCGCCAGGATCACGGCGGCGGTGCCGTCGGTGGAGCGCATCGCGGGAGCGCCGGTCTGCCAGTAGGACACGATGTCGGTGAGCCGGGCGTCAGCGGCGAGTTCGCGGGTGAGTTCGCGGCCGAACTCGGCCACCTCGGGGCTGTCCACATCGCCGTTGCCCGCGCGGACCAGGAAGACGTAGTCGGTGCCTGCGCCGAAATGCTCGGTGAGCGCCTCGGCCGCGAGGCTCGACTCCGCGCCCGGATCGTCCTGACCGCCGGAGTCCATCTTCGAGAACGCGGTGACGCCGAGCGCCCCGCCCGCCACCAGCGCGAGCACGCTGGCCACGAGTATCCAGCGGGCCCGCCGGACGATGAATCTGCCCAGTTTGTCGAACATCTCACGGCCTTTCGATCGCGTATGTTTACGCATGACAACTTTGTGGGTGTTAACTTGCCACCACATGTGCACAGGTGTCAACATCGAAAGGGTGACGACTTCCGCGAAAGCACGCCCCTATCACCACGGGGACCTACGGAACGCCCTGGTCACGGCCGCCGCGGAGCTGGCCGAGAGCGGCGGTCCCGAGGCGGTCACGGTGCGCGCGGCGGCCCGGCGTGTCGGCGTCACGGCCACCGCCGCATACCGGCACTTCACCAATCACGAAGAGTTGCTCGACGCCGCGCAGGAGCAGGCCCAGCGGACCTTGTTCACGGCCATGGGCGAGACGCTCGCCGACCTGCCCGCCGACGCGGACGCGGTGGCCCGGCTCTCGGCGATCGGGCACGGCTACATCAACTTCGCCCAACGCGAGCCGGGGCTGTTCCGCACCGCCTTCTGCAACAGGGAGCCCGACCCGGCCGGCCCCGGCGAGTGGAACGCCCCCGCGTTCCGGCTGCTCTCGACGCTGCTCGACGAGCTGGTCGATATCGGCTTCACCGATCCGGCGCGGCGACCGGACGCCGAATACGCCGCCTGGGCAGCGGTGCACGGGATGGCCTCGCTCATCGTCGACGGGGCGGTCCGGCATCTCACACCGGAGGGGCGTGCGACCGCGATCGCGCGCACGCTGGAACTGGTCCGCTTCGGCCTCGCGACCGGACCGGATGCCGCCGAACTGCTGGCGCGCAACGAACTCACATGAGCGCGCCGCCGTCGACGCGGATCTCGGTGCCGGTCATATAGCGGCCGTCGTCGGAGGCGACCATCGCGACCACACCGGCGATGTCCTCCGGCGAGCCGAGCTTGCCGCCGTCGAGCCAGCCGACCTGACGGGCGTAGAGACTGAAATCGGCGCCGTCGGGCTGGTCCATGATCGATTTGGTGGTGATGCCGCTGGTGATGCCCGCGGGCACGATGTTCACCGCGCGCAGGCCGTCCTTGGCGTATTCCAGCGCGATGGCGTGGGTGAAGGCGTTCACGCCACCCTTGGACGCCGCATAGGCCGCCAGATAGGGCGCCGCGCTGAACGCCGAGGTCGACGAGAGATTCACCACTACGCCGCGCCCGGATTCGACGAGCGCGGGCAGTGCCGCCTTGGTCACCAGGAAGGTACCGGTGAGGTTGACGGTGATGACCTGGTTCCACACCTCCAACGGCATCTCGTGGGTACGCGCGGGCTTGAGGATGCCCGCGGCGTTGACCAGGACATCGAGGCCGCCGAGGAACTCCCCGGCCTCGGCGACGGCGGCGGCGACGGACTCCTGGGAGGTGATGTCGACGTGCGCGGTCCGCAGCCTGCGCGCGTCCTCGCCCGCCTTCCCCGCGGTGGCTTCCAGCCCGGCCGCATCGATGTCGGCGGCCACCAGCTGCGCCCCCTCCGCCAGCAGCCGCAGGGCGATGCCCTGTCCGATGCCGGAGCCCGCACCGGTGACCAGGACGCGACGACCGTCGTATCTACGCATGGGGAGAAAACTAGAACAGGTTCTCGTTCAGATCAACAGGTGCGGCTCGTCGGCGGACGAACGGATCGCGCCGGCCACGGCCGCGAGGTCGTAGTCGACCACCACCGGCGCGTGATCGCTGATCCGGCAGTCCGCGGCGGGCTCGCGATCGGTGCCCGCGCAGACCGAGGCGCGGGCGAGCGCAGGCGTGGCGAGGTGGTAGTCGATGCGCCAGCCGACGTCGTTCGCGAACGACTCACCGAGCCAGGACCACCACGAATACGGGCCGTCCACCTCCGGATGATGGGAACGCACCACGTCGACGAGGGTGCGCGGCGACAGGATCGAGTCGAACCACGCCCGCTCCTCGGGGAGATAGCCCTCGACCTGATTGCTGCGCCGCCAGTTGCGCACGTCGTGCCGGGTGTGCGCGATATTGAGATCACCCATCAACAGCAACTCCCGGCCCTGCGCGCGCGCCGTGCGCCGCGCGCGGGTGAGCTGACGGGCGAACGCCTCGAGGAACCGCATCTTGCGCTGGTAGCGCGCGCCGCCGTCCGGCGCCTCCCGCATCCGGCCGGGCTTCTGCAGATGAGCGGGCAACCCGCCTTTGGGGAGATACAGCGAGGCCACGGTGATCGGCGCGTCCGCGAGCTCGACCTCGAGGTAACGGCCCTGATCGGCGAACTCGCGCAACCCGCGCGCCAACGGGACGGCGTCGGTGTCCACCGGGTCGACGTTCTCGGCTCCCGGCTGCCGCACCAGCACCGTGCCGCTCCAGGTACGCACCGCCCGCGGCGGGTGGCGGGTCAGGATCGCGACGCCATTGCGTCCCGGCACGGTCCCCTGCTCGTAGATCAGATGGTGATCACCGAACACTCCGGCCGGAATCGCCGCCGCGGGCGCGCGGACCTCCTGCAACGCGACCACGTCGGGCGCGCGATCACGCAGCCACTTCTCGAATCCGCGCCGCTGGGCGGCACGGATTCCGTTGACGTTGAAGGTCGCGATGCGCACGATCGGCGATTCTAGATTCGATATGTCCGAGTTCGACGAGGCCGGTCGCGCGCACCGGCCCTCGCACAGCACCGGCCCCGGAACGCCAGTGAGGCCGGGAACTCGTGGAGTTCCCGGCCTCACTGCTCTGTGTGGGCGAAGGGGGACTTGAACCCCCACGTCCTTTCGGACACTGGCACCTGAAGCCAGCGCGTCTGCCATTCCGCCACTCGCCCGAGCGACTCGAAGACAGTAACACGCCGATCGGCGAGACATGAAATCGGCAGCTCAGCGAGGGTTGTACGGTCCTCTGAACGGCGCGGGAACCCTGTGGGGTTCCCGAGAGTTACCGATGTAGCGAATCGGCGGTGCCGGTTCGCGGATATCATGCAGTGGACGTGGCCGTTCGACGACACGCCCGGTGCGTGCGTCGTTGTTATAGAGCTGGGAATGTCCGAAGGAAGACGCTCACCGAAGGGAGGCCGGAATGGGCATCGTTTCACGGTTCGAGCGTCGCCTGCAGGGCGCTGTCGGTGACGTGTTCGCCCGGGTCTTCGGGGGCAGCGTCGTGCCCCAGGAAGTCGAGGCGGCGCTGCAGCGCGAAGCCGCCGACAACGTGCAGGACGTGGGTGGCGGTCACCTGTTGGCGCCCAACAGTTATGTGATCACCATCAACTCCGCCGACCACCAGCAACTGGACGCCGATCACGACCTCACCACCCGCGCGTTCGCCAAACATCTCCAGGACTACATCCGCGACCAAGGGTGGCAGACCTACGGCGAAGTACACGTAGCGTTCGAGGCATCACCTACGCTGCACACCGGACAGTTCAGGGCGAGCGGCCGCGTCGATCCGGACGTCGGTCGCCGGGGCTCCCCGGCCCCGAGCCCCGAACCCACGCCACAACGACCTGCACACCCGCACCCAGGAGCTGGCCCCATGACGCAGAACTCTGGCTACGACCCGAGCCGTGAGCCCGCGGAGTCCGATCCACGTAATCGCGGGTACGCTCCGCCGCCCGCGGGCCGTCCCGCCGCCGGCCCCAACGGCGCATACCCCGACGAGTACGGCCGCGGTGGCGCGCCGTACGGCGCGGGCGGCGACTACCGCGCACCGGAGTCCGGTCAGGGATACGGCGATTACCCGAACGGCTACGACTACCAGCAGGGCGGCGAGTACCAGCAGGGCGGCGCGCCCGGGTACGGCCAGCAGGGCGGGTACGGCAGGCCCGGCTACGGCGACCAGGGCTACGAACAGCCGGGCTACGGCGGCGACCAAGGCTATGCCCAGGGCGGCGGCGCGCAGGCCTACGCCGACCCCGGGTACGGCCAGCCGGGCGCGGGTCAGCAGGGCTATGGCGACCAGGGCGGCTACGGGCCGGGCGGCTACGGCGGTCAGCCGGGCGGCTACGGCGAACCCGGCTACGGCGACCAGGGCTATGCCGAGCCCGGCTACGGGCAGGCTCCGCAGGCCGGCTACGGCCAGTCCGGCTATGCCGATCCGGGCTACCGCGATCCCGGTTACGCCGAGCCCGGCTACGGCGCCGAGGAGCCGGCCGCCGGGTACGGCCAGAGCGCCCCGGCTCCGGCCGCGGGCGGGGGCTACCCGCAACAGCCGGGCTACGGCCAGCAGGCCGGTTACGCCGCGCCCGCCTACGGTGGCGCGCCGGCCGCGAGTTCCGGCTACTCGGCCACCCTCCAGCTCGACGACGGCAGCGGCCGCACGTACCAGCTGCGCGAGGGCTCCAACATCATCGGACGTGGTCAGGACGCGCATTTCCGGCTGCCCGACACCGGCGTCTCGCGCCGTCACATCGAGGTTCGCTGGGACGGCCAGACGGCCATGCTCTCCGACCTCGGCTCGACCAACGGCACTCTGGTCAACGGATCGCCGGTGCAGGATTGGCAACTCGCCGACGGCGACGTGATCCGGGCCGGACATTCGGAGATCCTGATCCGAATCGTGTGATCCCGTAAGCTCGCGGTCATCGAAAATCGGCCGACAGCCCTATGATGCTGCCTACGCGCGGCTCCGCACGGAGTCTCGCGGCTGGCAGTTGTGTGGGGGTCGGCCGATCCGCACCGATGGCACCGGAATACCCATGGTCGAAGCAGGAGGTGGAACGCCGTGCAGGGATTGATCCTGCAACTGACCCGCGCGGGGTTCCTGCTGCTGCTGTGGCTGTTCGTCTGGGCGGTGCTGCGGACTCTGCGCAGCGACATCTACGCGGCATCCGGCATTCGGATCCAGCCCAGGGCCGCCCGCGGTTCCGCGGTGCTGCCATCCTTGCGTCGAGGCCAGAAGGGCGCCAAATATCTTGTGGTGACTCAAGGTTCACTCGCCGGCACCCGCATCTCGCTCGGCACCCAGCCGGTGCTGATCGGGCGAGCGGACGACTCGACGCTGGTACTCACCGATGACTACGCCTCCACCAGGCACGCACGACTCTCGCCGCGGGGTGACGACTGGTACGTCGAGGATCTCGGCTCGACCAACGGCACCTATCTGGATCGCGCGAAAGTCACCACCGCCGTCCGTGTTCCGCTCGGTACTCCGGTCCGGGTCGGTAAGACAGTGATCGAGCTCCGACCGTGACACTTGTTCTCCGCTACGCAGCGCGCAGCGACCGCGGTCTCGTCCGAGGCAACAACGAGGATTCCGTCTACGCGGGAGCCCGGCTACTCGCCCTCGCCGACGGCATGGGCGGCCACGCGGCAGGCGAAGTCGCCTCGCAGCTGATGATCGCCGCGCTCGCCCACCTCGACGACGACGAACCCGGCGACGATCTGCTCGGCAAGCTCGACCGCGCGGTGCGCGAGGGCAATGCCGCCATCGCCGACCAGGTCGAGGAGGAGCCCGAACTCGACGGCATGGGCACCACGCTCACCGCCATCCTGTTCGCGGGCAAGAAACTCGGCCTCGCCCACATCGGTGATTCCCGCGCGTATCTACTGCGCGGCGACGAGCTGAACCAGATCACCAGGGACGACACCTTCGTGCAGTCGCTGGTCGACGAGGGCCGGATCACCGCCGAGCAGGCGCACACGCATCCGCAGCGATCGCTGATCATGCGGGCGCTCACCGGCAACGAGATCGAGCCGACGCTCATCATGCGCGAAGCCCGCGCCGGTGACCGCTATCTGCTGTGCTCGGACGGGCTGTCGGATGTGGTGAGCGACGAGACCATCGCCAACACCATGCGCGAGGGCACCACCGACGAATGCGCCGACCGGCT
>NZ_BAGA01000003.1 GCF_000308595.1 Nocardia higoensis NBRC 100133 | reverse complement strand
AACAGCCCACGCCACAGCCGGGCCGCACCCGAACAGCCCACGCCAACTCGAACGGCCTCGCCCACAGCCGAGCCGCGCCCGACGGCGTGCGCCACTGCCGACCCGCGCCACTGCCGACCCGCGCCCGAACGACATGCCCACAGCCGGGCCGCGACGGAACGAATTGCGCCACTACCGGCCCGCGCCGTCGGCAGAACGGACCCGGCATACGCACACCGCATCGAGTCGCCCGCCGTGTCGGTCACCGCACCCGGCACACGCCCCGGTCCGGCGCCACTTCGGCCGCGATCGTCGTGTCCACGCCGCACGCGGCACGCGTGCGTCCTGGCGGCCCCACGCCCTTTGGGCCCGACGCCGCTCGAACCCGATGCCCTGGCCCGGCGCCGCATGGGCCCGATGCCGACGAACTCGATGCCGCCTAGATTCGACGGCATGTCAGCCGACTCGGATGCGCGCCGCCACCGGACCGCCCCCATCGCGTCCGACGCCTCCGTGCATCTGTCCGCCGGGCCGGATGCGCACACAGCCCGACCCAACGGCTCGCCCCCAGCCATAGCCGGACCGGCTTCCTCGGCGCCCGCGGAGTCCGGACCGACCTCGCCTTTGTTCTCGACCGAAGGCCGCCCCGCCGAATCATCCCCACCCGGATCGGCCCTCGCTTCCCCGGCACCCACAGAGGCCGGGCCGACCGCGCCCCGCTCGACCTCAGCCCACCCCGCCAATCCGTCTGCAACCGATAACGAACCCGCCTCCCCAGCACCCGCGGAGCCCGGGCCGACCGCAAGCCGACCCGCCGACCCGTCCCCAACCGAAACCGAACTCAGCGCCGCGGAGCCCGCAGAGGCCGGATCAACGGCGCCCACCTCGGCGACCAGCAGCTCAACCGCCGCCGAATCGGCGACAACCGGATCGGCGGCAACCGGATCGGCGGCAACCGGATCGGTGACAAGCGGATCGGTGACAAGCGGATCGACAGCTCCCGGATCGGCGGCAACCGAATCCGAGATGCCCCGATCGGGGATCTCCGGATCGGCAGGAAGCGACCCGGCGGCGAGCGGATCGGCCGGCGATACAGGCGAGGGATCCCGTATCCGCCGGCTGGTGAAGACGGCGCTCACCGCGCCGCGGGAGGCGACTCCCGAACTCACCGCGAGCGAGCGCCGAGGCATCCGGCTCGAGATCGCGGTGGTGCTGGTCGTCACTTTCGGGCTGCAAGGGGTGAATGCGGCGCTGTCGCTGATCAGCAGCGCGATGTCGCCGGAGGGCGTGCGGGGCCGGACTGTCGCGCTCAATGCCTCGCGTGCCGAGCACTCGTTGATCGATCTGCTGTTCCAGCTGGTCGGGGTGGCGAAGCTCGCGGGCTGGGCGGCGCTGGGGCTCTACCTGTTGTGGCGCAGCGGGATCGGGCCGCGGCTGATCGGGCTCGGCAGGCCGCGGGCGCGCACGGATCTGCCGCCCGGCCTGGCGCTGGCGGCGGTCATCGGCCTGCCGGGGCTCGGGCTGTATCTGATCGCGCACGCGCTGGGTGTCAGCGTGACGATCGTGCCGAGCGCGATCGACGACCACTGGTGGCGGTTACCGGTGCTCGTCCTCTCGGCCTGCGCGAACTCGGTGGCCGAGGAAGTGCTGGTGGTCGGCTACCTGCTGACCCGGCTGCGCACGCTGGGTTGGTCACCGAATTCGGCGCTGCTGACTTCGGCGTTGCTGCGCGGCAGCTATCACCTCTATCAAGGCATCGGCGGCGGGCTCGGCAATGTGGTGATGGGCCTGATCTTCGGGCGGTACTGGCAGCGCACGAACAAGCTCTGGCCGCTGGTGATCGCGCACGCGGTCATCGACGCGGTGGCCTATCTCGGCTATGTCGCCTTGCGCGGACGGGTCGGCTGGTTGCCCTGATGCGCTGCGAACCGCTCGTGCCAGGCGATAGCCGGGCTCCGAGCACCCGCGAAATGCCGCGCGATCTCGCCCACGACATGCCGATTCTCGTAACGCGAGATGCCCGTCACCGCGATCCGGTGTAGACCCCTTTTCAGCCCCAGAACAGTAGAGTTGACACTGATGAACGGCGACGACCCCCGCATTGCGCGGACACGCCGGGTGCCGCCGCCGCAGGCAGGTCCCGGTATGTCCGCTACCCCGCCACCCCGCCGCGACCCGCGCGGTGTCGACCCGCGCGGCGGCGATCGCTACGGCGCCGGGCCCTCCCCCGCCGATCCGCGCGGTCCGGGGGGACCGTACGGCGGCGGCGTACCACCGGGACGACAGCACGATGCGCGCCCCGGTGATCCGCGCAATCCTGGTGTCCGCAGGCCGCACGGCCCGGGCTATCCGCCCCAGGGCGCGCCCCAGCAGCGCGCGGTCGAACCCACGAAGGTCCTGCGCCGCGATCAGCACCCCGGTGCCGGGCCGCTGGCCTACTCGCAGGCCGGGGAGGAGCCGCCGACGCTCGACCGCGGTCCCCGGTACGCGCCCACTCAGCAACCCGAGCCGTTCGCCGAACATCGCCCCGACCAGCGGGCGCGCGGATCACGTCGCGCCACACCACCGCCACCGCCCGCGGCGCCTCCGCGTCGCAGCGATCCGGTGCCCGGCCCGGCCCGGCGCCGGCGCAAACGTCATCCGTTCCGCTGGTTCCTGGTGTTCCTGCTGGTCCTGCTGATCGGTTCGGTCGCGGGCGTGGTCCATCTGGACGGCAAGCTCACCAGGATCGACGCGCTGGCCGGCTATCCGGACCGGGTGGGCGATACGCCGGGCACCAACTGGCTGCTGGTCGGCTCGGACGGCCGTTCCGGGCTGACCGCCGAACAGGAACAGGAACTCGCCACCGGCGGCGAGGTCGGGCCCGAACGCACCGACACGATCATGCTCGTGCACATCCCGAAGTCGGGCGCGACCACGCTGGTCAGCCTGCCGCGCGATTCCTACGTCAGCATTCCCGGCTACGGCCGCGACAAGCTGAACGCCTCGTTCGCCCTGGGCGGCCCGCAACTGCTGGTACAGACCGTGGAGATCGCCACCGGCCTGCGCATCGACAACTACGCCCAGATCGGCTTCGCCGGTTTCGCCGACGTGGTCGACGCGCTCGACGGGATCGACATCTGCCTGCCGCAGGCGATCGACGATCCACTGGCCGGCATCAACCTGCCCGCGGGCTGTCAGCATCTCAGCGGCCCCGAGGCCCTCGGCTTCGTGCGCACCCGTGCCACCGCCCTCGCCGACATCGACCGGATGAACAACCAGCGGCTGTTCCTGTCCGCGCTGTTGCAGAAGGCGACCAGCACCGCGACCCTGGCCAATCCGTTCCGGCTGTGGCCGCTGGCCTCGGGAACGGCGAAATCGCTGAAGGTCGACGAGGGCGATCACCTCTGGGATCTGGGCAAGCTCGGCTGGGCGATGCGCGGCGACACCATCGCGACCACCGTGCCGGTCGGCGGGTTCGACGACGTGTCCGGCAGCGGCAACGTGCTGCTCTGGGACACCGACAAGGCGATCCCGTTCTTCGAGGCGCTGGCCGACGACAAGCCGATTCCGGAGGCGCTGCTGACGCGGTAGCGTTCAGCTATGACCGACAGCACACTCACCGAGGTGTTCCCGGTGTCGCTGCGCGAACAACTCCGGCGCGGGTTCACCATCGCCCAGCAGTATCTCGCGAGCGCGGTCTGGTTCGACTCGCTGCGATTACCCCGCCTGGCCGCGCAGTGCTATCGACGGCACACACGGCACCGGGAGAACGCGCTGCGCATCGTGCAACACCTGCTCGACCGCGATCTCGAGGTCAGGATCGGCGGTGTCGACGAACCGCGCTCGGAATTCGAGTCCCCGCGTGCGGCGGTCGAGACGCTGCTCACCGCCGAGCGCGTCTTCACCGACGCCTCGACCGTGCTGGTCGACACCGCCCGCTCACAGGGGGACTACCTCGGCGAACAGTTCGCCGCGTGGTTCCTCGAGGAGCAGCAGGAAAATGTCGCCGCGATGACGACGCTGCTCGATGTGTTCGACCGCGAGAGCGGCACGTTGTTCGACATCGAGGAGTTCGTCCGGCGCGACATGCCGGGCCCGGGAATTGCCGATCCGGCGGCACCGAAAATGGCCGGGGACTTACCGGAATTTAGGTAAGACTAGCCTGAAGACAATTACAAACAATGACGCAGCGCGCAGCCGGGTTTAGGCAACACTAACCTCAATAAGGGTGCACTTGGATGACAAGCGCTCTGACCAGCACTAATGTCTGGAATATGTCCAGTCATTCGGAGAGCCCGCACAGCAAATTCCACAGCCTGCTGCACGATCAGATCCGCCATGAATTCAATGCCGAACACCAGTACATCGCCATCGCGGTGTGGTTCGACAATGCCGACCTTCCGCAGCTGGCGAAACGCTTCTACCGACAGTCGGTCGAAGAGCGCAATCACGCCATGATGATCGTGCGCTACTTCCTCGACCGCGACATCCAGGTCGAGATGTCGGGAATCGACTCGGCGAAGTCGCATTTCGAGACGGCGCGCGAGCCGATCGCCCTGGCCCTCGCCCAGGAGCGCACCGTCACCGAGCAGATCGTCCGGCTCGCGAGCACGGCCCGCGAGGAAGGCGACTACCTCGGCGAACAATTCATGCAGTGGTTCCTCAAGGAGCAGGTCGAAGAAGTCGCCGCCATGACCACATTGCTCAATATCGCCGATCGCGCCGGGTCGAACCTGTTCGATCTGGAGGACTTCGTGGCCAGGGAGATGAGCGGCGTTTCCGACACATCGGGCGCCCCCGCCGCCGCCGGCGGATCGGTGGGCTGACCCCTCCGCAATATGATTGCCGCTACTTCGCGGCAATCACGGTGACTCTGGCAGGACCTCGGACAACGAACAGGCCCGGCTCGTGGTGGCGAGCCGGGCCTGTTCGCATTCGACGATCCGAATGTCACTCGGCGCTCAGCGAGCTGAGCAGGCCGAGAAGGATCCCGAGAATGGCGTCCATGATGGTCCCTACTTTCCTCATCATTCCGGTCCAGAGGTTCCTGTTCCGGCGTCTCCTCGCGGCGACGAGACG
>NZ_BAGA01000004.1 GCF_000308595.1 Nocardia higoensis NBRC 100133 | reverse complement strand
CGAACGACAGATCCGCCTCGGCGAGTACCGGCTTCCAAGCAGCCTCCAGGCAGCTCGCGGCGCTCTCGAAGAACGCCCGGGCGAGGGCGACCTGGGTGCCCCACGGTGAGTAATCGCAGTTCGCCGGAATGAGAGTGAGGTCGGCATCGGTGAGCAAGGGGTTGCTCGCCGATTCGGAGGCGGCCGTCCCGTTCGGGTCGTAGGTGAAACTCGGCGCGGCACCGGTGGCGCGATGGTCGGTGAGATCGAGCCGGACCGCCGCACGCACCAAACCGCCGACGACCACCACCGCGATCACCAGCAGCACCGCCAGCCACCGGCCACCGCCGCCGCGCCTGCGCGGCGGCCGCTGCGAACCACGACCGGGCGGACCGTAGGGCATCGGCGGCGGCATCGGCGGACGGTAGGCCCGCTGCGGGCCGTAGCCGGGCGGGTAGGCGGGCCGCTGCGGCGCGGAGTACGCACCCGGCTGCGAATAAGCCTGCGGTGGAGCGTATCCGGGCTGCTGTGCGTATCCGGGACGCTGACCGTAGCCGGGCTGCCGCGCGTGACCGGGATGATGCGCGGGCCGGTGTCCCGGCTGCTGACCGTGGCCGGGATACCCGACCCGGCCGGGGTTCGGCGGGACCGGGCGGCCACCGGAGGGATCGGATCCGTAGCCGTGCGGTGGTTGGGTCACTCCCCCTACCCCTCCATACTCGTATCGCCGCCGGCCGTCGCGCGAGAACAGCCACTGACTGAAAAGCGTAGCCGGTGAACCTGGTCGCGCAGGGCCGGGTCAGCGCATCCCGAACCTTTCCCGACCGAGCGCGCGGCGGCGCCGGCGCCGACGAACCGATCAGCTCACCCCCGGCTCTTGCCGCGAACAGCCATCCGTGAACAGCCGCCGGCGGGCGATACCAACCTGACTAAAGTAGGCGACCATGTTGAGTTTTCGGGGGGCCGCTGCGGGCGCGCTGTTACTGGCCGCCGCAGCGACATCGGCCGTCGCGCCCCTTGCGCACGGTCAGCCTGCGCCGGAGCAGGCCGACGGCATCGCCATCATCGCCGACCTGGTGCTCGATCGCGAGGGTGTGCTGCAGGTCGAGGAGAAGGTGACCGTCCCCGAGGGCGACGAGTTCCGTATGTCGCTGCCGCTGCGGCTGCAGGTCGAACCCGATGTCGAGCGCCGCTTCCGGGTCACCGATGTGGAGACGACCGGCGTCGGCTCCACCACGACGGCCGACGATCGCTTCACCGTCATCGCCCCGCCCGGCGAATCCACTTTCCGCTATTCGGTGCACAACACCGTCGGCGACGCCCCGAGCAGCCAGGTGTTCCACTGGCTCGGCGTGGTCGACACCGACATCGCCTCGATCAGCGCGGCCCTGGTGGCGCCGAGCTACGAATTGGCCATCGTGGACTGCAAACTCGGCCCGCCCGGCAACACCCGCCCCTGCGCCGATGTGCGCACCGAGGCCATCGGCGTGCTGCACCTCGAGCAGACCGACCTCCGCAAGGGCGACGCCATCGACCTCACCGTGCAGATTCCGCCCGGCACGGTGCCCGCCAACGCCGACGTGGTCGACCACAACGCGCCGGGCCCGTTCTCCATCAGCACCCCGGTGCTGATCGCGTTCGGCGTCCTGGCGGCCGTGCTCGCCGCCCTGGCCGCGCTGGTCTGGCGGGCCAGGCGCGAGAACGAGACGGCGAACACCGGTTCGGATGTGCTCGACCCACTGGACCGCGCGGACGGACACGTCCGCTTCGTCTCCCCCGAGGGCATCCTGCCCGGCGAGGCCGGACTGCTGCTCGACGAACACGTCGACCCGATCGACATCGCCGCCACCGTGGTCGATCTCGCGGTGCGCCGCTACCTGTGGATCACCCGGATCGCCCAGAGTGACTGGCGCATCACCCGCATCAACGAGCCCGACGACCAGCTGCGCGCCTACGAGCGGGCCGTCTACCGCGCACTGCTGCCCGACGGCGTCGATGCGGTGACCCTGCGCGAGGTGCGCGATTCCGGTCGCGCCCAGCACGATTCGGTTCGCACCGCGATGATCGCCGACTCGGTGGACCGCGGCACCTTCGTCGACCGCAAGCGCCCCGGGCCCTACCTCTGGTTCGGCGGCGCCCTCGCCGTGGTGGGCCTGCTCGCCACCGTCGGGCTCGCGGTGACCTCCGGATACGCCCTGGTCGGCGTCGCCATCCTGCTCGCGGGCGTCGCCGTCGCGCTGCTGCCGAAGCATCTGCCTGCCAGGACCGCGCTCGGCAGCGACATCGCCCGCCGAGTCCGTGCCCTGCAACGCGGCCTCGACACCATCCGCATCGACGACATCCCCGCCGCCGATCAGGAGACGGTCTTCTCCCGCGCCCTGCCCTACACCGTGGCCTCCGGCCGCGTCGACAGCTGGGTCCGCACCTTCCGCGCCATCGACCCCAGCGACGACTCCCAGCCCGGGCTCTACTGGTTCGGCGGCTACGAACGCGACCGCGACCTGCAACGCTTCGCCGGCGACTTCCCGTTCTTCATCACCGCGGTCGAGGGGTTGTTCAACACTCCCAAGGTCTGAGCCCGGAAGTGCGAGAACCCCGAGTCCCGCACGCCCGGCGAGGTTTCGGCCCGCCGGGCCCCGGCCCGGAACCTCCGGAGGATCCGCCCGGAGATGTCGCGCGCCTCGTGTTGCCCGGGTGTACCGACAGCAACGAGGCCCGGTGAGAGTTTCTCACCGGGCCTCGAGCAGGTAGGGAGACCGCAGTCAGCGCACCTCGGCGGCGCGCGGGTTCACTCCGAGGCGGCGAGCCGGCGCACGGCCGCGAGCGGATCCGCGTACAGGCTGCTCAGCGACGCCACGACGGCGGCGAATTCCTGCACCTTGCCACCGAATCCGCTGATCCGGATGTCGGTGGGCGGCAGGGCCGACGCGCTGCGGAAGGCCTTGGCGACGTGCGCGACGCCGGGGCGATAGCCGGTGAAGGCCTGGCCGCCCAGGATGACCCGGTCGGGATTGAGCATGTCGCTCACCAGCGCGACCGCGTTGCCCAGGATCGTGGCCCGCTCGACCAGCAGGTCGTGCGCCGGGCCGGAACCCTGCGCCGCGGCGTTGTAGAGGTCGGTGATGGTCGAGCCCGCGGTGCCGTTGTGCGCCGGGATGATTCCCTTGCCGACCGCCCGCGCCACCAGGGCGCGATCGCCGACAGTGGCCTCCAAGCAGCCACGCCTGCCGCAGGAGCAGGTCACATCCGAGCCGGTGGGCAGATGCGCGATGGAACCGGGGCCGCTGCTCGGGGTGTGCACCCGGCCGTCGAGAGTGACCGCCACACCGGCGGTTTCACGAACGTAGAAGAACAGTCCGGCGCCGCGCTCGGGCGCGCGATCCGCCTGCGGGACCGGCAGCAGCAGCTCGGAGGCGGCCATCGCCTCGACGTGCGGGGCCACCGAGATCGGCAGTTCGAGCACCTCGGCGAGGACCGCGCCCAGATGCGCGCCCTGCCAGCCGAGTGCGGGATGGTCCACGGTGCCGCCGACCGGGTCGACGCGGCCGCCGATGGCCACGCCCGCCCACAGGGCGCGGCGCCGATGCCAGCGGCGCAGGAAGGCCTTCGCGCTGCGGGCGATGGTGGTGGTGGCGAAATCCTGACCCGTCTGCGGGGTCGCGATGGCGAGGCCGCCGATGATGCGTCCGCGCAGGTCGGCGGCCACGATCTTGGTGGAGACGGCGCCGATGTGGATGCCGAGGGTCAGGTAGCTGTCGTGGTCGACCTCGAAGGGCACCCGCGGCCTGCCCACCGCACCGGGGGTGGTGAGGTCGGGACGCTCCCGCAGCAGACCGGCGGTGAGCAGCGCCGAGACCTGGCGGTTGACCGTCGCGATGCTCAAACCCGTTGTCCGCGCGGCGTTGTCACGCGAGACCGGACCGCCGGTGGCGGCACGCAGCACAGCGGCGGCCGGGTTGTCGCTGATGCGGAGTTCGGGGGCGACGACCGGACGCGGGGCGCGAGCGCGTGCGGCGGTGGTCCGGGAATTGGAGCGTTCCAGGATGGGAAGAGACATCTGTTTTTCCTTGCTGAAGCCCGGCCGAGGACGGGATGTGCCTACACGTACGGCGACGGTGGCGCGTGAGCGAGGAAGACAGCTCAGCGCCGACGGCAGGAACAACACAGTTCCCGCGTCGGCGGCAGCCGCAGGCCCAGCGCGGCGGTCACGTAGGTGACCCGCGTGGCGGTCGGGCGGCTGGCAGACATAAAGAAAAGGTAACACCCCTGTCGCATCCGCACCAAGCTTTCCGCCACCTTCGGTGAGGCAATCCACAGCAAACCTTTTCCTCCCCACCCACAACAAAGGCCCCGCCCGGCGCGAGTCGCGCTGGGCGGGGCCGGTATTGCGCCAGTTGCTACTTGGCGGGCGCGTTGAACGGCTGGTTGATCGTGGTGAAGTACTGGATCGCGGCGCCGATCGCGACAGGCGCGGTCACGAAGATCTGACCGGCGAGGGTGCCGATCGCGCCGACGGCCAGGATGCCGCCGATGCAGCCGACCGCGGCCGCGGGCACGAAGGGGCCGAACAGCCCGACGATGGTGGCCGAGGCGACGGTCGCGCCGGCGATACCGCCCAGGACGCAGCCGAGCGCGCCGCCACCGAGGCCACCGACGAGCGTGCCGACGGCGGCGCCCATGCTGATGGTGCTGGTCAGGCGGTTCCAGGCGGCGACCTCACGGTCGTACTCGTTCTTCCACGGGGCCTTGTCCTCGTAGGGCAGGGCGACCGGCTTGTAGACGGCCTTGTCCAGCGAGATCTGCGGAGTCAGGGTCGCGGTCCGCTCGGACACCTCGGCGGCGATCGGGAACTCGAACTCGTCGATACGGAAGTTCAGCGGGGTCCCGGCCAGGGTGTCGCCGTTGGCGGCCTTGATCTTCAGTGCGTTGTCCTCGACGACCAGCGAGCCGGAATCGATCGAGATGATCGACTGCGTGTCGGTGGCGTGGGCGGTGAAGTTCACCGCTTCGTCCGCCGGCGCGGCGTTGGCGGTGCCACCGGCGACGCCGGCCACGATGGACACCAGTGCCGTGAGCACGGCAAGCTTGCTCTTCTTCATCTGCGCTGCAATCTCTCATCCGGTGGAGCTGTTCGGACGCAAGCATCCGGCAACCGGCTCCCTATCGGGAGGAAAAAACGCAGCGAGATTTCAACACTCGAATTACTTGCCCGGGGCCGCTTCGGCCTGGGCTTTCATCTGTTTCTTGAACGCGCGCACCTCGAGCAGCGATTGCCCGTCGGTGATGTCGGCGGCCGAGCGCCGGGAATTCGGCTCGGCGTAGTCACCGGCCGCTTTCTCCCAGCCGTCCGGGCGCACCCCGAGTTGCTTGCCCAGCAGGGCCAGGAAGATCCGCGCCTTCTGCTTGCCGTAGCCGGGCAGATCCTCGAGTCTGCGCAGGACAGTCGCGCCGTCGGGGGCGCCGTCGGTCCAGATGCGCTCGGTCTCGCCGTCGTAGTGTTCGATCACGTACCTGGCCAGATCCTGGGTCCGCCTGGCCATCGAACGGCCGTAGCGGTGAATTGCCGGTGGCGTGGCGCACAGCTCCTCGAATTCCGCCTGATCGGCCTCGGCGATCCGGCGTATATCGAATCCGCCCATCCGCTCGGCGATTTTGCGTGGCCCGCGAAATGCGTGCTCGAGCGGATACTGCTGATCCAGCAGCATGCCGGTGAGCAGGGCGAACGAATTCGTCGACAGCAATTCGTCGGCCGCGGGCTCCTGCGCCAGACACAAAGTAACGCTCACCATCGTTCCCCTCGTTGTCGCCGGCATTTCCTCGGTCGATCATCCCACTTCCGCCGCGCCGGGGGCCACGGCCCCGGCGGGCGGAGGCCGTGGCCCGATCCGGTGCGCGTGCGGCCGCCGGGTGTCGGTGCCGCGGTGTAGTTTCCGCCCATGGCATTGAGTTGGAAGCTCGTCGTCGATACCCGTGACGCGCCCGTGCTGGCCGACTTCTGGGCCGCGGCCCTCGGCTACGAAGTCGAGGACCCCGACCCGCTCATCGAGCGTTTACTGGCGGTGGGCCAGATCCACGAGAACATGGTCACCGAGCACAACGGCCGCCGCATCTTCCGCGGCTACGCCGCCATCCGCCACCCCGAGGATCCGTTCGAACCGGTGAGCGGCGTGGGCCAGGGCCGCCGCATCCTCTTCCAGGACGTCCCCGAGCCCAAGTCGATCAAGAACCGCCTGCACATCGACATCCACGCCGATACCGACGGCCTGGACGCCCTTGTGACACGGCTGGAATCGCTCGGCGCCACCCGGGTGAACGAGGTCGACCGCGGCCCCGCCGGACACTGGTGGGTGATGCTCGATCCGGAGGGCAACGAGTTCTGCGCGGCGTGACCACACGGTGACTCGAGTCACAGCCTGGCGCTGCGACCGGGTGTGCCCCCGCGTACGCTCGGCGCATGACGACGGTGATCCCGACGGACGGAAAAGCGCGCATGGACACTCCCGGTTTGCGCCCGGACCGCTTCGACAGCGCGGGCCAGAATCAGCTGGTCGACGTTCGCGATCTGCAGGCAGCCCTTCCCGGCATCCAACGACTACGCACCTGGGCCCACGACGCCCTGGCCCTGCACCCCGGTGAACGCGCGGTCGACATCGGATCCGGCACCGGCTCGGAGGTGTTCGTCTTCGCCGACGTGGTCGGCCCGACCGGCGAGGCCATCGGCGTGGAACCCGACCCGAACCTGCTGGCGTCGGCGCAGCGCCGCGCCGCCGAGAAGAGTTCCACCGCCAAGTTCCATTCCGGCGACGCCTACGGAATCCCCTTCGGCGCGGACTATTTCGACGCCGTCCTGTCCGAGCGCGTCTTCCAGCACCTGACCGCCCCGGCTCGGGCCGCCAACGAGATCGCCCGCGTGCTGCGCCCCGGCGGTCGCACCGTGGTGATGGACGTCGACTGGGACACCGCCATCGTGCATCCCGGCGACCGCCGGGTGGCGCGCGAGGTGATCGAGACGTTGATCTCGGCCACCACCAATCCGCTGTCCGGCCGCAGGCTGCCCGGCCTGCTCACCCAGGCCGGGCTGGTCATCGACGAGGTCGGCTCGCACGCCCTGGTACAGACCCGCGCCGCCGGGCCCGGCTCGCTGGTCGACCGCATCTCCGCCATGGCGGTGGCCCGCGGCTCCATCACCGAGGCCGAGCGCGACCAGCTGCTCGCCGACCTGGAGCGCGGCGCCCGCACCGGCGACATCCACCTCTCGGTGACCATGTTCGCGGTACTCGCCCACAAGCCGGCCTGATCGATTCGAAAACGAACAACGGCCCCCGGATCTCTCGTGGATCCGGGGGCCGTGTCGTGCAGCGGGCCTGTGCCGAGCGCCTGCTCGGCTGTCCGGCCGAGGCTTTCCCGCGACTACTTGCCGAGCGCCTTCTCGGTGGCCGCGAGCAGCACGCAGGTGGCCAGCCCGTCCATCGCGACCTCCAGCTCGGACAGCTTCGGGAAGCTCGGCGCGATGCGAATGTTCTTGTCCTCCGGATCCTTCCGGTACGGGAAGGCCGATCCGGCGGCGGTCAGCGCGATGCCCGCGTCCTTGGCCAGCGCGATCACCCGGCTCGCGGTGCCCTCCGGCACGTCGAGGCTGATGAAGTAGCCGCCCTTGGGCTCGGTCCAGGAGGCCACCTTCGACGCGCCGAGCCGGTCTTCCAGGATCCGGAGAACCAGCGCGAACTTGGGCTCCAGGATCGCCCGGTGCTTCTGCATGTGCGCCCGCACGCCCTCGGCATCGCCGAAGAACCGCAGGTGGCGCAGCTGATTGATCTTGTCCGGGCCGATGCTCTTCTTGCCCGCGTGTCCCAGATACCAGTCCAGGTTCGCCGTGGACGCGCCAAGGAAGCTCACACCCGAGCCCGCGAAGGTGATCTTCGAGGTCGAGGCGAAGACGATCGGCCGGTTCGGGTTGCCCGCCTCGGCCGCCATCCCCAGCACGTCGAGCACCGGCGCGGCGGTATCGGTCAGCGGATGCACCGCATAGGCGTTGTCCCAGAACAGCCGGAAGTCCGGAGCCGCGGCCGGCAGCGAAACCAGCTCCCGCACAACCTTTTCCGAGAAAACCACACCGGTCGGGTTCGAGTAGTTCGGCACCGCCCACAGACCCTTGACCGCCGGATCGGCGAGCAGTTCGGCGACCTTGGCGGTATCCGGGCCGTCGGCCAGCATCGGCACCGCGATCATCTCGATGCCGAGCGATTCGGTGATGGCGAAGTGCCGGTCGTAGCCGGGCGCCGGGCAGAGGAACTTGACGGTGGGCTCGTCGGCCCAGCGACGCTCGGAGTCGTTGGTGCCGTAGAGCATCGCGTACACGATCGTGTCGTGCATCAGCTCCAGACTGGCGTTGTTGCCCGCGATCAGATTGTCGACCGGGATGCCGAGCAGTTCGCCGAAGATGGCGCGCAGTTCGGGAAGCCCGTGCAGGCCACCGTAGTTGCGGCAGTCGGTACCGGTGCCGTCGCGGAAGTCGCCGTCGCCGGGCAGGGTCAGCAGGTCGTTGGACAGATCCAGCTGCTCGGGCGCGGGCTTGCCGCGGGTCAGATCCAGCGTGAGCTTCTCGGCCTGGAGCTTCGCGTAATTCGCGGACTGGGTCTCGTGTTCGGACACGAGCTCGTCATGGCTCATCAAACCGATCTGCGTTTGCCGGGGCATGCTGGCAGCCTTTCAAGCAGCGAGGGGAAATATGTGACTTCCGCCGCGGCCGTGCGGCCGGCGCCGGAGACGGTGTTCACGTTACCCGCAGCCGCCCCGTCACGGGGGTCGTTGCCCGAGGGCGTCGGAGCCGCCGGCAACCGTCTCGCCATCGTCCTGCGGTTATAGCCGCCGCACTGCGGAAACAGCCGCTGAAGTGTGGAAGCAGGGCTCGATCGATCTCGGGAAAAGCACCGAGCCGGACCGGCCGGGGATTGAGGGGACCCCGCGCACCCGGCAGAGCCCGTTGACCCTTGCTGCCTTCCGGCCCTGGGGGAGTTCACAGGATGCGCGCCGCGCGGGATCCGCCGCCCACTATAGCCGGTCCACGCGCGCCCCGCTGCCACCCCTCCCCGGCTCCCCCGCCGGACCCCGGTTTGGCATCCACCGGCCACCACCCGCTATGCTGCTCCACGGAGGATTCGCCTAGTGGCCTATGGCGCTCGCCTGGAACGCGGGTTGGGTTAACGCCCTCAGGGGTTCAAATCCCCTATCCTCCGCCACAGATGGCCGGGTCGGTCGAGGTTTTCCCTCACCGACCCGGCCATCTGCATTCCGGCGGTAGCCGCGTGCCCCGGCCCGGGATCCCGTTCACCCGCGTCGCGACGCCCGCATCGGGTAGGCCTGGAACGACCCTCGGTTCGAAAGGAGGCCCCCGTGGCCGATACGAACGTCCCGGACATGGTGCTGAACAACGGCGTGACGATCCCCGCCCTCGGTTTCGGCGTCTACCAGACCCCGCCCGACCGGACCATCGAGGCCGTGGAGACGGCCTTGTCGGTCGGCTACCGCCACGTCGACACCGCCGCCGCCTACGGCAACGAACGCGAGGTCGGCGAGGCCATCCGCCGCTCCGGCCTGCCCCGCGACCAGGTGTTCGTCGAGACGAAGGTCTGGATCAGCGACTTCGGCTACGACGCCACCCTGCACGCCTTCTCCAAGAGCGCGGGCAAGCTCGGCCTGGAACAGCTCGACCTGCTGATCCTGCACCAGCCCCTGCCCGACGAGTTCGACCTGACGATCCAGGCCTACAAGGCGCTGGAAACCCTGCTCGCCGACGGCAAGGTCCGCGCCATCGGCGTCTCCAACTTCATGCCCGACCACCTCACCCGCCTGCTGGCGGCCACCTCCGTCGTGCCCGCCGTCAACCAGATCGAGGTGCACCCCTACTTCCGCCAGTCCGAACTGCTCGCCGTCGACACCGCGCACGGCATCCTCGATCAGGCGTGGTCCCCCATCGGCGGCATCACCTTCTACCGCGACGGCAAGCACGGCTCCACCCTCGCCGACCCCGTGATCAACGAGATCGCCACCGCCGTCGGCAAGAGCCCCGCACAGGTCATGCTCCGCTGGCACCTGCAACAGCACCGCCAGGTGATCCCCAAGTCCGTCACCCCCTCCCGCATCGCCGAGAACATCGACGTCTTCGACTTCACCCTCACCGACGATCAGCTCGCCGCCATCGACGCCCTCGACACCGGTGTCCGCGGCGGCCCCGAGCCGGAAGTGCTCACCCGCGAGAAGTTCGGCATGCCGATCCCCGAAGCCTGACCCGATCGGCCGGCGCGCCGACACGGGGGCTCCTCGTCAGTTCGCGTGCAACGCCTTGCGCAGGGTGGTGACGGCCTGGGCGATGGCGGCCTCGGCGGCGTTGGTCCCGCGCAAGGCGTTGAGCATCACGAAGTCGTGGATGATGCCCTGGTAGCGGGTGGCGACCACTGGCACGCCCGCCGCGCGCAGCTTGGCGGCATATGCCTCGCCCTCGTCGCGCAGCACGTCGGCCTCGGCGGTGATCACCAGGGCGGGCGGCAGGCCGGCCAGCTGCTCGGTGGTGGCGCGCAGCGGCGAGGCGGTGATCTGCGCGCGCTCGGCCCGGTCGGTGGTGTACTGATCCCAGAACCACTGCATGCCGTCGCGGCGCAGGAAGTAGCCGGTGGCGAACTGGTGGTAGGAGCCGGTGTCGAAGTTCGCGTCGGTGACGGGGTAGAACAGCACCTGCTGAACCAGCGGCACGTCGCCGCGCTCCTTGGCCATCAGTGTCAGCGCGACAGCCATATTGCCGCCGACCGAGTCGCCCGCCACCGCCAGGCGGGCCGGATCCAGGCCGTTGGCCGCGCCTTCGATGACCACCCAGCGGGCGACGACGTAGTTCTGCTCGATGGCGACGGGATAGCGGGCCTCGGGCGAGAGATCGTATTCGGGGAACACCACCGCGGCGCCCGCCCCGACGGCCAGTTCGCGAACCAGCCGGTCGTGGGTACGGGCGTTGCCGAACACCCAGCCCGCGCCGTGGATGTAGAGGATCACCGGCAGGGTTCCGGTGGCGCCTGCCGGGCGGACGATCCGCACCGGCACCTGCCCGGTCGGGCCGCCCTGCACGGTCACCCACTGCTCATCGACCTCGGGCTTGCGGATCTCCTCGGACTGGACCTCGTCCACCGTCTTGCGGCCCTCGATCGGGCCGAGGTCGAACAGGTACGGCGGGTTGGCGGTCGCCGTGACGAACTCCTGGGCGGCGGGCTCCAGCACGGGGACGACGGGCGCGTTCTCGATGGACATTGTCGTGCTCCTTCTCGGTGAAGTGGTGGGGCCGGGGTCTCAGCGACCGCCTCCCTCTGACACGAGACGCTATTACACGATTACCTCGTGCACAAGTTACTTTTTCGAAAGTAACTTGCGAGGTACGATAACCGGGGAGAACAACGACGCGACGACGCGGAACGAACCAGGAGCAGAGCCCATGACAGCCACCCCCACCCCCGAAGCCCCGGCCCGGGAGGAAGAACCGGAGTTCCTGAGCCTGGACGAGTTCACCTGCTTCGTGCTCTACGCGGCACAACGCGCGATGACCAGCGCCTACCGTCCGCTGATCGACCACCTCGGCCTGACCTACCCGCAGTACCTGGTGCTGGTCGCGCTGTACGAGAGCGGCCCGTGCTCGGTCAAGGGCCTGGGCGCCAAGCTGCACCTCGACTACGGCACATTGACGCCACTGCTCAAGCGCCTGGAGGCGAACGGGCTGGTGACGCGACAGCGCCGCGCCGACGACGAGCGGCAGGTCGACGTCTCGCTCACCGAGGAAGGCGTGGCCCTGCGCCGCAACGCCCGCACCGTCATTCCCTCGCTCAACGCCACCATGGGTTTGACCGACGAGGAGAGCAAGCAGCTCAAGACGCTGCTGCGCAAGCTCACCCACAACCTCACCGCCGCCCAGGACACCGCGAAGGCCTGATCGGCCGGCAGGTCCGCGCGGGAAAACGCGTTGCCCCGGTGACTTCCGAGCGCATACATTTCTCCCTGACGCACTCGGAGTGGACGGGCCGGAGCCGGTCGGTTACCACTTCTCCTGGGGATGTCGCGGGTTCGAGTCCCGCCGGGAGCTTTCGAGCTCCCGTAGCTCAGCCGGCAGAGCACCTTGCCGGGCGGCATACACATGTCCGTCCGCTCCGAGCGTCGCAGGACGGGCCGGAGATCGATCGGTTATCTGGCGATACGGGTTCGATTCCCCTCGAGGGCCTCGGCTCTCGAATCACCCGGTCGGCACCCACACGCCCGTCCTGCCCATTTCTTTCCGGGGGCGAATCATGGACATTCTGGCAAGCATCAACCGTCGCATCACCGCGCAGTCGGCCCGTGCCGACGCGCGGCAGGTGCGAAACAACGCCGGGGGCTTCACTTTTCCGGTGACGCCCGAGGTGCGGCTGCGCCGGTTCCTCACCCTCGGTACCGACGGCGGCACGTATTACGTGAACGCGACGGAGCTGACCAGGGACAACGCCGAGGTGGTCGTGCATTTCGCGCAGGAGCGGTGCGCGGAGCTGGTCGCCGAGATCGTCGCGATCTCGACCGCGGGGCGGGCGCCGAAGCAGAATCCGGCGCTGTTCGCGCTGGCCGCGGCGACCGCGCTCGGTGACGAGGAGGGCAGGCGGCTCGCGCTCGACGCGTTGCCCGCGGTGGCACGTACGGGCACCCATCTGTTCCTGTTCGCCCGCTACGTCGAGCAGTTCCGTGGCTGGGGTCGCGGACTGCGGCGGGCGGTCGCGGGCTGGTACACCGCCAAGTCGGTCGACGACCTGGCGTTCCAGGCGGTCAAGTACCGGCAGCGGGAGGGCTGGACGCATCGTGACCTGCTGCGACTCTCGCACCCGGTGACCGGGGAGGACGACCGCAAGCGGCTGTTCGACTGGATCTGCGGGCGTGCGGCCGACCTCGACGGCTTGCGGCTGATCGAGGGGTTCCAGCGGGCGAGCGCGGCGGCGCCGGAGGACGTCGCGGAGCTCGTGCGCGAGTACGGGCTGTCGTGGGAGATGCTGCCCGATGCCGCGCTGGCCGAGCCCGCGGTGTGGGAAGCGCTGCTGGACAACGGTTTGCCGCAGACGGCGCTGCTGCGGCAACTGCCCAGGCTGACGCGGCTGGGGCTGCTCGCGCCGCTCGGCGAGCGCACGGCCGCGGTCGCGGCTCGGCTGAGCGACCCGGTGCGGTTGCGCAAGGCGCGGGTGCATCCGATCCAGGTGCTCGTCGCGCTGCGCACCTACGCGGGCGGTCACGGGGCGCGCGGGTCGGGCAAGTGGGCGCCGTCGACGCCGATCCTCGACGCGCTCGACGCGGCCTTCTACGCGGCGTTCGAGTCGGTGGAGCCGACGGGTAAGCGGCATCTGCTCGCCCTCGACGTGTCGGGATCGATGACACGGGCGGTTTCCGGGCTGCCGATCTCGGCGCGCGAGGCATCCGCGGCGCTGGCGCTGGTCACCGCCGCCACCGAGCCGGCGCACACGATGCTCGGGTTCACCGGCGGCGGGAACGATCCGTGGAAGCCGGATCACCGGGCGCTGTCGCCGCTGCCGATCGGTCCGCGGATGCGACTCGACGACGCGGTCCGGGCGGTGTCGAACCTGCCCTTCGGCGCCACCGACTGCGCGCTGCCGATGCGGTGGGCGCTCGAGCACGAGGTCGAGATCGACGTGTTCACGGTGTACACCGACAACGAGACCTGGGCCGGGACGATGCACCCGCATCAGGCGCTGCGACGCTACCGGGAGCGGATCAATCCGCACGCGAAGCTCGTCGTGGTCGGCATGACCGCCACGAACTTCTCGATCGCCGATCCGTCCGACGCCGGGATGCTCGATGTCGCCGGATTCGATGCGGCGGTGCCGGCGCTGCTCGCGGATTTCGCCCGGGGCGCATGAGATCACGGCCGCGCGGGAGGATCGCCCTCCTCCCGCGCGACCGGCTCCGGACCCGTTCCGGATAGCGATCGGGTATCGATCGGATATCGAAGACTGTTGTGGCTGTTCCGTTTTCACTGCATACGGCCTCGTCCCATGGCGCCGGCCCGTCGCGGGAGGCCGGCGAATGGGCGGACCGGGGAGACGACCGGCACAGATCGGTGCGATGATGCCCAGGTGACTCAGTGGCTACCCGTGCTCGGTTCGCTGATCGTCGCCGGTGCGGCGCTCGTCGGATTCCTGATGAACAACACGACGAACCGGCGGGCGATCGACGCGGCCGGCGAGCGGCATCAGCAGACGCTCGAGGAAGCCAGGCGCGCAACCGAACTCGCGCTCGACGCGGGCGAGCGGCGCGAGCACGACCGATGGCGGCACGAAGCCGTGGTGGCCGCGGTGTCCTCGGTGCTGGAGACCTCGAATTCGGTGCGCCAGCAGCTGTGGTCGTGCCATCGCTGGGAGGTCGACGACGACTTCGAACTGGAGCGGGCCGGTCACGATATCCACGAGGCGCTGTGGGGCTGCAACGGCACCATCAACCGGCTCCGCCTGCTGTCCACCCCGAAGATCCCCAACCAGTGCGAAGACCTGGTTAGCACGCTCGGGGCGGCGCGCAACATCACGCTGCAATACCTCAAGCTGCAGCTCGACGACGAGGCGACCAGCGAAGAGTTCACCGAGATCAACTCGCTGTGGGAGAAGGCCATCCGCAAAGCGATCGAGCAGGAGCGGGCGCTGGTCAACTCCACCCGCGCCGAACTGGGCATCGAGCCGTTGAAGGACGCGGTGAAGCCCGAGCGCGAGCAGGTACTCGACAACGCCTGAGCGCTGGGAGCACCGCCGCACGGCCGACGGCGCGATTTCCGCACCGCGCAGCGCTCACCGCAGCGACGCGACGACCTCCGCGACCGCCTTCCGTAGTTCTCGCGCGTAGCCGTCGAGGTCGGTGACGACCACCGGGTCGGCGTGCAGGGAGATGGTGACCGTCTCGCCGAGTCCGTGTACACCGTGGGTGAGGCGCATGACCGAGCCGATGGCGGGGAACCCGGCGGTGAAGCGGGCGGGGCCGCCGAACTCCAGGTCGGCGGGGCCGCGATCGACACTGGAGACGACGGTGTTGCCCGCGATGGAATCCGGGACCAGGTCCAGGGGCCAGCCGTCGGCGTCGCGCCGCAGGAACAAGGCAGGGGTGACGGCGGTGACCTGGTCCTGGCCGGACAGCAGCGGGTGGCGGGCGCGTTCGGTTCGGGCGCGCAGCGCAGCGGCGATCTTGTCCGCGCGCGCGGACAGATCGGGTTCGCCGAGGAAAAGGTCGACCGACAGATTGCGATAGTTGTTGCGGGACCGACCTTTTCCGCCGCCCGGTAGCGCCATCGGCACCTGGGCGCCGAGTTCGGGCACCGCCGCGCCGGTCGCGGCGAGGTATTTTGACAGTGCGATCGACACCGCGGCGAGGACGACGACGGTGACCGTGTAGCCCGGCACGCGCAGCTCGGCGCTGTCGAGGACCAGCATGTCGACCGCGTGGCCGGAGACCGGCGGCGCACTGCCGTCGTTCACCGCGGTCGGGGCGAAGCCGGGGCCGGGTGGCGGGATCGCGCCCGAAGCGGTCAGCGCGGCCAGTTCTGCACGTGCGCGGTTGGCTCGGATGCCACGGTGGACGGTGCGCGCGACGGCCACCGGCAGCAACAGCGCGCCGACGGCCGCGGCGATGCGATCCGGCCGGGCAGCCGGACGCGGAGCCGGACACACACGCGACGGACGCCTCGATCCGCCGCCGGAATCGATTGCGCCGCCGAACAACTCCCTGGCCACGGCGGTGGCCCGCCGCCCGTCGACCAGCACATGCGATATCTGCAGGACGGCGATGGTGGTGACCTCATCGGGCGAGCGCCGCATCGGCGCGTCGGCCACCCCACGGAAGACGTGCAGCCGCCACGGCCGATGGGTCGCGTCCACTCCCGTGCCGAGCAGATCCCCCACCGCCGACCGCAACCCCGCCCAATCGGCGACGACGGGATGCTCGACGAACTGCTCGTCGGAGATCTCGCACGGCACCCACGCCGGGTAGGCCAGATCCCCCGGCACCTCGCGTAGCCGCACGCACAGGTCGGGGATCCGGGCGCTACGGGCGAGGACCGCCGCGCGGAGTTCGGCGGTCGGGCAGCCCAGGTCGGCGAAGGCGTAGAGCAGGAACAGGTCGTTGCGGCTGCGCCTGGACAACCAGAACATCGTCGCGTCCTGCGCGGCCATCCGATCCACGTCACGACCTTATCGGCCGCGACCGCCCCGGGCACGGCCCGACCACCCGGATCGAGGGCCTGACCGGCTCGCAGCGGAGACGCACAGGCCCCGAGCCGTATCGATGGCTCGGGGCCGGCTGCCGCAGTTCCGGCGGGCTCCGCTCAGCCGCGCTGGAACTCCCCCGCGGAGACACCGTTCACAAAGGCATCCCATTCGCCCGGTGTGAATGCCAGCACCGGGCCGATTCCGTTGTCCTTGGTGTCGCGAACCGCTACGTTGCCGTCGCCGAGAAATGCCACTTCCACGCAGTTCCCGTCGGGACCACTGTATGAGCTCTTACGCCACACAGCGCCCGTCACATCAACTTCCACGGCACTAGCTCCTTTGCTGCGTCGAAAACGAGACATTGATTCCCGGATCGTGCTGACTAGCACCGGAATGCGGTGACCAACTTCCGATTCCCGCGGTGCGCCTGGTGGTAGCGCGCAACTCTCCCGTGCGTTGTCATCGCCATCGGGCTCGAGGTGAGAACACCTGGCGAGGGCGACCCCCGCGCTCCCGACAGTAGCAGCTTGACCGGGAGTTTGCCCGGCTCTTGCCAATTGGGCTCTACGAGTTTGCCAAGCTTGCGAAGAATGTCGGTTGCCAGATCATTGCCGACGGTGAGCGCCCCCGAGAATGGCGTCGGCGATCCACCCGGGCGACATCGTGATTGTCCCGTGATGGCACTCGTCGGCGTTCCACATGCCCCACCCGGGTGCCATTCCGCGCGCGCACCGTGGATCATGAAGGTTATGGTCGAACGCCCACGCGACGAGGCAGGTCGCGCACGAAATCCACGTCCGCGGGATCGCCTCGGCAGGCCTCTTCCGATCGGAAGCATTGGTGTGCCGCGAATTCCGGACGACCTGGATCTGCCACCCCAGCAAACCCTCACCTTCGCGCAGCAACTTTTAGATGATGGTCTTGCATTCAATGCGCATGAAGTTTTGGAAGCGGCATGGAAGAACGGGCCGTTCGCTGAGAAGATGCTGTGGCAGGGACTCGCGCAATACGCGGTGGGTATCACGCACCTGCAGCGGGGCAATCCGAAGGGCGCGCGGACGCTGCTCACCCGGGCGATCGGCAGGCTCGAGGCCCATCAGCGAGGAGATAGCTCGTCCGCCGGATTGCCTTACCGCATCGACGGACCGGGCATCATCGCGCACGCGCGGCGACTGCTCGACACGCTCGATCGCGGTGTGCCGCTCGCCGACGCCGACCTCGTCACCACGCTGTGCCTGCCGCCCGACCTACCATGACTGTCGTGCCGCCACCCGAATCCGCAGGCGCGGGCCGCTACGCGCCGAGCCCGTCCGGTGATCTGCACCTGGGCAACCTGCGCACCGCGCTGCTCGCCTGGCTGTTCGCACGCTCGACCGGGCGGCGCTTCCTGCTGCGAGTGGAGGATCTGGACCGGGTCCGGCCCGGCGCACGGGAGCGTCAGCTCGCCGACCTCGCGGCGCTCGGGCTGGATTGGGACGGGCCGGTGGTGTGCCAGTCGGAGCGGCTTCCCCTCTACGACGCCGCGATCGAGCGGCTGACCGAGGCGGGCCGCACCTATGAATGCTTCTGCACGCGGCGCGAGATCCAGCAGGCGGCGAGCGCGCCGCACGGGCCGATGGGCGCCTACCCCGGCACCTGCCGCGATCTCACCGACGCCGAGCGGGCGGCCAAGCGCGCCGAGGGCCGCTCCCCCGCGCTCCGGTTGCGTTCGACGGTGCGCGATTTCGCGATCGACGACGAACTGCACGGCCGCTATATCGGCCGGGTGGACGACGTGGTGTTGCGCCGCGTCGACGACGTGCCCGCCTACAACCTGGCCGTGGTGGTCGACGACGCCGAACAGGGCATCGATCAGGTGGTGCGCGGCGACGACCTGCTGCCGTCCACACCCCGCCAGGCGTATCTGGCCTCGCTGCTCGGCCTTCCGGCACCGCGGTACGCCCATGTCCCCTTGGTGCTCAACGAACACGGGCAGCGGCTGGCCAAACGCGACGGCTCGGTCACGCTGGCCGACCAGCGGCGCGCGGGAGTCGGGGCGGAGGAGGTCACCGCGCGACTGATCGCCTCGCTCGGCTTTCCGCCGGGCAGCGCGGCGGATACCCTGCGCCGCTTCGATCCGGCTATTCTTCCCCGCGAGCCCTCGATCTTCGCCGACGATGGGTTGTTACGGCCCTGCCATAGTCCGTAACGTACGAAATGACCGATCTACGGTTCACCCGATCGACGACTAGGACGTAGCGATGACGAGCGGTGGGTACGACCCCAATCAGAATCCCCAGGGCGGACAGCCTTACGGCCAGCAGCCCTACGGTCAGCAGCCCTATGGTCAGGACCCGTACGGTCAGCAGCCCCAGTACGGGCAGCAGCCAGGATATGGACAGCAGCCCCAGTACGGCCAGCAGCAGCCCTACGGCCAGCCCGACTACGGGCAGCAGCAGCAGCAGTACGGCCAGCAGCAGCCCTACGGCCAGCAGTACGGCGGCGTCACTCCGGGTGAACTGCTGCCGCGCCTGGGCGCTCGCATCATCGACTCCCTCATCGTGGGCATCCCGGTATCCCTCGTGCTGTCGTTCATCCTGCCCAACAGCCTGTTCGGTTCGATCCTGCAGAACATCCTCGTCGTCGCCGCGATCACCGGTTACTTCGTGGGCATGGAGGTCACCCAGGGCGGTCAGACGCTCGGCAAGAAGATCCTGGGGCTGCGCGTGATCGCTCCCGGCGGCGCGCCTGCCCTCGATCCGGCCACCTCGCTCAAGCGCAATCTGTTCTACGTGGTCAGCCTGGTGCCCTGCATCGGCGGTCTGATCACCATCGGCCTGTCGATCTACATCGCGATCACCATCGAGCAGGACCCGAACAAGCAGGGCTGGCACGACAAGTTCGCCGGCGGTACCCAGGTCGTCAAGGGCTGATCGGCTTCCGGTCGACAGCAGAAAGGGGCGCTCCCGACCGGGAGCGCCCCTTTCGTCTGCGGACGCAGGTCCGCAGGCGGTGAATCCGCGGGTCTAGTACGAGGTCATGGAGCCTGAAATGGCGCCGGCGAAAACGAGAACCCAGTAGAGCAGGTTCAATACGACGCCCGCCACGCCGATCCAGAGGCCGGCCTGCGCCATGCCCTTGCCGGTCTCGTCGCCCGAGGTCTTGATCTGGTTCAGTGCCACCAGGCCGAGCACCAGGCCGACCGCGGGGAGGATGACGGTGCAGCAGGAGACCAGGCCCAGGATCGAGACGATCATGGAGGCCAGTGCCATGCCGTTGAGCCCGCCCGAGGGCGGCCCGCCGTAGGGCTGGTAACCGCCTGCCGCGGGATAGCCCTGCTGCGGGTAGCCGGGCTGACCGTATCCGGGCTGCTGACCGTATCCCGGCTGCTGCGGATATCCGGGCTGCTGGGGATAGCTCGGCTGCGACTGCTGCGGATATCCCGGCTGCTGGGCGTATCCCGGGTTCGACTGCTGGGCAGAGGCCGGGCCGGAATCACCCGACTTGTACAGCGACGGCCCCGACGGCGGGTACTGCCCCTGCGCCGGCTGGGGGGTGGACTGAGCTCCGTACGCGGGTGGCTGCTGCGGGTACTGCGGCGCAGAACTCTGCCCGCCGGCCTCGGGCGAAACGCCTTCACCGCCGTACTGTTTCCACCATTCGTCGGAATCGCCGGGATTCGTCATGGATACAGCGTATTGCACACCTGCGAGGATGGTCGGCGTGAGTCTTTCAGAGCAGTCCCGACAGCCCGAGGGGTCTGGACACCCCGCGCCCGTTCACGCGGCGTACGCCCAGGTGGCGCGGGGGTACTACCCACAGATCGTCGCGATGTTCACCGCGACGCTGATCATCTCCAATATCTGCGCGACCAAGGGCGTCGAATTCTTCGGCGACCGATCCGTCACGCTCGGCCCGCTCCAGATCCTGCCGATCGTCACCGACGGCGCGTTCTTCCTCTTCCCGCTCGCCTACATCCTCGGCGACGTGCTCAGCGAGGTCTACGGCTTCCGCGCCACCCGCCGCGCCATCTACAGCGGGTTCGCCGCGCTGGTGCTGACCGTGCTGTGTTTCGCCGTCGTGCTGAATCTGCCCGCCGCCGGCTTCTACGAGAACCAGGAAGAGTTGCGCAGCGTCATCGCCCCGGTGCCGCGACTGGTGCTGGCCGGTCTGGCCGGATATCTCGTGGGCCAGCTGCTCAATTCCGTAGTGCTGGTGCTCATCAAGGAGCGCACCAAGGAACGTTACCTGTGGGCGCGGCTGATCGGCTCCACCGTGGTCGGCGAACTCGCCGACACCCTGATCTTCTGTTCGATCGCGGCGGGCGCCATCGGCATCGACACCGCCGGGCAGTTCGTGAACTTCGTGATCGTCGGCTTCCTGTGGAAGACATTGTGCGAGATCGTGGTCATGCCGATCACCTATCGCGTCATCGCGATACTGAAGCAACGTGAGCCGCATTACGCACCGGTCACCGCGGATCCCCTGCACAGCTGAACGAAGTGGCGTGGCGGGTCAGCGCCCGCCACGCCACTTCGCCATCGCCTCGTGCTTGAAGTCGTCGAAGTACCCGCCGTCGATGCTCTCCCGGATCCGGTCGACCAGCCGGATCGTGAAGCGCTCGTTGTGAATCGTGCACAGCGTCGCGGCCAGCATCTCCTTGGCCTTGAACAGGTGATGGAGGTAGGCGCGGGTGTAGTTCGCGCAGGTGTAGCAGTCGCAGTCCTCGTCGATGGGCGTGAAGTCGCGGCGGAAGCGGCTGGTGTTGATGTTGAAGCGGCCGTCCTCGCGGTAGATCGCGGCATTGCGCGCCACCCGGGAGGGATTCACGCAGTCGAAGGTGTCCGCGCCGTTCTCGATAGCGGCGAACAGATCCTCCGGCTCGCTGATGCCGAGCATGTGGCGCGGCTTGTGCTCGGGCAACTCCGCGCAGCACCAGCCGACGATGGCGCCGAGATTGCGCTTCTCCAGGGCGCCGCCGATGCCGTAGCCGTCGAATTCGGTACCCGCCGCGCCGCGAATGGACTCCAGATCGCGGCAGGCCTTGCGGCGCAGGTCCTCGTACTGCGCGCCCTGGATCACCGCGAACAGCGCCTGATAGGGGCGGTGGCTGCGGGCCACGGTGAGCCGCTCGTGCTCGTCGATGCAGCGCTGCGCCCACTCGTGCGTGCGTTGCAGCGACTTCTCCTGGTAGCCACGGGTATTGAGCAGCGTGGTCAGCTCGTCGAAGGCGAACATGATGTCGGCGCCCAGCTGATGCTGGATGCCCATCGACACCTCGGGGGTGAATCGGTGCTTGGAGCCGTCGAGGTGGCTGCGGAAGGTCACCCCGTCGTCGTCGACGGTGGCCAGGCGCTCCTTGCCTTCGGCGATCACGTCGTCGTTCGCGACGCCGACCGCCTCCATCGCCAGAACCTTCTTGAACCCGACGCCCAGCGACATCACCTGGAAGCCGCCACTGTCGGTGAAGGTGGGCCCCGGCCAGTTCATGAACTTCCCCAGCCCGCCCGCCTCGTCGACGATCTCGGACCCGGGCTGCAGATACAGGTGGTAGGCATTGGCCAGCAGCGCCTGCGCGCCGTGCTCGCGCATGGTCTCCGGCAGTACGGCTTTCACCGTCGCCTTGGTGCCGACAGGCACGAAGGCGGGCGTGGCGATCTGCCCGTGCGGGGTGTCGATGACACCGGTGCGCCCGGATCGCTCACCGCCCAGACGGGTCTTGACGGTGAAGGAGAAGGTCTCGCGTGTTCGGCCGGCTTCCACGCCGACCATCCTCTCCCACGCGCCGGGCCCAGGGCGCGCCGGGCAGGTCATCGGGTGCGCAGATCCCGGCGGGCGCGATCCGGGAGCGGTGGCGGCGCCGTGGGCGGCGAGCCACTTCCTCCTCACGAACCTCCGGCGGCGCCCGGTGCGAGCGCCGCCCGGCCTCAGACGTCCGCGGCGGCCGCGGCGAACTGGGCGTTGTAGAGGCGGTAGTAGGCCCCGCGCTCCTCCAGCAGGCGCTGGTGGTCGCCGTGCTCGACGATCCGGCCCGCCTCCATGACGACGATGAGATCGGCGTCACGAATGGTCGAGAGCCGGTGCGCGATCACGAAACTGGTGCGGTCCCGGCGCAGCGCGGCGGTGGCCTGCTGCACCAGCAGTTCGGTGCGGGTGTCGACCGAGCTGGTGGCCTCGTCCAGGATCAGGATCGACGGCTTGGCCAGGAAGGCGCGGGCGATGGTGATCAGCTGCTTCTCACCGGCGCTGACCCCGCCGCCCTCCTCGTCGATCATGGTGTCGTAGCCGTCGGGCAGCGCATGCACGAAGCGGTCCACGTAGGCGGCGCGAGCGGCATCGAGGATCTCTTCCTCGGTGGCCTCGGGGTTGCCGTAGGCGATGTTCTCCCGGATGGTGCCGCGGAACAGCCAGGTGTCCTGCAGCACCATGCCGATGCGCGAGCGCAGGTTGTCGCGGGTCATCTCGGTGATGTCCACGCCGTCGATGGTGATGGTGCCCGCGTCCAACTCGTAGAAGCGCATGAGCAGATTGACCAGGGTGGTCTTGCCCGCGCCGGTCGGTCCGACGATGGCGACCACATGGCCGGGCTCGGCGACCAGCGAGAGCCGCTCGATCACCGGCTTGTCCGGCTCGTAGCCGAAGGACACCGCCTCGAACTCCACCCGGCCGCGATCGACCGGCCGCACGGCCGCCATCTCCGGGTCCGGCGACTGCTCCTCGGCGTCGAGGATCTCGAAGATCCGCTCGGCGGAGGCGACGCCGGACTGCAGCAGGTTGATCATCGAACCGATCTGGGTGAGCGGCTGACTGAACTGACGCGAGTACTGGATGAAGGCCTGCACCTCGCCGAGCGAGAGCTGGCCCGTCGCGACCCGCAGCCCGCCGACCAGCGCGACCAGCACGAAGTTCACGTTCCCCAGGAACATGATCGAGGGCATGATCAGCCCGGAGATGAACTGCGCGCGGAAGCTCGACTCGTAGAGTTTGTCGTTGCGCTTGTCGAACTCGATGCCGACCTCGCGGTTGCGGCCGAACGCGGTGATCACCTCGTGGCCGGTGTAGGCCTCCTCGACCTGGGCGTTGACCAGGCCGGTGTACTTCCACTGGTTCACGAAGTGCGGCTTGGAGCGCTTGGCGATCATGGCGGTGACGATCACCGCGCCCGGCACGGTGAGCAGGGCGATCAGCGCCAGCAGCGGCGAGATCCAGAACATCATGATCAGGATGCCGATCACGGTGAACACCGAGGTCAGCAGCTGGCTCATGGTCTGCTGCAAGCTCTGCGAGACATTGTCGACATCGTTGGTCACCCGGCTGAGCACGTCGCCGCGGGGCTGGGAATCGAAGTAGCGCAACGGAAGCCGGTGGATCTTGGCCTCGATGTCGGCGCGCAGCCGCTTGACCGTGCGGTTGATGACGATATTGAGCAGGTAGGCCTGCCCCCAGCTGAACAGCGCGGCGACCAGGTACAACGTCAGCACGATCAGCAGGATCCCGCCCACCGCGCCGAAGTCCACGCCGACGCCGGGCACCACGTTCATCGCCGAGAGCATGTCGGCGAGGGTGTCGTTGCCCGCGGCGCGCAGTCGCTGGACCGCTTCGTCCTTGGTCAGCCCGCTCATGTCGGCGAGGTTGCGGCCGACCACGCCGTCGAAGACCACATTCGTGGCCTTGCCCAGCAGGTACGGGCCGAGCGTGTTGAGCACCACCGAGACGATCACCATGCCGGTGATGCACCAGACGTAGAAGCGTTCCGGTGCGAGCCTGGCCAGCAGGCGTTTCAGCGAAGGCTTGAACGATTTGGGTTTGGTGTCCGGTGCGCCCGGCTGCGGTCCACCCGGTCTCATCGGGCCTCCTCCTGCGCGCCGAGCTGCGACGCCACGATCTCCTGGTATTCGGGGCAGTCGCGCAACAGCTCTTCGTGGGTGCCGATGCCCGCCATCCGCCCGTCCTCGAGCACCACGATCTGATCGGCCTCGCGGATGGTCGACACCCGCTGGGCGACGATGATCACCGAGGCGTCCCTGGTCACCGGCCGCAGCGCCGCGCGCAACCGGGCGTCGGTGGCGACATCGAGCGCGGAGAACGAATCGTCGAACACGTAGATCCTGGGCCTGCGCACGAGGGCCCGGGCGATGGCGAGGCGCTGGCGCTGACCGCCGGAGACGGTGGTGCCGCCCTGGGCGACCGGGGTGTTCAGCCCCTCGGGCATCGCCCGGACGAAATCGGCGGCCTGGGCGATCTCGAGCGCCTCCCACAGCTGCTCGTCGGTGGCATCGGGGTCGCCGTAGCGCAGATTGCTCGCCACCGTGCCGGAGAACAGATAGGCCTTCTGCGGGACCAGGCCGATCTGCTCGCGCAGGATCTCCAGATCGAGTTCGCGTACGTCGGTGCCGCCGATGCGGACCGCGCCCGCGGTGACGTCGATCAGCCTGGGCACCAAGCCGACCAGAGTGGTCTTGCCCGCGCCGGTGGAACCGACGATCGCCGTGGTGGTGCCCGGCTCGACGTCGAAGCTGATGCCGCTGAGCACCGCCTTCTCCGCGCCCGGGTAGGCGAACTCGGCGCCGGCGAATTCGACGATGCCCGGGTCGCCGTCGAAGGGCTTCGGGAATTCCGGTTCCAGCACCGAGGATTCGGTGTTCAGCACCGCGCCGATGCGGTCGGCCGAGACCGCCGCACGCGGGGCCATGACCGCCATGAAGGAGGCCATCATGACCGCCATCAGGATCTGCATGATGTAGGACAGCATCGCCGTGAGCGAGCCGATCTCCAGCTCACCCTGATCGATCAGGTGCCCGCCGAACCAGATCACGCCGACCGTGGTGAGGTTGCTGATCAGCAGCACCGCCGGGAACATCAGCGCCATCAGCCTGCCGACCCGCAGCGAGGCCTCGGTCAGATCGCTGTTGGCCAGGCTGAAGCGCCAGATCTCCTGGCGTTCGCGCACGAACGCGCGCACCACCCGGATACCGGTGATCTGTTCGCGCAGCACCCGATTGACCACGTCGATGCGTTCCTGCACCTGCCGGAAGCCGGGAACCAGCTTCACCACCACGAATCCCATGGCGAGCGCGAGCGCCGGCACCGCGATCAGCAGCAGCCAGGACAGCTTCATGTCCTCGCGCACGGCCATGAAGATGCCGCCGACGCACATGATCGGAGCCATCACCAGCACCGTCACCGACATCACGACCAGCAGCTGCACCTGCTGCACATCGTTGGTGTTGCGGGTGATCAACGAGGGCGCGCCGAACACGCCGACCTCACGGGCGGAGAAGGTGCCCACCCGGTGCACGAGCGCGGCGCGCAGATCGCGGCCGGCGCGCATGGCCGCCTGCGCGCCCAGGAACACCGACGAGGCCGAGGCCACGATCTGCACCACGGTCACCGCGAGCATCCACAGGCCGGTGTTCCAGATGTAGCCGATATCGCCCTTGGTCACGCCGTTGTCGATGAGATCGGCGTTGAGACTGGGCAGGTAGAGCATGGCGATGACCGAGACCAGCTGGAGCGCGACGACCCCCGCCAGCTGAGCGCGGTACGGGGACAGAAACGTCCTGAGCAGTCTGATCAACATGATGGGAGGCAGGCTACCGCCAAATCGACGCCACCGCCCCCAGGTTTCGCCCAGAGCGTCGCGGGCTCATCGCCGCGACCAGGCCCCTGGATCGGCGGTGAGCGCGTCGACGAATTCGGGCAGCCCGTCGGTGGCGATCTGCTCGATCGAGACATTCTCCAGTACCGCGCGGATATTCACCCGCAGCGCGATCCACACCCGCTGCAGGGGCGCGGCCGAGCCGGCATAGCGCACGTCCTCGGGCCGCTCGCCGCGCACCGAGGCCAGCGGGCCCTCGATCGCGCGGATCACGTCGGCGACGGAGATCTCGGCGGCGGGCCTGGCCAGCCGGTAGCCGCCGTCCGGGCCGCGCCTGCTGGTCACGAGTTCGGCGCGGCGCAGTTCCGCCAGCACCGTCTCGAGCACCTTGGGCGGGATCCGCTGCGCCGAGGCGATCGTCTCGGCCTTCACCTTGGTCAGCGGCCCGGCGGGCACGTGCGCGATCTCGACCAGGGTGCGCACCGCGTAGTCGACCTTCGCGGTGATATGCACGACGAACTCCCTGGCTGATAGCTCATTCGACTACGGACGGCCTTGCGACAGGTCGAATCTACGCGGTCGCGTGAATGTTCAGCACCGAGGTCGCCGCGTCGAGCAGGGTCGTCTCGAGCACGTCGTCGGGAACGCCGGGAACGTATTCGTCCGATGTGAGGGCCGAGCTGATCACCGAAAGGGCGGCGGCCGCGCGTACCCGCGCCTCGTAACCCGCGTCCGGCCCGGCGAGCCAATCGGTGAGCACCTTGCCCGATTCGAGCACGTCCGGATATCGCTCGGACAGCGCGTTGTAGATCGCGACGGCATCGCGCACGCACATGGAACCGGCATCGCGATGCCGGACCATGCCGCGCAGGTAGTCGCGCAGCACCCGACGCACGGTATCGGCGTCGTGGCGCAGTCCGTCGACCTCGGCGACGACCCGGCGGATGTTCTCCACGACCGGATCGATGATCGCCAGCAACAGGTCGAGCTTGGATGGATAGTGATAGTAGAGAGACGCCTTTGTGATCCCTACCGCATCCGCGACCTCACGCAGGCTCGTCTGTTCGAAGCCCTTGCTTCCGAAAAGCCGCACAGCGGCGTCCCGGATCGCCATTTTGGTGCCGCCACCTGCGATGATGCTCTGGGCTGCATACGGTTGAGCCATGGGATGATCCTCTCACCCCGGCTGTTATATGTAGGCCGGGTCACGAAAGCTGAGGTTGTTCCTCCGCTTATTCGCTGGGTAGTCTACCTACCGCACGGTAGGCAGGAGCGATTGTGGAGGCGGGGCGCCCGAACAGCCCCGCGAGTGCTGTCTACGCAAGCCATGAACGAGCACGTCCCTGTCATCGCTAGGAGAAACCACTCGTGTCCGTCTATCTGTACCGATTCGGAAAGTTCGCTTTCCGCCGTAAATGGATAGTGCTGCCCGTCTGGCTCGTCCTGCTCGGAGTTCTGGCCGCGCTGGGCGCGCAGCTGGGCAAGCCGATGAGCAACGACTTCAGCATGCCCGCGCTCCCCTCCGAACGCGCCACCGAAATCCTCGACAAACACTTCCCCGGCGCCTCGTCGGCCTTCCAGCTCGACGCGGTCACCGGCACCTACGTCGTCGCCGCGCCCGAGGGCCAGAAGCTCACCGACCCGGCCAATCGCGCCGCGGTCGACGCCTTCGTCGCCGCGCTCGACCGGCTCGACATCGTCGACCACAGCAAGCCGGTGACCAATCCGATCCTGGCCGCCGAGGCGATGGGCTGCCTGGCCGCGCCCGATCCCGCCACCTGCAGCGGCGCGCCGCTGAACGTGCTCAACACCGAGGCGCCGGACTCGGTGGCCGTGATCGCGGTCCCCTTCACCATCCCCACGTTCGCCGACATCACCGCCGACAACCGCGAGGCCGCCTACGACGTGGCCGACGCCGCCAGGGCGGCCGGGCTGACCGTCGAGATGAGCGGCAGCATCGCGCAGGAGGAAGTGCAGCCGAGCGGTCAGGCCGAGATGATCGGCATGGCCGTGGCACTGGTCGTCATGATCGTCGGCTTCGGCGCGATCGTGGCCGCCTTCGTGCCGATCATCACCGCCATCGCGGGCCTCGGCGCGGCCATCTCGATGGTCACCCTCGGCACCTCGTTCATGGAGATCCCCAGCTTCACCACCTTCCTGGCCTCCATGATCGGCATCGCGCTGTCCATCGACTACGCGCTGTTCATCGTCTCCCGCTACAAACACGAACTGACGGTGCAGGATTCGCCCGAGGAAGCCGCCGGCGTCGCCCTGGGCACCGCGGGCTCGGCGGTCGTGTTCGCCGGACTGACCGTCATCATCGCGCTGGCCGGGCTGAGCATCGTCGGCGTGCAGTTCCTGACCTTCATGGGTCTGGGCGGCGCCATCGCCGCCGCCTTCGCCGTGATCACCGCCATCACCCTGATGCCCGCCCTGCTCGGCGCGTTCGGCCGCTTCCTGTTCACCCCGAAGCTGCCCTTCGTCGCCAAGCACGACCCCGAGGACGACTCGGCGGTCACCAACGGCATGCGTTTCGGGCGGCTGATCGGCAAGGCCCCCTGGGTCGCGGTGGTGCTCAGCGTGATCGTGCTCGGCGCCCTGGCCGCGCCCGCCGTGAACCTGAACCTCGGTCTGCCCGGCGAGGACGCCATGCCGTCGGACTCCACCGTCCGCAAGGCCTACGAGCTGCGCACCGAAGGCTTCGGCGAGGGCAGCAACGGCGTGCTCAATGTCGTCGTCGACCTGGAGAACGTGCCGGGCGACCGGCGTGAGGAAGCCGTGAACGCGCTGCGCGACCGGCTGGCCGGCTATCCGGACATGGACTACGTGACCATGCCGATGATCAGCCAGAACGGCGCGGGCGCCATGCTCGACGCCGTGCCGAAGGCGGGCCCGAACAATCAGGCGACCAAGGATCTGGTCGCCGAAGCCCGCGACGCCGAGAGCGAGCTGAAGGCGCAGTACGGCATGGAGTACGGCATCACCGGCTCCACCGCCATCTACGCCGACATCGACCACGTGCTGCTCAGCAAGATCGTCCCCTACCTGGCCATCGTGGCCGGCGCGGCCTTCGTGCTGCTGATCCTGGTGTTCCGCTCCGTTCTGGTCCCGCTGACCGCCGCGCTCGGCTTCCTGCTGTCGATGGCGGCCACCTTCGGCGCGACGGTGCTGATCTTCCAGGAGGGCGCGTTCGGCCTGGTGTCCGAGCCGCATCCGATCGTCAGCTTCCTGCCGATCATGTTGATCGGCCTGGTGTTCGGCCTCGCGATGGACTACCAGGTGTTCCTGGTGACCCGCATGCGCGAGGAGTACGTGCACGGCAAGTCGCCGACCGAGGCCGTGGTCTCCGGCTACCACCACGGCGCCCGGGTGGTGACCGCTGCGGCGATCATCATGATCTCGGTGTTCGCCTCGTTCATCCTCGAACCCGATGTCACCGTGAAGTCCTTCGGCTTCGCGCTCGCCGCGGGCGTGCTGTTCGACGCCTTCGTGGTGCGCATGGTGCTGATCCCGGCGCTGCTGGTGATCATGGGCAAGTGGTCGTGGTGGATGCCCGCGTGGCTGGACCGCATCCTGCCCGAGATCGACGTGGAGGGTACGAAACTGCGCGAGCGCCAAGAGCTCTCGGCCGCTCCGGCCAAGGAGCCGGTCGGCGTCTGACCGATCCCGACGATTCCACCGCACACGGCAACGGCCCCGCACCACTGGTGCGGGGCCGTTGCCGTCACTGCGTCGTCCCCGGCCGCCCGCTACGGACTCGGCTGCGGCACATCGACATCGCAGTTCGCGATCTTCGGATTCACGCCCATGTAGTTGAGCGGTCCGGCGATCACGGTGACCGCGACGGTCCCGATACCGGCGCAGTCGACGGGGCCGCTGTTGTCGAAGTAGTCACGCTGCACGCAGGCCACCACACCGATCAACAACCAGATCAGAACAATTGCACTTCCAATTCTCATGTCACTCTCGCGCATCGTTCTTGCGGACGGTTCGGCGGCGCACCCGGCACCCGTCCCCTTCCCGCTGCCAACGTCAGCGGAATACCCGCTCACGCCCGATTCACGCGGGAAGTGCGGTTCGCGAGGATTTCGTTTACCGGACGGACGGCGCCGCTATCGGCCGGAGGGCAGCCACTCGCACGCCGCGCTCACCAGAGCGCGCACGCCGATCCCGAGGGTGGGGTCGATGACGGGGGCGTAGTGCGGCGAGTGATTCGACGGGACCTTCAGCAGCGCGGGGTCGCTCATGTCGCCGGTGGTGAACAGGGACGGGTCCGCGCCGCCGAGCAGCCAATACGACAGCGGTGCACCGGAACTGGTGGCGAAGATGCCGACGTCCTCGCTGCCCGCCCCCGCGCCCGGGTCGAGAACGTTGTCCTCGCCGAGCCAGGACGCGATGGCGTCGAGGCTCCTGCGCAGCGCCCGAGAGTCGTTGACGACGACGGGAAAACGCTCGATCTCGGTGATGGTCGGCTCCTGCGGCGCACCCGCCGTCGCCGCTTCGCCGCGCACGATCCGTTCGACGCTGTCGAGAATCCGGCGGCGCACCGCCGCGTCGTAGCTGCGGATGTTGAGCTGGATCTCGGCGGATCCCGGAATCACATTGGCCGCTTCGCCCGCGTGGACGGAGCCGACGGTGAGCACGGCGGTCGCGGTGCTCGGGATCTCGCGGGAAATGACGGTCTGCAACCGCAGCACCGTCGCGGCGACCAGCACGACCGGATCGACGGAGGCCTCCGGCATCGATCCGTGCGCGCCCCGGCCGACCAGCCGCACCCGCAACGAATCCGAACCGGCGTAGGACGGGCCGGGATGTCCGGCGATCCGGCCCGCGGGCAGCGGCGCGACATGCTGGCCGAGCACGACGTCCGGCTTCGGGAACCGGTCGAAGATGCCGTCGTCCACCATGGCCTGCGCGCCCGCGCCGAGTTCCTCCGCGGGCTGGAACACCAGCAGCAGGGTGCCCGACCAGGCCGACCGGTCGGCGGCCATGATCCCGGCCGCGCCGAGCAGACAGGTGGTGTGCAGGTCATGACCGCACGCGTGGGCGACCGGCACGGTGGCGCCGTGCCGGTCGGTGGCCGTGACGGTGCTGGCGTACGGCAATCCGGTGTCCTCCCGGACCGGAAGCGCGTCCATGTCGGCGCGCAGCAGCGCGGTCGGGCCCGCGCCGTTGTGCAGAACGCCGACCACGCCGGTCTTCCCCACACCGGTGGTGACCTCGAACCCCGCCGTGCGCAGCCGCTCGGCCACCAACCCGGCGGTGCGATGCTCCTGGAACCCCAGTTCCGGATGACGGTGGAGATCTTCGTACAGGTCGACGAGCGTCGGATCGATCGTGGCGGGCGCGGTCATCGGTGCCTCCTTCGACAACGTCCGAGCCCCGGGCTTCGACCCGGCGGTCCGGGGCCGAGAAAACCGGCTCGTTCGCCGTCTACCCACGGTGGCGGAAGATCAACGCTTCCCCATGAAAAAGCCCCTCACCTGGCGATTCAGGTGAGGGGCTCTCAGCGGTGGCGGAGGGATTTGAACCCTCGGAGGGGGGTTACCCCTCACACGCTTTCGAGGCGTGCTCCTTAGGCCGCTCGGACACGCCACCGCCGAAAACAATACAGCCACCTCGGCCCTATCACTAAATCCGCTGGTCAGAGCATTGCCAGGCGGGGCAGGTCAGCGGTGTGAGCGAAAGAAGGCGTCGAGCAGCGCGGCGCATTCGGGTTCCAGGACGCCGCCGCGGACTTCGGGGCGGTGGTTGAGGCGGCGGTCGCGGACCACGTCCCACAGCGAGCCGACGGCGCCGGTCTTGGGTTCCCAGGCGCCGAAGACCAGGCGGCCGACGCGGGCCAGGACCAGCGCGCCCGCGCACATCGTGCACGGTTCCAGGGTGACCGCCAGGGTGGCGTTCTCCAGCCGCCAGCCGTCGCCGTTGACCGCGGCGGCGCGGCGCAGGGCCAGCACCTCGGCGTGGGCGGTGGGGTCGCCGAGCGCTTCCCTGGCATTGGCGGCGCGGGCCAGTTCCCGGCCGTCGGCGTCGAAGACGACCGCGCCCACCGGCACGTCGCGTGGGTCGGCGGCCGCGGCGGCCTCGATGGCGACGCGCATCATCGCCGCATCGGCGCGCAACGGGTTCGAGCCGAGCGCGCTCATCGTCACCGGGGCAGCTTGTCCAGCACCGCGGACAGTTCGTCGGCGAAGCCGAGGCGCTGGGCGATCATGCCGAGTTGTTCGTCGGGGTAGAGATCGGTCTCGGCGAGGATGACCGACAGGACCGGTTCGGGCAGGCCGAGATCGGCGAGCACGCCGAGGTCGCCCTCCTCCCACGGCTCGATGTCGTCGAGTTCGTCCGGGTCGATGTCGGGGACTTCGATGTTCAGGGCCTCGAGCACGTCGGCGGCGATGTCGTAGTCGATCGCGGCGGTGGCATCGGAGACGAGCAGGCGGGTGCCGCTCGGTCCGGGACGCAGCACGACGAAGAATTCGTCGTCGACGTCCAGCAACCCGAACACCGCGCCCGAACTGCGCAAAGCCTTCAGTTCGGTCTCCGCGATCGACAGATCGGTCAGTGCCGCACTGCTCAACGGACTACACCGCCACTTGCCTTCCTCGCGGACCACGGCCACTGCGAACCCCTCCACGTCGTCGTAATCTTCCGACGTCGCGCTGTTCGTGCCCGAGCGCTGTGCTGCCATGCGCGCAACGGTAGTCGGCTCGAGGTCAAATGTTGAACTCGTATGCCAATCTGTTCGGGTGACTGGCGACCAGAAAGTACCGGTGTGCGTGCTCGGGACGGGTTTGATCGGCGGTTCTGTGCTGCGCGCCGCCCACAACGCCGGATATGAGGCTTTCGCCTACAACCGGTCGGAGGCAGGCGCGCAGGCCGCGCGGGCCGACGGATTCGACGTGCTCGCAGACCTGCCCGGCGTGCTGCGCCGGGCCGCCGCGACCGGCGCGCTGGTCGTGCTCGCCGTGCCGATGCCCGCGGTCGACCACATCCTGTCCATGGTCGCCACGTACGCGCCGGGCTGCCTGCTGACCGATGTCGTCAGCGTGAAAACGCCGGTCGCCCAAGCCGTCTCGAAACACGGGCTGGCCGAACACTATGTGGGCGGGCATCCGATGGCGGGCACCGCGGAATCAGGCTGGGCCGCAACCGATCCCGAGCTGTTCCGCGGTGCGGTGTGGGCCGTCGGGGTGGACGAGGGCACGAAGGCCGAAGCATGGACGCAGGTGGTGCGGCTGGCACTGGCCTGCGGGTCGGTGGTGGTGCCGGTCGTGGCCGCCGAACACGATCGTGCGGTCGCGCGGATCTCGCATCTGCCGCATGTGCTCGCCGAGGCGCTGGCGGTGTCCGGCGCGGCGGGCGGGCCGCTCGCGCTCGGCCTGGCGGCGGGGTCGTTCCGCGACGGCACCCGGGTCGCGGGCACCGCGCCGGATCTGGTGCGGGCCATCTGCGAACCGAACGCGGACGCGCTGCTCGACGTGCTGGAGGAGACGCTGGCAGTGCTCGGGGCGGCCCGTGACAGCCTGCGCGCCGACGGGACACTGACCGAGCTGGTCGCGGCCGGACACGACGGGCACAGTGCCTACCGCACCGCCGAGCGCTGGGAGATCACCGATGTTCGGCCGGGCGACCACGACTGGCTCGCCCGGCTGCGCGAGGCCGGGGCGCGCGGCGGGGTCATCACCGCGCTGGACCGACGCCCCGATCGCAGCTCACCGGCGTGAGCCACTCGCCGCGCTGTGCGTCCGTCGACCGCATCGCCGATCGCGCTTGCTCTCAGATGCGTTCGGCCAGCCCCGGATAGTCGAGGAGGAACCCGTCGGTGTCGACGGTGACGGTAGCGCTCGAGACCGGCGAGAGCACGCCGATGCCGTCGGCCCCGCTGCTGTAGGTCAGCGACGCTTCCTGTACCAGCAGTTCGGGCAGCCGCACGTAGACGACCGGAACCACCACCTCGTCGACCGCGTGCTGCAAGCCGTACCGGCGGATCGGCAGGGTGTTGAAGAACGGGCTGAGCACCACGTCCACATCGAGCGCGCCGCCGAAGGTCGAGCGCACATGGGTGCCGCCCGCGTCGACGAGCCAGTAGTTCTCCTCGTCACGTGCGATGGAGGCCTGGCGCTCGCCCGAGGCGGTCGTGGAGCGCAGCGACAGCCGCTTGGTGCGGCCGTTCTCGTCGGTGACCAGGTCGTAGGAGGCGCTGAAGGCCGGGTGATCGGCGCACTCGCCGCCGATCATCCGCCCCGCGGCGCGGATGCGGTTGCCGTTCAGCGTCACGCGTACCGACTCGATCCGTCGCGCGTCGTGCGAGCGCCACGTGAGAATCGCCGGCCACCGGGGTGCCACCGGTTCGCTGTCGGGGCCAGAGGCTGAGTTGGTCACTCATCTACCGTAAGCGACGATCGGCCGGGGGCCACGTCTCACATGACGCGAACCGCTACCGTGGTCGGCCCGTGACTCGAGTAACGTTGTCGTGCAGCACCGGGTGCGAACGTGTCGGCGCCCGTCGTGGGAGCGCAGAAAGGGTGACCGGTGACGGGCGGGCGAATGGTGGGATTGTTCGCCGGTATCGGCGGGCTCGAACTCGGCCTGTCGGCGCACGGCTGGACCTCCGAACTGTTGTGTGAGATCGAACCTGGCGCGCTGGCCGTGCTCGCCGCGCGCTTTCCCGGCACCGAACTGCACACCGATGTCACCGCCCTGCGCGCCATCCCGGCGGGCACCGAGCTCGTCGCCGCGGGCTTCCCCTGCCAGGACCTCTCCCAGGCCGGTCGCACCGCGGGCATCACCGGTCAGCGCTCGGGTCTGGTCGACGAGGTGTTCCGGCTGGTCCGCCGCAAACGCGGCCCGCGCTGGCTGTTGATCGAGAACGTGCCGTTCATGCTGCAGCTCGGGCGCGGCGCGGCCATGCGCCATATCACCACCGCCCTCGACGAACTGGGCTACACCTGGGCCTACCGGGTGGTGGACGCGCGCGCGTTCGGCCTGCCGCAGCGGCGCAGGCGGGTGCTCATGCTGGCCTCCCGCACCGAGGACCCGCGTCCGGTGCTGTTCGGCGAGGACGCGGGCGAGGCGGTCGTCGGCGACCCGGAACGCGACCCCTGCGGGTTCTACTGGACCGAGGGGGTGCGCGGCCTGGGCTGGGCGGTCAATGCGGTGCCGACGTTGAAGGGCGGGTCCGCGCTCGGCATCGCCAGCCCGCCCGCCGTTCGCCTGCCTTCGGGCGAGATCGTCACGCCCGGCATCGTGGACGGCGAGCGATTACAGGGCTTCGACCCCGACTGGACGGCGCCCGCGCTCGACGCACCGGGCATCCGGCCCGGCCATCGCTGGAAGCTGGTCGGCAATGCGGTCAGCGTGCGGATGGCCGAGTGGGTGGGGCAGCGGCTGGCCTGCCCGAGCGATCCCGTCGCGCACGCCGAGCCGCTTGGCCCGGGCAAGCCGTGGCCGATCGCGGCGTGGGGGCACGCGGGCCGGGCCTACCGTGTTCCGGTGTCGACCTGGCCGGTGCAGGAGCCGTACGAGGATCTGAAGAACTTCCTCACCGACTCGCGGCTGCTGTCCGCGCGCGCCACCGCGGGCTTCCTGCGCCGGGCGAGCATGGGTAGTCTGCGCTTCCCCGACGGCTTCCTCGACGACGTCTCGGGGCATCTCGACCGGATGGGCGGCTGGGCGGCGTGAGCGGGCCGCGTCCGCTCACCGACGCCGCGACCAGCGCGCGGATGTCGCGGCAGCGGCGTACCGGCACCGGGCCGGAACTGGCCTTGCGCCGCGAACTGCACCGTCGCGGGCTGCGCTATTTCGTCGACCGTGCCCCGATCCGCGGGCAACGCCGACGCGCCGACGTGGTCTTCCCGCGCCGCAAAGTCGCCGTCTACGTGGACGGATGCTTCTGGCATCGCTGCCCGCAGCACGCGACCGACCCGAAGAACAACGCGCGGTGGTGGGCGGAGAAGCTGGCCGGCAATGTGGCCCGCGACCGCGCGACCGACGATTCCCTGCGCGCCGCGGGCTGGCAGGTCGTGCGGATCTGGGAACACGAGGACGCCGCCGCCGCGGCCGACCGCGTGCAGGCCGCGCTGGACGCCCTCAGCGCCGCGCGCGCACCCGCACCAGGGAACGCGGCGCACTCTGCGCGAGTTGACCCGACGCGACCATCGCCGCGATGACCACGGAGCCCGCCAGGGCCGACATCAATCCGAACATCGAGAACATCCTCCTCCATCGGTTCATCGACCAGCCTGGCCGCAGAACCTGACAGGAGGCTGTGCACCGGTTGGCAGGGCACTGGGAACCGGATATCGCCCGGAAGTTCGGGCGCGGCGAGCCGGCGGGTTCGCACACGATCGACATCGGCTCGGCAGCCGACGGCTCGGAAGCGGATGTGTGGGCCACGGCACGCACGAACATCTCGTCGGAGATCGAAGCCGACGCCGTCGTTGGCCGGATGAATCCCGCGCGGCGATAAGCTCTCGGAGGTGACCACCGACGCACCGGACTACACCCCGCACGCCCTGCTCGACCAAGTCGCCACAGGCACCACCCGTCTGCTCGACACCGTGCGCGGCCTCACCGACGAGGATCTGCGCGCGCCCTCCCTGTTGCCCGGGTGGACCAGGGGGCACGTGGTCACCCACCTCGCCCGCAATGCCGACAGCCTGGTCAATCTGCTGATCTGGGCCCGCACCGGCGTCGAGATCGCCCAGTACGCCAGCGCATACCTGCGCGACTTCGATATCGAGGCAGGCGCGCCGCGGCCCGCCGAACAGCAACTTCTCGACCTGTCCGCAGCCGTCACCCGCCTGTCCGCGCTCACCGGGACGGCGCCTGCGCAGAGCTGGTCGGCGACTGTGCGCACCCGCCAGGGCAATCCCGTCCATGCCTCCGGGATCGCCCGGATGCGCCTGCTCGAAGTGGAGATCCACCACGTCGACCTGGCGGCGGGCTACACCATCGACGATTGGCCCGCGCGCTTCGTCACCGACGAACTGCCCCGCGCCGCGGCCGAGATCGCCACCGCCTTGCCCGCGGGCGCCCCGGCATTCGCGCTCGAAGCCACCGACACCGACTTCCGCGCGACCGTCGGCGCCGGCGAGCCCGGGCACACCGTCACCGGCCCGTCGGCGCGGCTGCTCGCCTGGCTGATCGGCCGTTCCTCCGGAAGCGACCTCGCAGGTCCGCTGCCGGAGCTTCCCGCCTGGCGCTGAGCCATACCGACGGCTCCCATGCGGTGGGGCCGGACCTTCTCCGGGGGCACCGGAGGCGCACGCGGCCGGTCAGCTGAAGCGCGCGACCACGCCCGCATCGGTGGCGAAGCCGAGGAACAGCTCGTTCTCGTGCGGATCGCCGATGGTGACGCGCACACCGTCGGTCCCGTAGGGCCGCACCAGCACCCCCGCGTGCGCGGCGGCCTCGCCGAAGTCCAGGCTGCGCTCGCCCAGCGGCAGCCAGACGAAGTTGGTCTCGCTCGGCGGCACCTCGTACCCGGCCGCCAGCAGCGCCGCCCGCATCTTCTCGCGCTCGGCGATCACCCCGTCGGTGCGCTCGAGCAGCTCGTGCCGCGCCTCGAGCGAGGCGACGGCCGCCGCCTGCGCCACCCGGTTCACGCTGAACGGGATGTGCACCTTCAGCAGCGCGGTGATCACCTCCGGATCGCCCACCGCGTAGCCGACGCGCAGGCCCGCCAGCCCGTAGGCCTTCGAGAAAGTGCGCAGCACAACCACATTGGGGCGGTCGCGGCCGATCTCCACGCCGTCGGGATGGGTCTGCGGGGTGAGCCGCATGTACTCGTAGTAGGCCTCGTCCAGCACCACCAGCACGCTCGCGGGCACCGCGTCGAGGAAGCGCTCCAGCTCGGCGCGCCCGACCGCGGTCCCGGTGGGATTGTTGGGGTTGCAGACGAAGATCAGCCGGGTCCGCTCGGTCACCGCCGCCGCCAGGGCGTCGAGATCGTGCACGTAGGCCGCGGGAGCGTCGGGGCCGGTCAGCGGCACCTGCACCGCGGTCGCATTGCCCACCTGCGTGACGATCGGATAGGCCTCGAACGAGCGCCACGCGAACAGCACCTCGTCCTGCGGCGAGGAGCAGGTGATCTGCACCAGCTCCTGGCACAGCGCCACGCTGCCGCAACCGATCGCGACATTCGCCACGTCGACGCCGAGGAACTCGGCCAGCGCTGCCCGGAGTTCGCCCGACTGGTTGTCCGGGTAACGATGGGAGAGTTCCGCCGCCTCCACGATCGCCTTCGCCGCCGAGGGCAGCGGCGGCAGCGTGGTCTCGTTGCTCGCCAGTTTCACCGCGCCCGGGTTGCTGCGACCGGGGGTGTAGGCGGGGATCGAGGAGAGATCGGGACGGATGTGGGCGCTCACGTCCCCCAGCCTAGCCAGCCCCGCGATCGCGGTCTTCGCGCGGTGGAACAGCGCGGGTACACGATGTAAGCAACGACCCGAGGCCGGTCCGATACCGGAAAAGTTACGGTCTGAGCGGGCCAGGGAGCAATTTCTCGCCAATATTCGTCAATCGCCCTACCCTGGTTTCATGTCGGGCATGTTCAGCGACGTCGCCCAGCTTCGTGGCGGCGCGGACTGTGAAGAGCGCTCCGGCGCGAAGACTCGAGTACCTCTGACGGTGGTCGAACCGGAGGGCCATTCGCGAGGCGGGATCGTGCTGCTGCACGAGTCCAGGGAGTTCACCGGTTCGTTGCTGGAGTTCATGCACGCGCTGTCCAACGAGGGCTGGACCGTCGTGGCGCCCGACCTGTTCCACCGCACCGACACCGCCGACCGGGAAGTGTTCGGGCAGGATCTCTTCGACGATTTCGACGCCAGCTTCGACTGGCTCACCACCCGCGGCGTCTTCCCCGACTGCATCGGCGTCCTCGGCTTCGACCACGCGGGCACCGCCGCATTCCTGGTCGCGACCAACCGGCCCGTCGGCGCCGCCGTCACCGTCGCCGCCCCCGGCATCGCCGAACCACTTACCGACGAGGCCGCCGCCCTCATCCAGGCCGCCCCCGACCTGCAGGCGCCCTGGCTCGGCCTCTACGGCGACGACGACCCCGAGACCATGCCCGACGAGGTCGAGAAACTCCGCGACGCCGCCGCCCGCGCCGCCGTCGCCAGTCTCGTGATCACCTACCCCGGCCTCCGCCACCGCGCCGACACCCCGGCCGCTACGTCCGACGGGGCCGACGACGACAACTTCACCACCGATTCCCAAACCAGGATCTTCGACTGGTTCGACAGCAATTTACGCTGACTACCAGGCGTTTTGTTATCCAGCGGGAAGGTACTGTAACCTTCTTGCTCGGCGGCCCGAAAGGGTCGGCGCCCTCGAAGAGGGGCTACCAGGAGGCGTGCCAGAGCGGCCGAATGGGACTCACTGCTAATGAGTTGTCCCTTCACGGGGACCGGAGGTTCAAATCCTCTCGCCTCCGCCAAGCCCGGTTCGCCGGGTGAACAACTGAATACCCATGCGCCCGTAGCTCAACGGATAGAGCATCTGACTACGGATCAGAAGGTTAGGGGTTCGAATCCCTTCGGGCGCACAACGATCTGCCCCTGAACTGCTCGAACAGTTCAGGGGCAGATTTTCGTTCAGCGCCACTCGCCTCGAAGCCGCGCACTGCTTTCATCGTGGTGGGATCGGTGCATCGGTGAACCGGACAGCGGGAGGCCGGAGGAGCGAAGGAGTGCAGCGTGGGATGGACGGGCCGGTCGGGTGTTCGGCAGTCGCGGCGGCCGAGGGCGGAGTTCGTCACGACCGGGTACGGGCCGGTGCATCTGCGGCGCGGCGGCGACCCGGACGCACGATCGCTGCTGCTGGTCCACGGGTTCGCCGGGTCGCTGCACTGGTACGACCGGCTCGCGGAGTTGCTCGCCGACCGCTACCACCTCGTCCGCGTCGACCTGCGCGGTCACGGTCTCACCGGGGGCGACACTCATCTGGACAGCCCGGATCAGGGGCGGATGCTGGCCGAAGTGCTCGACTTCCTGGAACTGACGGAAGTGACCGCTGTCGGGCACTCCTTCGGCGCCGACGTGGTCCTGGCCACGGCGGAGAGCACCGATCGGATCACCGGCCTCGTGCTGATCGACCAGGCTCCCGATCTGGACGGCGCGCACTATCCGATCGGCAACCAACTGCTCGGGCACGACATGCTCGGTCCGATCCTGCATCGGCTCGCGATCGCACCCTTCATCGAACTCGGCATGCGCTACGGCGTGGGGCCCGGCTTCGATATCGAGACGGGGTTTCCCGAACGCGGCCAGGCCGTGCGGGACCATCGGGCGATGAGCCCTGTCATGGCGCGCACGGTACTGGTCGATCGCCGGGCCAGGCTGGCCGCCCGGCCGCTCGATCAGCAGGTCCGCGATCTCGCGCTGCCGACCCTGGTGCTCCACGGCCGCGACGATCGGTTCTACGACTGGGAGCCCACCAGCGCGCGATACCGCCGAGCCGGAGCGCATGTCGAGATCATCGACGGCGCCGGGCATTCGCCCAATATCGAGCAGCCGGCGCGGGTTGCCGAATCCATCCACAGCTTTCAACAGCGTCTCCGAGCCACCGGCAGGGGTGCCGCGGCAGAGATCCATCCGGAATGACGCACTCTTCCCGGTGACCTGGTCAGCGGCACGCGGGCGGTCGCTCAGGGGCCGGCTCCCGTGTGGTTCGCGGCTCGATGATCAGGCGCCCGACGACGCCTTCTCCGACTCGCTGCCCGTGGTCGGCAACGAACCTTCGCCCTTGCCCGGGTGCACCACGCCGAGTTCGAGGTTTCCGTTCGCCGACACCCGGACCGTGTCGTCGGGTTCGAGCTCGCCCGACAGCAGCAGCCCGGCCAGTCGGTTCTCCAGTTCCTTCTGAACGGTGCGGCGCAGCGGGCGCGCGCCGAACTCCGGCTGGTAGCCGCGATCGGCGAGCCAGTCGATCGCGCGGTCGGTGATGTCGAGCTCCACGTGCTGGGCGTGCAGCTGGCGCCGGGTGCCGTCGAGGATGAGTTCGATGATCTGCCGCAACTCGGTCTGGTCGAGGCGGTGGAAGACGATCGTCTCGTCGAGGCGGTTGAGGAACTCGGGCCGGAAGTGCGCGCGCATCCGCTCCATCAGCGTCGGCACCAGATCGTCGACCTGCTCGCTCGTCGCGCCCAGGATCAGGTCCGAGCCGATATTGCTGGTGAGGATGACAATCGTGTTCTTGAAGTCCACGGTGCGCCCCTGCGCGTCGGTGACGCGTCCGTCGTCGAGCAGCTGCAGCAGGACGTTGAAGACGTCCGGGTGCGCCTTCTCCACCTCGTCGAACAGCACCACCGAATACGGCTGCCTGCGCACCTTGTCGGTGAGCTGGCCCGCCTCCTCGTAGCCGACGTATCCGGGCGGGGCGCCGACCAGGCGCGAGACCGTGTGTTTCTCCTGGAACTCGCTCATGTCGAAGCGGATCATCCGGTCTTCGTCGCCGAACACGGCCTCCGCCAACGCCTTCGCGGTCTCGGTCTTCCCGACCCCGGTGGGCCCGAGGAACATGAACGAGCCGATCGGCCGGTTCGGGTCCGACAGCCCCGCCCGGGAACGCCGCACCGCCTCCGCGACCGCGGTGACCGCCTCCCGCTGTCCGATCACCCGCTGATGCAGTACGTCCTCGAGGCGCATGAGCCGTTCGCGCTCCTCGGCGGTGAGATCGGCGACCGGGATGCCGGTCTGCCGCGAGACGACATGCGCGATGTCGAGGACGGTCACCTCGGGCGTGCTCTCCTCGGCGGTCTCGCCGAGCCGTTCCTCGGCCTCGATGATCCGGGCCTTGAGCTCCTTGGCGCGTTCGTAGTCCTCCTGCCCGACGGCGGACTCCTTCTCGCGCTCGAGCCGGGCGATCTCCTCCTCCAACGACCGGGTGTCCACGTCCGGTGTCCGAGTGCGCAGCCGGACCCTGGCGCCTGCCTGATCGACCAGGTCGATCGCCTTGTCCGGCATGAAGCGGTCGGTGATGTACCGGTCGGACAATTCGGCGGCGGCGACGAGGGCCTCGTCGGTGTAGTGGACCTGGTGGTGCGCCTCGTAGTTGTCCACGAGGCCGCGCAGGATCTCGATGGTGTCGTCCACCGACGGTTCGGCCACCAGCACGGGCTGGAAACGGCGTTCGAGAGCGGCGTCCTTCTCGATGTGCTTGCGGTATTCGTCGATCGTGGTGGCGCCGATCGCGTGCAGTTCGCCGCGGGCCAGCGCCGGCTTGAGCATATTGCCCGCGTCCATGGCCCCCTCCCCGCCGGCGCCCGCGCCGACGATGGTGTGCAACTCGTCGATGAACAGCACGAGCTCATCGGAATGAGTCTTGACCTCGTCGAGGATCTTGGTCAGCCGTTCCTCGAACTCGCCGCGGTACTTGGTGCCCGCCACGAGCGAGCCGACGTCCAGCGCCACCACACGCCGATCGGCGAGGGTGGAGGGCACATCGCCGTTGACGATGCGCTGCGCGAGTCCCTCGACGATTGCGGTCTTGCCGACGCCGGGGTCCCCGATGAGGACGGGATTGTTCTTGCGGCGGCGGGACAGGATCTCGATGGTCTGCTCGACCTCCTCGGCCCGGCCGACGACGGGATCGATGTTGCCCGCCCGCGCCTCGGCGGTGAGATCGCGCCCGTACTCGTCGAGGGTGGGGGTCGGGCTGGGCGAGGATGCCGCCTTGTCGCCCTCGATCGTCGCGCCGAGCAAGGCCTTGCCCGCCGGGCTCTCGGAGTTCGCGGCGATGCCGATGAGGATGTGCTCCGGGCCGATGTAACCGCGGCCCGCCTCCCCCGCCTGCTGCTGCGCGGTCCGCATCGCGAGTTTCGCGGACGGGCTGAGGCCGGGGGCGCCCGGCACGACGCCCGCGGCCGCCTGCTTCTCGGCGTGTGCCGCCATCTTGGCCGCGAGCGCGTCCGGATCGAGATTGATGCTGCTCAGAATGCCGCGGGTGGGATCGTTCTGCGCCGCCGCGTACAACAGGTGTTCCGGGGTGATCTCGGTATTGCCCCATTCGCGCGCGGCGTCGCGGGCGATCGCGATCAGGCGTCTGGCGTCGTCGGTGAGCAGTCGTCCGAGATCGACGCGCTGGACCGGGGGCCGGGACGACAACCCTGATCCGAAGAACCTGGCGAAAATGTCGTCGAAGGGATCGCCCATGCCGCTACGGCCCTCGGCCATGTCCTATCCTCCAAATCTCTGAATACAGCAATCTGGCTCGGACTGATCGGTACTTCCGGGTGGACCTCACTCAACCTTGCGACCACGGCGGGGCAATGTAAAGAGCAGCCGGAATCGCCGCCGAAACCGTGATGAGGAAAGGGCCAGCGCGGGTGCACGACAGACGCGACGCACGGACGACACCGCTGTTCGCCTACGGCACGCTGCGAGTGGACGCGGTTCTGCGCACACTGCTGGGCCGCATACCCGATTCGACGCCCGACGTGTTGACCGGCTGGCGCATCGCGCGCCTGCCGGATCGCGTCTACCCCGGCCTGGTTCCAGCCCCGGCCGGATCGGCCACCGGACGGCTTCTCACGGGACTCGCCGCCGCCGAATGGACGCTGCTCGACCGGTACGAGGGCGACGAGTACGACCTCGTACCGGTGACCCTGGCGAGCGGCACGGCGGCGATGGTCTACGTATGGAACGAATCCGCCGAAGGCACGGAGTGGCTGCTCGACGATTTCATCGCCACCGAGCTGAGCCCCTACGTCGAACGGTGCGCGTCCTGGCTGCGGCACGATCGAGCCGGAAGACGACGGGCCGACCAGGGTGTTCGTGGCGGAGACGGAGGGATTTGAACCCCCGGTCGCTCTCGCGACGCTCGCTTTCAAGGCGAGTGCATTCGGCCGCTCTGCCACGTCTCCAGTGCAGCGATCTTAACCGGTCAGGCGGAGGGGGCGGCGGTGGTGCCGTCGACCCGGGTGAACACCTGGTGGATGGTGGCGAGTTCTTCGGGGTGGAGCAGGTCGACGAAGTGGCGGCGGACGGCTGCCACGTGGCCGGGGGCGGCGGTGCGCAGGGTGCGCAGGCCGGTGTCGGTGAGCTGGGCGAGCACGCCGCGGCCGTCGCGTGGGCAGGAGGATCGGCGGACCAGGCCGCGGGATTCCATACCGCGGATCTGGTGGGTGAGGCGGCTGCGGGAGGACAGGACGCCGTCGGCGAGTTCGCTCATTCGCAGGGCGTGACCGGAGGCTTCGGAGAGCAGAACCAGGATGCGGTACTCGGCGAAGCTGAGGTCGCTCTCGCGCAGGAGCTGGCGGTTGAGAGTGGCCATGAGGCGCTGGTGGCCGTCCATGTAGGCCCGCCAGGCCTGCTGTTCGTCCGGGGACAGCCAGCGCGGTTCCGTGGCGGCGGGCGTCGATGGTTCGGGCACCGCGAGATTCTAAAACGGATATGAGTCGCACAGTGCGACCCGCCCGGTCAGTGCGGCGCGGTGAGCACGGAGCGGTCCAGGGCTGCGGCGCTGGACCAGCCCGCCAGGCCGAGGGAGGAATCGAGGTCGGCGAGCAACAGGCGCAGGGCGTGGCGGGCGCCCTCGCGGCCGGCGAGGGCCAGACCGTAGGCATAGGGGCGCCCGTACAGGACCGCCTTGGCGCCGAGGGCGAGGGCGATCAGGACATCGGAGCCGGTGCGGACGCCGGAGTCGAACAGCACGTCGGCGCGGTCGCCGATGGTGGAGGCGATGGCGGGCAGGGCGTCGAGGGCGGCGATGGCACCGTCGAGCTGGCGGCCGCCGTGGTTGCTGACGATCACACCGTCGGCGCCCGCGTCGACCACGAGGCGCGCGTCGTCGGGGTGCAGGATGCCCTTCACCGCGATGGGCAGATCGGTCCATTCCCGCAGACGGGTGATGTCGGCGGGGCGAAGGGCATGGTTGCCGAACAGGCTCACCCAGGTCAGGATGGCGATCCGCATGGCGTCCTCGGACTCCTCCGGCGGCATGGGGAGCTTGGCGCGGAAGACCGGGTCGGACAGGTAGTTCGCGATGCCCTTGCCCGCGAGGAACGGCAGGTGGCCGAGTGCGAGGTCCTGGGGACGCCAGCCGAGCGACGGGGTGTCGACGGTGACGACGACGGCCTTGGCGCCCGCGCGCTCGGCGCGTTCGACGAAGGATCGGGCCAGATCGTCGTCGGCGGGCCAGTAGAGCTGATACCACCAGTCGCCCGCGGCGGCGCCGACGTCCTCGATGGTGCTGGACGCGGCGGTCGAGAGCACCGAACCGATGCCGAATTCCTTGGTGACCTCGGCGACGATCACCTCGCCGCGCTCGTGCACGAGTTCCAGGACGCCGATCGGGGCGGTCAGCACGGGGGCGGCCAGCTGGGTGCCGAGCACTTCCACCGACAGGTCGCGGGCGCCGGGCGCGGTGGTGCCGCGCAGCATCCGGGGCACGATGCGGTGCTTGTCGAAGGCGGCGCGGTTGGCGGCGGCGGTGCGGCCCGAGGAGGCGCTGCCCGCGACATAGGCGTATTCGGCGGCGCCGAGGACTTCGCGGGCCCGCTGCTCGAGACCGTCGGCCGTCATCGGGAGTTCGGGCAGTTCACCGCCCAGTCCGCGCAGGTAGATCTCGTTCTGGAAGTCGATGAAGCTGCTCACGGCTGGAACGCTAGCCCGAGGGCGGCGATCGCGCTGGACGGATCAGGCAAATCGTCGTCATCGCGAAATCCGGCGCGCGGGCTGTCGCCGCTTCTGGGCACCGCGGCCCGCACCGGTGGACCGTTGCCGCACGGAGCGGGTCGCACGTCGGGTTCGGGGTTCGCGGACGGCGTGCCGGGCGAAGCGAGCACATCGGGCCGAAGAGCAGCGCCGGGCCGACAGAACCGGGCCGGGCGAACAGAGCGTCGGGCGGGCGGACAGAGCAGTATGGAGAACATGCGCGCGATCGAACTGAACGGATTCGGCGGACCGGAAGTGCTGGTGTGGGGAAAGGCGCCCGATCCAGCACCCGGGCACGGTGAGGTGCTGATCGACGTGGTCGCCGCCGGGGTGAACCGCGCCGACCTGCTGCAGCGGCAGGGGAAGTACCCGCCGCCCGCAGGCGCCAGCGAGGTGCCGGGCCTGGAGTGCGCGGGCGTGATCGCCGAAGTCGGTGCGGGCGTGCGCGACTGGCGGGTCGGGGACCGGGTGTGCGCGCTGCTGTCCGGCGGCGGGTACGCCGAGCGGGTCGCGGTGCCCGCCACCCAGCTGCTCCCCGTGCCCGACGACATGGACCTCGGCGCGGCGGCCGGGTTGCCCGAGGTCGCGGCGACCGTGTGGTCGAACCTGGTGATGACCGCGGGCCTGCGCGCCGGGCAGACGGTGCTCGTCCACGGCGGCGGGGGCGGGATCGGCACGCATGCCATCCAGGTCGCCAAGCAGCGCGGGGCGCAGGTGGCGGTGACCGCCGGTTCGCCCGAGAAGCTCGAGCGCTGCCGGGAACTCGGCGCGGACGTGCTGATCAATTATCGCGACGAGGATTTCGTCGAGGTGGTGCGCGGGCTGAACGGGCGCGGAGCGAACGTCATCCTCGACAACATGGGCGCGTCCTATCTCTCGCGCAATGTGGCCGCGCTGGCGCCGCACGGGCACCTGGTGATCATCGGCATGCAGGGCGGGGTCAAGGGCGAGCTGAACATCGGTGCGCTGCTGGGCAAGTGGGGCAGCGTGCACGCCACCAATGTGCGCAACCGGCCCGCCACGGGCACCGGCAGCAAAGCCGAGATCATCGCCGCGGTGCGTGCCGAGCTGTGGCCGCTGATCGAGGGCGGATCGGTGGTGCCGGTCATCCACGCCGAAGTCGACATCGCCGAGGCGGGCCGGGCGCACGAACTGCTGGACTCCTCGCAGGTGGTCGGCAAGGTGGTGCTGCGCGTCCGCGAGGAGTGAAGCCGCTACTCCAACGCGCTCAGCGCGCGGCCGAGCTGGTCGATCTCGAACTTCGTGGTGTAGGGCGCGAGCCCGACGGTGACCGCGCCGCCCTCGTCGTTCACGCCCAGCGCGTCGAGCAGCCTGCTGCCGCCGTGCACGCCGCTGAGCGTGCCGATGCGGGCGTCGGCCAGCTTGGCGGCGACCTTCTCCGCCTGCATCCCGGCCACCGTGAAGCTGACGGTCGGGATGCGGGTGGAGGCGCGGCCGATGATGGTCAGATCGTCGATCTTGTCGAGGGTGTCCATCAGGTGCTCGAACAGCGAATCGTGATAGTCCTGCAGCGAGGTGATGGAGATCTCCAGGCGCTCGCGGCGGGTGCCCTTCGCGCGCTCGTCGAGCCCGGCCAGGAAGTCGATCGAGGTGGTCAGCCCGGCCAGCAGGCCGTACTGGTGACCACCCACCTCCAGCCGTTCGGCACCCTTGGCGTAGGGGTTGAGCGACATCGAGGGAATGCGGTCGAGGAAGGCCGGATCGCGGAACACCAGCGCGCCGATCTGCGGACCGCCCCAGGCCGGGGCGCTGAGCGCGACCACGTCGGCATTGAGCTCGTCGATGTCGATCAACGCGTACGGCGCGGCGCCGAACGCGTCGGCGACCAGCAGACCGCCCACCTCGTGCACCCGATCGGCGGCCACCCGCACCGCGGGCGCCGAGCCCACGATCGGCGAGGCCGCGGTGAGCGCGACGAGCCGGGCGGTGGGGCCGATCAGCTCCTCGAACTGCCAGGACGGCATCTCGCAGGTCTCGATCTCCACCTCGGCCCAGCGCACGTGCGCGCCGTAGCGGTTGGCGATGCGCAGCCAGGGCGCGACATTCGCCTCGTCGTCCAAGCGCGACAGCACGATCCCGGTGCCCAGACCCAGGCGCGAACTCAGCGATTCCGCGAGCCAGGCCAACAGCACCGCTCGATCCGGGCCGAGCACGACACCCGCCGGGTCGCCGCCGACCAGATCGGCGACCGCCTCGCGGGCGGCGTCCAGCACAGCCGCGCTTCGCCGCGCCGCCCCATGGCGTCCGACATGGGAGAACGACGTCGTACGGAAACCCGTTGATACGGCACGAGATACCGAATCCGGGACAAGCATGCCGGCTTGCGGATCGAGATGAATCCAGCCGTCGCCCAGGGACGGTATAAGGCCCCGAACCCTCGCGACGTCGTAAGTCATATCGGCCACTCTAATCGGCGTCCACGCGGCTCGGTACGGACCCGGCGAACGCCCGGCGTCCGGCCCCGCACGCCGGAGGTTTAGCGCGTCCGGCGACAAAGCGACATGATAGGGGTCATGACGCATTCGGACGAGACACCCGATTCCATCGTCGTGGTCGGTCCCGACGGGCAGCCCCTGGTGCTCCCGGCCGGCGCGAGCGAGCGCGCCGGCGCGGTGCCGGTCGACGGCGAAGTGACCGCCGAGGACTCCGACGAGCGCGCCGAGCAGGGCGAATCGCTGGCCGACATGGTCGAGCAGCCCGCCAAGGTGATGCGCATCGGCACCATGATCAAGCAGCTGCTCGAGGAGGTGCGGGCCGCTCCGCTCGACGACGCCAGCCGCAGCAGGCTCAAGGAGATCCACCGCTCCTCGGTGCGCGAGCTGGAGCAGGGTCTCGCCCCGGAACTACGCGCCGAACTCGAGCGGCTGACCTTGCCGTTCAGCGAGGACGCGGTGCCATCGGATGCCGAGTTGCGCATCGCCCAGGCCCAGCTCGTCGGCTGGCTCGAGGGCCTGTTCCACGGCATCCAGACCGCGCTGTTCGCCCAGCAGATGGCCGCCCGGGCCCAGCTGGAACAGATGCGCCAGGGTGCGCTGCCGCCCGGTCTCCAGACGGTCGATCCGCGCGCGGGTCGCGCCGATCACGTCACCGGCGGTTCCGGCCAGTACTTGTAAACCCGGCGAGCGCGGGTGGCCCGCCCATCCGGGCTGGACCATCCCGACCGCGGACGCCTGCTCGGAGGGTAGTGTCGAGCACCGTGCCCGCCGCTGCCGCTCGCCCCGACTCCGAAGTGAGTGCGGTGCCTCCTGAACAGAGCTCGGTGACTTCGACCGAGAAGAACCCGGCGACCCCCGACCATTCCGAGGCGAATCCGGAGCACGCCGAGACCGCGCAGGTCCCGGCGGATCGGGCGTCCGGCGAGGATTCCGAGAGCGAGAACGGAGCGGTGGCGTTCGTGTCGGATTCGCAGACCTTCCGCCGCGCGTTCCGGGACATGCGCGACGGCTTCGGGCAACGCGAGCTCTGGCTCTCCCTGGGCTGGCAGGACATCAAGCAGCGCTACCGCCGTTCGGTGCTCGGCCCGTTCTGGATCACCATCGCCACCGGCGTGCAGGCCGCGGCGATGGGCATCCTCTACGCGACGCTGCTGGGGCAGCCGCTGCGCGAGTACCTGCCCTACGTGACGGTCGGCCTGATCGTGTGGAACGTCATCCAAGCCAGCATTCTCGAGGGCTCGGATGTGTTCATCGCCAACGAGGGGCTGATCAAGCAGCTGCCCTCGGCGCTGAGCGTGCACATCTACCGGCTGGTGTGGCGGCAGCTGCTCTTCTTCGCCCACAACCTGGTGATCTACCTGCTGTTGCTGGTCGGCTTCGGGGTGTGGGAGAACCTCGGCTGGACGAGCCTGCTGGCGATTCCGGCCATCGGGTTGATCTTCCTGAACTCGATGTGGGTGTCGATCCTGTTCGGCATCTTCAGCACCCGCTATCGCGATATCGCCCCGATCCTGGGCTCGATGACGCTGATGCTGTTCGTGCTGACGCCGGTCATGTGGACCACCAAGACCCTCGAAGACCAGATCGGCGGCGCGAGCGAGCGGGCGCGGCTGGTCGAGATCATTCCGACCTTCCACTACCTCGAGATCGTGCGCGCTCCCCTGCTGGGCGAACCGCAGGAGCTGCGTCACTGGGTGATCGTGGGCGCGATCACCGTGATCGGCTGGATCGGCGCGGTATTGGCCATGAAGCAGTACCGGGCACGCGTGCCGTACTGGGTGTAGGAGCCGCACATGAGCAGTGTGAGTATCGATACCCACCACGCGTGGGTGGAGTTCCCGATCTTCGACGCGAAGTCGCGGTCGCTGAAGAAGGCGTTCCTCGGCAAGGCGGGCGGCGCGATCGGGCGCAACCAGTCCGATGTGGTCGTGGTCGAGGCGCTGCGCGACATCAATCTGAAGCTGCGCGAAGGCGACCGGGTGGGCCTGGTCGGGCACAACGGCGCGGGCAAGTCCACGCTGCTGCGGCTGCTGTCGGGCATCTACGAACCCTCGCGCGGCAGCGCCCGCATCCGCGGCCGGGTGGCGCCGGTGTTCGATCTCGGCGTCGGCATGGACCCGGAGATCTCCGGCTACGAGAACATCATCATCCGTGGCCTGTTCCTCGGTCAGACCCGCAAACAGATGCTGGCGAAGATCGACGAGATCGCCGATTTCACCGAACTCGGCGAATACCTGCACATGCCGCTGCGCACCTACTCCACCGGTATGCGGGTGCGCCTGGCGATGGGTGTGGTGACCTCCATCGACCCGGAGATCCTGCTGCTCGACGAGGGCATCGGCGCGGTCGACGCGGAGTTCATGAAGAAGGCCCGCCTGCGGCTGCAGGAATTGGTGGCGCGGTCTGGCATCCTGGTGTTCGCGAGCCATTCCAACGAATTCCTCGCCCAGCTCTGCGATTCCGCGCTGTGGATCGACCACGGCCAGATCCGCGAGCGCGGCGGTATCGAGCACGTGGTGCGCGCTTACGAAGGCCCCGACGCCGGAAACCACGTGGCGACCGTGCTGCGGGAGATGGAGGCCGAACGGGCCGGCCGCGCGAAGAGCTCCGCGGACGACAGCACGAAAGAACTGGAGCAGAAACCAGCATGAGCGGTCAGCGCCCGGAAGCTCTCCCCAACCCGGAGCCCGGCTCCGGTGCCGCGTCGGAGGTGAGAGCGACGAGCGAAACCGCTGCTGCGGAGAACGTTTCGCAGGAGCCGACGGCCGTCCCCGGCAGCGCTGATCCTTCCGAGGGCTCCTCGGGCAACGAGCCGGCGAGCGACCCCCGCGACAGCGGCACACCCGAAGCGCCCGCAGCCCGCGACTCGCGCGGCGGCGAGCGCGACGGCAGCGAGCGGGAGTCGGCGTTCGACGGGTTCGCGGTTGCGCCGGTCAGCGGCGAGGCATCGTCCTTCCTGCCCGAAGCGGGCACCGGACCCGATGCGCGGATCGTGGCGATCGTGGTCACCCACAAGCGCCGTGAGCTGCTGGCCGAGTCACTGAAGGTGCTCACCTCGCAGACCCGTCCGGTGGACCACCTGATCGTGGTGGACAACGCCAACGAGGCCGAGGTCGCCGAGCTGGTCGAGCAGCAGCCGATCGAGACCACCTACCTGGGTTCGGCCCACAATCTGGGCGGTGCGGGCGGGTTCGCGCTGGGCATGCTGCACGCGCTGACCCTCGGCGCGGACTGGGTGTGGCTGGCCGACGACGACGGGCGCCCGGACGGGCCGGAAGTGCTCGCGACCCTGCTGGACTGCGCCGGACGGCACGGTCTGGTCGAGGTCTCGCCGGTGGTCTGCGATATCGACGAGCCCGATCGGCTGGCCTTCCCGCTGCGCCGGGGCGTGGTGTGGCGGCGGTTGCGCTCCGAGCTCGGCGACGACGATTTCCTGCCGGGCATCGCCTCGCTGTTCAACGGCGCGCTCATCTCCGCCAAGGCCGTCGACGTGATCGGCGTGCCGGACCTGCGGCTGTTCGTGCGCGGCGACGAGGTGGAGGTGCACCGGCGGCTGGTCCGCTCCGGGCTGCCCTTCGGCACCTGCCTGCAGACCGCCTACCTGCATCCCAACGGCGCGGCCGAGTTCAAGCCGATCCTGGGCGGGCGCATGCACACCCAGTACCCCGACGACCCGGTCAAGCGCTACTTCACCTACCGCAATCGCGGCTACCTGATGTCGCAGCCGGGCATGCGCAAGCTGCTGCCGCAGGAGTGGATCCGGTTCTCCTGGTTCTTCCTGGTGACCCGCCGCGATCCGGCCGGGCTGCGCGAGTGGTTCCATTTGCGCTCGCTGGGCCGCCACGAGCAGTTCGGCAAGCCGGACTAGAGGCGTTCGCCCAGGTAGAAAATCCATTGCCGGGTGCGCGCGAGTCGTGCGAGAGTATCCGGCGTCGGTATCGGAACGAGAGAGACGAGGAGGTGGAACACATGAAGGAAGCGCGGATTGTCGTGCGCCGGGCCGTCGGCGCCCGAACAGCGTTGTTCCCCTCCCCCGTGTTCCTCTCCGCTGTGTTCTTCTCCCGGAGGGGAATCCACATCTCCTAGCCGAGCCCACGTCGGGCTCGGCCCGACAAAGGATGCTCCGGAATGGTCGACCACGACCTGCTCGTTCCCTACGGTTGGAACGAGACCGTCGCCGCGCGGTACGCGGCATATCTGGACGAGGACTGCGTGCCCGCGCGCGTCCTGCGCATGGACCGCAGCGAATGCGATGTCATCACCCCGACCGGACCGGCGCGGGCGCGGTGCCCGCGCGCGGACTCCCCGGTCAGCGGGCTGTGCACCGGCGACTGGGTGAGCCTGAACGCCGGCGGCGAGGTGCGCGCGCTGCTGCCGCGGCACACCGCGATCGTGCGTTCGTCGGCTTCCGGCCGCTCGACCGGCCAGGTGCTCGCCGCCAATGTCGACACCGTGCTCATCTGCGCGGCCGCCGACGGCGACGTGGATCCCGGCCGGATCGAGCGGATGCTCGCCCTGGTGTGGGAGAGCGGCGCGCAGCCGGTCGTCGTGCTCACCAAAGCCGATGCGGCGGAGGATATTCCGATCGACGAGGTGCGCGCGGTCGCGCCGGGGGCCACGGTGCTCGCGGTCAGCGCGAATGCCGGATCCGGTCTCGACGTCCTCGGCGCGGTGCTGGACGGGACCGTCGCCCTGCTCGGTCCGTCCGGTGCGGGCAAGTCCACGCTGGCCAATGCCCTGCTGGGCCGGGAGGTGTTCGCGACGAACGAGGTTCGCACCGCGGACAAGAAGGGCAGGCACACCACCGTGCACCGGGAACTGCGTCCGCTGCCCGGCGGCGGCACGCTCATCGACACCCCCGGACTGCGCGGGGTAGGCCTGTGGGACGCGGCCGAGGGCATCGGGCGCACCTTCAGCGATATCCAGGGGCTGGCGGCGCGCTGCCGGTTCACCGATTGCGCCCACGAGTCCGAACCGGGCTGCGCTGTCCGCGAGGCCATCGAGGCCGGGGCGATCACCGCGCGCAGGCTGTCCAGCTATCGCAAGCTGGCCAGGGAGAACGCCTGGATGGCGGCGCGCACCGACAAGCGCTTGCGGGCCGAGCGGGAACGCGAGTGGCGCGGCATCGTCAAACAGCAGCGGCGGAACTATCGCGAGCGCGACAACCGCCGCTAGCGCTCGCCGCGGCCGAGGGCACCGGTTCGTCCGGTGCCCTTTTCCGGATCCCTCTATGCAACTGGTTGCATATCTGGCCGGCCGCGCTTACCGTGAGAGACGAGGCGTCGCGGGGCACCGCACCGCGACACGAAGCGCGTCCGGGTGGGCAAGACCACGCGGGCGCTCGCGACGAAGGAGCATGTCGATGACGGAAAACAAGCCGCTCGCGGGCAAGACGCTGATCATGTCCGGCGGCAGCAGGGGCATCGGCCTGGAGATCGCCAAGCGCGCCGCGGCCGACGGCGCCAACATCACCCTGATCGCCAAGACCGATCAGCCGCATCCGAAACTGCCCGGCACCATCCACACCGCGGCCGCCGAGGTCGAGGAAGCGGGCGGGCAGGTCCTGCCGTTCGTCGGCGACATCCGCATCGACGAGTCGGTGGCCGAGGCGGTGCGGCAGACCGTCGAGCGCTTCGGCGGCATCGACCTGGTGGTCAACAACGCCTCGGCGATCGACCTGTCGCCCACCGACGCGCTGTCGATGAAGAAGTACGACCTCATGCAGGACATCAACTGCCGGGGCAGCTTCCTGCTGTCCAAGCTGAGCCTGCCGCACCTGCGCGAGTCGGCCCGCGCGGGCCGCAACCCGCACATCCTGACCCTCTCCCCGCCGCTCAACCTGGACCCGAAGTGGGCGGGCGCGGCCCTGGGCTACACCATCGCCAAGTACGGGATGTCGCTCACCACACTGGGTTTGGCCGAGGAGCTGAAGAACGACGGTGTCGGCGTGAACTCGCTGTGGCCGCGCACCACCATCGCCACCGCCGCGGTGCGCAACCTGCTCGGCGGCGAGGAGATGATCGCCACCTCCCGCACCCCCGACATCTACGCCGACGCCGCCTACCTGGTGCTCACCTCGCCCGCGGAGAAGACCACCGGCAACTTCTTCATCGACGACGACGTGCTCGCCGCGCACGGCATCACCGACCTCGACAAGTACCGCGTGGTTCCCGGGGACGGCCCGCTGAGCACCGACCTGTTCCTCTGATCTGCCGTTCACCGGTCCGGGGTCAGCCATTCGGGACCCGACAAGTTGCCCCCGGCCCAGGCGTCACATCCCGGCCCGAGGTCATCGGCAGCCGGACCACAAGCGCTCGCCGACAGCACCGGTGGGTTCCGGGGACGCCGAAGGCCGCATCCGTGCCGGTCGGCGCGGATGCGGCCTTCGCCGCGAGGCAGGAAAGTCAGTCGGCCTCGAGGCCGTAGAGCCGTTCCCAGTTGGCGCGACTGGTCAGCTCCGGCATGGCGGCCCGGTACTGCGACTGCAGGGCGGGCAGCTCCCGGCGCAGGCGGCGCAACACCCGGATGGTGCGCAGCAGCAGGGCACGGGCGCGGGCCTTGTCGCGGCGGCGGATCCGGACGCCGGACTGGGAGGCGTCGGTGACCACCACGTGATCGAACAGCGAGACGTGCCACCAGTGGGCGTCCTCGCGGGTGACGCCGATCAGGCCGTGCTGGGTGCGGCCGAACCACTGGTCGACCGCACGCTTGATCAGCACGAGCAGGGCCCGGCTCGGCTCGCCGCCCGCCCGGCGGATGGAGATGTCGGCCGCGTTCACCGGCGGGGTCGCGGCCGGGTGCTTGATGGTCTCCGGGTAGTCGGCACGCTCGGCCCGCGCGGCGGCCAGCGCGGCGATACCGCCGTCACGCAGGGTCTTCGGGCCGTCGAGGAAGTCCTCGATGCCCTGCAGGGTGGTGTGCACCAGGCCGTACTGCATGGCGACCAGCTGCTCGGCGATATTGCGGAACAGCTGCTTGGTGATCTTCTTGCCGTCGAGATCGGTGTGCATCGCGCCGACGATCAGCGAGTTGCGGGTGGAGAAGTAGCGCGCCCAGTCGTCGTAGTCCTTCCAGTAGAAGTCCGCGTGCCAGACCGCCGCGTTCGGCAGAGTCACCGTGACGAACCCGTGCTCGCGGGCCCGTACGCCGTACTCGACGTCGTCCCACTGGAAGAAGATCGGGATCGGCAGGCCGATCCTGGCGACCACCTCGGCCGGGATCAGGCAGGTCCACCAGGCGTTGTAGCCGGCGTCCACGCGACGTTCCTGGTTCCTCTTGAGCATGGAGGTGTTGCGCAGCGCCTTGGGCACCCGCTGGCCGTGCCGCAGGTCGCCCAGGTGCACCTCCTCGGCGCCGACATTGAGGTAGTCGGGGTTGAGCAGGAACAGCATCTGCGCGCCGACCAGGGTCGGTTCCACGGTCATGTTGGCGAAGGCGTTCAACCGCAGCACGGTCTCGGGCTCGCACAGGATGTCGTCGTCCATGAGGATGACGTCGGCGTGCTCGTTGACCGCGGAGACCTCGTACAGGCCGCGGGTGAAGCCGCCCGCGCCGCCGAGGTTGGGCTGGCGGATGTAGCGCAGCTTGTCGCCGAAGGCCGGTTCGACCTCCTGGTAGCGGGGGCGGTCGGCGACCGGATCGGTGCCCTGATCGACGACGTAGACGGCGTCGATGGCGGACAGCACGGTGGGATCGCCGGCCAGTGCGGCGACGGTCTCGGCGCAGTCCGCGGCGCGGTTGAAGGTGCAGATGGCGATGGCGACCGGGCGGATCCGCTCGGGCGCGGCGGCGGTCCAGACCAATTCCTCGATGCCGAGCTCGCCGCCGTCGGCGTCGAACTCCAGCCACAGCGCGCCGCCGTCGACGAACTGGTCGAGCGGGGCGCTGAGGGTGGCGACGCCGCTGGCGGTGGTGGTCAGGCTGTCGATGATGCGGCGGTGGCCGGCGATGTCGGAGGCGACCAGGCGCACCCGGGCGCGGCGGCCGACCTCGAGCGCCATGGTGACGGTCACCTCGGTGACCGTGGTCCAGCGCTGCCAGTAGCTGGCCGCGAACCGGCCGAAGTAGGTGTTGGTGTGGACGGTGACGCCCTTGTCCAGGCGCAACGACAGCCGCTCGCGGGTGACCTTGCCGCCCTTGGCGACGGCGTAGAGCTCGTCGCTGACCTTGGCCGACGGCCCGGTGAAGACACCACGCTGCAGCACGAGCCGGTCGGGCGCGCGATGGTCGACGCGCAGCGCGGCCGGAGCGGCTGCGGCGGTTCGGCGGTCATCGGATTCGGAAACGGCCTGAGTAGCCGACTGGTCCATGAAGTCCTCGAGATTCAACTTGGTGCCGACGGGGACGAACCACACGCCCCGGATGCCGAGCGCGGCGTGGCGAGAATATCAACCGTCGGAGGGGCGTGCGGGTCAGCGACCGGTGTGCTCGGCGGGTCGGTCGCCACTGTCGGTGAAAACGAACTTGTCATATGCCCAGTAACGGAACACCACCGCGACCGCCTGTCCGACGAATGTCCCGGCGATATTGTCCGCCAGCGGTGAGGACAGGCCGAGCACATACCGGGAAAAGGCGAGACAGCCCAGTTGCAGGGCGATCGCGGCCACATTGAACAACGCGTAGAGCAGATATTGGCGGACCGGATTGTCCGATTTCTTGTCTCCGTAGGTCCACCACTTGTTGCCGAAATAGGTGACCACCGTGGCCACCGCGATGGCGATGATCTTGGCGGGCAACGGAGAGTGATACATCACACCTTCGCCACCCCAGAACACGAGCAGGTTGTACACGCCCGCATCGGCGAGAAAACCGATTCCGCCCACCACCAGGAACGCACTGCCCTTACGCAGCGCGGCGGTATCGATGGCACGCGAAGAGACCCGGTCTTCCCCCGGTACGGGTACAGAAGCGGCCGCCGAGAGCTCGGCCGGTGGGACAGCGGGGTCGGGGTAGGACACCTCGGCGACGGTACCCCAGACGTGTACCCTCCCCGGTGTCCCCTTCGCCCCCGAGATGAGGATCGTGACCCGGGTGGACTCCACCGACCTTCGCATCGCCGCAGTGGTCCCGTGCCACAACGAAGAGGCATCCGTCGCCAAGGTCGTCGCCGACCTGCGTGCCGCCGTGCCGGGCATCGTCGTCTACGTCTACGACAATCTGAGCACCGACCGCACCGCCGAGAAGGCGCGCGAGGCAGGCGCCATCGTGCGCCACGAGCACACCAAGGGCAAGGGCAATGTGGTCCGCCGCGCCTTCGCCGACATCGAGGCCGATGTCTACCTGATGATCGACGGCGACGACACCTACGAGGCGTCGGCCGCACCGCAGATGATCGAGACGCTGCTGTCGGGCCCCTACGATCACATCCTCGGCGTGCGCAGGCAGGACGAGGGCGCCTCCGCCTACCGGACCGGCCATGAGACCGGCAACAAGGTGCTCAACGGCGTCGTCGGCAAGGTCTTCGGCGAGAACGTCGAGGACATGCTCAGCGGGTTCCGCGTCTTCTCGCGCCGTTTCGTCAAGAGCTTCCCGGCCGTCTCCCGCGAGTTCGAGATCGAGACCGAGCTGACCGTGCACTCGCTGCATCTGCGCGTGCCGCAGACCTCGGTGCCGGTGGGATTCCGCGACCGGCCGGCGGGCAGCGAATCCAAGCTGCGCACCTACCACGACGGCTTCAAGATCCTGTCGCTGATCATCGGCCTGGCCAGGCACGAACGCCCGGTCGCCTTCTACGGCCTGGCGGGCACCCTCGCCTGGCTGATCTCGATCATCCTGACGGTCCCGATCGTCGTCGAGTTCACCCGCACCGGTGAGGTACCGCGCTTCCCCACCCTCTTCCTCGGCTTCACGCTGTTGCTGCTCGGCAGCCTGGCCTGGACCGCCGGCCTCATCCTGGACGGCATCCGGCGTTCCCGGCACGAGGCCTCGCGCCTGGTCTACCTGCGTTATTCGGCGGTCGGAGCGGACGAATCGTTCCAGGCCGCCGGGGCGGGACGGGCCCTGCGCGAGGACGAGGCCACGCTGTGACCAGCTCCACCGAACCCGGTACCGCTGAACCCGCGCCTACGACCGGTGATTCCGCCGCCGGGAATCCCGCGGTCGCGGACACCACGAGGCCGGACCCGACCGCCTCCGACGACGAAGTGCCGCCGCGGGCGCAGGCGCAGCGAGACCGGGTAGCGAGCCGCGAGCCGAGCGGCCTGCGCGCTTTCGCCGGTCGCGCACATCGCCGATTCGGCGGCGCGACCATCGCTTTCGTGGTGCTCGCCGCGATCTTCGGCGCGGTGTTCAGCGTCATCACCCCGCCGTTCTGGGGTCACGACGAGATCACCCAGTTCGGCCGCGCCTATCAGGTGGCGCACGGCGGATTCCTGCCGACCGAGATCGACGACGATCGCGGTGTCGCCTACGGGAATGTCGTTCCGGCGACGATCGACGACCTGATGAGCTACGCGATGAGCGACTATCAGGAGAACCCGGAAGAGCCGGGCAGGATGGTCGCCGATCCGATGGTCTACGAGCGCATGCGCGCGGCCGAGGTCGGCGGCGAAATGCGGACGATCTGGTTCACCAATACCGCGGCCTACTCGCCCGTCGCATATGTGCCCGCCGCCGTCGGCATCCGGACCGCGGAAGCGCTGGGACTCGATGTCGGCGGCATGGTGCTGCTGACCAGGCTGGCCGGTCTGCTCGGCTACCTGCTGGTGGTGGGCTTCGCGCTCTACGCACTGCGCGCGTATCGGATCCAGTGGCTGGCGTTCACCATCGCCGTGCTGCCCATCGCGATCTTCCAGGCGGGCACCGTCACCGCCGACACCATGACCAACGCGCTGGCGCTGCTGGTCTCGGCGCTGCTGGTCAAGGGCCTGTTCCTCGGCCGCGAGTACAGCAGAGCCGAGACACTGGCCTACCTGGCCGCCACGCTGCTGCTGCCGTTGAGCAAGCCGACCTACATCCTGCTGGCGATGCTGATCGTGCTGGTCCCGGTGCGCCGCTTCGCGTTCTTCGGCAAGGTCGCCGACAGCGGCTTCGACTGGCGGCGGCTGGTGCCGTGGGCGTTCGCCGGCGTGGGCGGGGCGTCCTTCCTGGCGTGGACCGCGATCGCCGCGCCCACCGGCGACGGCATGGGCCTGATGCGGCCGCAGCACCAGTGGTACACGGTGAAGCCGGGCGAACAGCTCGGCGAAATCCTCGGCGACCCGATCGGCTTCCTCGAGGTGTTCCGCGACAGCCTGATCTATCGCGATCAGCTCTGGTTCACCCAGTTCTTCGGCGAGCTCGGCTTCGCCTACATCGAAGTTCCCGCGATGGCCGTGCTCGGCTGCCTGCTCGCGCTCGCGGTCGGCGTCGGCATCGGCGACCGGATGGATCCCGCCTCGGCCACCCGGTGGCGCACGGCGCTGATCGCACTGGCCGTCGCCGCCGGTGTCGCGATGATCTATGTGACGTTGTACATGTCGTTCACGCCGGTCGGCTACTACATCATCGACGGCGTGCAGGGCCGCTACTTCGTCCCGCTGGCACTGCTCGCGCTGACAGCGCTGCTGCGCTGGATGCCGCTGCGGCTCACCGACGCACGGGGACACACACCGGTCTTCGGCCCGAGCATCGTGGTGGTCTCGGCGACGACGATCGCGCTGATCGCCACCGTGATCAAGTACCACACGATCATCTGGGGCTGACCGGTTCAGTCGCCCGGATCGGTGAGCGTCCGCTCCCCCGCGGCCGCGTACGCCTTCTCGGTGGCATCCTTGTACGGCCGCCACCAGGATTCGTTCTCGCGATACCAGGCGATGGTGGCGGCCAGCCCGGCACGGAAGTCGGCGTAGCGCGGCTGCCAGCCGAGTTCGGTGCGCAGCAGGGTCGAGTCGATGGCGTAGCGCTGGTCGTGCCCGGGACGGTCGGTGACGTGGTCGAAATCGCCCGGGTCGCGACCGAATTCCTCGAGCAGCATGCCGACCACGGTCCTGTTGTCGAGTTCGCCGTTCGCGCCGATCAGGTAGGTCCGCCCGATGCGGCCGCGCTCGAGGACGTCCCACACCGCGCGGTTGTGGTCCTGCACGTGGATCCAGTCCCGGATCTGGTGACCCGCGCCGTAGAGGCGGGGGCGCACGCCGTCGATCAGGTTGGTGATCTGGCGCGGGATGAACTTCTCCACGTGCTGATACGGGCCGTAGTTGTTCGAGCAGTTCGACAGCGTGGCGCGGATACCGAACGAGCGGGTCCACGCGCGCACCAGCATGTCGCTGGCCGCTTTGGTCGCCGAATACGGGCTCGACGGGTTGTAGGCGGTGGACTCGGTGAACGCCGGTTCGTCCGCGGTGAGATCGCCGTAGACCTCGTCGGTGGAGACGTGGTGATAGCGCACATCGTGGCGGCGCACGGCCTGCAGCAGCGAATAGGTGCCGACGATATTGGTCTGCACGAACGGCCACGGTTCGGCGAGGGAATTGTCGTTGTGCGATTCGGCGGCGAAATGCACCACCGCGTCCACACCGCTGACCAGATCGTCGACCAGGTCGAGGTCGGCGATGTCGCCGTGCACGAAGTCGATGTGTTGCTCGACCGACGCGAGTGAAGCCCGATTACCCGCGTAGGTGAGGGCATCGAGAACCGTGACCGTGACCTCGGGTCGTTCGGTGACGGTCTGCTGGACGAAGTTGGCACCGATGAAACCGGCCCCGCCGGTGACGAGCAAGCGCACTCGCGCGATCTTACGTCGCACGGCGCGGCGTCGATACCTCCGGCGGCCCGGGAAAATCGCGTGCGCCCGTTTCCGATCGTCCGGCGAGCGCACCGAAATGGTGCACGGAAATTGCAGCAGCCGTCATGAATGGTTCACCGGCCGTTGGCCGATCTCGATTTCGATCGACCAGTCCCTCCTGCTTCTTCAGATCGAGGAAACCGAGAATGCTGTTCAAGAAGTTCGCCGCCACATCGGCTCTGCTGATCGCCGCTATCGGCGTCACCGCGGGCACCGTCCACGCCGAGCCCGCGCCTGCCGACAACGGCGCGATCAACTTCACCGCGCAGGCCACCGACACCCAGTCGATCATCTCGATCGACTCCGGCTCGCTGGTCGTCGAAGACAACGCGCTGAAGATCAAGGCCGTCAACGGCGACACCATCGCGGGCACCCCGCTGACCTTCCGCGTCGACGAGTTCGAGTTCCCGATCGCCGCCGAGATCTCCGATCGCACGGCCACGCTGACCCCGCAGCTGGACATGGAGAAGGCCGTCTACAAGCCGGTCGCCCTGCCCTACGAGGACAAGGCCCCCTGGAAGAGCGAGTACGACCGTGAGCTGGCCGCCTTCAACCGCATGAAGGACACCATCGGCATGGGCGCCACCATCGGCACCCTCGTCGGCGGCCTCGGCGGCGGCGCGCTCGGCTGCGTCCTCGGCGGCATCGCCGGCGCCACCGTCGCCTCGGCCACCATCGTCGGCCTCTTCGGTCCCTTCATCCCCGCCGCCGCGGTGGGCTGCATCGGCGGCATCCTCGCCGTCGGCGCGATCGGCACCCTGGCCGGTCAGATCCTGGTGACCGCGCCCGTCGCGATCGGCGCCGCGATCCAGTACTTCGCCACCATCAACCAGCCGTTCAACGCCCCGGCCAAGTAATCACCCCGGCCGAGAGTTCGACGAACCCCGTTCCGCTGCGCCGGAGCGGGGTTCGCCTGTTTCGTCCCGAGGGGCTCGGCGCTCCGGCAGCCGGGGTGGTTGCGGCTCGGGGCTCCAGCCCGCCGCCGAGATCACCACGTATCCGCGGCTGTGATCATTCTCTCATCATGCCGAGAAACACATTCCTGGCCCGCTTCCCGGGTTTGTCCGGAATGCGTTCGGGCGGAAGGGTTTTCCGCAGCCGTCCCGATCGGTTTGCCAGCCGGTGACTCAAATGTGATCTGAAACTCCCGATTCGTTCACCAGCTGTTGTCCGGATAGGTTTTCGATCTGTTTGCCACAACTCCATTCGAGCCAGATCCAGGAATCCCAGAATGATCTTGAAGAAATTCGCCGCAACCTCCGCACTGCTGATCGCCGCTCTCGGTGTCGCCGCGGGAACCGCCAATGCCGCACCGGCCGAGCCCAGCGCGGTGAATTTCACCGCTGAGGCCACCGACACCCAGTCGATCATCTCGATCGACTCCGGCTCGCTGGTCGTCGAAGACAACGCACTGAAGATCAAGGCCGCCAACGGCGACACCCTGGCCGGCACCCCGCTGACCTTCCGCGTCGACGAGTTCGAGTTCCCGATCGCCGCCGAGGTGTCCGAGCGGACCGCGACCCTGACTCCGCAGTTCGACCTCGACAAGGCCGTCTACAAGCCGGTCGCCCTGCCCTACGAGGACAAGGCCCCCTGGAAGAGCGAGTACGACCGTGAGCAGGCCGCCTGGAGCCGCCTGACCAGCACCATCTCCATGGGCGCCACCATCGGCACCCTCGTCGGCGGCCTCGGCGGCGGCGCGCTCGGCTGCGTCCTCGGCGGCATCGCCGGCGCCACCGTCGCCTCGGCCACCATCGTCGGCCTGTTCGGTCCCTTCATCCCCGCCGCCGCCATCGGCTGCATCGGCGGCATCCTCGCCGTCGGCGCGATCGGCACCCTCGCCGGTCAGATCCTGGTGACCGCGCCCGTCGCGATCGGCGCCGCGATCCAGTACTTCGCCACCATCAACCAGCCGTTCAGCGCGCCGGCCAAGTAATCGCCGGTCATCGCATTCTTCGAAGTCCCCGCCCGAATCAGGGCGGGGACTTCGTTTTTTCCACAACAGATCCGTCCGGCAGTGGATGCCCACCGGCATCGGCAGTTGCGATTCAATTGCCGCACAGCTCTTTTTGACCATGCGGGCCGCCGCTGTCCGAAGGGGAATCGGGTGGCAGCCGATCCGATCGGGTTGCGGGCGTGATGGGGAATCGGGAATCGAACCCCGCTCCGGCGTCCCGGAGCGGGGTTCATCGACTCGTCCGGCCGAGCGAATCAGGCCGTCCGAGCCTGCTCACCGGCGGCCACGCAGGTGCGCACGAAGCGGGCCGCCCGGCCGAGCGCGGCCCGGCTCTCCGGCAGACCGGGCCAGATGGTGGTGAAGGCGTGGACCTGACCGCGCCACAGTTCCAGCGCGTGCGGGACGCCGGCCGCACTGAGCCGCTCGGCCATCAGTTCGGCGTCGTAGCGCAGCACCTCGTCCTCGGCGGCGATGAGCAGCACCGGCGGCAAGCCGGCCAGGATGCCGTTGACCGGGGAGAGCAGCGGGTCGAGGACGCCGTCGATCTCCGCGCCGAGGCGCACCACCGCCTCCAGGGCCGAGAGCGGGATGTAGGGGTCGAGCGCGACGTTCATGTAGTCGCGCTTGGCGGCGTAGTCGAGATCGAGGAGCGGGCTCAGGCCGATCAGACCCGCGGGGGTCGGCAGGCCCCGTTCGATGGTGCGCAGCGCGGTGGCGAAGCTCAGGTAGCCGCCCGCCGAGTCGCCCGCGAAGACGATGCGCGACGCGGACGCGCCGTGGCGCAGCAGCCAGCGATAGGCGGTGACGCAGTCGTCGACGGACTGGGTGATGCTGCGGCCGGGCAGCTGGCGGTATTCGACATTGACCACGGCCATGCCGGTGCGCCGCGCCAGGCTGGCCGCGACCGGCCGGTGCGTCTCCAGGCCGCAGAGCGCGAAGCCGCCGCCGTGCATGTACAGCAAGGCGCCGTGGCGCAGGGCCCGGGCAGCGCCCGCCGGACGAATGATCTCCATGCGGAAACCGGGCATGGTGACCTGCTCGCGTTCGATGCCGCGCGGGTGCGGGCGCAACCGGGCCAGGCCTTCGACGGCCAGGGCCCCGACCGGAATGGTGGTCCGGTTGATCGGTGTGACGCGCAGGGCGGGCCGCACCACACCCCGGCAGGTCGCCATCAGCAGCCGCGCGGGAGCGCTCGGCCCTTCCGGATTGAGCACAACCATCACGCACCGCCTCGCCGCCGACACGACGGCGACCGGATCGCGTGCGCGACCGGGGCGAGCGTCGGCGTCGACATCTCACACATTGTCATTTCAGAAGACCACAGTAATGTGATCCACGCAACATTTTTCGGCCTGTGCGCCCGATTCCGGAACCCCCGTGACGCAATCGTGCGCTACCCGGAACCTCACCGAAGCCGAGCGGCGGCGGGACTGGCAGACTTCAGGACATGCGTGGAATCATCCTGGCGGGCGGTACCGGTTCGCGGCTGCACCCCATCACGCGCGGGGTGAGCAAGCAACTCGTGCCGGTCTACGACAAGCCGATGGTGTACTACCCGCTGTCCACCCTGATGCTCGCGGGCATCACCGAGGTGCTGGTCATCACGACTCCCGAGGACGCGCGGGCCTTCCGCCGCCTGCTCGGCGACGGCAGCCGGTTCGGCATCTCGATCGACTACGTGGTGCAGCCGGAGCCCGACGGGCTGGCGCGCGCCTTCGTCCTCGGCGCCGAGCACATCGGCGATGGTCCGGTCGCGCTCGTGCTGGGCGACAACATCTTCCACGGACCGGGGCTCGGCACCAGCCTGGACCGCTTCACCGATCTCGACGGCGGCGCCATCTTCGCCTACCGGGTCTTCGACCCCACCGCCTACGGCGTCATCGAATTCGCCGACGGCAAGGCGGTCTCGATCGAGGAGAAGCCGAAGAAGCCGCGCTCGAACTACGCCATTCCCGGCCTGTACTTCTACGACAACGACGTGGTGGAGATCGCCCGCGGGCTACGACCCTCCGATCGCGGGGAATACGAGATCACCGATATCAACCGGGCGTATCTGGAACAGGGACGGTTGCGGGTGGACGTGCTGGCCCGCGGCACCGCGTGGCTGGACACCGGCACCTTCGACTCGCTGCTGGACGCGGCCAACTACGTGCGCACCATCGAACAGCGGCAGGGACTCAAGATCGGGGTACCCGAAGAGGTGGCCTGGCGGCGCGGGTACATCGACGACGAACAACTCCGGGCGCTGGCCGAACCACTGGTGCGCTCCGGCTACGGCAGTTATCTGCTCGACCTGCTCGAGCGCGGACGGGATTGGTGAGATGGACATCCGGGAATTGACGGTCCCCGGCGCCTGGGTGATCACCCCGCGGGTGCTGACCGACGAGCGCGGGGCGTTCGCCGAATCGTTCAAGGCCTCGGAGTTCGAGAAGGCGACCGGCCGCCCGATGGATCTGCGCCAGGTGAACACGTCGGTGTCGGCGGCGGGTGTGCTGCGCGGCATCCACTACACCGAGGACCCGCCCGGCCAGGCCAAGTACGTGACCTGCGTGCGCGGCGCGTTCCTCGACGTGGTGGTCGACCTGCGGCCGGGCTCGCCCACCTACGGGCACTGGGACAGCGTGCTGATCGACGACGTGGACCGGCGCTCGGTGTTCCTGTCCGAAGGCCTCGGGCACGCGATCCTCTCGCTGGAGGACGAATCGACCGTCACCTACCTGTGCTCGCTCGAGTACACGCCCGAGGCCGATCACGACATCGACGCCTTCGATCCCACGCTGGCCATCGACTGGCCGAAGGTGGGGCGCGACGGTACTCCGCTGACCTACCTGCGCTCGCCCAAGGACCTGGCGGCGCCGCGCCTGCGCTGATACGGCCCGGGCACGCCGAGCCGGGTCAGGCCAGGGCGGCGACGGCGTCGTCGAGCAATTCGCGGGCGTCCACCGCGGCGGCGGCGATATTCGCGAATGCCGACCGGTAACGGGCGAAGTCGGCTTCCTTGTCGAGGTAGACCGGCCCGGTGAACGCCTCGACGTAGACCACGGGCGGCTCGGGTTCGACCGTGCCGTCGGCCGGGAACTCGAGAATGCCGAAACTGCCGGTCTCCATGCCCGCGTGGAAGTCCGATCCGTCGGGGATCACGCGCAGGCGCACCGTCGGGAGGTCACAGATCCGGCGCAGGTGGTCGAGCTGTTCGGCCACGACCGCGGGACCGCCGATGCGATGGCGCAGGACGGCCTCCGGGATCACCATGTCCACGCGCAGCGGTGCGCCGGGACGGGTGAGCAGCAGTTGCCTGGTGCGGCGCAGCTCCACCCGGCGCTCGAGTTCGGTGGCGGTGGCCTGGGGCCTGGCGGCACGCAGCAGGGCGCGGGTGTAGGCCTCGGTCTGCAGCAGGCCGGGGATCAGGTCGGTCTCGTAGCCGGCCAGCTGACGGGCGGCTTCCTCGAGACCGATGTAGATGTCGAAGCCCTCGGCGACCACATCGGTATAGGCGGTCCACCAGCCCCTGGCCTTGGTCTCCTTGGCCAATGCGGCCAGCGGGCCGACCATCTCGGCGGGCGCGCCGTAGACCTTGCACATCGCTTCCACATCGAGACTGCGCAGCGAGGTCTGACCGGTTTCGATCCGCCAGATCTTCGCTTCGGACCATTCCAGATGTCGGGCGGCGGTCCGCGTCGTCATTCTCGCTCGCGTGCGCAGATCACGAAGATTCCGGCCCAGCCGTCTTCGCGGCATCGTCGATCCGGTGGTCAGCTGCGACAGAACCATACGTCCCCCTAGAGCCCCTGAGATACGTCCGGTGGCTCCGCAATCGATGCGTGTCACCCGAACGGCATTGTTTCACAACAGATCCCGCGCGGCGCAACACCAGATATCAAGGGGCACAGCGAGAGCTCGCCGAGCTACGCACTCGCTATTTCCGCGAATTTCCGCGCCGGAATCGCCAGAACTGGACCGCGCGCACATCCTCGGAGAGCTGGTTGACCGGTTCGGCGACATCCGAGAGCGCCTGGAAAAGATCGTCGGCCAGCTCGCTGATGTGCTCCACCCTGGTCGCCAACCGGGAGGCATTGACGAGGAATTCGAGCATCAGGCGCACGACGGCGGCGATGGTCAGGCCCAGCGGTATCGCCACCAGCGCGGCCAGGATGCCCAGGACGAAGGTGACCTCCCACATCAGCACCACCACCGCGATCGGCACCGCGAAGGCGAAGATCAGGCCGAGCAGATAGGCCAGCGGCAACAGGGTCCGGGTGGCGGAGCGCTGGAACTGCACGTCCAGCAAGGCGCCGACGGCATCACCCACCCAACGGCGGAAGTCGCGGCGGCTGCGGAACGGCCGGGCGGGCTCGTCGTCCGGCTCGGCCTCGGCCTGGCCGGCCGGCCTGCGCAAAGCCGAAGCCTTCCAGGTGGTCCACCGGGATTCGGTCTCGAATTCGCCCGGAACGGATTCCCTGCCTTCGATCGGGTCACCGTGCGCGCCGGAGTCGCTCATGCACGCATACTGCCCCTCTGCACCGTGGCGAAACCACCGCTGACGCAAGAGGTCACTACGGTGCATACCGTGACATAGGTGCCCGGTTGTGAGAAGACCGAGATCGAAGCGATACACTTCCTCGCCGAATGAGACGTACTGCACACTCGAGAAATTTTTCCGAGAAGGCGTAACGCGCGGCCCCTCGCCTGTCGATACGCCCCATGAACGCAGGACCCCAGAGCTATCCGGGAATGGAGAAAACAGTGCGCACCACGTTTCCGACTTCCGTCTCCGCGGCCGACATGGACGCCGCGGCGCAGGACTACATCCAGCGTGGGTGGACGGTCGCAGAAACGGCCAACGGGCTGTGCCTGATCACCGACGACGAGATCTCGGCCATCGAGATCAGCGGCGAACTGGCAGGCGAGGTCCGGCGCTTCATGCGCGCGAACAACCTCAGCGGCCCGGTGATCGAGGTACCCGGCACCGAGCGTCGTGAGATTCACCTGGTGACCGGTCTGCGCAAGGCCGCGATGGCGCTCGACGCGCTGCGCGAAGCCGGCGCGATCGTCTACACCGACGGCGCGGGCGTGCCGCTGCCGCCCAGCAAGCTGTCGGCCGGTTCGGCCAGCTGGGGCGTCGCGCCGCACGAGGCCCGCTGGGTCCCGCCGGTGGTCGCCGTGGCCGCCGCCGTCCGTTCGGCCTCGAGCCGTCGCCGCGCGCAGCTGACCAGCGTCGCCTGCTGAAGCCGCACGCCCACCAGCCGAAAGTTCTCCGCCGATAGGCGGACTCCTTCCTCTGCGCAGCGGCGGCCCGCACTACCCCGCTGCTCGACCGGCATCCGCGTGGCGGATGCCGGTCTTTCTCGTTGCCCGGCACGCGCTCGCGGGAGAAATTCTCGGGCGAATGTCGCCGAGATGGCTGTGCCCGCTCCCCGGCGCGACGAAGATTGCGGACATGACCTCCGGCCGGAACATGTTGCGCACCTGCCCGCTCTGTGAGGCGGTCTGCGGCCTCGAGATCACTCTCGACGCCGAGGACCGCGTGCTCGCGGTGCGCGGCGACAAGAACGATCCGTTCAGCAAGGGATTCCTCTGTCCCAAGGGCGCCAGCCTCGGTCGCCTCGACGAGGACCCGGACCGCCTCGTCGAACCGCTGATCCGTGACCGCGCCACCGGCCGCCATCGCGAGGCGAGCTGGGACGAAGCCTTCGACTACATCGCCGAACGGTTTCCGGCGCTGGTCGCCGAGCACGGCGCGCAGGCGGCCGCGCTGTACGTCGGAAACCCGAACGCGCACACCGTCTCGGGTGCGCTGTACCTGCCGATGCTGATCAGGGCCGTCGGCACCAAGAATCTGTTCTCCGCCAGCACCGCCGACCAGATGCCCAAGCAGGTGTCCTCGGGGCTGATGTTCGGCGACCCGCTGACCGTCGCGGTACCCGATCTGGATCGCACCGACTACCTGTTGATGCTCGGCGCCAATCCGCTGGAGTCCAACGGGTCGCTGTGCACCGCGCCGGATTTCCCTGGCAGGCTCTCGGCGCTGCGCAAGCGCGGCGGCCGGCTGGTCGTGGTCGATCCGCGGGTGACCAGGACCGCGAGGCTGGCCGACGAGCATCTGTTCATCCGCCCCGGCTCCGACGCCTATCTGCTGTTCGGGCTGGTCCATACGCTTTTCGCCGAGGAACTGACCGATCTGCGGCTGCCGGTCGATGGTCTGGACGAGGTGCGTGCGGCGGCGGCGGATTTCACCCCGCAGGCCGTGACAGCGCGCACGGGCGTGCCCGCCGAGACCGTGGTCCGCATCGCCCGGGAACTCGCCGCCGCGCCGACCGCGGCGGTCTACGCCAGGATCGGCACCTGCACCGCGGAGTTCGGCACGCTCACCCAGTGGCTGGTCGATGTGCTCAATGTCCTCACCGGCAATCTGGATCGCCCGGGCGGCGCCATGTTCGCGAACGCCGCCGCGCTGGGAATCGTGCGCAGCAAGCCGTTCCGGACCGGCCGCTGGTCGAGCCGGGTGCGCGGGCTGCCGGAGGCGATGGGTGAACTCCCGATCGCCACCCTCGCCGACGAGATCCGCACGCCCGGCGAAGGACAGGTCAGGGCGCTGGTGACGGTGGCGGGCAATCCGGTGCTCTCGGCTCCGGGCGGCGCGCGTCTGGCCGAGGCGTTCGCCGGCCTCGACTTCATGGTCAGCGTCGACCGCTACCTGAACGAGACGACTCGGCACGCCGACGTGATCCTGCCGCCGCCACGCATCGTGCAGGCGCCGCATTACGACTTCGCGCTGTTGCAGTTCGCGGTGCGCAACTACGCGCGGTATTCGCGCCCGCTCGTGCCGCCGGCGGCGGGACAGCCTTCCGAGATCGAGATCCTGGTACGGCTGGCGGCCGCGCTCACCGGCCGGGAGCACCGCGACAACGGGCCGCGGGGCCAGGTGGCGGCCGTCGACGAACTGGTGATCGCCGGCATGCTGCACAAGGCGGGCATGCCGCAACGGCGGGAAGAACTGATCGGCGAGAACAGCACCGAGCAGCGCATCGACCTCATGCTGCGCCTCGGCCCGTACGGCGAGTGGAACGGCGGCACGCTGAATCTGGGGACGCTGCTCGACAATCCGCACGGCATCGACCTCGGCCCGCTGACCCCGCGCCTGCCGGGCGCGTTGCGCACGGCTACGGGCCGGGTGGACCTGGCTCCCCCGCAACTGATCAGCGATGTCGCCCGGCTGCGGGCGGACATCGCGGCGCAGCCCCCGGAATTCGTGCTGATCGGCAGACGGCACCTACGTTCCAACAACAGCTGGCTGCACAATGTGGCGAGGCTGGTGAGCGGTACGAACACCTGCACACTGCAGATCAATCCGGCCGATGTGGACCGGCTCGGGCTCGGCGAGCAGGCGGTGGTCAGCTCGGCGGCGGGCACGGTGACGGTGCCGTTGGAGCCCACCGAGACGATCATGCCGGGCGTGGTGAGCCTGCCGCACGGGTGGGGCCACGACGGGAGTTCGCAGACCGTCGCCCGGGCCCACGCCGGGGTGAATGCCAATGCGCTGACCGATGATTCGGTGGTGGACGTGCCTTCCGGAAATGCGATCTTCAACGGTGTTCCGGTGACGGTCCGACCGCTCTGACGGTCCTGTGAATCCCGCACGGCGGGTATTTCGACGCGCGCGGGAAAGAGCCGTCCGGTCCGCATTGTCACTGCAGGTCAACGGGTTACCCAGGAGGGCGATTCGGGTGACCGAAATGACCGTTGTCAGCCGCGGCCGCTGATCGTCGCCTAGGATCGGACCCGTTTTCCGGTTTATTCGCAGTTTCAGCTTTTCGAGGTTCGGGCATGTGATCGACGCGGAGCAACAACGACGTTCGACGCGGAGCAGACGACGATCCCCGGACCCCCGACCACCGCCAGGGGGCAGAAATGACGGGCAGCCAGATCGGTAGCGACGGCGAACACGCGCTCCAGGAGCGCTACGGCACCACCGCGCGCGCCGAGCGCTTCTACAGCGATCAGGTTCTGGATCGGCTCAACGAGCAGATGATCGATTTCGTGGGCCGGATGGAAATGGCCTTCATCGCCACCGCCGACAAGAACGGCGAATGCGACAACACCTTCCGCGCGGGACCGCCCGGTTTCCTGCACGTCGTCGACGAACGCACGATCGTCTACCCGGAGTACCGGGGCAACGGGGTGATGGCGAGTCTCGGCAACATCGTGGAGAACCCGCACGTCGGCATCCTGATGATCGATTTCGTGCAGGACCTGATCGGCCTGCACATCAACGGCTCGGCGCGCATCGTGGAGGACGCCACGCTGCGGCGCAGCCTGCCCGATCTGCCCGAGGCCACGGCGGGCAAGATCGCCGAGCGCTGGGTGGTGGTGGAGGTCGAGGAGGCCTACATCCACTGCCGCAAGCACATCCCGCATCTGGTTCCGGCCGAACGCGAGCAGCGCGAGTGGGGTACCGACAACACCCGCGCCAAGGGCGGCGACTACTTCGGCGCCAAGGCCGGCAAGCAGGCGGTGCTCGCGGGGTCCTAGCGGACGCGCCGCGCGGGCTCAGTGGATCTTGAAGATCACCAGGCGCTGCACGACGAAATTGATCACCGTCGCGGTGCCCTGGGCGACCACGAAGGCCGCGGTCACCGCCAGGAATTCCCTGCCGAGCAGGTGCACCATCAGCTGGTTGATGCCCACCTGCACCGCGAAGGTCGTCGCGTAGAGGGCGACCACCGCGAGGAAACGGGCCCGGCTCGGCGGGGCCTGGAAGGTCCACCGGCGGTTGATCAGGTAGGCCGTCGTCGTGCCCGCGATGAAGCCGATCGCCTTGGCGAGTGCGACCGGCAGGCCGACGAGCTCGAGCAGGATCAGGTACAGGCCGAAATCGACGATCGCCGACAGGCCGCCGGTGACGGTGAATCGGATGATCTGGGTCTTCAGATCGACACCGCCCGCATCGACGCCGCCTTCCGGATCCGCGAGGTATTCGTCGACCACGGGCAACTCGGCCGTGGGCGGTAACTGCTGTTCGGCGTGCACGGCGACGAGCCTAACGCCGCGCGCGGACGAGTTCTTGCCGTACCGGTGAGACCGACGCCGTACCGGCGAGTACGGCGAGAACGAACCCGCGCCCGCGCGGGCATGTAGCCTGTGAGCCGATGTCCACGAAAGCTCCGACCACCACTCCGACGACCGGCGACGACGAGTCCCCGAGCAGCACCGACGGCGCCGCCGAGCGCGCCGAGGCGTACACGCTGCCGACCCGGACCCGCTCGCTGTCCGGGTGGGGTCGCACCGCACCCACCTCCGCCGAAGTCCTCTCGACCAGCGATCCGGAAGTGATCGCCAAGGCCGTCGCGATGGTCGCCGAGGACAACGACGCCAAGCCCGCCCACCTGCGCCGCGGCATCGTCGCGCGCGGTCTCGGCCGCTCCTACGGCGACAACGCCCAGAACGCGGGCGGCCTGGTCGTCGACATGACCGCGCTGAACAAGATCCACCGCATCGACGCCGACACCCGGCTCGTCGACGTGGACGCGGGCGTGACGCTGGACCAGCTGATGCGCGCCGCGCTGCCGTTCGGCCTGTGGGTTCCGGTGCTGCCGGGCACCCGCCAGGTCACCGTCGGCGGCGCCATCGGCTCCGACATCCACGGTAAGAACCATCACAGCGCGGGCAGCTTCGGCAACCACGTGCGCTCGATCGATCTGCTCACCGCGGACGGCACCGTCCAGCACCTCACCCCGCGCAAGAACGCCAAGCTGTTCTGGGCGACGATCGGCGGCTGCGGCCTGACCGGCATCATCCTGCGCGTCACCATCGAGATGACCCCGACCGAGACGGCGTACTTCATCGCCGACGGCGACGTCACCGCGAGCCTGGACGAGACCATCGCCTTCCACAGCGACGGCACCGAGGACAACTACACCTACAGCTCGGCCTGGTTCGACGCGATCAGCCCGCTGCCCAAGCTGGGCCGCGCGGTGATCTCGCGCGGGTCGCTGGCCAAGCTCGACCAGCTGCCCAAGAAGCTGCGCAAGAACCCGCTCGGCTTCACCGGCAAGACCTTCCTGACCTTCCCCGACCTGTTCCCGAACGGCCTGCTCAACAAGCAGACCTTCACGCTGGCCACCGAGGTCTGGTACCGCAAGGGCGCCACCTACCGGCAGAAGCCGCAGAACCTGACCGCCTTCTACCACCCGCTGGACATGCTCGGCGAGTGGAACCGCGCCTACGGTTCACAGGGCTTCCTGCAGTACCAGTTCGTGGTGCCGCCGGAGGCCGTCGAGGAGTTCAAGCAGATCCTGATCGACGTCCAGCGCAGCGGGCACTACTCGTTCCTGAACGTGTTCAAGTACTTCGGCGAGGGCAACCAGGCCCCGCTGAGCTTCCCGATGCCCGGCTGGAACGTCTGCCTGGACTTCCCCATCCGGCCCGGCCTCAACGAGTTCGTCACCGAATTGGACGCCCGCGTCCTGGAATTCGGCGGCAGGCTCTACACCGGCAAGGACTCGCGCACCACCGCCGAGACCTTCCACAAGATGTATCCCCGGATCGACGAGTGGATCAAGACCCGCCGCAGCGTCGACCCCACAGGCGTTTTCATGTCCGATATGGCCAGGAGGCTGGAACTCCAGTGATCAATGCCGTAGGCAACCCGCAAGCCATCCTGCTGCTCGGCGGCACGTCGGAGATCGGCCTCGCGATCTGCGCGGAGTACCTGAAGAAGGGCCCCGCCCGCATCATCCTCGCGACGCTGCCCGGCGACCGGCTCACCGAGAGCGCGGTCGAGCAGATGAAGGCGGCCGGGGCGAGCGAGGTCGAGGTGATCGACTTCGACGCGCTCGACCCCGACAGCCACCCCAAGGTGATCGACACGGCCTGGGCGCGCGGTGACGTCGATGTCGCGATCGTGGCGTTCGGCCTGCTCGGCGAGGCCGAGGAATTGTGGCGCGACCAGCGCAAGGCGGTCCAGATCGCCGGCGTGAACTACACCGCCGCGGTGTCGGTCGGCGTGCTGGTGGGCGAGAAGATGAAGGCGCAGGGCTACGGGCGCATCATCGCCATGTCCTCGGCGGCCGGCGAGCGGGTCAAGCGCTCCAACTTCGTCTACGGCTCCACCAAGGCCGGACTGGACGGGTTCTACCTCGGCCTGGGCGAGGCGTTGCGCCCGTTCGGCCCGCGCGTGCTCGTGGTGCGGCCCGGCCAGGTGCGCACCTCCACGACGCTGGCGCACTGGAAGTCGACCGGCACCAAGGAGGCGCCGCTCACCGTCGACAAGGAAGACGTTGCCGCGCTGGCGGTTTCGGCCTCCGACAAGGGCAAGGAGCTGGTCTGGGCGCCGGGCGCCTTCCGCTACGTGATGATCGTGCTGCGCCACATTCCGCGCGCGATCTTCCGCAAGCTGCCGCTCTGAGCCAGGGTTTCGCGCCCAGGGCGTGAACAGGTCTCGATCCGAGGGCCGCGCATCCACCGGGTGCGCGGCCCTCGGTGGTTGCGGCCCGGCGATCGCCGCGGCCTCGGCGATCCGTGCGGCTACGTGATCCCGCCCGCCGGCGAGCGGTCGCCCGCGACCGCGGAGTCGGTCGTGCCGTGCTGGGCCCGCTGCCACCGTGGGCGGCCGGCCGAGCTCACCGATGAGCGGCGGGGTGGTGTGGGCGCGTGCCTCCACTAGGCTTGCCCCGACGTGAAGGCGGATGGACGAAGCCGGAGGTTGGCGCGCCGATGACGACGAGCGACGGAGGACGGCTGCGGCCGCTGGTGCGTCAGGCGGGCGGTGCGGCCGGCGAGGCCGCGATCGCCGTGCTGGTGGCGGCGGTGGTGGCCGCGATCGGGCTGGTCGCGTTCTCGCTGGTGCAGTGGCCCGCGTTCAACGCCTCGAATGTGACCAGGGCACTGACGACGGTCGGCCAAGTGGCGGCCGCGGCCATGCTGGTGGCGGCCATCGTGCTGGTGCGGATGCGCAGAGCCCGGTGGATCGCGAAACTGCTGTCCTGGGCGGGCATCTCCGCGTTCGTGACGGTGACGATCGGCATGCCGCTGGCCGCGACCAAGCTCTACCTCTTCGGCGTCTCGGTCGATCAGGAGTTCCGCACCGAATACCTCACCCGGCTCACCGACAGCCCGGCCCTGCGCGACATGACCTATGCCGACATCCCGCCGTTCTACCCGGCGGGCTGGTTCTGGATCGGCGGCCGGTTCGGCGACGCGCTCGGCCTGGCCGGCTGGGAGAGCTTCAAGCCCTACGCCATCGTCTCGCTCGCGGTCGCCGCCGCGCTGGCTCTGGTTCTGTGGACCTGGCTGGTGCGCGCCGACTGGGCCATCGCGGTCGCCGCCGCCACCACCGCGGTCACCCTGGCCTACGCCTCGCCGGAGGCCTACAGCGCCGTCATCGTGCTGCTGCTCGGGCCGACCCTGCTGCTGGCCTGGGGAGCGTTGCACCGGCCCGCACCGGAGCTGCTGCCCGGCAGCGCGGCCGTCGGCCGCACCGCGACCGCAGGCACCGGCGGCGGTACCGCTGTCGCCACCCCGGCACGCGCCGGCGGCCCTGGCAGCGCTGCACCGGTCACCGGTGGCGACAGCGCCGCACCAGCCGACACCGACACAGGCAACGCCGCACCAGCCGACACCGACACAGGCAACGCCGCACCAGCCGACACCGACACAGGCAACGCCGCACCAGCCGACACCGACACAGGCAACGCCGCACCAGCCGACACCGGCGCAGGCAGCGCCGGAGCGGCCGAGTCACCGGCACGACGCGGCAATCGCGGCGACGGCACGGCGGGCGGCTGGGGAGCGGTGATCGGCACGGGCCTGCTGCTCGGCCTCGCCGCGACCTTCTACACGCTCTACCTGGGCGTCGCCGCCTTCGCGGTGGCGTTGATGGGGCTGCTCGCCGCCGGTCTCGCGGTATGGGCGCGCAGGCAGGCCTCGCGGCCGGGTCGCGGGAGGACTCCGGTCGCCACCGGCCCCGCGTGGCGCGCCGCCGTCCCGCCGCTGCTGCGGTTGCTCGTGATAGCCGTGATTGCGGGACTCGTGGCGGCGACCGTGTGGCTGCCGGTGCTGATCGAGATGCTCACCACGACCACCCCGAGCTCGGGCACAGCGCTGCACTACCTGCCGCGCGCGGGCGCCGAACTGCCGCTGCCCATGTTCGAGTTCACGCTGCTGGGCGGGTTGTGCCTGATCGGCACGATCTGGCTGGTGGTGCGGGCGTCCTCGTCACGACGTGCGCAGGCGCTCGGCGTCGGCGTGCTGGCGATCTACCTGTGGTGCCTGCTGTCGATGCTGGCGACCGCGGCGGGAACCACGCTGCTCTCGTTCCGGCTGGAGGCGCCGCTGCTGGCGCTGCTGGCCGCAGCGGGGACGTTCGGTTTCGCGGAGGGTGCGCGGGCGGCGTATCAGGCGTTCAACGAGCCGGAGCGGTTCCGGCTCGCGGTCGCGGCGATCGCGATCATCGGCGCGCTGGCGTTCGCACAGGACATTCCGCACGTGCTGACACCCGAGATCAACACCGCCTACACCGACACCGACGGCAACGGCGAGCGCGCCGACAAGCGTCCGCCCGGCGCGGCCTCCTATTACCGCGAGATCGACGAGGCGCTGCGCGCGCAGACCGGCAAGAAGCGCGACGAGACGGTGGTCCTCACCGCCGACACCACCTTCCTCGCGTTCTATCCGTACTTCGGGTTCCAGGGCCTGACATCGCACTACGCCAACCCGCTGGCCGACTTCCCCGCCCGTGCCGCGCTCATCGCCGACTGGAGCGAGCTGGAATCACCGGCCGAACTGCTCGGTGCCCTCGAGCAGAGCCCGTGGCGCGCGCCCGACGCCTTCCTCTTCCGCCGCAGCGGCGACGACTACACCCTGCGGCTGGCCGAGGACGTCTACCCCAACGACCCCAACGTCCGTCGCTACACCGTCACCTTCCCCGGAGGCCTGTTCGACGATCCGGCCTTCACCGTCACCGACATCGGCCCGTTCACCCTGGTCACCCTGCGGCGCTGAGCACAGCGCGAATGCATGCTCAGCGCAGGATTCCCAGGGACGCCTGGCAGGCCGGCGATCGCGACCGGCACAGCCCATCTGCTGCGCGCAAGCAGCAGGACGGCCGCGCACAGTCCGCCCCGGACACCGATGGACCAGCAGATCGCCGATCTGCAGGGCTCGTTCGATTTACGGGTGGCGGCGGTGGTGGCGCGCCTTCGTGAGGTGGACCGCAGCGGGCCGGTGGCTAGCATGACTGATCGTGCGACCGGACCGAGCTACTCGAGCGTTCTCCCGTTACCGCCTGATCGCCCTGGTCTCCGGGCTCCTCGGCTTCCTGCTGGCGTTGCTGACGCCGCTGCTGCCGGTGCGCCAGGAGCAGGCGGTGCTGGACTGGCCCCAGGCGGACGCGTCGAGTGTCAGCGCACCACTGGTCTCGTATGTGCCGCTGCGGGTGGAGGCCTCGCTACCGTGCGCCACGCTGACCTCAGGAGCGGGAACGCTGCTGTCGACCGTCCCGGCGGCGTCCGGGAAGGCCACCGCCGAGGGCTTGGTCGTCTCGATCGCCGACGACACCCTGTCGGTGATCCAGCGTGACGTGCCGCTGCTGTCGGCTCCGGTCGCCGAGATCGCCGGGTGCGGCGCGATCGAGATCACGGCGACCGACGCGGCGACGACGGTCGAGTTCACCGATGTGCGGCGCGAGGACGGAACAGCCTTCGCCAACACCGTGACGCGCGACATCCGGCCCCAGATGGTCGGCGTGTTCACCGATCTCGACGCCGGCCGGCTCGACGGCGCACGGCTGCACGCCGATATCGACTCCCGGTTCAGCTCCTCGCCGAGCCCGCTCAAGCTGGCGGTGATGATCGCCGCGGCCGTGTTCACGATCGTCGCGCTGATCGCGCTGCACCTGCTCGACACCGCCGACGGGCGCCGTGCCAGGCGCTTCCTGCCCGCGCACTGGTGGAAGTTCACCCTTGCCGACGGCGCGATCCTGGGCACGCTGCTGGTGTGGCACGTGATCGGTGCCAACACCTCCGACGACGGCTACATCCTGACCATGGCCCGCGCCTCCGAGCACTCGGGCTACATGGCCAACTACTACCGCTGGTTCGCGGTGCCGGAGGCCCCGTTCGGCTGGTCCTACGAGGTGCTGGCCTGGATGGCGAAGGTCTCCACGGCGAGCATGTGGATGCGCCTGCCGACGCTGCTGGCCGGCATCGTCTGCTGGCTGGTGATCAGCCGCGAGGTGCTGCCCCGCCTGGGTGCGCGGGTGCGCCGGAACAGGATCGCGCTGTGGACGGCGGGCCTGGTGTTCCTGGCGTTCTGGCTGCCCTACGACAACGGCCTGCGTCCGGAACCGCTGATCGCCGCGGGCGCGCTGCTGACCTGGTGCTCGATCGAGCGCGCCGTGGCCACCGGACGCCTGCTGCCCGCGGCGCTGGCCATCCTCATCGCGGCGTTCTCGCTGGCCGCCGGACCCACCGGCTTGATCTGTGTGGCCGCGCTGATCGCCGGATCGGGGCCGGTGCTGCGGATCATCGTCAAGCGCGGGCGTGGCACCGGGGTGTTGGGCTACTCGTCGCTGCTGCTGCCCGGTCTGGCGGCGGGCACGCTGGTGCTGATCGTGGTTTTCGCCGATCAGACGCTGGCCACGGTCATGGAGGCCACCCGGGTCCGCACGCTGGTCGGCCCGAACGTGGCGTGGTTCGACGAGCGGACCCGCTGGGATTCGCTGCTCATGCTGGCGCCGGACGGCTCGCTGGCCAGGCGTTTCGGTGTGCTGCTGATGCTGCTGTGCCTGCTGGTGTGTGTGCTGCAGGTGCTGCGCAAGGGCCGCATTCCCGGCACCTCGCGCGGGCCCTCGGTGCGCATCCTCGGCATCGTCTTCGCCTCACTGCTGCTGATGATGTTCACCCCCACGAAGTGGACCCATCACTTCGGCGTCTACGCGGGCTTGGCCGGGTCGCTGGCCGCGCTGGCCGCGGTCGCGGTGGGCACGGCGGCGATCCGCTCGCCGCGCAACCGGGCACTGTTCGCGGCGGCGGTGCTGTTCGTGCTGGCGATCACCTTCACCGGCTCCAACGGCTGGTGGTATGTCTCCAGCTACGGCATCCCGTGGTGGGACAAGGCGCCGATGATCGCGGGCAAGGGCATCTCGACGCTCTTCCTCGGACTGACCGCCATGGCGCTGCTGTTCGCGCTCTGGCACCACTACCGGCTGTCCTTCCGCGCCCGGCCGCGCGGCTCCGGCAACGGGTTCGATCGCCTCGCGGGCGCGCCCATCACCATCGCCGCCGCGCTCATGGTGCTGTTCGAGGTGGCCTCACTGGCCAAGGGCGCGATCGGCCAGAGTCCGGCCTACTCCATCGCCAAATCCAATATCGCGTCGCTGGCGGGCAATCCGTGCGCGCTGGCCGACGAGGTGCTGGTGGAGACGAACACCGCCGATTCGCTGCTCGAGCCCTACGATGTGGCCCCGGCCGACGGACCGGCCGCCGATGTCGAGGGCTTCACCCCGGACGGCGTGGCGCGCGACCTCACCGCCGACGCCGAGGAGACCGCCACCGGCGGCGCCAACTCCGTCGACGGCGGCGGGGAGAACAAGACCACCGACACCACCGGCGCGGGCACCGGCGGCGGCGTCACCGAACAGACCGGTATCAACGGCAGCTCGGTGGCACTGCCCTTCGGCCTCGACCCGGCCCGCACCCCCGTACTCGGCTCCTACCAGCAGGGCGAGCAGCGTCAGGCCTCGCTGACCACACACTGGTACCGCCTGGACCAGACCGCCGACAGCTTCCGCAACGACCCCGCCAACCGGGTGCTGGTCGTGACCGCAGCAGGCCGCATCCGTTCCATCGATGCCGACGGCGTGGTCACCTACGGCCAGGACCTGAGGCTGGAGTACGGCGTCCGGGGCGCCGACGGCGAGGTGGAGGTGCTCGGTTCGGTGCTGCCGCTGGACATCGGCCCCGCGCCGTCCTGGCGCAACCTGCGGGTGCCGCTGGACGAGCTGCCCGCCGAGGTGAACGCGGTGCGCCTGGTGGCCGTGGACAACGACATCACCGAACGGCAGTGGCTCGCGATCACCCCGCCGCGGCTGCCGCAGCTGTCGACGTTGCAGTCGGTGGTCGGCGAGACCGCGCCGGTGCTGCTCGACTGGCATGTCGGCCTGGCCTTCCCCTGCCAGCGGCCCTTCGACCACCACGCCGGCGTCGCCGAGGCGCCGCAGTGGCGCATCCTGCCCGACCGGGTCGGCTCGGACGCCTCCAACGCCTGGCAGGACCACATCGGCGGCGGCCCGCTCGGCTGGACCGAACTGCTGCTGAAGGCCGAGACGGTGCCCAGCTACCTGCGCGACGACTGGCGCCGGGACTGGGGCTCGCTGGAACGGTTCACCCCCTACGACCCGGCCGCCGAGCCCGCGGATATCGGAACCAGCACGGTCACCCGGTCCGGTGCCGCCTCCGACGCGCCGATCCGCGCGCGCTGACCGGCCGGTCCGCCGAATACCGGACAAGCGTCCGGTATTCGGCGGCGAAATCCGCTGCGCTACGCGGAGTTTCGAGACAATGACACCTTCGTAACCGAAGCTGCGAAAACGAGACATCCAATGTTTCGGAACGTACCCTGTGGGGTATGACAGGAGCCTTCGATGACATGGATCTCCGCGATCTGGTCGACCTGCTCACCGACGAGGAGAAGCACGAGCTACGTCCCTCGGTACTGCGGGTGCTGAATCGCCTCCCGGCGCAGGAGGTGCTGCGCCGTGAATTAGGGCGGCGCTTACTCGAGGTCTGAGACCTTCCCCGCAGAGCGGAAGCTCTGCGGCTCCCCACGAACGACCAAGGGCCGTGGCCGCGGAAATCCGCTGCCACGGCCCTCTCTCTTCGGCCGGTCGGTCTTCTAGAACACCCGCATCTCCCCCGGCGACCACAGGCCGTTCCTGGTCTCGGTCGAGGTGGTCAGCTCGGCGGGCACCGCGTCGCGGTCGTACTGGTCGTAGCGCTCCAGCGAACCCCAGTCCCTGGCCCAGTCGTCACGCAGGTAGGTCGGCAGCGTGGTGGAGCGCGCCAGCATCTGCGCGAAGCCGAGCGGGCCGCCGAACTCCTGGGCCTGCCAGGTGTTGGTGGAGCTGACGGCCAGCGGGCGATCCGGCAGCACCCGGTACCGCGGCACCTCGGCCACGCCGTTCTCGTGGAAGAACGGCCGCTGGCACGGGAACTGCAGGCCGACGGCCCAGTCCAGCAGCACCGGCTGCTCGGAGCCGAGGTAGCTGTTCAGCGACTCCAGCACCGGTACCCGCGGCGGGGTGAACGCCAGCCACTGGTCGCCGATCAGGATGGGGTCGTTGGCCACGATGCGCACCGCGTCGGCATCGGGGGGCAGCGCGTCCAGCGGCACCCGTAGATTGCGCCAGGACGGGAACGGGCCGATATCGCGCGGCAGGTACCGGCCCTGCTCGAGCACGGTGCCGTCGGGCTGGCGCTTGCCGTAGACGAGCTCGAGCTCCTGGCCGTAGCTCATCTTGCCGGTGTCGTCGAAGGACAGCACCCGCCCCGCCGCCGAGATGACGATCAGCGGCCGGTCCGCGGAGCGCTCCGGCAGCTCGTACCAGCTCGACACCAGCCGCGCGGGCTGCTGCACGCCGCGCTGGTAGCTACCCATCACCGGCGTGCTGGCCGGATCGAGCCCGAAGGGCAGGGCCACGGTGGAGCCGTTGACGCCGAGCGCGCCCTGACCGCCGCCGGTGCCCGCGCTCTCGCCCTCGGCGAAGTTCGCGCCGACCGACTGGCTGGAGGTGTTGCCGGTACCCGGCTTGACCTCCACGGCGTCGGCGGACAGATCGTCGGGCACGCCGTTGGGGTCGAAGCCCACCGGGTTCGCCCCGGCCAGCGGATCCGACTCGGGCGGCAGGGCGGGATCGACGATGGGGTTCAGCCTGCCCTGGTTCGGGTCGGCCTCGACCAGCACGTCGTTGGCCAGGCCGCAGGAGTCGCCGGTGAGCGCGTCGAAGTTCGAGCGGGCGAGCGAGTAGGCCGGATACTGCGAGACCGCGCCCTTGGCCAGCGAAGCCACCTCGAGCAACACCATCAGCGCCGCCACCACGGTCAGCGGAATCGCGGCGAACCGGCGGATGCGCCTGCCGCGCACGGTCCTCGCCGAGGGCTGCGGCGGGGTGTAGTCCTCGCGCAGGGTGAACCAGGCGACCAGCGCCAGCGCCAGGCCGAACAGGATCAGGGCGAAGGTGTTGGACTGGTAGCCGCTCAGCGAGATCGGCTTGTCGAACCACGGCACGCCGAAGCTGGAGACGTACCAGTAGCCGTTGATGCCGGAGAACGAGATGGCGAGCACGAACAGCAGGCCGGCCAGGAAGATGGCCCGGTTCTTGCGCGCCCGCAGGGCCGACGCCGAGACCGCGACGGCGGTCACGGCCGCCAACGAACCGGCGATGCCCGCGTACGCGCCGAAGTGGTGGGTCCACTTCGTCGGGTTGAACATCATGAAGAAGATCGTGCCGAAGACGATCCCCATCAGACGCCAGGTCGGCGCGCTCGCGATGCCGGGCACCCGCCTGCGGCGCAGCAGCACCAGCATGGTGGTGAACAGGCACAGCAGCATCACCAGGAACGCGAAACGCCGCGACAGCGAGCCGTCGACGGTCTCCACGAACAGGTAGTAGTAGCGCAGGTAGTCCTCGTACCAGGCCAGGTTCGGGCCGGTGGCCTGCCGGACCCGGTTGGCCTCCATGATCCCGGCGAAGGTCTGGTCGCCGAAGACCACGACCAACACCAGGAACCCGGCCGCGGCGATCGGGGCGAGCAGCGCGACGGTCCCGTGCTCGCGGTGACGGCGCACCACGATGCGCACCAGCGGGCGGATGCCCGCCAGCAGCGCGGCGATACACATCAGACCGGTCGGCGCGGCGGCGAGGGTGAAGGCCGCGATGAGCACCGCCGTACCGGCGGGCAGCAGGCGGCCGGTCGCGATGGCCCGCTCGATGGAAACCCAGGTCAGCAGCGCGCCGAGCGCCACGATGGGCTCCGAGCGCAGGCCGTTGTCGAAGGGCAGCCAGAACGCCAGGAACACCAGGCCGCCGGTCCACAGCGCCACCCTGCTGGTGCGCACGCCGCGCCCGAGCCGGGGCACCACCTCGCGGCTGATGACCATCCAGCACAGGATCGCGCAGAACAGCGCGGGCAGGCGCACCCACGGGCTGGCCGTGGAGATCTCGGCGAACACCTGGATGACGTAGTAGTACCAGCCGAACGGCGCCTCGGGGACGCCGAACCAGCGGAAGTAGTTGGCCATGTAGCCGGACTCGGGCGCGACCCGGACCATGCTCAGGATGTAGCCGTCGTCGGAGGTGTTGGCGCCGATGAAGTGCCAGAGCACCAGCGTGCCGATCACCGCGCCGTCCACGCCGGTCGGCCTGAACCAGTTGGCCGGCAGGAACCGGCGGTGGCCGCGGCCGTCGCTACCGTCGAGGCGGGCCAGCGCGCCGAGCGCCAGCAGCGTGCACAGCACCGCGGCGATGATCGCGGTCAGCTTGATCCAGGTGGGGCTGGAGCTGAAGCGGGTGTCGACGGTCATGTCGAAGGACAGACCGGCCGGGACCGCGCCCTCGAGATCGGAGAACACGCCGACCACCTGCGGGCGGAAATCGCCCGCCATCCGGCCCTCGACGGGCACCTGGACGATCTCGGTCCGCCCGGGCTCACCCTCGACGGCACGCTCGACATCCCGGAACATGCCGGTGAACGCGGCGGTCGTGCTCTCGTTGTCGGAGGCGATGTCGATCGAGGAGCATTCGCCGATCCGGGCGCGCTCGGCCGAAGCCACCACCGCGTTGCGGTTGACCACGTCCACCGAGGACTCCGAGACCCGCACGAACATGGCCTCCAGCGCCGCGCGGTCGCCCTGCGGCGGCGCGGTCGCCAGCAGCATGCCGCCCTGCGGGGGCAGCGCGTCCACCGCCGCGCACGGGATGCTCGCGGTCAGGTCGATCGGCACCTGCGCCATCAGCGGCGCCTGCACGTTTCGCAGCGAATCGCCCTGCGGCCAGTTCAGCACCGCGGTGGTCTGGCTGACCGGGAGGAACGGCACCGCGAGCGCCAGCAGCGTGCCCAGCACGCCGGCCACCACGGCGACGATTCGCGCGGTGCGGAAATCTCGCGGGCGAACCTCGGGAGTGGCGGGCGGCTTCGTCAAGACAGCTGTAGCGACGTCGGACACGGAACGCAATGCTAGCCGTTACCCGGATTCGAAGTACCCCCGCCGCGACCGGCCCGGCAAGCCGTTGTCCGCGGCCTTCGGCAACCCCGCCGCGACCCGTCGCGGCGAAACCGGACCCGACTTGCTGACCCCTGCCCACCGGGATGGAAAGGTGGGGGTATGACCAAGGTGAATCTCGAGACGAATTTCGGACCCATCGTTCTGGAACTGGACGAGGCCAAGGCGCCCGCGACCGTCGCCAACTTCCTGGAGTACGTCAACTCGGGCCACTACAACGGCACCATCTTCCACCGCGTGATCCCCGACTTCATGGTTCAGGGCGGCGGCTTCGAGCCCGGCTTGCGCCAGAAGGGCACCAAGGCCCCCATCAAGAACGAGGCCACCAACGGCCTCAAGAACGACAAGTACACCGTCGCGATGGCCCGCACCAACGACCCGCACTCGGCCACCGCTCAGTTCTTCATCAATGTCGCCGACAACGCCTTCCTCAACCACACCTCCCCCAGCCCGTCCGGCTGGGGCTACGCGGTCTTCGGCAAGGTCGTCGAGGGCTCCGCGGTCGTCGACAAGATCGCCGGCGTCAAGACCGGCTCGGCCGGCATGCACCAGGACGTCCCCACCGAGGACGTGGTGATCAACTCGGCCACCGTGGCCTGATCAGCCCCTCTTCAGGAGGGTTCCGTCACCGGCTCCCGGTGGCGGAACCCTCTCGTCCGGATCTCGCCGAGCCTTCCGGCCCGGCCGCACTCACAGACGCCGCGAGTCCGCCGCGTCCATCTCCTCGTCGAATCGCGCACGAGCCCGTTCCACCTCGGGCAGAGTGACAGTCGTCCAGCGCAGCAGCGCGTCGATGAGATCCTGCAACGTCTTCCCCGTGGCCGTGATGCGGTATTCGACCGCGACCGGGCGGGTGTTCGTGACGATGCGTTCCACCATCCCGTTGCGCTCCAGCCGGCGCAGCGCCGTGGTGAGCGGCTTCTGCGTCACCATCGGAATCGCGCGCCGCAGCTCGTTGAAGCGCAACGGGCGCCCGCACAGGGCGTCGAGGATCTGCAGGGACCACTTGTCCAGGACCTGATCGAGCAGCTCACGGTGCTGCTCGGTGAGCTGGGGACTGTCCTGGCCGGGCACGGCGGTTTCCTTCACGACACCTAGTCTCGTTGAAGTTCCCTTCGGGCACCAGGTACTAATCGGATACCTACTCGGCCTCGAAAGGAACATCCCCATGACCGTGCAGCTGCTCACCCCCGCAGGCATGTTCGAACCTGTCCCCTACCACCATGTTTCGGTCGCGACCGGCACCCGGCATGTGCACGTGGCCGGGCAGATCGCCCGCGACGCCGCGGGAAATCCGGTCGCACCGGGCGATCTCGCGGGCCAGCTCGCGCACGCGCTGCGCAATACCGCGCGCGGCTTGGCCGGTGCGGGCGCGAGCTTCGCCGACGTCGTGCGGCTGCGGTTCTTCGTCACCAACTGGACCCCGGACAAGTACGAGGATTTCGTGGCGGGCATCGAGAGCGTGGCCGACGAACTGGATCTGCCGCGGCCGTTGCCGCCGCTGTCGGCGATCGGCGTGGACTACCTGTTCGAGCCGGACGTGCTCGTCGAAGTCGAGGCCTACGCCGTGCTCGACTGACCCCACCGCCCCACCGGCCCAGCGCTTCTGTCGTCGCCGCGCGAGAAAGACTTACCGAATGCGGTGCGGGCGGAATACTGACGCCCGCACCGCATTCGGGCAGGCGGGCTCAGAGCGGCAGTAAGTGATGTTTGCGTGGACTGCGCGGAAGTTGCTTGTCGCGCAGTAGGTGCAGGGCGCGGCGGATCTCCAGGCGGGTGGTGTGGGGTTCGATCACGGCGTCGATGTAGCCGCGTTCGGCCGCCACCCAGGGGGTCGCCACGGTCGCGTTGTAGAAGTCGACCATCTGCTTGCGGAGCGCGGCGCGCTGGTCCTCCGGGGCGGCTTCGATCTGCTTGCCGCCGATGAGACTGACGGCGCTCTCGGCGCCCATCACCGCGATACGTGCGGTCGGCCAGGCCAGGTTGACGTCCGCGCCGAGCTGCTTGGAGCCCATGACGGCATAGCCGCCGCCGTAGGACTTGCGGATCACCACGGTCACTTTGGGCACGCTGGCCTCGACGAAGGAGAACAGGAAGCGGCCGCCCCGCTTGATGACGCCGATCTTCTCCTGCTCCACGCCGGGTAGGAAGCCCGGCGTGTCGACCACGAACACCAGCGGTAGTTCGAAGGCGTCACACAGGCGCACGAAGTGGGCGGCCTTGTCGGACGCGCGCGCGTCCAGCGCGCCCGCGTAGACCAGCGGCTGGTTGGCGACCACGCCGACACTGCGGCCGTCGACGCGGGCGAAGCCGGTGATGATGTTGCGGCCCGCGGACGCGCCGATCTCGTGGAAATCGCCGTCGTCGAAGATGCGCAGCAGGATCTCGTGCATGTCGTAGCCGGCGTTGTCGGAGTCCGGCACGATCGAGTCGAGTTCGCGGTCGGTCTCGGTGATCTCCGGTTCCAGGCCGGGATTGACGATCGGCGCGACTTCCTGACAGCTGGTCGGCAGGAAGCTCAGGTAGTCGCGCACCCACTGGAAGGCGGCGGTCTCGTCCGGCGCCACATGGTGGATGTTGCCGTACTCGGCCTGGCTCCGCGCGCCGCCGAGTTCCTCGAGGCTCACGTCCTCGCCGGTGACCTCGCGGATCACCTTCGGACCGGTGACGAACATGTACGCCTCTTCGGTCGCCACCACCACATCGGTGTTGATCGGGGCGTACACCGCGCCGCCCGCGCACTTGCCGAGGATCATCGAGATCTGCGGCACCAGGCCCGAGAGCGGTTCCTGGCGGCGGCCGAGTTCGGCGTACCAGGCCAGCGAGGTCACCGCTTCCTGTACGCGCGCGCCGCCGGAGTCGTTGATGCCGACCACGGGACAGCCCACCCGCGCCGCGTACTCCAGGATGTAGGCGACCTTGCGGCCGAACATCTCGCCCACCGACCCGCCGTAGACGGTCTGGTCGTGGGAGAACACCGCGACCGGCCGCCCGTCGACCAGGCCGTGCCCGGTGACCACGCCGTCGCCGTAGAGCGCCGTCGGATCACCGGGCTTGCGCACCAGTGCGCCGATTTCCACGAAGGTGCCCGGATCGAGCAGCATATTGATCCGGTCGCGGGCGCTGGGAATACCCTTCTTCGCCCGCTTCGCGACCCCCGCTTCACCCGCCGGCTCCTGCGCCTGCTCGAGGCGCTTGCGTAGGTCCGCGAGTTTCTCGGCCGTAGTGCTCACTGGTCCCCTTTCGCCTCCATCGCCACGAGCTTCGCGGCCAGGTCGGCACCGATCTTCCCGATCCGCGGTTCGTCGACGATCTGCAGATGATCCCCCGGAATATGCACGACCTGGAGGTTGGGGAGATATTCGTCCCACCCGCCGTTGGGCTTGCGCTCGGCGAAGCGGGGCTCCAGTTCGATCATGCCGTCGTGGTAGCGATCGGCGAGATAGAGCACCACGTCGCCGTCGTAGCGCGACGGTGTGGTGCGGGCCAGATGACGGCTCTCCACCCAGGAGGTGCGCTGGTGTTCCAGCACGCCGCCGGGGATCTTCGCACCGCTGATCTTGATCAGATCGCTGATCATCTGGAACTGCTCTTCGTCGGACGCGGCGGCCAGCTCTTCGAGCTGCTCGCGGTCGAGTTCGCCGTCGAAGCCGTAGGTCTTCTTCGCGAAGGCCTGGTACCGCTCGATACGGCGCACCCGCTCCTCGGGGCTGTTGTCCTCGTTCTGCGTCGGGATGGCCAGGTCGATCAGGCCGACCACCCGCACATCGGCACCCTCGGCGCGCAGCAACTGCGCGACCTGCAGCGCGAAGACCGCGCCGAGCGACCAGCCGTAGAGCACGAACGGACCGTCGCCCTGGATGCGGCGCAGCTCGGGGATGTACTGCTTGGCGCGCTGCTCGATATCGCCCTCGACGCGCTCGAAACCGTACATCGGCGTGCCCGCGGGCAGGCGCTTGAGCAGCGGCTCGTAGACGAGGGTGTTGCCGCCGGAGGGGTGGAAGACGAACACCGGCACGGCGTTCGAACCCTCCGGGCGCGGACGCAGCGGGCGGATGAAGCCCTCCACGTCGTTGCTGTTGTCCTGCTGCTCGCGCACGATATCGGCCAGCTGCTCGATGGTCTCGCAGTCGAGCACGTCGTCGACGGTGATCTCGGCCTTGATCCGCTCGGACAGCCGCGCCGCCAGCTTCTCGGCGACCTCCTCCGCGAGGATCGGCAGGGTGTTGAACACACCGCCCGCCGACTTGCCGGTGACGATCGCCCAGGTGGCGTAGGTGAGGCGTTCGGCGGCGTCGCGCGGTGGCACGTCGTCCTCGGAGACGTCGGCCAGGGCCTCGCCGAAGGCGGCGGTCTCGGGATCGACCGGCTCCTCCTCGACCACCGGCTCGGCGGCGGCGGGCTCTGCCGCAACGGATTCGGCCGCAACGGATTCGGTGGCAGCAGGTTCGGCGGTCACGCCGGCCGCCTTGGCCACGGCATCCGGACTCTCGCCCGATTCGATTGCCGCGCGGGCGTTTTCGACGAAGTCGGCGTCGATGACCACGTCCTCGCCCGCGGCCTGCCGCTCGGCGATGGCGGCGACCTCGTCGCGATGCTCGATCGCGTAGCGCAGCACCTTGCCGACCTCGTTGAGGTTGGCGTCGCGCACCGCCTGCAACTGCAGCTGCGGGATGTCGAACTCGTACTCGACGCGGTTCTTGATCCGCATGGCCATCAGCGAGTCCAGACCCAGCTCCATGAGCGGGATCTCCATCGGCAGGTCCTCGACCGCGTAGCCCATGGACTCCGCGACGATCAGCGCCAGGCGGTCCTCCAGGGTCTGGGAACCGTTCGGATCCCAGCGCTCACCGTGGTTCTCGACGACCTCGGGTTCGGCCGCCTGCGCGACCGCGGTCTCGGCGGCCGCGGCGACCGGCGCCGGGGTCGGCAGCGGAGCGCCGGAGGTGACGACCGCGTCGAACAGCAGCCGGAACTGCCCGCCCTCATTGGCGTGCACCTGCACCGACGCGCCGCCGGGATGCGGGGTCAGCGTGGTGGTCAGCGTGCCCGCGGCGGGCACCGTGCCGTGGGCGAGGCAGGCACCGAGGCTCACCTCGGCGAGCACCTGCGCGGCGGCGGCCTGCACCAGGGCGGCGGGATCGGTGACCGCGGCGGCCTGCACTTGCCATACGTGCCTGCCGTCGGGCAGCGCGACGTGCGCGCCCGGCGCCCGGCCCTCGCCGCTGCCGCTCGCCAGCCGGCTCTTGGGCCAGAACTCCTTGCGCACGAACGTGGTTCGCGGGATGTCGGCGTAGTCGCCCGGAGGCAACAGCGAGGGCAGGTCGACCGCGTGACCGTGCGTGTAGAGCTGGGCCAGCGCGGAGATCACACCGGCCGACTCGTCTTCCTTGCGCTTGAGCGTCGGAATCAGCTGGGCGTCGTGCAGTCCGGCGGCGAAGGTGGTGCCGAGCACCTGCATCAGCGCGACCGAATTCGGGGCCAGCTCCAGGAAGGTGGTGTGGCCGCGATCCACCGCGAGCTTCACCGCATTGGTGAAGTACACGCTGTGGCGCATGTTCGTGACCCAGTAGTCCTCGTCGTGCAGCGGATCGCTGCCCGGACGGAAGAACTGCTCCTTCAACACCGTCGAGTACAGACCGTGGCGCAGCCGGGTCGGCTCGATGCCCGCCAGCTCGGCGGCCAGTTCGCCCAGCAGCGGATCCATCTGCGAGGTGTGGCCGGCGCCGCGAGTGGCCAGGACACGGGCGAACTTGCCCGCCTCCTCCACCTTCGCGACGATCGCCATCACCTGTTCGGAGGGACCGCCGATGACGGTGTTGGTCGGCGCGGCGTAGACGGCCACCTCGACATCGGGGTAGTCGGCGAGCATGGCCTCGACATCGGTGGCGCTCAGCTCGACCAGCGCCATATTGCGCACGTCGGCGTCGGTGATCATGGCTTCGCCCTCGCCCATCAGGCGCGAACGGGCGCAGATCACCCGCACCGCGTCCTCGAGGGCGAGGCCGCCTGCGATGTAGGCGCCCGCCACCTCGCCCATCGAGTGGCCCACCACCGCGTCCGGCTCGGCGCCGTGCGCGCGCAGCAGCGCGGCCAGGCCGACCTGGATGGTGAAGATGCCGACCTGCGAGGTGCCCACGTCGTAGTCCTGGGCGTCGTCGAGGATCATCTCGCGCACGGAGTAGCCGGCCTCGTCCAGCACGAGTTCGTCGACCTCGTCGACGGCCCGGCGGAAGATCGCGTTCTCCTGGTAGAGCTGCTTGCCCATCTTGCGGTGCTGGGCGCCGAAGCCCGCGAGCACCCAGATCGGGGCCTGCGCGGCGGGAGCGTCGGCGGTGAACACACCGGTGCCCGGCTTGCCCGCCGCGACGGCGCGCAGGCCGGCGACGGCCTCTTCGTGGGTGGTGGCCAGCACCACGCCGCGCGAGCGCCAGTGGCTGCGCTTGGCCAGCGACCGGGCCACATCGGCCAGCGGCACGTCCCGGCCCGCCTCGGACTCCAGCCAGTCGGCGAGTTCGGCGGCGGCGCGGCGACGACGCGACGGGAGGTAACCGGACACGGCGAGGACGACCGGCAGCGGCTCGGCCCGGGTGGGCGACCACTCGGTGTCCTGGGCGGCCTCGGCCGTGATCTCGGTGGCCTCGGCGACGACCTCGGCCACTTCGGCATCGACCTCGGCGGCGTCCGCTTCGGTGATCTCGGTGGCCGCCGCGATCACATCGGTGCTCTCGGCATCCAGATCATCGGCCGGGCGGGCGGCGACGGACTCGGCAGCAGCGGGCTCGGTCGCCGCGGGCCGGGCGCCGGCGGGCACATACTCCTGGAGCACCAGGTGGGCGTTGGTGCCGCCGAAGCCGAAGCCGGAGATGCCGACCGTCGCCACGCCGCTGTAGCGCGGGTACTCGGTCGGGGTGTCGACGACCTTCAGGCGGGCCTGCTCGAACGGGATGTAGGGGCTGGGACCCGCGTAGTTGATGTTCGGCGGGATGACGTTGTGCTGGAACGACATCACCACCTTCGTCAGGGCGGGCACACCGGCGCCGGACTCCAGATGGCCGAAGTTGGTCTTGGCCGAACCGAGCAGCGCGGGCTTGTCGGCGTCGCGGCCCCGGCCGATCACCCGGCCCAGCGCGTCGGCCTCGATGGGATCGCCGATCGGGGTACCGGTGCCGTGCGCCTCGATGTAGTCGACGGTGGCGGGGTTGATGCCGGCGTCGCGGTAGGCGCGGCGCAGCACCTCGGCCTGGGCGTCGGGGTTGGGCGCGAACAGGCCGTTGGAGCGGCCGTCGTTGTTGACCGCCGAGCCCTTGATCACCGCGAGCACGCGATCGCCGTCGCGTTCGGCGTCGGCCAGGCGCTTGAGCACCACCAGACCGGCGCCCTCGGAACGGACCATGCCGTCGGCATCGGCGGAGAACGCCTTGATGTGGCCGTCCTTGGCGACCGCGCCGTTCTTCTCGAATCCGAGCGTGGCCACCGGGGACAGGATCATGTTCACGCCGCCGGCCAGCGCCAGATCGGCATCGCCGTCGCGCAGCGCGCGCACGGCCTGGTGCACCGCGACCAGCGTCGAGGAGCAGGCGGTGTCGACGGTCACCGACGGACCGCGGAAGTCGAAGAAGTAGGAGACGCGATTGGCGATGATGCCGGTCGAAGCGCCGAGCAGGGCGTAGGCCTCGGCCGAGATCGGCAGGCTCGGGTCGCGATCGCCCAGGCCGAGCGCGGCGATGAGCTGGAAATCCTGGGTGGAGGAACCGACGAAAATGCCGACCTGCTCGCCCTTGAGCTCGCTGGCGGGGATGCGCGCGTGCTCGAGCGCCTCCCAGGTCAGCTCCATCATCAGGCGCTGCTGCGGGTCGACCCGCTCCACCTCGATCGGCGACATCGCGAAGAACTCCGCGTCGAAGCCCTTGACCACGTCCTGGTCCAGATAGCCGCCGCGGGTGTTGCTCTCGGCGACCAACCGCGCGGTGTTCGGATCGGACAGGAATTCCGACCAGCGGCCTTCGGGCAGCTCGCGGATCGCGTCACCGCCGTTGATGAGGAATTCCCAGGTCGACTCGGGGGTGTCACCCGCGCCCGGCAGGCGGGTGGACAGGCCGACGATGGCGATGTCGTGCGCCTCGCCGGGGGTGTAGCCGGCGGTGTAGTAGGCGTCCTCGCCCGAACCCTCGGGAGCCTCCGGCTCGCCGTATACGATCACCTCGGCCAGCGAGGCGATGGTCGGGTGCTGATAGACGACCGTGGCGCTCAACGTGACGCCGGTGAGTTCCTCGATATCGCCGCCAAGGGCGAGGGCGTCGCGCGAGGCCAGGCCGAATTCCTCCATCGGCCGGTCCACGGTGATGTTGTCCACCGGCTGCCCGGTGGCCTCGGCGACCCAGTTGCGCAGCCACTCGCGCAGCTCGGCCACCGACAACTCGGTGCGCGCGGTTCCCTCGTCCGAGGCCTGCACAGCGGCTTCGGTGATCGCGGCGTCGCGGTCCGTCTGGTCGGGCGTGCCCTCGTTGTCAGCCATCAATTCCTCAAGCTACTCGTCTGCGTACCGGGCGCGCCGCGAATCGGCGCCCGCCGGGGACGGTATGTCCCCGGCGGGCGCCGACGACCGGCGGTCGAAGCTCACCCTTGTGAATTACTCTTCCGGTGCATCGGGGAAAGCCTGCTGGGTGTAACCACCCCGCAGCGTTCCCTCGAGATAAGCGGTCTTGCAGGCCCGCCGCGCGATCTTGCCGCTGGACGTGCGCGGGATGGAGCCCGCGGGCACGAGCAGCACGTCACGCACGGTGACGCCGTGCCGCTGGGAGATCGCCGCGCGCACCGCGTCGCCGATCGGGCCGGGATCGGCCTTGCCCGCGCCCGGACCGCGCTCGGCCACGATGACCAGCTGCTCGGAGGCGTCGTCGGCGTCGAACTTCAGACCCGAGTGGCTGTCGGCTTCGAAGACCTCGGCGGGCAGCTGGTTGGCGGGCACCGAGAACGCGGCGACGAAGCCCGGCCGCAGCGCGTTGCTCGCCTCCTGCGCGGAGTACTCGAGGTCTTGCGGGTAGTGGTTGCGGCCGTCGACGATCACCAGGTCCTTCACGCGACCGGTGATGTAGAGCTCGCCGTCGAAGTACACGCCGTAGTCGCCGGTGCGCATCCAGTTCGCGTCCGGCTCGGTGCCCTCGGCGTGGCTGCCCTCGGCGATCCGCTCGGTGACCCGGTTGCGGAAGGTCTTCCTGGTCTCCTCCGGGCGGTTCCAGTAGCCGATGCCCATGTTGTTGCCGTGCAGCCAGATCTCGCCGACCCGGCCGTCGGGCAGCTCGTGGCCGCCGCCGTCGTTCTCGACGGTCTCCGGATCCACGATCACGGCCCACTGCGACAGCGCGACATAACCGCAGGAGACCTGCGCGATGGCGTTCTCGGCGCCGGGATCGACCTTGACCATGCGGCCCGCGTTCAGCTCGGAGCGGTCCACATAGGTCACCTTGGCCTCGTCCTCGGCCTTGGTGGCCGAGACGAACAGGGTGGCCTCGGCCATGCCGTAGCAGGGCTTGATGGCGGTCTTGGGCAGGCCGTAGGGCGCGAACGCCTCGTTGAACTTGCGCATCGAGGACGTGGTGACCGGCTCGCTGCCGTTGATCAGGCCGAGCACGTTCGACAGGTCGAGCGACTCGCCGCTGCGGGGCAGGCCGCGCGCGGCGGCGTGCTCGAAGGCGAAGTTCGGCGCGGCCGCGAAGGTGCCCGCGCCGTCGGAGATCGCGGCGAGCTCCTTGATCCAGCGGTACGGGCGGCGCACGAACGCGCTCGGCGACATGATGGTGATGTACTTGCCGCCGACCGCGGGCAGGATCACCGTCAGCAGGCCCATGTCGTGGAACAGCGGCAGCCAGGTGACGCCGCGCGAGTTCCAGTCCAGGTTCAGCGCGTCGACCATCTGCAGCAGGTTGGTGGCGACCGCCCGGTGGGTGATCTCCACGCCCGCGGGCACCCGGGTGGAGCCCGAGGTGTACTGCAGGTAGGCGATGTCGTCGACCGAGATGTCCGGGCGTACCCAGCTCTCCCCGACGCTGTCGGGGATCGCGTCGACGGCGATGATGCGCGGGCGCTGCGCGGCGGGCAGCGAGCGGAAGAACTGGCGCACGCCCGCGGCGGAGGAGCTGGCCGTCAGGATGGCCGAGGGCTCGCAGTCGCCGAGCACGGCGTGCAGGCGATCGGTGTGGCCCGGCTCGTCCGGGTCGAACAGCGGCACGGAGATGGCGCCCGCGTAGATGGCGGCGAAGAAGGAAACCACGTAGTCCAGGCCCTGGGGGGCGAGGATGGCGACCCGATCACCCCGCTTGGTCACCTGCTGGAGTCGGGCGGCCACCGCGCGCAGCCGGACACCGAACTGTTGCCACGTCAGCTCGTGCACCTCGCCATCGCGTTCTCGCGAATAGTCGATATACCGGTACGCAAGCGTGTTGGCGTCGTTGCGGGTGTGCTTCTCGACGTGATCAACCAGGGTCTGACCCTCGGGAATTCGGATGTTCCCGGTTTCGTCCAGGTAGTCGTCGAAAGTCTCTTCCATTCCTTCTTCTCCTCCGAGGCACACGCAGCATGACGGCGACACCGCCGTTGGTATCTGTGGGGCCTCGACTCGCTTTCGCCCGCGGGTGCTCCATGTCGCAGAGTCAACCTGCAGATTTCCTGCGGTCTGCGCGGTGACCGCCTTATCGGCTAGATGTCCTCAAACCAGGGTCATGTTACAGAGAAGACCCGCTCACTCATCCCTCAGCAGGGGGATAACCGGAGCGAATGCGTCCATCTGCGTGGGATAGATGCCGACATAGGACATCGACGTGAGCTTGCGCACCCGCTTGATCTGCTCGGCGATCTCCTCGAAGCTGCCGATCGCCACATAGGGCGAGTCGAGCAGTTCCTCGACCGTCAGCTTCACATCCACCTCGAGATCGGGGGCCAGGCCCCGCTCCAGCGCGGACAATGCCATCTCGGCGGTCTTCTCCCGGTCGTCGGTGATGACGACGGCGGTGATCGCCCAGTTCAACTCGATGTCGGCGAACCGGTCACCTGCCGCTTCCTTGACCAGGTTCACCTTCTCGATGGCCTTTTCCAGGGTAATGCCGGAGAGCAGGCCTTTGCCGTTCTTCGTGGTCATCGGCACAACCGAGACGATGTCGGCGTGCTGCGCCGCCAGGCGCAACATCTTCGGGCCACCACCGCCGGTACACAGCGGCGGGCGCGGGCCCTGGCGCGGGCGCGGCGTGCCCTTGACCCCGTCGACCTGGTAGTACTTGCCCTGGAACGTGCACTCCTGGCCGCGCAACAGCACGTCCAGGATGGTCAGGGTTTCGGCGAGCTTGGCCAGGCGAACGCCCGGGCTCTCGTAGGGCAGGCCCGCGGCGAGGAACTCGTCCTGCTTCCAGCCCGCGCCGACGCCGACTTCGAGGCGGCCCTTGGACAACACGTCGATGGTGGCCAGATCCTTGGCCAGCACCACGGGGTGCCGGAAACCGTTGGCCAGCACCGAAGTACCGAGCCGGATCTTGTCGGTGGCCTGGGTGAGGGCGCCCAGCGCGGCGATCGGGCCGATCTGGTCGCCGAGGTGGTCGGGTACGACGAAGGTGTCGTAGCCGTACTCCTCGGCCTGCTGCGCCAGTTGGACGAACTTGCGAGCGCCGCCCTCCTGCTTGTTCCCCTCGCCCGCGGCCGCGAAACGAAACGGGCGCAGCGGCGTGCCCAAGGCGGTCAGCTCACCGGCCGGTGCGGCGGCTTGTGTCATGGATACATGCTCCTGGCTGTGCGGAAATGCGGCGCGACGGCCTTCCCCGGGATCCGGGGCCGGTCGCGAATCACCAGCGCACTTTACAGCGTTCCGGCGATGTGTCGTGCGGTTGTCACCGCACCGGTCGACACGGCACACAACCGAGGTGACCGGTGTTGTGTCAGCTCATGCTTGTGGTCGGGAATTCGGTACCGATCCGGGGCTCGGGAATGCCGGTGCAGGACGAACGGGGGTGGGTCACGTATGGGGCGGGGCGGGTGCGTCCCGGATGAGGCCGCTCGCCCAGCCCACCGTCCACCGGGTGGCGGTCGTGCCGTTCTCGTCGACGACATAGGTGTTGTACAGGGCGTGCACCGGATTGCCCGCGGCGCGCACCAGGCTCAGCACGCTGGGGATCCAATTCACCGGGTTCAGCGCCTGCCTGGGCGAATCGCAGATCATGTCGCCGGGTGCGCAGATGGTGTAGGTACGCTCGGCGAGCTCGCCGAAACCCGACCGGGCGCCGGTCATGGTGATGCCGGGGACCTTCAGCCCGTTCAACGCCACCTCGGCGCCCTCACCCGTCGGGGACGGACCGACCTCGATCGCCTGTCCCGGTCCGGATACCCGCCTGCCGTCGGCGATCAATGCCACGCCGAGCACCTTGTCGGCGGGCACCGGGCCCTCGCCCGCGCCGATCCGCTCGGCCACATCGCCCACGATGACCGCGCCCTGGGAGAAGCCGGCCAGCACATAGGTGGTCAAGGGGCATTCCCGCGCACGCTCGGTCAGCGCGTCGACGGTGCGCTGGGTGCCCTCGGAGCGGCTGTTGTTGTAGGACTGCTGCCCGTCCGGCGGGATCGCCACCGGGTTGGAGAACTGGGCCACGTACGGCACGGTGTAGACGTCGAGGCGCTCGGCCGGGAACTGCTCGCGCAGCGGCCCGCTGATGTTGAGCATCAGCGACTGTGGATTGGCCATCGGATTGCGCGGGTCGTCGGTGCTGCTCGACTCCCAGGTGCCGGGCACCGAGATCAGTTGCACGTCAGGGCAACTCGCGGGCTGACCGGCCGGCGGACCGGGCGGCTGCGGACCGGGGCCCGGCACTTTGAGCCTGCCCGCGAGCAGGAACCACAGCAGCACGATCACCGCGACGAGCAGCGCGGCGATCAACAGCACCAGCAGACGTCCCACCGGCCGGGGCCGGCGGGACGAGGACCCGCGACGTGCGCTCACCGGCAGTACGTCTGCTCGGCGGTGTCGATGTAGATCCGGCCTGCTTCCTCGACCGACATCTTCGACGGATCGAAGGAGGCGTCCGAACCCGCCATCGCGTTGACGAAGGTGGTCAGGTCACTCTCGGCGGCACCCGCGGCCACGCCCTGGCAGATGTAGGTGGCGACGCTGATCGCGATGTCCGGGCTGGAGGGCTTGATGCCCTTCTCCTCGAGCGCGGCCAGGAACTGCTTGTCCTTGTCGCTGAGACCGGAGGTGTCCGCCTCGGGGATCTGCTCGGCGGGCACCGGCTGCGGACGCTCGGGCGCGGCGGTATCGGTCTGCTGCTCCGGCTGCGGTGCGGGCTCGGAGGCGGGCGCCTCCGGGGCCGGGCTCGCCGGCTCACTCGCCGTCGAGCTGGGCGCGGCGGCCGCGGAGGTCGCCGTGGTGGTCAACGTCGGCGTGCTCGACGCGGTCGAATCGTCATCGCCGCAGGCGGCGAGCAGAGCGGTGGCCGCGATCGCCACGGCAACGCCGAAAACCTTTCCACGAATCCGGTGCATGTATGTCTGTCCTCGATCTGTGCGCAAGGGGGTGCGGTCGGCCCCCAGGGTAACGGCATCGGCCGAGACCGGTCAGAGGGAGTGAACCTCCGCCTTGCCGTCGCGCACTGTGACGAAGCCCGCCTGGAAGTTCTGCTGCACACCACCGGAGATCGGGAACTCGTCGCTGATCGGGAAACCGAGCCTGCCGTTCTCGAAGCCCTCGGACTGCCAGGCGTCCATGATCGGGCCGTTGCGCACCGCCCAGGCGCCCGACAGCGGACTCCAGTAGACGTTGCCGCCCTCGAACCGGCTGAACCGGCCCAGATCCTTCAGCGGCGCCTCTTCGGCGAGCGGGAAGCCGAGCCAGCTGCTCTCGTATCCCATCTGCGCGTATTTGCCCAGGACCAGGCCCTGCACCCGGTACACCCCGGTGTTCGGGCTGTAGTAGAACGGCCCGCCCTCGAAGGCCTGCACCGCGCCGGCCTTGTTCGGCGTCTGCACCTCGGGTCCGATCGGGTAACCCGCCGGGCCGCGCTCGTAGCCCTGCTTGCCCCATTCCTCGAGGATCGCCCCGCGCACCACCTGCGCCCCGGTCTGCGGAGTCCAGTACAGCGGGCCGTGCTGGAAGGACTGCACCCGGCCGCGGCCGTCGCCGAGATCGCGTTCGCCGCCGGTCGGCAGGCCGAGCACACCGTCGGGACCGCCGGCGGCCTGGTAGCCCCCGCCGATCATGCCGCCCACCGTGTGCGTCCCGCTCTCCGCCGAGGAGAACACCCGGCCACCCCGGAAGTCCTGGGCGACGCCACCTTTCACCTGGTATTCGGCGGTGAGGCATTCGCCGAGCCAGCCGTTGCCCGCCGCCACCGTGCCGATCGCGCCACCGGGGGCGCAGGCCGGCTTGTCGCGTTCCGCCGCCAGCGCGGACGCGGTCTGCGGCCAGGACTGCCGCATCTCGAAATCCCAGTACGGCCAGCTGTGCGTGCCGGACGCGCGGTAGTTCACGGTGGCCGGGATCTTCAGCTCGCCGAGCTTGGTCACGAAGTTCTGCGAGGTCAGCCGGGACAGGATCTCCAGACCGGTGCCCGCGTAATTGGTGCTGACGCCGGGGATTCCGGACGCCTGGTCGAACGGGCCGGTGGTGCCGCTGCCGCTGGAGATGTAGAGGCTGACGCCCTGCAGCTTGTCGGCCAGCAGATACGGATCGTGGGCGGCCCACTCGGGATTCGACGGCGGGCCCCACATCGCGTCGGCGTCGAAGCCGCCCGCGTCGCGCATCGCGAACTGGATGGCCTGCGGCATGCCCAGGGTCGTGGTGGTCAGGAAACCGGAATAGGAGGCGGCGTAGCGGGCGAACCCGGGATTGCGCCCGGCCAGGAACATCGCCGCCGTGCCGCCCATGGACAACCCGGCCAGGCCGCGCGCGTCGGTGGCGCGCCACTGGCTCTCCAGCAGCGGCGGGAGTTCTTTGGTGAGGAAGGTCTCCCACTGGTAGTTGCGTCCGTTGTCGGGGCGAAGCCAGTCGGCGTAGAAGCTGGACTGGCCACCGATCGGCAGCACCACGGTCACGTTCTTGTCGGCGTAGAACTCCGCGGCGCCCGCGTCCTTGGTCCAACCGCTCTCGTCGTCGGTGGCGCGCAGCCCGTCCAGCAGGAACAGGACCGGAAACCTGGTGTCGGGTCGGGAGTTCCAGTCGCGCGCGAGCAGCAGCTGCACCTGTACCGGGGCGCCCATGGACGGCGAGGTGACCCACAGCGCGACCCGCCGGTCACTCAGCCAAATCGCCTGCTGGACAGTTGCTGCGGATGCCGCTGCCGCGGGTTGAGCGGCCGCATGCGGAGCCATCGGGGTGATCGTGATCGCAGCCGGCAGCACAGATATCGCGGCGACCAGGGCTAATCCACCGAAGAGCTGCCGGACGCCGCCACCGCGGCGCCGACTCGGCTTACTCCAAGCAAATCCGACCACCCGCTGTTTGTACCCCGGTCGGAGCGGGATTCCGGGTAAGGCGCGCCGCGTGTGAGCAAGCAGTGACCGGATCGCCCACCCCCGAAAAGCGAGCCAATCGTGATGCGCGTCACAGCATATCGGCGGTCCGTCCACCGCCGCGGCGAATTCGGCCACCACGGCAGCAACGACAGAGGCCGCCGCTTCCGGATTCGGAAGCGGCGGCCTCGTCGATTTCGTGTCGGCCCGGTCAGCTGGGCCGGGTCATGCCTTTCGCGTGGATGTCACCAGGCGCCGGTGGCGTCCAGGATGCCCTGACGCGAGTTCCACAGCTCCGACTCCCAGTACTTCCAGGAGTGCGTGCCGGTGGCCGGGAAGTTGAAGAACGCCGGGATGTTCAGCGACTTCAGACGAACCTGGAACGCGCGGGTGTTGACCAGCGAGAGGGCTTCCAGCGCCATCGCGTTGCCGGTGTTGAACACGCCGACCGCCGAGTTCGGATGATCGTGCTGGCCCGGCAGGCCGCTCGACGCCGAGATGTACATCGGCAGGCCACGCAGCTGCGGGGCGAACACGAACGGGTCCATGCGCAGCCACTGCGGGCTCCACGGCGCGGCCATCGAGTCGACGTTGTAGCGGCCCGCGTCGAGCATCGCGATGCGGATCGCCTCACGCATGCCCGGTGCCGAGATGTTCAGGTAGCCGGAGTAGGACGCGGCGTACTTGAACTGATCGCGGTGGTAAGCGGCCAGCGCCAGCGCGGCGCTGCCACCCATGGACAGACCGGCGACGGCGTTGTTGGTCTTGGAAACACCGTATCCGGCAAGGAAGTTCGGCAGTTCCTCGGTCAGGAAGGTTTCCCACTTGTAGGTGGTCTTCTGGCCGTTGGTGCTGGAGGGGGCGTACCAGTCGGTGTAGAAGCTGGACTCACCGCCCACCGGCATCACCAGGGTGATGTTCGCGTCCTTGAACTGGTCGATGGCGTTGGTCTCGAAGGACCACGCATTGCGGTCGTCGCGCGCCCGCATGCCGTCGAGCAGGTACAGCGCGGCGCTGCCGCCACGCGAGGCCCACTGGACCTGCACCTTGATCGGGCCCATGGACGAGGGGACCATCAACTCTTCGAACCCACCGGCCGGCGCGCGCAGCACCGGAGCGTGGGCGGGAGCGGCGGTAGCGACCGTCGGGGCCGCCACTCCGGCGGCAACCGGTAGCGCCAGCGCGGCGGCGCCCACCGCCAGGATCCGATGACGCCAACCGCGAGGCGTGCCTCGCTTACCCGACGGGACTCTCTTCGGCGCGGCGGCCCTGCCGAATCGCATGAATGTCGCTCTCTTTCTGCTGTTGTGGTGTCGCCACGCCGAGCCGACGAGGCACCACCCGTGCTGCCAACGAGACGCACGCCACCGTGTGCCGGCCCCGACAGTCCGGCACACAATGACGGCGCTACAACGATCTGGTCACACTTGTGCTCGCGGAAGAATATTCGACCCGGACATTCCCGGGCAAGACCGAGATATTTCCGTTGGCCGATATCCCACCGCACCCGCGATGTGATCGTGCGGTGACCATACCGCGTTCGCGCCGCGATGTCGTCCCGGATGTCCGATTGCCGTTCGGCGATGCCATGTCGCACACCGGAATCCGCCTGCGCTGTAGCCGTTCGGAACGCACGACGAAACCGCCGAGCGCGGCAGCGCCCGGCGGTTCGGCGGTTCGGCGGTTGCTTCGGCTATCCGATATGCGCCGACATATCCGGCAACATCCTGGTGACCTCGTCACGCCAGTTGTTCCACGCGTGGATTCCGAATGGCGGGAACGAATACACCGCGTTACCTCCACCCAAAGTCGCCATACGCACCTGGAACGAACGCGTATTCGCCAGCGCGAGCGCTTCGAGCATCATGCCGTTGAAGGTGCCGAAACTCGGCGGATCCGAGGAGGTGGGCAGGCCGCTGGCGGCCGCCACCCAGATCCTGGTCCCGTTGTTGACCAGATTCGGCGCGAAGACGAACGGATCCATGCGCAGCCACTGCGGACCCCAGGGCGGCGCCATGGCGTCGACGTTGTATCCGCCCGCGTCGAGCATCGCCATGCGGATGGCCTCGCGCATTCCCGGCGCCGAGATGTTGAGGTAGCCGGAGAACGAGCCGGCGAAGCTGAACTGATCCGGGTGGTAGGCGGCCAGCGTCAGCGCGGCCGAGCCGCCCATCGACAGGCCGAACGCGCCGTTGCGGTAGGGATTGAAGCCGAGCCGGTCGCGCAGCGCCCAGCGCAGGTTGTCGGTCAGAAACGACTCCCAGGTGTAGCGATAGCTCTTGCCGGGACCACCGGCGAAGCCGTTCAACCCGCCCGATCCCGTACTGGATCCGCTACCCGCCGGAATACCGAAGAATTCGCTCGGCGCGTTCCAATCGGCGTAGAAACTCGACATACCGCCGACCGGCATCACCACATTGATGTTCCAGGAAGCCAGCAGCGCCGGGACATCGGTCTCGATTTCCCAGCCGTTCAGCGTCTCCGGCGCACGCATGCCGTCGAGCACATAGGCTACGCGATTGGTGTTGCCGTCCGCGGCGCGCAGCACGCGGGTTTTGATCGGACCCATTTCGGAATCGACCCAGAAATCGAACGCGCGTGGATCGAATGCCGCCGAGGCCGCCGCGCCGCCCCCGGTCACCGAGACGCCGAGGGGTACCAGCAACGCGGTTGCCAGTCCGGCCGCCCAGCGTCGCGTCCACGCACGGGTCCGGGACCCGCCGTGCGCTCCGGAGGCCCTCGGCGTCGCACGTTTCCAGCGGAGACTTCGCATACCATCGACCTTTCTCCAGGACGACCGGCAATCATCTAGCTATCTGTCCGGTCTTCTCGTCCGAGCACAGGGACGGAGTCCGAAGCAGATCGGACATGACGACCTCAGTGCATTCTCTCCGGGTAATCAATCGGCAACGAATGCCTACATGTTGCTGGAAAGTGATGCCAGTCACAAGCACGCGGGGCCGCCGCTACTGATTCGTTGCCGATCGGGTCACGGATCTATCCGGTCGCGCGCATGAAAAACCGCCCGCGGCATGCTGCCGCGGGCGGTTTTCCGTCCCATGGGGTGGGTAGCCGGGCGATCGCGCCCGGCCGACCGACGTCGGGCTATCGGTCAGCCGATGGTCGCCGACAGGTCGGGAATCATCCGGTAGACCTCGGTCTCCCAGTAGCGCCAGTTGTGCACGCCGACCGCCGGGAAATCGTAGGTGACATTGTTCGCGCCCAGGGTCGCCATGCGCACCTGGAAGGCGCGGGTATTGGCCAGCGCCAGCGCTTCCAGGCCCATCGCGTTCAGGGTGCCGAAGCTCAGGCCGTCCTGCGCGGCGGGCAGGCCGCTGCCCGCCGAGACCCACAGGCGGGTGTTGTTGGCCTTCAGCCTCGGGGCGAAGACGAACGGGTCCATCCGCAGCCACTGCGGACCCCACGGCGGGGCCATCGAGTCGATGTTGTAGCCGCCCGCGTCGATCATGGCGACACGCAGGGCCTCACGCATGCCCGGCGCGGAAACGTTCAGGTAGCCGGAGTAGGACGCGGCGTAGTTGAACTGATCCGGGTGGTAGGCGGCCAGCGTCAGCGCGGCCGAGCCGCCCATCGACAGGCCGAACACGCCGTTGCGGTTCGGGTTGAAGCCGAGCCGGTCGCGCAGCGCCCAGCGCAGGTTGTCGGTCAGGAACGTTTCCCACGTGTAGCGGGTGCTCTTACCGGGGCCGCCGGCCAGCATCTGCAGCGCGCCGGAGCCCGAGGAGGAGCCCGCCGACGACGCCGAGGAGGAGCCGCTGGAACCGCCGCCGATGCCGAGGATGGTGCTCGGGGCATTCCAGTCGGCGTAGAAGCTGGACATGCCGCCGACCGGCATGACCACGTTGATGTTCCACTTGGTCAGCTCACGGGCGACTTCGGTGTCGATCTCCCAGCCGCTGAGGTCGTTGCGCGCGCGCATGCCGTCGAGCGCGTAGACCACGCGGTTGGTGTTTCCGTCCGCGGCACGGAAGATCCTGGACTTGATCGGACCCATGTCCGAATCCACCCAGAAATCGAATCCGGAGGGGTTGAATGCCGCCGAGGCGGTGGCTCCACCACCGGCCACCGTCACACCGAGCGGCATCAGCACGGCAACCGACATGACCACCGCGCGTTTGAGCCATGCGCCGGCTCTTCGAGCTCGCATCTTCTCTTTCGGCCTTTCCTTCGAGCGGCCGGACTCGACCGCGTCCGGACGGCAATGGCAGCCGACCGGAATTGAACTAAGTCCAGAACACGCCCACGGGCGTCGCGGACGAGCCTAACTCCACCCCCCTGCTCGGACGTTACCAAACCGAGACAAAGAGGTATATCCCACTATCACACTGCAATCTCTGCGCCAAGAGTGCACGCTCGAGGCCGGTGTGACAACCCGTGATCTTTATCGGCTCGCGATCAGCGCGGCGGTTGCGGGAAAGGATCGACCAGACCGCACCGCGCGATCTCGTATTTGGGCACGCGATCGATGCGGTACTTCGCGAAGCTCAGCGCATTGCGCAGGTTGTGCCGGAACCGTTCGAAGGTGAGCGGATCGCGGGTCGAGACCAGCAGCGCGTGGGTGTCGTCGCAGCTGAGCGCGGTCCTGGCCTGGGCCACCCACTTCTCGTCGAGGAACCAGGGCATCCACGGCTTCTGATCGACCATGCCGGCATCCACGACGACCCAGTCCGGATACAGGCTCTTGTCGTGCCCGATGCGCCCGTCCACCAGCCGGTCGCTGTGCGCGGCCAGTGGGTAGGCCAGTCCCATCGGGTCGATGACCCGCACGTCGAGCGGGACGTTCATGCTGGTCATGCCCAGGTTCAGGAAGTACACGGTGTGCCCGGCCCCGCCTTCGGGGATGGGCAGCGGCGGCGGCGCGATGTACCAGAACATGAACGACGGCGAATTCAGCAGCAGGCCGCCGTCGGGATTGCGGCGGATGTCGGCCACCATCGCCCGCATCCGCGGATAGTCCAGGTAGTCCTCGGCGCGGATCGGGTGATCGTGGCCGGTGTTGAGCACGTAGTAGACGCGCTCGTCGACGATGCCGGACTCGTTGATCTTGGTGCCGGAGGTGATCGCGGTGGTGCCCGCGGCGAACAGCGCCCAGCCCATGGTCGCCAGCCAGGCCAGCAGCACGAAGCCGAAGCTGCGCCGGGCGAGAGCCGATCCGGAGCGGGGCAGCCGCAGCGGCAGCACCGAGACCGGCAGCAGCAGCAGGAACACCTGCGCCAGCAGCATCCGCCCGTGCATGAAGTCGCCGCCGACGCGCAGCGCGTAGACGGTCAGGATGAGGCCGCTGGTGATCACCAGCGTGACGACCGCCGCGGGCGAGCGCAGCCACCGCTGCCACTTCGCGAGTCGGGAAGCGCCGGTGACCTCGTGCGCGCCGGGCGCGGGCGACCAGGCGGGCAGCCCGCCGCCGCGCATCGCGACCACTGCCGCGGCGAGCAGGATCAGCAGCGGCAGCCACAGCAGGTAGGGACCGACCAGATCCCACAGATAGGTGAAACCCTGCGCCCATTTGGCGCCGCCCGCGTCCTTGGCGACGGCGGTGTTCGGGTAGGGCAGGCCGTAGTAGCCCATCCGCCAGACCTGATAGCTCAGCGGCAGCACGCCGGCCACCGCGACGATCCCGATGCGGGTGGCCACGGGACCGAAGCGCCACTGCGGCATCGGCGCGCAGAAGATCATCGCCAGCGCCAGGCCGCCGACCAGCGTCATCTCCGGGCGGATCAGCGGCGCCAGCCCGGCGAGGAAGACCAGCCAGGCCAGCCCGCCGGGGCGCACCCGGTCGGCCTGCGCCCAGCGCATCATCGACCACCACAGCACCGCCAGCCAGCAGATGACCAGACCGGTCTCCAGGCCCGAGGTGACGTAGTCGCGGGCGGGCGGCAGCGAGATGTAGACGATCGCACCCGCGGGCAGCAGCAACGACGAGCCGGAGCCGCCCCACAGCCGGGCCGATCCCAGCATGGCGAAGACGATCGCGATCATCGAAAGGGTCAGCGCCACAGCGAGGACCACGTACTCGAGGCGAACCTGGGTGAGCCAGCTGAAGAACCAGACGATGTAGGTCCAGGCGGTGCTGGTGTTGGCCTCGACCCGCTCGTCCATGTTGAACACCGGGCCGTTGCCCGCGAGCAGATTGCGCACCGTGCGCAGGACGATCAGGCCGTCGTCGGCGATCCAGCGCCGGTTCCAGCCGCCGATGGCGAACAGCGCGACGGTGAGCGTTATCCCACCGACGAAGAGAGCCGAAGGCAGGCGCAGCGCGGACGAGACGGACCGCTCCTGCGGCGCAGGGCGATCCGTCTCGTCTTCAGTTCGCTCCGCTGCATCGACCAACTTTTCGTCAGGTGAGATAGACAGCGACACCTACCGCTCCGATCCAGGCGATTGCGAGGAACTGCAGAACGCGGTCCCCCAAGGCGATCTCTTCCGGTTCCCCTGCCTCGCCGCCGTCGACGTCGACCGCGTAGCGCAGGATTGCGATGGTAAACGGCACCATGGAGATGGCGAACCAGGTGGTGTCGTTGGCGCGATCCTGCTCGAAGGCCCACAGGCCGTAGAAGACGACGACCGCGGTGGCCGCGAGAGTCCAGATGAAGCGCAGGTAGGTCGGGGTGTAGTACTCGAGCGACTTGCGGATCTTGGCGCCGGTGCCCAGCGCGATCTGCAGTTCGGCGTAGCGCTTGCCCGCCGCCATGAACAGCGAACCGAACGCCATGATCAGCAGGAACCACTGCGAGAGCACGATATTCGCGGCCGCGCCGCCCGCCACCGCGCGCAGCAGGAAGCCCGAGGACACGATGCAGATGTCGAGCACGGCCTGGTGCTTGAGCCCGAAGCAGTAGGCCAGCTGGATGCCGATGTAGACCGCCATCACCACGGCCAGCTGCCAGGAGGCCAGGAAGGCCAGCAGCACGGAGCCCGTCAGCAGCACCGCCGACAAGCCGAAGGCCAGGTTGACCGGCACCACCCCGGCGGCGATCGGACGGAACCGCTTGGTCGGATGCGCGCGATCGGCCTCGACGTCGAGTGCGTCGTTGACCAGGTAGATGCCCGAGGCCGCCATGCAGAACACGACGAAGGCGATGGCCACGTGCCCGAGCACCGTGAGGTCGCTGACCGTCTCCGGGCCGGCCGCCAGCGGGGCGGCGAGCACGAGCACGTTCTTGACCCACTGCCGCGGCCGGACGGCCTTGATCAGACCGCCCGCCAGCGACTTCGGCGGACCCTTGACGACGGCATCGGCCAGGTCGGCGCCGGTCGGCTCTTCACTCATCTCAACCAAGGCCTTTTCTCGAGCGGTCACTGTCTTCGATCTCGTCCGTGCGGTGCGTGGCGTCGCGCGCGCGTTCGCACGCTACCGCCCCGCGGCCCGTCGCTCACGCCGCTTCTCGACAGCGAGCAGGGCCGAAGCCGACGCCGCACCCAGCGCCGAACCGGCCAGCACATCGGAGGGGTAGTGCACCCCCAGCACGACCCGGGAGAGCAGCATCGGCGGGATCAGCACCGCAGGCAAGGGTAGCCCGGTGAGTTTTCCGAGCAACACCGCCGCCGCCGCGGTGGAGGTGGCGTGCGAGGACGGGAAGCTGAGCTTGCTCGGCGTACCCACGTTGACCTGCACCGACGGATGGTTCGGTCGCGGACGGCGCACCACCCGCTTGATCACGATGGAGGCCGCGTGCGCGCCGACCGCGCCGACCGCGACCCCCGCCCACTGCCGCCTGCGCGGCTTGTCGACCAGCCAGCCCGCGGCCGCGACGCCCACCCAGCCGAGCGCGTGCTCGCCGAAATGCGACATGCCGCGCGCGGCCGAGACCACCGCCGGGTTCGCGCCGATGCTCGACTGCACGGCGTTGATGAGCGCGACCTCCGGCGAACGCGGGGGATCGCCCGGCTGTCCGGCGGTGGCCGCGGGCTCGGCGAAGGCCTCCGCCCGGGCGTTCGGGGAGGCTGCGCCGCCATTCCCCGCGCCGGTCGGGCCCGCGCCGTTGCGGTCCGCCGCGCCGTCGCGTGTCACAGCTCCGCTCCGGTTCTCGGCGCCGTCGCGGTCGGGGGCGCCGTTCTCGTCCACAGCACTGTTCGGGTTCACCGGTTCTCGCCTTCGGTCTGCTCGATGCCGAACACGTTCTCCCAGGCGGCGGTGCTGGTCAGCCGCGGATGGGCGGCCCGATAGCGCTCGCGCAGCTCGGGGAAACGCTCGGCCAGTTCCTTGCGCAGCCGCATGGCCTCCTTGAACAGGGCCAGCGCCTGGCGCGGGTCGCGCTTGCGGTACACCACGCCGCGGCCGTCGGCGGTGGTCACCGTGACGCCGTCGACCTGCGAGAGCAGGTACCAGCGCGCGTCCAGGGTCGGCACGTTCAGCTGCGGGGTGTCGTGATGTTCGGGGCGGGCCGGGCGGAAGTTGTGCACCACGCCCTTGGCCAGCCGGACGATCTTGGCGATCGGGTTGGCCGGCTCGCCGACGGCACCCACGTGCAGGTGTGAGGCCAGCGGCAGTTCCGTCGAGGACGGCAGGATCACCGCGTCCGGATACTGCTTGCGCAGCTCGTGCACCGCGCCCAGCGCCGACGGCAGCAACTGGAACAGCCGCTCCGGACCGGCCAGGTAGTCGCGGATCGCCAGGTTCTGGATGGCGACCGTCGAGTACTCCAGGCACAGCAGGTGCTTGAGGGTGGCCTTGACGGTGTTGACGATCAGGCCGCGGCCGTCGCCGGGCATGTGCAGCGAGGCGACCACCAGGCGGTTGCGCAGGTGGAAGTACGCCTGCCAGTCGATGGCGTCGTCCTTGTCGCTCCAGGCCATGTGCCAGACCGCCGCGCCGGGCAGGGTCACCGTCGGGTAGCCGGCCGCCTTGGCGCGCAGACCGTATTCGGCGTCGTCCCACTTGAGGAACAACGGCAGCGGCTGGCCGAGCTCCTCGGCCACCTGCCGCGGGATCACGCAGGTCCACCAGCCGTTGAAGTCGACATCGATGCGCCGGTGCAGCAGCTTGGAGTTGTCCCGATCACGCAGCGGGTACTTGGCGAAGTCGTGGTCGTACTCGACGTTGGGCGCCGCGCTCCACATGAAGATCGACCGGTCGACGACCTCGCCCATCACATGCAGATGCGACCGTTCCTGCAGGTTGAGCATCTGCCCGCCGACCAGCACCGGCGACTTGGCGAACCGGGAGAAGGCCAGCGCGCGCAGGATCGAGTCGGGCTCGATCTCGATGTCGTCGTCCATGTAGACGATGAACTGCGCGTCGGTGGTCTTCAGCGCCTCGTACATGACCCGGCTGTAGCCGCCGGAACCGCCGAGGTTGGGCTGGTCGTGGATGGCCAGCCGGTCGCCGAGCACCGCGGCGGCCTCGGCGAAGCCCGGCTCGTCGACGACCTTGCGGGTGCCCTGATCGGGGATGATGACCGCGGCCACCTTCTCCAGCACCAGCGGATCGGAGCCGAGCGCGGCCAGTGTCTTCACCGCGTCGGTGGGCCGGTTGAAGGTGGGCATGCCGACGGCGATGCTGCCCTCGCCCGGCGCCTCGATCGGGGCGAACCAGCCGCCCGACAGCAGCGTCACCGCGGTGTCGGTGGTGATGTCGAACCAGATCCAGCCGCCGTCCTCGAAGGGGGCCAGCTCGGTCTCGAATTCGACGCTGGTCGAGTCCGCGCCCGCCGCGACGGAGAACTCCTTGCCCTGCACGTGGATTCGCGAGCCGTCGGCCTTGGAGCGGTAGACGTCCACCCGGCCGTGCCCGGCCAGTTCCAGGCGCAGCACCACCGACGTCAGGATCGTCCAGCGGCGCCAGTAGCTGGCGGGCAGGGCGTTGAAGTAGGTGCAGAACGAGACTTCCGATTCCGCGCCGATGGCCAGCGAGGTGCGGGTGGCCGCGTGCGCGCGCCGGGCGTTGGTCGCCGATTCCTCCAGGTAGAGGGTGCGCACATCCAGCGGTTCACCGGGGCGGGGCAGGATGATGCGCTGCAGCAGCGATTTCGCGCGGGTCTCGGTCGTCATGTCTTCCAATATGGACTGGGAGGTCATCGTGGACTTTCGGTCTGTGCGCCCCGTGTTCTCGACTGCGATTCAGCTCTGCTCGTCGGCCAGCGGGGCGCCGGTTTCCAGGTGCGGGCGCAGCACGTTGTCGAACATGCTCAGCGCCGAACCGATCGCCATGTGCATGTCCAGGTACTGGTAGGTGCCGAGACGGCCGCCGAAGAGCACCTTCGACTCGGCGGTCTCGCGGGCGGCACGCTCCCGGTAGGCCAGCAGCTTGGCGCGGTCCTCGGGGGTGTTGATCGGGTAGTACGGCTCGTCACCGGTCTGCGCGAAACGCGAGTACTCGCGCATCACGACCGTCTTGTCCGTCGGGTAGTCGCGCTCGGGATGGAAGTGGCGCGGCTCGATGATGCGGGTGTAGGGGACGTCGGCGTCGTTGTAGTTCATCACCGAGGTGCCCTGGAAGTCACCGGTCTCGAGCACTTCGGTCTCGAAATCGATGGTGCGCCAGCCCAGCTCGCCCTCGGCGTAGTCGAAGTAGCGGTCCAGCGGGCCGGTGTAGACGACCGGGGCATCGGGGTTCGCGGCGCGCAGTTCGTCGCGCACCTCGAACCAGTCGGTGTTCAGCCGCACCTCGATGAGCTCGGAGGCGGCCATGTTCTCCAGCCACTTCGTGTACCCCTCCTTGGGCAGGCCCTCGTAGGTGTCGTTGAAGTAGCGGTTGTCGAAGGTGTAGCGCACCGGCAGGCGGGTGATATTGCCCGCGGGCAGTTCCTTGGGGTCGGTCTGCCACTGCTTGGCGGTGTAGTCGCGGACGAACGCCTCGTAGAGCGGGCGCCCGATCAGCGAGATCGCCTTCTCCTCGAGGTTCTGCGCGTCCTTGGTCTCCACCTCGGCGGCCTGCTCGGCGATGAGCTCGCGGGCCTCGTCCGGGGTGAAGTAGCGGCCGAAGAACTGCGAGATCAGACCGAGCCCCATCGGGAACTGGTAGGCCTGCCCCTTGTGCATGGCGAAGACGCGATGTTGGTAGTTCGTGAACTCGGTGAACTGTGTGACGTAGTCCCAGACCCGCTTGTTGGAGGTGTGGAACAGGTGCGCGCCGTACTTGTGGACCTCGATCCCGGTCTCCGGCTCCGGCTCCGAATAGGCGTTGCCGCCGAGGTGATAGCGCCGGTCGAGGACCAGCACTCTCTTGCCCAGCACGGCAGCCGTGCGTTCGGCGATGGTCAGCCCGAAGAAGCCGGAGCCGACGACGATCAGGTCGAATTGTGCGTTGGAATGTGCGGAGCCGGGAGACGATGCGACGGTCACGGGAGCCCAGAGTATCGGAAGTCCGGCCGCGCGCAGGGCGCAGTCACGCGATGACGCCGACCGCCCGGTCACACGCCGCTTTCCGCCCAGGTGAGGGCGCTTGCACCGGTCCGCGCCTCAGCGATACGGCTCCCCGCTTCGATGGTCAGGACGCCCGCGAGGGCGTGGAAGGCCCTCGGACGAATCGGACCGAAGTCTACCGGCCGGCACTCACCGGCTCGGGGGCGAAGGCGTAGCCGTGACGAACTCGGAGGTGGGAGCGAACCAGCGGGTGGTAGCGGGTACGGCGGCCGGCACGACGACGATCAGCGGGAGGACCACGGCGGCGAGGCTCGGGAGCCAGGCGCCGTGGACGAAGGCCGTGATCACGCCGGGCAGGCCGGTGGTGGCGGTGGCGATGTCCGCGGCGGCACCGCCGGGTTCCGCCCAGTGCACGCCGTAGTCGGACTCGTAGCCGAATACCGAGGTCAGCAGGCCCACGACGGCGAAGGTGAGCCAGACGCCCGCGCCGAACAGGACCGTGACCCGCCCTTCCTCGGCGCGCTGATACATCCGTACCGCGCCGTAGGCGAACGAGCCCGTGAGCAGGGCCGCGCCGAACAGGGTGAGCACGGCCAGGGAGTTGTCGTAGACGCCGGGGTCGGAGAGGAACGAGGCGCCCAGGATGCACAACCCGACCAGATTCGCGGCGGCGGCGAGCGCGGCGAGCCAGACGGACACGGTGGCGGCGATGCTGCCGGGGCGGTCGGCGCCGTGCACACCCTGGCTCATGGTTCCTCCTAATAAGCGACGGGAACGTATCGTGCGCCGAGCGGGTCGGGCGCGCGAACGCACCAAGTATGCGCAACGCCACGTCCGCGCGTGGGATCGCGACGGCGAACGCCGTACGCCCGCGCAGTCGTCCCGCGCGGGCGTACGGATTCACGAGCCTCTGGTCGCCGCACCGGTCGCGCCGGCCGGAGCACGGTCCGAGGGACCGCGATCGCCGGACGACACCGCGATCGTCAGCGCATCACCGCCTCGGCATAGGACTTCATCGCGTCGCGGACGTAGGCGGCCGTGCCCTCGCCGTGCTTGTCGTAGTTCGCGCCGAAGCGGGGGTCGGTGACGTACATCTCGCCCAGGCCGATGAAAGCGTCCGCGGGCACCTCCCGCTGCCCCCAGCCCGCGGACACCCAGTCGCGGTGGCGCGCGGTGATGGCACGCACCTCGTCGCTGTCCACCGGCAGGCCCGCGGCGTGCGCCCGGCCGTAGGCGGCGGCGATGTCGATCGCGTCCTGACCGAATCGCTGCTTCCGCTCTTCGCTCAGCGAGCGCCACCAGGTGTCGCTGCTGGTATAGGCCTGCTCACCCCAGCGTTCGATCACCTCGTCCTTGTAGCGCGTGTGGTCGAAGCCGTCGAAAACCTCTGCTGCCACGAGTTGCTCACCCCTTTCCGTCTTGTGCAACGTGGTCCGCACCGAGTCGATCAGCCGCGCGATCCGGTCCTGCTCCTGTTTCAGCAGGTCGAGATGGGTGCGCAGGGCGGCGGCGGTGTCCTGTTCGCCGGCGAGGACCTCGGCGATGACGGGCAGGCCGAGGCCGAGTTCGCGCAGCAGCAGGATGCGTTGCAACCGGAGCAGAGAGTTCTGGTCGTAGTACCGATAGCCGTTGGCGCCGATCCGGCTGGGCGTCAGGAGCCCGAGCTGCCCGTAGTGGCGCAGCGTCCGGCTCGTCGTGCCCGCCGCCCTGGCCAGATTCTGGATCGACCATTCGCCGGTGGCAGTATCTGTGGTATCCGTCGTCACGACCGGTTCTCCTTCCCCGATCTTCTCGGTGAAACCAGTCTGCGAATTGACGCTACGTCAAGGTCAAGCCCGTTTTCGACGGGTTCACCCGGCCGGGATCACATCCACCCTCGACGGGATCGCGAAGGTGGCCTCGCCCGGCGGCGCACCCTCGGCCCGGCCGCCTTCGGCGGGGGCGCCCTCGGTCGGGGCCTGCTCGCCGGGGGTATCGGTCAGGTCGGTGCCCGGGATCATCTCCAGCAGCGTGGTGAAGTCCACGACCTGCGCGCCGAGCAGCTCGGTGACGATGATGACACCGTTGCTGAACAGCCGGTAGGTGCCCGCGTTCTGCGGGAGTTCCGCCTCCGGGCCGAGCGGGTCGCCGAGGGTGCTCGAGGGACCGCCGATGCGCGCGTACTCGATGTCGATCGCGGTCGGTCCGCCGTCGTCCGCCGGACCGCCGGGGTCGATGTCGCCGGGGCTCATCGGCGGGCGCGCGATCCCGAGTTCGGCGGGGGTGGGCCCGATCTCGAAGGTCTGGATGTCGGCCGGGCTGCCGCCGTCGGGCGCGGCGGAGTACTCCGAGCGCAGGATGTGCCCGTCACGCAGCAGGACCAGACCGGCGGTGGAGGCCACCGCGGCGGCCGAGCGCGGATCTTCCCGCTCGGTGCCGGGGTAGACCTGGCAGTCGGTGCTGTCGCAGGTCTGCGCGTACGGGTAGCGGGTCTCGGCCAGCGCGTAGGATCGCGCGGCGACGGCCTGGGCGCGCAGCGCTTCGTTCGCGCCCTTGTCCGCCCAATTCGCCTGCATCTCCGCGGGAACCACGCCGAGCAGGTAGTCCTCGATGTCGACCCGGTTCACCGTGCGGAACGCGCCGTCCTCGGTGGCCACGCCGAGCGCGCCGCGATATCCGCGACCGTCGCAGAGGGTGAGATGTTCGGCCACCGGACGACCGGGATTCGGGTCGAGCGGATAGAGCCAGGGATCCGATGTGGCTGTCTGCCAGACGACTTCGCCGTCGCAGCCGAGCGTGACCACGACGTTCGCGCCGCCGTCGGGCAGCGGAGTCAGGTGCGCGACCTGTCCGGGCTCCAGGATTCGCCCGGCCACTCGGGCGCCCGCGTCGGCGTAGGCGTCCAGACCCTCGTCGTCGAGTCCGGTCAGCCGCACCGCGAGGGTGGTCGGGCCGATCGTGCCGATGGCCGCGCCGGGGTAGTAGTGCGCCAGGATCTCTTCGGCGGTGCTGCCCTCGGTGGCGCTGTCGAAGGCGCCCGCCTGGCTCATGCCGCGTCCGTGGCCGGGACCGGCCAGGGGTGAATAGTCGTGCGCGGCAGGCCATTCGATGTAGGCGAACGCGCCGCCGAGCAGCACTGCCGTCGCGCCGGTGAGCACCACCGGCCGCAGGCGGATCGTGGGGGGTCCGACCCGGTTCCGAAGTCGCCTTCGGCGCCGGGTCCGGCCTAGCGGTCCGCAGTCGTTCCGATGTCCGTCACGCCCACTGCCTTGCATAGTCACACTCCCACCTCGTCGGCATGTCTCCCGGACCAGCCGCACTCCGGGGGCTACATTCGAGCAATCACAAATCTAACCCTAAACCAGAGGTTTATATTTGTGGTGAATGTGAACCAGTGTGATGGCTGTTCTTTCCGGACACAACCCCGATCCAGCGGCCTGATCACTGTTCGATCCGATGGGAGAGACCTGTGCCGTACCCCAAGCCGAAACGTTCTTTCGTGCTACCGATGGTGACCACCCTGGCGGTCGCCGCCCCACTGGCAGCGCTGACGACGATCGACTCGGCGGAGGTCCGCTCGACCAACGATTCGGGCACGGCCGCCGTACCCGCACAGCTCGCCCAGGTGGTCCTGAACCAGGCTCCCGACGTCACCCTGCCGCTGCGCGAACTGAGCGGGCTCGACCTGCCCGACCTACGCCTGTCGGACCTACGCGCGCTACCACTACCCGCCTCGGACCTGCCTGTTACCCCACCCGGAGCCCTGGCTCCCGCGGGGGCGCCCGCCGCGATCGCCGCCCCCGCCGGACTCCCCGAGGGCATCACCCCCGACTCCCCCGCCCTGGCCCCCGGCGTGTTGCCGCGGGAGCTGCTCGACCAGCTCGGCGCACAGGTCAAGGAGCTGTCCAGGGACACCCCGTTCAGCATGGTCGCGCTCACCGCCCCCGACCTGTCCGGCACCGCCGCGATGGTCCGCGCGCGCGAGGCCGACGGCAGCTGGGGCGAGTGGTACCCGGCCCAGCCGGTGGACTCCGGGCGCAGCGACGCCGATCCGACGAGCGCCACCAGCGGAACCGAGCCGATCTACGTCGGCGACACCACCGCGGTGCAGATCCTGGTCAGCCGCAAACTAGCCGCAACGGATCCGCAAACACCAAGTGGGGCAGCACAATCCGAGCCCGTCGCGCCGATCGCGCACCCGGAGTTCGATCCGGCGCAGGCCATCGACGATCTCACCGCGGTGCTCATCGATCCGGGCCGCGGCGCGCTCGACGGCACGCTGCACGAGGTCGCCGCTCCCCTGCCCAACGGCGGGCCCAATGTGATCACCCGGAGCCAGTGGGGCGCCGACGAATCCATCAACTGCCAGGAACCCACCTACGACGACGGCCTCGGCGGCGTCACGGTGCACCACACGGCGGGTCGCAACGACTACACCCGCGCCGAGTCGGCGGGCATCGTCCGCGCCATCTACACCTACCACTCGCAGACCCTCGGCTGGTGCGACATCGGCTACAACGCGTTGGTCGACAAGTACGGCCAGATCTTCGAGGGCAGGCGCGGCGGGCTCGACCGTCCGGTGCAGGGCGCGCACGCCGGTGGGTTCAACGAGAACACTTCGGGCGTGGCGCTGATGGGCAATCACGAGTCGGTGCCGCCCACGGAGGCCGCCATCCAGGCGATCGGCTCGTTCATCGGCTGGCGCACCAGGATCGCCGGTCTCGATCCCAAGGGCTACACCACCATGTGGTCGGAGGGCACCCAGTACACCCCGTACGCGCAGGGCGAAGAGGTGGACCTGCCGATCGTCTTCGCACACCGCGACGTCGGCTACACCACCTGCCCCGGCGACTCCGCCTACTCGATGATGGACCGCATCCGCGATATCGCCGCGGGCACTCCCGGATCCGACACGCCCAAGCGCGCCGGATCCGATCTCGCCGCGCTCGCCCAGCTCACCGCGCGACTGCTGAACATGGTCAACGACAACCTGATCGCCAAGCACTATGCCGCCACCGGCGGTCCGGAGGGCCCGCTCGGCGAGGCCACCTCCGAACCACTGCCCGCCGCCCAGGGCCAGCAGTACGCGAAGTTCGTCAACGGCTACGTCTACACCGCCCCCGACGGCAATGCCGTCGAGGTGGTCGGCGAGATCCTCGAACGCTTCCTCGCCCTCGGCGCCGACTCCGGCATCCTCGGCCTGCCGCTGACCAGCCCCTACCCCGTGCCCGACGGCCTGCGCTCGGACTTCCAGAACGGCTCGCTCATCCTCAACCACCTGACCGGCATCGTCACCACGGTCTGGAAGACCTACAACGACACCTACCAGGAAGAGATGAGCCGCCACCCGATCGCGGGTCCCGACGGCGCACCCGCTCCCGGGGCCGGACCCGCCCCGGCGACACCTCCCGCCCCGGGCGAACCGGCCCCCGCCCCGGAGGGCATCGCCCCCGGGGAAGCGGTCCCGGCGCCCGATTCCGAAGGCGCTCCCGCGGCGGAAGGGATCGCGCCGGAGCCGGTCCCGGCACCCGCCTAGCCGCGTAGTCCCGACAGGTCGGGCGACGGCGAGAACGCGGCCGCCAGCCGTGCCGTGGTCGCCGCGTCGGGCAGGAACTCCACCCGATAGCGCTCCGGAAACAGCCCCGGCACCGGCCGCAGCGCCAGCTCGCGTGCCAGGTCCGGCCATGCGACCTCCACCGCCGAGCCGGACTCCATCGAGGTCAGCAGCACGCGGTCGGCGCGCGGCAGCAGAGTGGGCACGGTGTCGACCCAGGTGGTCACGGTGAACTCCACGCCGTCCCGGCCACGCGCGTGCATCAGCTGCCCGGGCAGCAGATCGGTGATCTCGGCCTCGAGGTCGGCACGCAATCCCTCGTACTGGTCGTTGTACACCGAGGCAGCCAGGGTCGATTCCGCCGAGCGGATCCCCGGCCAGGCCGGGTGATCGGGCGGCACCCGGAACGGAATCAGCCTGCCGTGCCGATCGGTGATGTAGGGCACCGGTGAGACCGGCCGTACGGCTTCCTCGTAGACCTCCCGCACCAACTCGACCAGCTCGGCGACGACCTGCGGCGAGGTGACCGCACCGATCGCGACCCCGGTGTTGCCCGGAACGCACGCGATGAACTCGCAGCCGTATCGCTCGCGCAGCGCGCCCAGCCAGCCGGGCACCAGCGGCAGCGCACCCGCGTAGAGCTCGCCGTCCTCGTCGGGCAGGAACATGATCGGCTCGCCGGAACGCCCGAACGCGTCGACGACCGCGGCACCAAGGCCCTGGAGATTGGCACGGGCGGTGGCGAACACCGTCTCCGCGTCGACGCCCCAGGTCACCAGATCATGGGGTGTCACCGCGGCCATGGAGGTCGGTGTGTCGACGACCACGCGTTCCATCATGCCCGGCGCCACCGGTCGCCACAGGGTGTTCTCGGCCAGTCGCAGGCCCTGGATCCGGGACGCGAGCTCGCCCGCCTGCCGCAGCACCGGACGCAGCCGCGGGGCCGCGACTTCCCAGGAATCCCGGCGCATCGCGGCGGCCGTCCCCTCGACGATCCCGCGCACATAGGACTCGAGCATGGCGTGGGCGGCGGGTCCGGTCTCACCGCGACAACGCCGGTAGGGCGTGGTCAGCCCCATCCGGAACGACATCCCTTCCGGGGTGCCGTAGTGGATCACGAACTCCCGATCGTCGAATTCCGCCCCGGCGACGCCGGGCTGAGCCCGCACGACGGACAGGACCAACAGCCCGAAGTCGCGCCGCGCCGCCTCGCTCCCGCCCCTGCCGAACCAGCTTCCGATCCCCATCCCGTCCTCGCTTCCGCCCCACCGACCCGAGCGCGGCGGAACCGCGGGACGTTACCAGAGGAACTCGAAAACTGCTGCGCCACAGCTGGATCGCGCAAGCACCGGATCTGCGCCGGGGCTCGGACGAACAGGCGGCCTACTTCCACCAGCGCTCGAGCACCCGCGCGACGCCGTTCTCCACATTGGTGGCGGTGACCTCGTCGGCGGCGGCGATCGCGTCGGCGTGCCCGTTCGCCATCGCCACCCCGTGCCCGGCCAGTTCCAGCATCGGGATGTCGTTGGGCATGTCGCCGAAGGCGATGACCCGGTCCTGGTCGATGCCCAGCCGCTGGGCCACGGTGACCAGCCCGGAGGCCTTGGTGATGCCCGGGGCGGACAGTTCGATGAGGCCGTGGTCGGTGGAGTAGGTGATGTCGGCCTGGTCGCCGATATAGGGCACCAGTGCCGCGCGCATCTGGCCGCTGTCGGCGCCGCGCATCCGGATGAGCAGTTTGACGGCGGGCGCGGCGACCACCTCGTGCCGCGCGACCTCGGTGTCGTCCGGGTTCAGCCAGGCATGCTCGTATTCCGGCGCGCTCACGAACTGCGGGGTCGCGGCGTCGTGGGCCGAGGCGCCGACCCGTTCGGCGGCCAGCCCGCAGCCGGGCAATACGCGTTCGGCGATCTCGGCGATCTCGACCAGGGTTTCCACGCCCAGGGTGTACGCGCCCAGGATCCGGTCGGTGGCGCTGTCGTAGATCACCGCGCCGTTGGCGCAGACGCACAGCGGCGCGTGGTCGAGGCCGTCGACGACCGGATCGACCCAGCGCGGCGGCCTGCCGGTGGCCAGCACGAACGGCACACCGTCGGCGACGAGCGCGGTCACGACCGCCTTGGTGCGGTCGCTGACCCGTTCGTCGTGGTCGATCAAGGTGCCGTCGACGTCGGTGGCGACCATCTTCGGCGGGGGCAGGTGCAAGCGCGTCACCTGTCCATCCTGCCGGAAAAGCGGCTCGCAACGGTGGCGAAGCGGCCGGGCGGCGGACATGCCCGTCCCGCGCCGGTGCCGCACGCGCATCGACGCTCGTCCCTATGATCAGGGTCCGAGACCCGTATGCCAGCCCGGCGAAGGACCAGACCTGATGATCGGCTTCCTGCTGCGACGCGCCGCGAACTATGTGGTGTTGCTGCTGCTGGCCTCGTTCCTGACCTTCGCCGTCGCCGGTCTGACCTTCCGGCCGCTGGACAGCCTCGAACAGCGCAATCCGCGCCCGCCGCAGTCGGTGATCGACGCGAAGGCCGCCGAACTGCATCTCGACGAGCCGATCCCGCAGCGCTATCTCACCTGGGTCAGCGGCGCGGTGCACGGCGATTTCGGCACCACGCTGGCCGGGCAGCCGGTGAGCGAGGAACTGGGCAGGCGGGTCGGGGTGAGTCTGCGACTGCTGCTCGTCGGCTCGGTGCTGGGCACGGTGCTCGGCGTGCTGATCGGCGCGGCCGGTGCGATCCGCCAGTACAAATTCAGCGACTACTTCACCACGATCGTCTCGCTGGTGCTGCTCAGCACGCCGATCTTCCTGCTCGCCACACTGCTGAAATACGGTGCGCTGGAGATCAACTCGATGACCGGGCAGCGCATCTTCCTCTACACCGGCGAGACCTCGGCGCATCGGATCGACGGGTTGTGGCCGCAGTTGCTCGACCGGCTCCAGCACCTGGTGCTGCCCACACTGGCGCTGGCGCTCGGCGCGATGGCCGGCTACAGCCGATATCAGCGCAACGCCATGCTCGATGTGCTGCAGAGCGATTTCATCCGCACCGCGCGGGCCAAGGGGCTGACCAGACAGCGCGCGCTGTACAAGCACGGCCTGCGCACGGCGCTGATCCCGATGGCGACACTGTTCGCCTACAGCCTGGGCGGCCTGATCACCGGGGCCACCTTCACCGAGAAGATCTTCGGCTGGCACGGGGTCGGCGAATGGCTGGTGGACTCGGTCAACGCCCAGGACATCTACGTGGTGGTGACGGTGACGGTGTTCACCGGCGTGGTGGTGCTGGTGTCGGGACTGCTGTCCGACATCGTCTACGCCGTGCTCGACCCGCGGGTGCGGGTCGGATGACGGCCGGATCGCACGGACAGCGCGAGGCGAGGGGCGGGCGGACATGACCGAAGCCGAGATCATCGTCGCCGGAGCCCCGCGGGCGGCCACCGGCAGGCGGGCGCTGGTGCGGCGGCGGTTCCTGCGCAACAAGCCGGCCGTGGTGGCGGCGGTGGTGCTGATCCTGCTGGTGCTGGCCAGTTTCGTGCTGCCGCACTTCCTGCCCTACGACTACCTGTATCAGGACCGCACCGCGCTGCGGCAGCCGCCGAGCCCGCGGCACTGGTTCGGCACCGACCCGATCGGCCACGATGTGCTGGCCCAGACCCTGCGCGGGGCTCAGAAATCGCTGATCATCGGGTTCTGCGTGGCGGTGTTCAGCACCGCGCTGGCCGCGCTCGCCGGATCGGTGGCCGGGTTGCTCGGCGGATGGCCCGATCGGGCCATCATGTGGCTGGTCGATCTGCTGCTCGTGGTGCCGTCCACGATCATCATCATGCTGTTCGCGCCCAAGGTGAAGGGCGGCGGCGGGATCGCGCTGCTGGTGGTGCTGCTCAGCGTGTTCGGCTGGATGATCAGCGCGCGCATCGTGCGCGGGTTGACGATGAGCCTGCGCGAGCGTGAATTCGTCCGCGCGGCGCGGTATATGGGCGCGCCGACCCACACGGTGATCCTCACCCACATCGTGCCCAACATCGCCTCGATCCTCATCATCGACACCACTCTCGCGGTCGGCGCGGCGATCATGGCCGAAACCGGTTTGAGCTTCCTCGGTTTCGGCGTGCAGCCGCCGGACGTGTCTCTGGGCACGCTGATCCGCGACGGCACCGCCTCGGCGCTGACCTATCCCTGGTTGTTCCTGTTCTCCGGCGGGTTCCTGGTCACGGTGGTGTTGTGCGCGAACCTGGTCGGCGACGGGCTGCGCGACGCGTTCGATCCGAGTGCCAGGGGTGCGCGGAAACGGAAGCGGGCGAAGGCATGAGCGACACGGACAGTCCCCGCCGGGCAGGCGAGGCGGGCGCCGGCTTGCTGGAGATCGTGGATCTGCGGGTCTCCTTTCCGAGCGAGGAAGGCCGCATCGAGGCGGTGCGCGGGGTGAACCTGACCGTCGCGGAAGGCGAGGTGCTCGCCGTCGTCGGCGAGTCCGGCTCGGGCAAGTCGGTGTCGGCGCTGGCGATGATCGGCCTGCTGCCCGACCAGGCCAGGGTGAGCGGTTCCATCCGGCTGCGCGGGCGCGAGCTGATCGGCCTGGGTGACCGGCCGATGTCGAAGTTGCGCGGGCGCTCGATCAGCATGGTCTTCCAGGACCCGCTCTCGGCGCTCACCCCGGTGTACCGGGTGGGCGATCAGGTGGCCGAGGCGCTGCTGGCACACGGCCGGACGACCCGCAGGCAGGCCGCGGCGCGCGCGGTGGAGTTGCTGGATCTGGTGGGCATCCCGGACGCGGCGGTGCGCGCGCGGGCCTTCCCGCACGAATTCTCCGGCGGCATGCGCCAGCGGGTGGTGATCGCCATGGCCATCGCCAACGATCCCGCGCTGATCCTGTGCGACGAGCCGACCACCGCCCTGGACGTGACCGTGCAGAAACAGATCCTCGATCTGCTGCGCACCGCACGCGACATCACCGGCGCGGGCGTCGTCATGATCACCCACGACATGGGCATCGCCGCGACCCTGGCCGACCGGGTGGCGGTCATGTACGCCGGGCGCGTGGTGGAGACCGCGCCCGCCGCCGACTTGTTCGCCGAGCCGCGCATGCCCTACACCGTTGGCCTGCTGGGTTCGATTCCCCGGATGGACGGCCCGATGCGCAGCCCGCTGATCCCGATCGCCGGCGCACCGCCCGCCATGCAGGCTCTGCCGCCCGGATGCGCCTTCGCCCCGCGTTGCCCCGTCTCGATCGACGAGTGCCGCACGATCGATCCGGTGCTGACCCCGACCGGCGAACGTGGCCTCGCCGCCTGCATCCGGACCGGTGATCTGAGCGCCGACGACCTGTTCGCCGCCTACCGCCGCGACCTGGACGGGACCGGCACCGCGAGCGCACCGGCCGGGAACTCCGACCACGAGGCCACTGCCGCCTCCGTCGCCACCCCGACCTCGGCGGTCGGGCAGCCCGACGCCACCCACACCTCGGATGCCGTGCCCGGCACGGCGAGCCCGTCCGGCGACGCCGCCTCGGATCCGACGGTGGTCCTGCGGGTAACCGATCTGGCCAAGACCTATCCGCTCACCTCGGGGGTGATCCTGCGACGGCGGACCGGCGAGGTGCGCGCGGTCGACGGCATCGATTTCGAGGTGCACGCGGGCCGCACGCTGGCGCTGGTCGGCGAGTCCGGGTCGGGCAAATCGACCACGCTGACCCAGATCCTGGATCTCGAGCCGCCGGAGCGGGGACGCATCGAGGTGCTCGGCCACGACGTCGCCACGTTGACCAAAGCCCAGAAGCGGCAGCTGCGGCGCAAGATGCAGATCGTCTTCCAGGATCCGACCGCGGCGCTGGACCCCCGCTTGCCCATCTCGGACGTGCTGGCCCAGCCGTTGCGCATCGACGGGCGTCCGCGGGCGGAGATCGCCCGGCGGGTACCGGAACTGCTCGAGCTGGTGGGCCTGCGTCCCGAGCACGCCGATCGGTATCCGGCGGACTTCTCCGGCGGGCAGAAGCAGCGCATCAGCATCGCCAGGGCGCTGGCGCTGGACCCGGAACTGCTGGTGCTCGACGAGCCGGTGTCCTCGCTGGACGTGTCCATCCAGGCGGGCGTGCTGAACCTGTTGCGGCAGTTGCAGGCCGATCGCGGGCTGTCGTATCTGTTCGTCTCGCACGATCTATCGGTGGTGCGCAATCTCGCCCACGAGATCGCGGTCATGCACCGGGGCAAGATCGTGGAATCCGGGCCCGCCGAACAGGTGCTCGGCGACCCGAGGCATCCGTACACGCGGGCGCTGATCGACGCGGTGCCGACACCGGCGCTGTCGCGATAGGAGGTAGATCATGGGCATCCGCACATCGCGACTGCTGGCCGGGCTGAGCGCGGGCGCACTGCTGGCCGCGCTGCTGGCGGGCTGTTCGGCGGACGACCGTTCCGCGACAGGGCTGTCCGACGCCATCGGCAGCACCAGCGACATCAATCCGGTCGAGCGTGACCGGGTCGCCGAGGGCGGCAATCTGCGGCTGTCGGTGAGCTCCTTCCCGGCGAACTGGAACACCCTCTCGATCGACGGCAACGAGGGCGATATCGCCTCGATCACCCACGCGATGTTGCCGCGTTCGTTCGTCTCCGACGCGGCGGGCCGACTCAGCGTCGATCACGACTTCTTCACCGATGTCGCGCTGACGAACACCGAGCCCCAGCAGGTCACCTACACGATCGAGCCGAAGGCGGTGTGGTCCGACGGCCGCCCGGTGACCTGGGAGGACATCGCCTCCCAGGCGAACGCGCTGAGCGGGCGTGATCCGCGCTTCCAGATCGCCATGACCAACGGCTTCGACCGGGTCGCCCGGGTAGAGCGCGGCGTCGACGACCGCCAGGCGGTGATCACCTTCGAACGCCCCTACGCCGAGTGGCGCGGCCAGTTCGCGGGCAACGCGATGCTGTATCCGAAGTCGGTGACCGCCGACCCGGAGGCATTCAACGACAGCCTGACCGACGCCATGGGGCCGACCGCGGGCCCGTTCCGCATCCAGTCCACCGACCGTGCCCAGGGCCGCATCGTGCTCGAGCGCAACCCGCTGTGGTGGGGCGAGACGCCCAAGCTGGACACCATCACCTTCAGCGTGCTCGACAGCGTCGCGCGCGTATCCGCCCTGCAGAACGACGAATTGGACGTCTCGCAGCTCAACAGCGTCGACGAGGTGCTGCTCGTGCGCGACACCCCCGGCCTCGAGGTACGGCGCGCGCCGGGGAACCGCTGGCGGCACATCACCTTCAACGGCGCGCCCGGGTCCATCCTGGCCGATCCGGGCGTGCGGGTGGCGATCGGCAAGGCGATCGACCGGCAGGCCATCGCCTCGGCGCTGCAGAACGGGCTGGTGGAATCACCGACGCCGCTGAACAATCACATCTACCTGCAGGGCCAGGAGGGCTACCGGGACAACGCCCCCGCCTTCGATCCGGCGGCCGCCGAACGCGAACTCGACGAACTCGGCTGGCTGCGCCGGGGCGATGTGCGGGTCAAGGACGGGCGCGAACTGGTGATCCGCGACGTGATGTACGACGACCCGACCTGGGTGCAGATCGCGGGGATCATCCAGAACGACCTGGCGCGGATCGGCGTACGCCTGCAGATCGACACCAGGCCCGGCGCCGGCTTCTTCACCGATGTCATCCAGCCCGGCGATTTCGACGCCGCCCAGTTCATCTACCAGGGCGACGCCTTCCCGCTCAGCAGCGTCCCGCAGACCTACGGGTTCTACCCGCCCAACACGCAGAACAATTTCGGGCGGATCGGATCGCCGGAGCTCAACGAGCTGATCGAGGCCACCCTGTCCGAGCTCGATCCGCAGCGGGCGATCGAGCTGGCCAACGAGGTCGACCACGCGGTGTTCGCCGAAGGCCATTCCCTGCCGCTGTACCAGTGGGACGGCAGCTACGGCGTGCGCGCCGATCTGGCCAACTTCGGCTCCCCCGGCCTGGCGTCCTACGACTACACCGCCATCGGATTCCTCCGGTGAGCGGCGAATCCACCGCGTACGCGCGACATTCAGGGAGGCGACGATGAAGATACGCCCGGCCGCACGGCTCGCGGCTCCGCTGCTGGCGATCGGCGTGGTCCTCGCGGCCTGTAGCGGCGATACCGGCGACCTCGTCGGCGACTCCACCGTCGGCGCGACCAGCGATATCAACCCGCACGATCCGGGTGAGCTGCGCGACGGCGGCAACCTGCGGCTCGCGCTGACCGCGTTCCCGCCCACTTTCAACAGCCTGCACGTCGACGCGGACGCCGATGTGTCCACCGTGATGGCATCGACGCTACCCGGCACGGTCACCGCCGACGCGGCGGGCGAACTCTCGGTCGATCACGACTACTACACCGACATCGAGCTCACCGGCACCGATCCGCAGCAGATCACCTACACCATCAACCCGGCGGCGGTCTGGTCCGACGGGACGCCCATCACCTGGGAGGATCTGCGGTCCCAGGCGAACGCGCTGAGCGGGCGGGACCCGGCCTACCGGGTGTCGGCCACCCAGGGCTACAGCCGGATCGCCTCGGTCGAACGCGGCGTCGACGACCGGCAGGCGATCGTCACCATGTCCGATCACTACGCCGAGTGGCAGGGCATGTTCAGCCCGCTCTATCCGAAGGCCACCACCGAATCGCCGGAGGCCTTCGAGAACCTGGACCGCCAGGCGCCGCGCGTATCGGCCGGGCCGTTCGTCGTCACCGACATCGACCGCGCCCAGCAGCGCATCGTGCTCGGCCGCAACCCGTCCTGGTGGGGCGAGACGCCGAAGCTGGAGAACGTCACCTTCAGCGTGCTCGACTACGCGGCCCGTATCAACGCGCTGCAGAACGACGAACTCGACTCCGCGGAGATCTCGAGCCTCGACGAGGCGAGCGCCGCCACCCAGTCGCCGGGGCTGGTGGTGTTGCGCGCGCCCGCTCTGCGGTTCTCGCACATGACCTTCAACGGCGCCCCCGGCTCCATCCTGGAGGATGCCCGCCTGCGGGTGGCTGTGTCCAAGGCCATCGACCGCCAGGCCATCGCCTCGGCGATCCAGAACGGTCTGGTCGCGGACCCGAAGCCGCTGAACAATCACATCTACCTCGACGGTCAGAAGGGTTACCGGGACAATGCCCAGGCCGTCGCCTTCGATCCGGCGGCCGCCGAGCGCGAGCTCGACGAGCTGGGCTGGGTGCGCGAGGGCGACGTGCGGGTCAAGGACGGGCGTCCGCTCGAGCTGCGCATCGTCATGTACCAGCAGCAGACCTGGGTGCAGATGTCGCAGATCGCCCAGCAGAGCCTGGCGCAGGTGGGCGTGCGGCTGAAGATCGAGACCTATCCGGGCAACGGCCTGTTCACCGATGTCGTCGACCCGGGCAACTTCGACATCGTGAACTTCTCCTGGAACAAGAGCATCTTCCCACTCGGCGCGCTGCCGCAGATCTACGCCTACGACCCGGCCAACCCCTTGAGCAACAAGGGCCGGATCGGTTCGCCGGAACTCAACGAGCTGATCGAGCGCACGATCTCCGAGCTCGATCCCGACAAGGCGATCGAGATGGCCAACGAGGCCGACCGGATGATCTTCGAACTCGGCTTCTCACTGCCGCTCATGCAATCGGTCGGCATGGTGGCTCAGCGCGCGGACCTCGCCAACTGGGGTGCGTTCGGCCTGCAATCGGAGAACTGGACGAAAGTCGGCTTCCTGAAGTGAGTTCCGGGACGAGCGGGCAGGCGCGCCCGCTCGCCTATCCGCTCGGCGTGACGGCGGCCGCGCTCGCCGGGTGCGCGGCGGTGCTGCCCTTCGGCGATGTCGATCAGCGCGCCGCCGCGGCCGCGGTGGCGCTGGTCGTGCTCGGCTACAGCGGAATCCGGCTGGCCAGGGCGCTCGGGGCGCTGCCACACGGCTTGCCGGAGGAGGTCCGGACAGCGGGCGTGCCGGTGCGTCGGGTCCGTCAGCAGCATCGTCTGGTCAGCCGGTCGTGGCTGGAAATCGGCGTGCCCGGCCGGCCGGACCGGTGGTGGCTGCCGGTGTACTTCACCCCGGAACTGGTGCGCCTCACCGCGACCGAGGCGCGGGTGGACGCGCGATACATCGAGGTCGCGGGAATGCGGATGCTTCCGGCCGGACGGGCGCGCGACAGCGAACCGGCGGGCCGGCTGCTCGACAACCCGGTGCGGCCCGATCCGGATGCCGGGCGTCGAGCGCGCACCGCGAACCGCCTGTCCCGGCGGTTGCTGCTGGACGCCCAGCCTGCCGTCGCGGCCCCGATCGCCGCATTGCTGTGGGTGTATCTCGACGGCGGCGGATTCGGCGCCTTCCTGGGTGCGCTGTGCGTAGCCGGAGCGGCGGCTGTGTGGCTGACGGCGATCCGTGGTTCCGATCCGAGCTGACATTGGTCTTACCACTTGACCAGTTGACCACTACGGGCGCAGAGTTGTCGCATGGCGTTGCAACCAGTGGTCAAACGGTCGGTGTCGACGGAGGTCTTCGAGCAGATCGCCGAGGAGGTACTCAGCGGTGAACGAGCCCCGGGCTCGGCGCTGCCCAGCGAACGGCAGCTCGCGGAGGCGCTCGCGGTGTCCAGGCCTGCCGTGCGCGAGGCCCTGCAGCGACTTGCCGGGGCCGGGCTGGTCTCGGTGCGCCAGGGCGACACCACCACCGTGCTCGACTACCGGCGCGGCTCCGGGCTGGAGATCCTGCCGCGGCTGCTGATCCGGCAGGGCACACTCGATCCCACCGTGGCCCGCAGCATCCTCGAGGCCAGGCTGCACAACGCGCCCAAGGTCGCCGAGCTGGCCGCGGCGCGCACCCGCCGCCCCGCGGATCGCGACCGCCTGCGACACGCCCTCGACACCACCCTGGCCGAGCTGGCGGGTGAGACCGAGCCGATCGCGCTGCAGCGGCACGCGCTCGAATTCTGGGAGCACCTGGTCGACGCGGCCGACTCGCTGGTGTTCCGCCTGATGAACAACATGCTGCGCGCCGCCTACGAGCCCGCGCTGGCGGCACTGGCCCCGCTCATGACGGTCGAGGTCGGCAATGCCGCCGGGTACCGCGCGGTGGCCGAGGCGGTGCTGGCAGGCGATCCCGCCACCGCCGCCGAACGTGCCCACACCCTGCTCGAACCGGCGACCACCAGCCTGATCGCCGCCCTGGACAGCGCCATCGACGCATCCGAACAACCCACTCCGCACAGCGAGGTGCCCTCATGACCGGAACGACCGCGCGCCGGGGGATGACCCTGCGCGACGCCCGCGCCGAATTCGTCCGTCACCCCTCCCCCTGGCTGATCGGCGCCACCCTGATCGCCGCGTCGGGCGCGCGCGTGGCGCTCGGCGACTGGCAGCCGACCGACGCGCTGGTGCCGCTGGTGATCCTCGCGGCCTTCCCGTTGGTCGAGTGGATCATCCACGTGCTGGTTCTGCACTGGCGCCCCAAGCAGCTCGGGCCGCTGCGGCTGGATTCCGAGCTGGCCCGCAAACACCGTGAGCACCACCTCGATCCGCGCGATATCCCGCTGATCTTCATCCCCACCCGCTCGCTGGTCTTCGTCATCGCCGGGCTGGTCGTGATCGCGGCGTTCGCCTTCCCGCGCACCGGCCTCGCCCTCACCTTCCTGCTCACCGTGGCGGCGCTCGGGCTCTGCTACGAGTGGACGCACTTCCTCATCCACACCGACTACAAGCCGCGGCACGCGCTCTACCGGGCGGTCTGGCGCAACCACCGCCACCACCACTACAAGAACGAGCACTTCTGGTTCACGGTGACCAGTTCGGGCACCGCCGACCGGCTCCTCGGCACCTACCCCGACCCCGCGGACGTGCCGACCTCGCCGACCGCGCGCCACCTGCACGGCGCCTGAATCCCTCGTTTCCGGCACGCGTCCGCGCGCTCGCAGGCGTTGACAAAATACCCCTGGGGGGTATCGTCGGAGCCGTGAACACCACAACCAAGTTCGCCGGCTTCGGCATCGGTCTGGCTGCCGTCTTCGCGCTCGCACTGGGGATCGGCGCGCTGGTCGGTCCCACCGACTCGGGCGCCGATTCCGCCGAGCACGACGCGCACACCGGCGGCGCGGGCCAGACGAGCGCCATGCCCGGCGGCCTGCTGGTCACCGACGCGGGCTACACCCTGCAACTGGAGAACGCCCTGGTTCGGGCCGGCGACCGGGCGCCGCTGCGGTTGCGCGTCCTCGACGAGCACGGCGCGCCAGTCACCCGCTACACCACCAGCCACGACAAGGATCTGCACCTGATCGTGGTGCGCCGCGATATGACCGCTTTCCAGCACGTGCACCCGGTGCTCGGCCCGGACGGCGCCTGGAGCGTGCCGGTGGACCTGAGCCGCGCGGGCGACTACCGCGTCTTCGCCGACTTCGTCCCCGAGGGCGGCGAGAACCTGACACTCGGCGCGGATCTGCGGGTCGCCGGTGACTACGACCCGCGGCCACTGCCCGCACCCGCAGGCACCGCCACGACAGGCGACTACACCGTGACGCTGGACGGCACGGTCACCGCGGGCGCGAATTCGACGGTCACCCTCTCGGTCGCCCGCGACGGACGCCCGGTCACCGACCTCGAGCCCTACCTCGGCGCATACGGCCACCTGGTCGCACTGCGCGGCGCCGACCTCGCCTACCTGCACGTGCACCCCGAGGGTGGTCCCGGCGACGGAGTCACCCCGGCAGGACCGGGCATCACCTTCGCGATGACCGCGCCGAGCCCGGGCGACTACCGCCTGTTCCTGGACTTCCAGCACGAAGGCGTCGTGCGCACCGCCGAGTTCACCGTGACCGTGCCCTACGAGAACTCGGACAGCTCGCCGGCTTCGGCAGGCCCAACGACCGCACCCGGCACCGGAACACCGAGCACCGTGCCGGGCGTGAGCCCCGGCGGCGAGCACGGCGACCACGGCCACTGAGCCCGGACCCCGTGCCACATCGAACGGAGCACCCCATGAGCACCGCCTCCCCCGCCCTGGCGCAGCAGGCGCCGCAGCTGATCGAATTACAGATCGGCGGTATGACCTGCGCCTCCTGCGCCAACCGCATCGAGAAGAAGCTGAACCGGCTCGACGGCGTGACGGCTACGGTCAACTACGCCACCGAGAAGGCCTCCGTCCAGATCACCGGCGACCTCACGCCCGCGGACCTCATCGCCACCGTCGAGGCCACCGGGTACACCGCCGAGCTGCCCGCGCCGCCGGTCTCCGCGTCCACGGCGCAGCCGCAGGCCGAGCCCGCCGACCCGACCGACGCGCTGCGGCAGCGCCTGATCGTCTCGGCGGTGCTGAGCATCCCGGTGATCGCGCTGGCGATGGTCCCGGCCTGGCAGTTCGAGTACTGGCAGTGGCTCTCGCTGACGCTGGCCGCGCCGGTCGTGGTGTGGGGCGCGTGGCCGTTCCACCGGGCCACCTGGGTGAACCTGCGCCACGGCGCGGCCACCATGGACACCCTGGTGTCGATCGGCACGCTGGCCGCCTTCGGCTGGTCGCTGTACGCGCTGTTCTTCGGCACCGCGGGGACGCCCGGCATGACGCACCCGTTCGAGCTCACCATCGCCAGGGCCGACGGCAGCGGCAACATCTACCTGGAGGCCGCCGCGGGCGTGACGACCTTCCTGCTGGCCGGCCGCTACTTCGAGGCCAGGTCCAAGCGCACGGCGGGGGCGGCGCTGCGCGCGCTGCTCGAACTCGGCGCGAAGGAGGTGACGGTCCGGCGCGGGCAGACCGAACAGCGGATCCCGATCGAACAGCTCGCCGTCGGCGACGAATTCGTGGTGCGGCCGGGCGAGAAGATCGCCACCGACGGCGTGGTGGTGGAGGGCGCCTCGGCCGTGGACGCCTCCATGCTGACCGGTGAATCCGCGCCGGTCGAGGTCGGCGTCGGAGACGCGGTCACGGGGGCGACGGTCGATGTCGGTGGGCGATTGGTGGTGCGCGCCACCAGGATCGGCGCCGACACCCAGCTCGCGCAGATGGCGAAGCTGGTGGAGCAGGCGCAGACCGGCAAGACCCAGGCGCAGCGGCTGGCCGACCGGATCTCCGGGGTGTTCGTGCCGGTGGTCATCGCGCTGGCGGTCGCCACGCTCGGCTTCTGGCTGGGCACCGGCGGTTCGGTGGCGGCGGCCTTCACCGCGGCCGTCGCGGTGCTGATCATCGCCTGCCCGTGCGCGCTCGGCCTGGCCACCCCGACGGCGCTGCTGGTCGGCACCGGCCGCGGCGCGCAGCTCGGCGTGCTGATCAAGGGTCCGGAGGTGCTGGAGTCGACACGGCGGGTGGACACCATCCTGCTGGACAAGACCGGCACCGTCACCACCGGCAAGATGGCCCTGCGCGAGGTGATCGCCGCCGAGGGCGAAGACGCCGACCGGGTGCTGGCCGTGGCGGGCGCGCTGGAGCACTCCTCCGGACACCCGATCGCCCGCGCGATCGCCGACGCCGCCCACGCGAAGACCGGCGACCTCGAGCAGGTACGCGACTTCGCCGATCTGGCCGGCCTAGGCGTGGAGGGCGTCGTGGCCGGGCGCCGGGTGCTCATCGGACGGGCCAGGCTGCTCGAGGAGCGCGGCCTGCCGCTGAGCGGCGAACTCGCCGAAGCGCTGGCGCGCGCCGAGCACGACGGCGGCACCGCGGTCGCGATCGCCTGGGACTCCCCCGCGGGCGGACTCGCTGCGCGCGGCGTCCTCGTCGTCGCCGACGCGGTGAAACCGACCTCCGCGCAAGCGGTCTCGCAACTGATCGGCCTCGGCCTGACCCCGATCATGGTGACCGGCGACAACGCCGCCGTGGCTCGCACCGTCGCGGACGAAGTCGGCATCGACGAAGTGATCGCCGGGGTGCTGCCCCAGGACAAGGCGGAGGTGGTGCGGCGGCTGCAGGACGAGGGCAAGGTGGTCGCGATGGTCGGCGACGGCGTGAACGACGCCGCCGCGCTCGCCCAAGCCGACCTGGGCCTGTCCATGGGCACCGGCACCGACGTGGCGATCGAGGCGGGTGATCTGACGCTGGTGCGCGGCGACCTGCGCGCCGCCGTCGACGCGATCCGGCTGTCCCGGCGCACACTGGGCACGATCAAGGTGAACCTGTTCTGGGCCTTCGCCTACAACGTCGCGGCGATCCCGCTGGCGATGGCCGGGCTGCTGAACCCGATGCTGGCAGGCGCGGCGATGGCCTTCTCCTCGGTCTTCGTGGTGAGCAACAGCCTGCGCCTGCGGGGATTCTCCTCGGCGGGCGGCGCGCACTGAGCGACACGAGCCCGTCCTCCCGAATCCGCGGAGGGCGGGCTCAGTCGCGCAATGCCTGCTCGCGCAGACTCTTCAGCGTGCGCGACAGGATGCGCGAGACCTGCATCTGCGAGCAGCCGAGTTGCTTGGCGATCTGATCCTGCGACATCGATTGGAAGAACCGCATTTCCAGCACCCGGCGCTCCCGTTCGGGCAGCGCCGCGATGAGCGGACGCACCGCGAGATAGTTCTCCACCGTGCCGTATTCGGGGTCCTCCTCGCCGAGCGTCTCGGCCAGCCCGGGCATCCCGGACTCCTCGCTGCTCGCCGAACCGTCGATCGAGGAGGTCTGGTAGGCGTTGCGGGCGACCAGCGCCTGGGTCACCTCGGCGATGTCGACGTCGAGTTCCTCGGCGATCTCGCGCGCCCTCGGCATCCGTCCGAGCCGCTGGGTCAGCGTCTCGATCGCCGGATTGAGGGTGGCCTGCAACTCCTTGAGCCGGCGCGGCACCCGCACCGACCAGGTGTGATCGCGGAAATGCCTGCGCACCTCACCCATGATGGTCGGCACCGCGAAGGCCAGGAACGGCGCGCCCTGGCCCGGATCGAAGCGGTCCACCGCGGCCACCAGACCGACCCGGGCGATCTGCAGCAGATCCTCGAAGTTCTCCCCGCGCCCGCTGAACTTGCGAGCGATGTGCTCGGCCAGCGGCAGGCAGCGCTCGATCAGCTCCTCGCGCAGCACCCGGCGGCGCGGATCGTCGGCGTCGAGAGCGGCCAGCTCGGCGAACTCGGGTTCCAGGTCCTGGTAGCCCCCGACCGCCGGCTCCACCGGACCGGTGGAGGCGGCCTCAGGCATCGGCGCGTCCGCGTGACCAGCGGAAATGCACGGTCGTCAGGTAGCCGCCGGTGGCATCGCGGGGGCCGGTGTCGATGGATACCGATTCGGTGAGGGTGGTGAGGATGTGCCAGCCGAATCCGGTGCGGTCGGGGCCGTCCTCGGTGACGGTGCGCGCCGAGACGGAGATGTCCATCGAGGCTTCCCCGTAGTTCAGCGAACAGTCCAGATCGGTGCCGGGTACCGCGTCCTGCATGAGTGCGGTGGCCACCTCGTCGAGCGCCAGCCGGATGTCGGCGACCTCGTCGATGCCGAAGTCGGCGATGAGTGCCACCGTCTCGGCCAGCGCGCGCAGCATGACGAGCTGATCGTAGCGGGCGGGCACGCGCACGCCGATGGTGGTGGTACGTGTCTCCGCCGAGGGGAACACCTTCTCGCCCTTACCCATAGGAGTACTCCTGGATGCGCCGCTGTCGAGCCCGGAACGACAGCGTACCGCTGCGAGGATCGCGGCCGTGGCGCGGGCCACCGCAGACGAGCACCAGCCGCCTGTATGGAGCGGATGACGGGATTCGAACCCGCGACCCTCACCTTGGCAAGGTGATGCGCTACCAGCTGCGCTACATCCGCGTGCCCGGCCGCTGCGGCCGTGCGATCGAGAACTTTAGCCGCCCCGTAGGCCGGTACAAAATCGCCTGGTCAGCGGGCTACGGGCGGGGCGGTCGGTCGTCGCCGGACGCGGCCCGTTTGGCCTGGCGTTCGGCGATCTCGGCGGCGTCGAGCGCGTTGGCCTCCTCCAGGGTGGGCGCGCTGCCGCCGAGCCGCGCGGGCACCCAGTAGGCGCCGGGTTCGTGCTCGTAGCTCTCCTGGAGCCCGGCCAGCAGGCGCTGCATGGTGGAGTGCAGCACTTCGGTGAGTTCCGCGGGCGGCAGGTTCGGCGCGATCGGCTCGCCCACCGCGATCGAAATCGGAGTGTTGGTGCGGCCCAGGCGCTTCGGATGTCCCTTCGTCCAAACCCGTTGCGCGCCCCAGATGACGAGGGGGATGATCGGCACGTCCGCCTCGATCGCCATGCGCGCGGCGCCGGACTTGAACTCCTTGATCTCGAAGCTGCGGCTGATCGTCGCCTCGGGGTAGACGCCGACCAGTTCGCCGCGCTTCAGGTAGTCGACGGCGGCCAGGTAGGAATCGGCGCCCGCCGTGCGGTCGACCGGAATGTGCTTGAGCGCGCGCATGATCGGGCCGGAGATCGCATTGTCGAAGACCTCCTTCTTGGCCATGAACCGGATGTAGCGCTTCACCCGGCGCGCGGGCAGGCCGGCGTAGGTGAAGTCCATGTACCCGGTGTGGTTGATCGCGATCACGGCGCCGCCCCGGGCCGGGATGTGCTCGGCGCCGGTGACGGTGAACTTCAGGCCCTGGGCGAAGAAGACGGTCCGGGCCAAGCCGATGATCGTCCGGTAGACGGGTTCCACAATTCCGCTAGCGTAGTCGCAGCATCGTCCGACCGGAACGGCCGCCGCCGAAACCCGTGTCGCCGCGCCGCCGCACCGGCCCCGTCCGCACCTGCCAGCGAAAGAGGATCGTCGAAGTGGAACGTGCCCGCCCGCACGCGAGGGAACACGACCGGACAGCAGCGAGCGGAGCGGGCGCCACACGCCGCGGCGGCCGCGCCCTGACCTGCGGTCTCGCTGCGGCAGCCCTGCTGCTCACCGGCTGCGACTCGGTGTCGGGCATCCCGGTCGACGACGCGCCGTCCTCGTCCCCCGCGAGCGAGGAGACGGTCTCGGCCGCAGGCGAGGAGAACGCCGGGGACACCGGCACCGCCGCGCCCGCGGCCCCGTCCACCCCCGCGCTGCCGCCGGTCCCCGACGACGCCCCCGAGGTGGGCGCGGTGCCCGGCGTGCCCGAGGCCGTGCCGGCCCTGCGCCGCTGGGCCGCCGACCTGGAGAACGGCACCATCGCCGAACTCCAGGAGAAGTGCTGGACGCTCGCGCCCGGCAATGTGACGCAGATGTACCAGTACCCGCAGGGCGTGCTGGCCGCGCTCGCCCAGCCGGGCGTCGCCACCGCCGACACGGTGACCTGGCAGAGCAGCACGCTCACGGTGACCGTGGACCGCGCGGTCCTGGCCGACGGCTATGCCTGCCCGCGGGTGGGCGCGGCGGGCACGAGCGTGCAGTACAACGACGCCGACGCCAGGCACACCGTGCGGCGCTATCTCGCGCGGCAGGTCGGCGAACCGCTCGCCCCGGCCGACACCGAGGAGACCCACCCGCTGCTGTGCGAGGCCTCGCCCGCGTCCTGGGATCCCACCGGCAGCGGCACGTCCGTGGCCGCCCCGCTGGCGGCGAACCCGCGCAAACTCGGCGACATCACCGCCTTCAGCGGCGAGCAACTCACCTCGGCCTGGCTCTCGGCGGACTACATCACCGTGGACGCCCCGATCACCGACGACGAGGGCAGCACGCGGACGCGCACCTTCACGCTGACCCAGCGCGAGACCGATTCGGGCAATTCGGCCGGCTACTGCATCGGCGACGTCACGACCTCGTAGGACCCAGGTCACCAGCCGGGGCAGCCGCCCACGACACTCGACCGCCGGCCACTACCCTGGGTACCGGCAACGTCAGGAGGAACAGCTCGTGCAGATCACCAGCGTCGGACACGCCGGATTCCACATCCGTACCGCGGCCGGGACCATCCTTTGCGATCCCTGGGTCAACCCGGCGTACTTCGGCTCGTGGGTCCCGTTCCCGGACAACACCGGGCTCGACTGGGACGCCCTCGGCGACTGCGATTTCCTCTACGTCTCACACCTGCACCGCGACCACTTCGACGCGAAGAACCTCGCCGAGCACGTGAACAAGGACGCCACGGTGCTGCTGCCGGACTTCCCGGTGCCCGACCTGCGCCGCGAGCTGGAGAAGCTGGGCTTCCACAAGTTCTTCGAGACCGAGGACTCGGTGAAGCACACCGTGACCGGGCCGGGCGGCGAGCTCGACATCATGATCATCGCGTTGCGCGCGCCCGCCGACGGCCCGATCGGCGACTCCGGGCTGATCGTCTCCGACGGCGAGACCACCTGTTTCAACATGAACGACGCCCGCCCGGTCGACATGGACGTGGTGCACGAGACGTTCGGGCACATCGACATCAACCTGCTGCAGTACTCCGGCGCCATCTGGTACCCGATGGTCTACGACATCCCGTCGCGCACCAAGACCAACTTCGGCAAGCAGAAGCGCCAGCGCGGCATGGACCGCGCCCGCAGCTACATCGAGCAGGTCGGCGCCACCTGGGTGGTGCCGTCGGCCGGTCCGCCGGTCTTCCTCGATCCCGAGCTGCGCCACCTCAACGACGACCACGGCGACGAGGGCAACATCTTCCCCGACCAGATGGTCTTCCTCGAGCAGATGCGCATCCACGGCAACGAGGGCGGGATCCTGATGATCCCCGGCTCGGTCGCCGACGTGCGCGGCAAGGAGCTCGAACTCACCCACCCGTTCGACCCGGACCGGATCTACGGCGACAAGGCCGCCTACATCGAGGACATGGCGCAGCGCTTCGCGCCGGTGCTGGAAGCCGAGAAGGCCACCTGGGCCACCGGCGAGGGCTCCCTGCTGGAGCCGTTGAAGGCGCTGTTCGAGCCGATCATGGCGCAGAGCGATCTGATCTGCGACGGCATCGGCTATCCGGTCGGCCTGGTGCTCGGCGACGAGACCGTGGTGCTGGACTTCCCCAAGCGGGTCGTGCGCGAGCCGATCGAGGGCGAGGGCCGCTACCGCTACGGCTTCCGCATCGCGCCCGATCTGGTGCGCACCGTGCTGCGCGACAACGAACCGGACTGGGTCAACACCATCTTCCTGTCCACCCGGTTCCAGGCCTGGCGCATCGGCGGCTACAACGAATTCCTCTACACCTTCTTCAAGTGCCTCACCGACGAGCGCATCGCCTACGCCGACGGCTGGTTCGCCGAGGCACACGACGACTCGGCCACCATCGAGCTCGACGGCTGGCAGGTGCAGCGCCGCTGCCCGCACCTCAAAGCCGATCTGTCGAAATTCGGTGTGGTGGAGGGCAATACCCTCACCTGCAACCTGCACGGCTGGCAGTGGGACCTGGAGTCCGGGCGCTGCAAGACGTCCAAGGGTCACGAACTGCGTTCCAGCAAACTCTGATTCGCGTCCGGGACCGCTACGGCCGCGCTGTCACGGCCACCGACGGCCGCCGGGTTTCGGTCCCGGACCCTACGGCTGCCCGGCCGCGGGTCGATCCGGCTGGTCCGCTACCGGGCCATTATCGATGCTCGCCACCGGGTCGATCCGGTAGCTCGGCCCCGGACCGACCCGGTGGGCGCGTGGCCAGCAGCAGCGCCAGCAAGGTCAGCGCGCAGCCGACGATCGCCCGGACCGAGACGCCGGGGCCGCCCGGCACGAGCAGATCCAGCAGGACCGAGGCGACGAGCTGCCCGGCCACCGAGGTGAGCCCGAGCAGCAGCACGCCGATCCAGCGCACGGTGACCGCGCCCAGGCCGATGAACGCGACGCCGATCGCGCCGCCGAGGTAGAGCCACGGCTCGCCGGGCAGCTCGCCGAGCCCGCCGACCGTCAGCAGCACCACCGACTCCACCGCGACCAACGCCGCGAACCCGACGGCGAAATTGATCAGCGTGGCCGGGGCCGGACCGCCCACCTCGCCGACCCGCCCGTTGACCGCCTGCTGCCAGGCCAGCCCGATCCCCGCCAGCGCGGGCAGCACGATCAGCAGGATGTGCGGCGCCGCGCGCACCGACTCCGGCAGCGCGAGACCGGCGGGCGAGGCGCCGGAACGACCGCTCGACGCCAGGAACACCGCGCCGATCGCGATCACCGCCGCCCCGGCCCGCAACGGCGTCACCGGCGTGCGCCCGCTCGGCGCGATACCCAGCCGGTCCACGACCAGGCTGCTCACCAGCTGCCCGGCCACCACCGCCACCGTGAACGCGGTGACCCCGATGGCCGCCACGGTCAACCCCTGGCTCGCCACGAAGAACGCCCCACACAGCCCGCCGAGCAACTGCCACACCCGCAGCCGCCCCTCCCCCACGGCCGCCCACACGTCCCCCAGCCCGCCGCGCAACCGCCGGCTCACCGCGAAGGCGATCATGAGCAACACCAGCCCGGTACCGAAACTGACCGTCGCCGCGGCGATCCCGTCGTGCAACCGCGCCCCCAGCGCACCGTTGATCCGCGCCTGCACCGCCACCCCCGCGCCGATGCCGAACCCGCACGCCACCCCCACCCTCATCCGCGCGGTCACCCCGAAACCGTACCGCCCGGCGCCCATCCGCCGGCGCATACTCCATCCGGCGGTCAGCCCGGTCGGTCCGGCAAAACAGCGGGGTCGGCGCGGCGGCGCGGCAGCCAGGCGGGCATGAGCGCGGCGATCACCAGCATGGCCGAGCCGAGCACCGCGAGGGTGGCCGACATGGGCAGCCGAATACTGGCCAGCGCGGCGACGCCGAAGACGCCGAGCGCAACCACTTCGGCGAGCAGACCCGAGACCGAGGTGACCGTCGCGCGGGCCGGACCCTCGATCGCGTCCTGCAGGCGGGCATCGGCGACGACCTCGGCATCGAGCACCGCGCCGTACCCGATGCCGATGGCGACGAACCCGGCGACAGTGAGCGGGTACACCCATTCGGGCCTGCCCGCCGCGGCCCCCACGATCAGCGCACCCCCGACGAAGAGCACCGCACCGGCCGCCACCATCCAGGCCAGCGTCCGCGCCGAGAGCGCACTCGTCCGGCCGGCCAGCAGCGTGCCCGCCATCGACCCGGCCACGGTGATGCCGATGAGCATCGGCACCACCGTGGTCGAGACGCCCGCCGATTGGGCCAGCAGCGCGAAGTATTCGTCGTAGGCGGTGATGCCGAACAACAGCGCCCCCAGCGCCACGCCGCGCCGCACCCGGCGCACCCGCCAGGTCTCCCCGAGGCCGGCCCGCAGCATCGCCGGATACCGCATCACCCTCGACTCGGTGCCCGCGCAGTCGATCCCGACAGCCGAACGCCCTGCGGACCCATCGGCGGTCGAAGCCGCGACGGCGACAGCGTGCGGATCGGCGGCAACCGGTCCGGCCACAGGCGCTGCGTGCGGACCGGCCGGGTGGGCACCGGCCGGGTGGGTTCGGGCGCCCGCCTCGGCCCGGTCGCCGACCGCCTTGGGCGCGGTCGGCAACAACAGGCAGATCGCCGTGTGCAGACCGGCCATCGCCACGCTCACCCAGCCGACCAGCGCGTATCCACCGACGCCGTACAGCGGCGCGGCCGCGAGAATCGCCACGACCACGGCGATTTCGGCGGCGGCGCGGGCATAGCCCATCAACCGGGCGTAGGCGTCGGTTTGTTCGCGGGCGGCGAGTTCGTCGTAGATCAACGCCTCGAAGGTGCCCGACTCCAGCGCGCTGGACACGCCCCACAGCACGAAGCCGAGGGCGAATCCGAGATAGGACGGCGCCAAGGTCCAGAGTGTGAAGGCAGCGGCGACCAAAACGCCACTGAAGCCGAGCAGGCCGCGCCGCGAGACCGTGTCCGCCCACGCGCCGGAGGGCACCTCGAGCAGGAACGAGGTCACCGACCAGAGTGCCAGCAGGGAGGAGATCTGCGCGGTGTTCAGGCCGTGGTCGGCGAACAGCAGCGCGTAGAGGGCGTAGAGCGGAACGAACTCCCGCGAGCCCTTGAACAGCACCGCGCGTACCACCAGGTTCGACAGGGAGCCGGGGCGACGCTCGGATGCCGAGCCGGAGCTGGGTTCGTGTCAATAACCGCTGAAGCGAATGTTCATGGGTCCCAGCCTTGTCCGGGGCATCGTCCCACGTCAAGCGCTTTTCGGGGTTCCCCGCTCGGACCGGGTGTCAGTTCAGCGGCACCCAGCCGTTGGAGGCCACGGCGTCCTCGCGGTCGGCGCTGCCGCCGATGCGGCCCTGCCCCTGGTTGAGATCGTTGATCAGTTCCGAGACCGGATGCGAATCGCTGTAGTGGTAACCCTGCGCCAGCGCGAAGCCGAGTTCGGTGAGCACGGCGGCCTGGTACTCGGTCTCCACGCCCTCGGCGATCACCTGCAGGTCCAGCGCGGAACTCAGCGCCGCGATCACGCCGAGCAGCGGCGGGGCCGGCGAGTCCGACCGAATGGCGGCGACGAACGACTGGTCCACCTTGAGGATGTCGCTGGGCAGGGTGGCCAGCCTGCTCAGCGAGGAGTAACCCGTGCCGAAGTCGTCGATGGCGATGCGTACACCGCGATCGCGCAGGGTGTGCAGGTTGGCGATGGCGGTCTGGGATTCCGCGGCCAGCTCGCTCTCGGTCACCTCCAGCACCAGCTGATCGGCGGGCCAGCCGGTCGAGGACAGGATCTCCCAGACCCGTTCGGCATAGCCGGATTCGGCCAGCTCCAGGCCGCTGACGTTGACATTGAGCGTCAGGTCCAGCTGGGCGAAGGTCTCCTGCAACCGGGCCGCGTCGGCGCAGGCGCGGCGCAGCACCAGCTCGTCGAGGTCGGAGATCAGGTCGTATTCCTCGGCGACCCGGATCAGGCCCTCGGTGGTGACATCCGGCTGCGCGCTCGACGACCAGCGCAGCAGCGCCTCGACGCCGACCGCCTTGCCGCCGCCCTCGGTGAGGCTGACGATCGGTTGGTAGTGCACATCCAGCGCGCCCCGGTCGATCGCCTCGCGCAACTCCACCGCCAGCGGCAGCTGCCGCGAGGATTCCAGCACGGTGCGGTTGCGGCCCGCCTGCTTGGCCCGGTACAGGCCGACATCGGCGCGGCTGACCAGCAGCGAGCCGGACTCCCCGGGCTGCCAGGAGGTCACGCCCGCGGAGCAGCCGGTGGTCACCGCCGCGCGCAACTGCTCGGTGAGCAGGATGGCGGCCTGTTCGGTGACATTGGGCAACAGCAGCGCGAAGGCGTCGCCGCCGTAGCGGGCCAGGCGCTGATCGGGGGCGAGCAGTTTGGACCAGGTGTCCGCTACCCGCTGCAGCACGGCATCGCCCGCGCGATGGCCCAGGTGATCGTTGATCTTCTGGAAGCGGTCGAGATCGACCAGCACCAGGGAGAGGTTCTGCCCGGTGCGGGTGGCCTGGGCTATCGCGGTGTTGAGCGCCCGGTCGAAGCCGCGGCGGTTGAGCAGGCCGGTGAGCACATCGATATCGGCTTCCGAGGCCATCCTGGTGAGGATGCCGACGACCACGCCGACGCCGAAGGTCACCCCGGCCGGGATGATGCCCGACCACCAGGACAGATCCCGGGTCGGCACCGCCCACAGGCACAGTGCCACCGCGAAGGCGATGTGCGCGGTGGCCTGCGTCCAGCGGAAGAACAGCGCGGCGTCGCAGGCGATGAAGACGTAGAAGGCCGCCAGGCTGATGGCGCCGACGGTATTCGGAAAGGCGTAGACCGCGATGGTGATCAGCACCGTCGCGATGGCCACGTACCCGTGGTGTATACCGTGCGGCAAGCGCGGTCCCCACGCGAGCAGCGTCAAGCCCAGCAGCAGCGCGATCGCCGCCGCGGTACCGACCAGCGGCCGATTACCCTCGTCCCCAGGGGCGACCGCGGTGATCACCAGGCCGAGCACGCCACCCATGACGTAGAACGCCCCGGTGGTTCTCGCCATGACCATTGCTGTCGCCAGCGCCGATGCCGCCCGCACCCGGGTTCGGGTATCGCCGCGCGCCCCGATTCCTCGCACGCCCCACAGCCTAGACACTGCACAGCACACTGGTCGCCACATCCCGCAATTCCGACATGGCGACCCGCCGGTCGTCCGGCTCGCTCAGTTCGCGGGCCGAAGCACGTCGGTGCCGACGAACGGCACCAGCGCGGCCGGGACCCGCACCGAACCGTCGGCCTGCTGATGGTTCTCCAGGATCGCCACGATCCACCGGGTGGTCGCCAGGGTGCCGTTCAGCGTCGCGGCGATCTGCGGTTTCCCGTTCTCGTCCCGGTAGCGCACCGAGAGCCTGCGGGCCTGGAAGGTGGTGCAGTTGGAGGTGGAGGTCAGCTCCCGGTAGACGCCCTGGCTGGGCACCCACGCCTCGCAGTCGTACTTGCGGGCCGCCGAACTGCCCAGGTCACCGGCCGCGACGTCGATGATGCGATAAGGCACCTCGACAGCGGCGAGCATCTCGCGCTCCCAGCCCAGCAGCCGCTGGTGCTCGGCCTCGGCCTGGTCGGGGGTGGTGTAGACGAACATCTCGATCTTGTCGAACTGGTGCACCCGGATGATGCCCCTGGTGTCCTTGCCGTAGCTGCCCGCCTCCCGGCGGAAGCACGACGACCACCCCGCGTAGCGCTTGGGGCCCTTGCTCAGGTCGAGGATCTCCTCGGCGTGGTAGCCGGCCAGCGGCACCTCCGAGGTACCGACCAGGTACAGGTCGTCGTCGGCCAGGTGGTAGACCTCGGCCGAGTGGCTGCCGAGGAAGCCGGTGCCCGCCATGATCTCGGGGCGCACCAGCACCGGCGGGATCATCATGGTGAACCCGTTGGCGACGGCCTTCTGTGCCGCCAGCTGCAACAGACCCAGCTGCAGCATCGCGCCGTAGCCGGTGAGGAAGTAGAAGCGCGAACCGGAGACCTTCGCGCCGCGCTCCATGTCGAACAGGCCGAGCGACTCACCGATCTCCAGGTGATCCTTGGGCTCGAAGTCGAATTCCGGTAGCTCGCCGACGGTTTCGAGGAGAGCGAAATCGTCCTCGCCGCCCGGCGGTACGTCCGGCAGCACCACATTGGAGATCGCGCGGTGCGCGGCCTCCAGGTCGGCGTCGGCGGCGGCCTGGGCCGCCTCGGCCTCCTTGACCTTGATCGACAGCTCGCTCGCGTGGGTGAGCAGGGCAGGCCGGTCCTCCTTGGCGGCCTTGCCGATCTGCTTGCTCATCGCCTTCTGCTCGGCACGCAGGTTGTCGGCGGAGGCGACCGCCGCACGCCTGGCCGCGTCCGCCTCGAGCAGCGCGTCGACCAGAGCCGGGTCTTCACCACGCGCGCGCTGGGAAGCGCGCACCACGTCGGGGGCCTCCCGCAGGAGTCGGAGGTCGATCATGGGCAATCAGCCTAGTCGCCGCGCTGTGGGCCGGTCACATCGATTACCGCCACCGCCCGTCCGGGGCACCACCGCCGGTCCACCGCCACCGCCGTCCTGCACCGCCGAGGTCGCCCGGATCGTGGCACCGCGGGAACGGGACTGCCATGATGGAGCGCGATGTCCACCGATGATGTGCCACAGAAGCCTGCGCCCGGGCCGGGTTCCTCGGCGCGCGCGGGCCGGATCAGTGCGCGTTCCGGGAAGAAGACCGCGTCGCGCGCCCCAGCCACCGCCTCCGGTGACGACCGCTCCGGCGAAGGCGCCGAGCGCGCACCGAGCCTGTCGGCGCACACGCTGCGCTGGGGTCTGCTGGCGACCGCCGCGGGCGCGGTGGTGGCCGCCCTGGTGACCCTGGCCGTCACCGGGTTCCAGAGCGAGTCCGGCCTGGAGGTACACAATCCGGCGGCGCCCCCGCACACCGTGCTGGACAAGGAGTTCGGCACCGCCTCCACCGGCGACTGCCTGAGCTGGAACAAGCCCGATCGCAGCGATCTGGTGAAGGTCGACTGCGCCAACCGCCACCTGTTCGAGGTGGCCGCCGACATCGACATGTCCAGGTACCCGGGCGTGGAATTCGGCCCCGGCTCCCGCTTCCCGGATTCGCTGCGGCTGACCGAACTGAAGGAAGAGCACTGCGTGCCCGCGGTGCAGCGCTACATGAACGGCAAGTTCGACCCGCGCGGGCGCTATGTGGTCGGTCTGATGTACCCGAGCGCGGACGGCTGGACGGCCGGCGACCGGACGCTGCGCTGCGGACTGCAGTTCTCGGCCAGCACCGGCGCCCCGCTGCCGACCGTCGGCAGCGCCGCCGAGCAGGATCAGTCCAAGGTCTTCGAGCCCGGCACCTGCCTCGGCATCAACCAGAACCTGCCGACCGACCCGATCGAGTGCGCGCAGGAGCACTCCGTGGAGATCGTGTCCTCGGTCGACCTGGCCGCCAACTTCACCGGCGGCCCGCCCGCGAAGGCCGATCAGGACAAGTACGTCGAGCAGCAGTGCACCGACGCGGTCAACGCCTATCTGGGCTCGCCCGAGGCCATCCGCAACAAGACGCTGACGCTGTTCTTCGACTACGTCGACACCGCGAGCTGGCTGGCCGGCAGCCGCAAGCTGGACTGCATGATCGGCAAGGGCACCGACCGGGAGGGCTTCGCGCCGATCGTCGGCTCGGCCAAGGGCGACATCCTGATCAACGGGCAAGCGCCTGTGCCGCCGCCGAATACGGGCCGCTCGACCCCGGCGCCCCTGCCGGGCGCGGCGCCGCTACCGCCGCAGCCGCAGCCCAGATGACAGTCGCCATGTCCGAGGACCGGTTCGAGGAACTCGTGTCCGATGCCCTCGACCTGATCCCGCCCGAATTGACCAGCGCCATCGACAATGTGGTGATCCTGGTCGAGGCGCGCGATCCGGAGGAGCCGAGCCTGCTCGGCCTCTATCGCGGGATCGCGCTGACCGAGCGCGACAGTCATTACGGCGGTTCGCTTCCCGACACGGTGACCATCTACCGCGACGCGATCCTGGACATCTGCGAGGACGAAGAGCAGGTGGTCGAGGAGGTCGCGATCACCGTGATCCACGAGATCGCACACTATTTCGGCATTGACGAGGACCGGCTTCATCAGCTGGGATGGGGGTAGGTCTCGGCACGGTCGCCGGTACCCCCTGCGCTGGTGGGAGACGGGGGCGGGTACGGCAACTGGCAAGATCTGATGAAGGAGGGGATTCGATGGAACCGATCGCGGCGCTGTCGCGTCCAATCACTCGTAGGGGGAATTCTCGTGGTTCCGCCCATCTTTCGGCATCGAACGGACCGCCACTAGAAGGAGTCGAGTAATGGTCGGCCACGTATCCATCTCGCCCGAACTCATCCTCGCCGCCGCCGCCGAGCTGGACCTGCTCGCCGAGCGACTGGCGGCCGCGGCCGCGTTCGGCGGTCCCGCTACCCATGTGCTGCCCTCCGGCACCGAAGAGGTCTCGCTGCTGGCGGCGAACCACTTCAACCGGGCCGCGGCCACCCACGACCACTCCATCGCCCAGGCCGTTCTCGAGTTGCACCACGCGGCCGCCGTGCTGCGCCTGCAACTCGGCACCCACGTCGCGGAAGACGTGGTCAAGGCCGGCGTGATGCAGGCAGTCGCCGGAACCATCGGGGCCTGACGGCTCGCGCGAAAAGTCGAAACAGGGGAGACACAAGCATGACCGTAGGTATCACCGGGGTGTTCTGGCTGCCCCGCATGGCCGAAGCCAATTCCATCGCGCTGAACGCGGGGGCGCACGCGGTGCCGATCTCGGCGGCCGCCACGGCGTGGGGCGGGCTCACCGCCGCCTGGGCGGACGCGACCGCCACCGTGTCCAGGGTGGTCGCCGAACTGGGCGTCGGCATGCAGGGCGTGAACGGCCTCGCCGCGCTCTCCCGCCTGGTCCCCTTCGGCACCTGGGCCTACGAGCAGAGCGTCATGGCCGCGACGATGGGCAGCAAGGCCGCCGCGAACGCCACCGCCTACACCGTCGCCTCGCTGGCGATGCCGAGTCTGCCGGAGATCGTCGCGGTGCACGCCGCGGTCGCCGCCTCGGCCAACCCGCCCGGCGCGGTGTCGGGCGCCTTCGAGGCGGCCGAAATGGCCAAGTCCGCCATGGATGTCCGCGCCGCGCTGGTGATGGAGACCTACGAGGCCGCGACCACCGCCACGGTGATGACGCCGGGTGAGTTCCACGCCCCGCCGCCCATCGCCGACGGCGCGGGTACCACCGACGTAGGCACCGCGGCGGAGACCTCGTTCCAGGGCGATCCGCTGAGCACCGCGGTCGCGAGCGCGGCCTCGGTCCTGAACAACCCCGGCGTGGTCGGCGCGGTCAGCCAGGTGGCCAACGTGGCGGGCACCGTCGCCGGCAGCGGCGTGAGCACCGTGGGCAATCTCGGCGCAGGCGTGATCGCGGCCGCCACCAACACCGCGCCCGCGATGGCGGCGCCCTCGGTCGGCGTGACGGGCGCGGGCCTGGCCGGCGGCGTCGGCGGCGCGAGCGCCGCGACCCACTCGGCCACGGTCGGCCTCGGGTCCTCGGTGGCCCTGCAGAACGGCTCGGTGCAATTGCCGCCGGGCTGGGGCTCGGGCGCACCGGCCGCGGCGCCCGCCGCCGCTCCGGCGGCCGAGGTCGTCGCCCGTGTCGATACCGCCGCCGCCGCCCGTCCGGCGTCCGGGTCGGGCAGCCCGTTGCTCGGTCGCGGCGCGCAGTCCGGCCAGGACGACGACACCGAGCACAAGGCTGCCGACTACCTGCGCGACGACCACTTCGGCGACAGTCGCTTCGTGTCCGACGGCGTCATCGGAGCGGCACCGGCGGGGTCGGCCGAGTGAGCGTACTGGGGGCGGCGGGCGGTCCGTCGACGCTGGGGAGCATCTCGATCGGCCTCGACGAAATGCAGTTCCTGTTGGAGCGACTGCAATTCGACGAGTTGCCGGTCGTGCTCCAGACGATCGGCCGCTACGACAACGAGAGCGATCACGACGCGGCCATGCAGGTCGCCGAGCGCACGCTCGTCGACCGGGGTTTCCTGGTCGACGGCGTCGTGCACCGGGAACTCGAGGACAGGCTGCGCACCTTGTACCGCCCGCACTGGGTGCTGGCGCTGCGACTGGTGGTGAACGGCCAGATCAACCGGCTGGCTCTGGCCAAGGGCGACGACCTCACCGTTGTCGCCCTGCGCGGACCGTTCTCCTACGTGCTCGACGAAGTCGACGAGGATCTGCCCGGCCCGCTGATCGCCGCCCTCGGCCCGGCCGAACCGCTCGGCATCGAGAGCATGAACGCCGAAACCGAATTGCTCGCCCCGGTTTTCGGCGACACCGGCGATGCGGCGACCACGGCGAATCGGCTGGCCGGGATCTGCACACCCGCCAGGGATGTGCAGCCGCTGGCCTCCGCGCTGGTCGAAATCCATTCGCACACCCAGATTTCCGCGGTGGTGTACGGCGACGGCACGCGCGAGGTCGCCGACAGCCACATCGCGGTCTTCGACACCAGGGGCGGGCGGATCGTGCTCACCGCGGCGGTGGCCGACGACGGCACGAAGTGGACGTCGATCAGCAGCGGCTCCACCGCGCGGTTGCGCGCCGCGATCAAGGATCTGATCGGGTCGCTGCCCGAGCGGGATGAGTTCCCCCAGCAGGTGGCAACGAACCCGAGCTGACTCGACCGACGGGCGGCCGCGCTCAGCCCATGGTCGGCTGCGCCGAAGCCGGCCGCGCGTAGTCGAACGGCGGGACGAACCGGCCCCACCGCACGCACTCCCAGCTGCCGTCGGCGTTGGGCACCAGTTCGATGGTCTCGGTGTTGTCGAGGCGATTGGTGGTCGCGAAGGGCGGTGCGATGTCGGCCAGCGTGCGGGCGACCAAGCGCATGGCGGCGCCGTGGTTCACCAGCAGCACGTCGCCGGTGTGCGTCACGGGGTCCAGATACCGGTCGCGCAGGTCCTCGATCACCGGGATGAACCTGGCGAGCACGTCGGCGCCGGATTCGCCACCGGGCACGGCGATGCCCAGATCGCCGTCGTGCCAGGAGCCGTAGATCCGCTGGAACGTGCGGTGTGCGTCTTCGTCGGCGAGTCCTTCGAGATCGCCGGCCTGCACCTCGTGCACATCTTCGAGAGCGGTCGCGGAGACACCGGTGACCTCCTCGATGTAACTCGCGGTCTGGCGAGCGCGCAGTGCCACCGAGCTGAGCAACACCGCGGGCGCGGCGGCCAAGTTCGAACCGAACGTCTTCGCCTGTGCCGCACCGCGTTCGGTCAGCGGCAGGCCGGGGACCCGGGTGTCGAGCAGCCGGGCCACATTGCCCTCGGTCTCACCGTGCCGTACCAGGATCAGTTTGCCCACGGTGCCGGGCGTCGTCATAGATCCGCCACTCCTTTTCGCAATTGCGTCAACCACTGTGCCGATTCCTCGTCCGACGGCGGCGGCGTACCCGTCTGCGAGGCCGTCGGCCAGGAACCGAGGAACCTGATCCGCGACGTGCGGTGCAGCGCCTTGAGTGCCTCGGCGACCGCAGGATCGTCGAGGTGGCCGACACAGTCGAGGTAGAACCGGTAAGTGCCCATACCCGTACGGGTGGGCCGGGATTCGATGCGGGTCAGATCGACTCCGCGGGTGGCGAATTCGGCGAAGGCACGCATGAGCGAGCCGGGCACGTTCGGCAGCTCCAGCACGATGGAGGTGCGGTCCGATCCGGTCGGCGGCGGCGCCACGCACGGCCGGCGGACCAGCACGAATCGGGTCACGGCCTGATCGTGATCGGCGACGCCGGAAGCGAGCGCGGTCAGGCCGAGCCGCTGCCCGGCCAGCGTCGTGGATACCGCGGCGTCGGCAAGCCCGGCGGCGACGTCCTCCGCGGCCGCCGCATTGGACGCCGAGGTATGGATGCGCACGCCCGGCAGCGTCCGCTCCACCCACTCGCGCACCTGACCCAGCGCGACCGGGAAGACCGCGAGAGTCCGCACATCGGAGATCGCCGTGCCGGGTGCGGCCAGGATCTCGAAAGCCACCGTTATCTCGGTCTCGGCGACGATCTGCAATCGCGCGCCGACCGCCAGTGAATCGAGCGTGGTCGAGATCGATCCCTCGATCGAGCTCTCGATCGGCACCACGGCGCCCTCGACCGCGCCGCGGCGCACCATCTCCAGCGCGGCGGGCGGCGACGGGGCCGGGACGCGCTCGACCGGTCCGGCGATGACATTCGCGGACTCGAGGTCGGCCAGGGCCATCTCGGTAAAAGTTCCGGATGGTCCGAAGTAGGCGATGTGCGGCACGCCTTCGACTGTATTTGTTTTCCCCGGATCGTGTCTGCGCGGTATTTGCCTCGCACGTCCCGGGACCGCGTGCCCCGGTCCGGAAGCGTCCGGAGCACTCAGGGTTCGAGGACGGTCAGCGCTTCCCGGACCGGCTCGGGACGGTCGGTCTCGATCGCCAGCAACACGGTGCGGACCGCCTCGACGGCGGGGGGTTTGAGCGCGGTCAGGAATGCGATGTCGGGCCGTTCCAGGGCCACCCTGATGTCCTCTCCGCACAGGGCCGCGGTGGTGGCCGCGACCACGGCCAGCGCGCGGGCGCCATCGGCGGTGCGAGCGATGTAGCCGGTGTCCTCGTGGGCTATGGCGGCCAGGAAGTCGGCCACGTCCGCGTCGGTGCCGTCGGCGTCGAGCACGGGTCGCGCCGGGTCCTCGGTGGGCGGGCGGACCAGCCCGGCGACCAGGCTCCGGCGCGCGGGCGTGCTGAGAGTGACCAGGACCGGTTCGTGCGCGGGACCGTCCGGTGCGGGAGATGCGTCTGCCACCGGGCCACGGTATCGCGCCGCCGCGGGGGCCGGGTGCGGCCGCTGCCCCGATCGGCGGCGATCGCGGTCGATAGCGAATCCCACCGCGACGGCCGGTGCGGCTATCCACCGGCACCGATCGGCCTGAGCACATAGGCCTTCGGCGTGGGGCCGAACTGCTCTCCGTGATGCCCGCGGGTAACCCGCGGCTGGGGAAAGGGTTGCGGATCACACAGCCGTGACTTAGCTTAGGTTTACCTAAATAGCGGCCTCGAATGCCGCCGCACCCTCCGGAGGTCAGCATGCCGACGAAACCGACTCTCGCGCCGAGCGCTGCCGAACGGGTGCGCAGTGCCTGCGCGCACGCCGAGTCCTCGGTGCTCGCGTTGCCCGGCATCGACCCCACCCCGACCTCGGTGCACCATCTGCGCCAGTGCGGCGACGTGGTGATCGCCGTGCCGACCGGCTCGGTGGCGGCGGTGCTGACGGCGAACTCCGGTCCGGCGGGTGCGGCCGCGGTGCTCGAACTCACCGACAACGCGCCGCTGCCGCTGCGGGAACCGGTGCGCGCGCTGGTCTGGCTGCGCGGGGTTGTGCGCGCGGTGCCGGAGACCGCGCAACGGGCGCTGGCCGGCGAGGTCGCCAAGGAATTCCCGCATCCGCAACTGCTCGACGTGGGCCACAGCGCGACCCTGCTGCGCCTGGTGGTCGGCACCGCCGTTCTGGCCGACGCGACCGGCGCCGAGTCGGTGCCCGCCGAACAGGTCCGCTCCGCCCGTCCCGACCCGTTCTGCGAGATGGAGTCGGCCTGGCTGCAGCACCTCGACGCCGACCATCCCGACATCCTCGAGCAACTCGCCCGCAAGCTCCCGCCCCGCCTCCGGACCGGCGACGTGCATCCGCTGGCCATCGACCGCTACGGGCTGACGCTGCGGGTCGAGGGCCACGACGGCGACCACGACGTCCGCCTGCCGTTCACCGCACCGGTCGACGACGTCGAATCGCTGAGCCGGGCCGTGCGCACCCTGGCCGGGTGCCCCTTCCTCAACGGCCTGCGCCACGGCTGACTCATGCCCGAACGGCACGGCCATGACCGGGCCGCGCCCGACAGCCCGCGCCACGACCCAGGCCAAGCCCGAACAGAACGGCCCGCGCCAACCTGAACGGCCTCGTCCACTGCTGAGCCGCGCCCGACCGCATGTGCATCGACCGAGCCGCGCCTGACCGCATGCGCCACCGCCGACCCGCACCCGAACGCCAGGGCCACAGCCGACCCGCGCCCGAACGACATGCCCACAGCCGGGCCGCCCGCGCCACGCCCGAACAGCCCACGCCACGCCCGCGCCACGCCCGAACAGCCCACGCCAACTCGAACGGCCTCGCCCACAGCCGAGCCGCACCCGAACGACATGGCC
>NZ_BAGA01000005.1 GCF_000308595.1 Nocardia higoensis NBRC 100133 | reverse complement strand
CCGCAGACGCGATTCGCTGCCGTCGCGGATGACCGACGCGGTGATGCCGGGGACGGCCGCGGTCAGCGCCTGCGCGTAGTCCTCGTGGACCACGGCCAGGCGGCAACCCGCGTCCTCGGCGATGTATTTCCATTCCTGCGGCGCCAGACGGAAGTTGAGCGGCACCGGCACCACACCGGCCCGCGACGCGCCGAAGTACAGCGCGATCATCTCCAGCGAATTGCGGTCGAGCAGGCAGAAGCGTTCGCCGGGCCGGAGCGTACCCGCCAGCCAGTTGCCGACCCGGTGAGTCCAGCGGCGCATCTCGTCCCAGGTGAGACTGCGGCTGCCGTCGGTCAGATAGATCTCGTCCGGGAAGCGGTCGGCCCAATGGTCCAGTAGTTCGTGGACGCGCATGTCCACCATCCTCCGATAGTCGAAGAGCCGGGCCGCCCATCGGGCGACCCGGCTCCGGGTGATCAGGTCAGCCGGGCAGCCCGGCGCGAAGGCCTACGGAGATCTGCTCCGCGACATCGGCTTCCGAGAACGCGAGCACGGCGTCGACGAGCCCGGCGCGGGGAGCGCCGTCGCGATAGGCCGCGCGCAGGACCTCGGACACTTCCCGCCGGCGGCCGCGCAGGGCGTCGACGTCGGCGCCGGGGGCGGTGACCGGTGCGAGCCCGAGGCCCCCCGCCAGCTCCTCGGTGCGGTCACAGACCCGCGCGAGCCGTTCGCGGTCCCACGCGACCCGCTGGGTGAGGTTGTCCAGTTGCTCGAGCACCGCGGCCAGTTCCTGGCGCGCGGTGCCCTCGGGCAGCGCGGGCGCGACGCGGTGGCCGAGCGTGTCCTTGATCGTGTTCAGCAGGCCGGTGAGGTCGGTCGAGTAGACGGTCATGTCAGTGTCCCCATTCTCCGTCGCGGAGCATCTTCGTCAGCCAGCCGACGCTGTAGTAGACGCTGTGGGCCATGTTCGAGTACCGCAGTTCGTCGCGGTCCCCGCGCTTGTAGACATCCACGGCCTGCAGACAGCCCACGGCGGTCTTGACCAGGGATTGCACCGACCACCAGGTGACCGCCTCGGGGCTCGGCCGCCAGCCGCCCGCCCGCTCGTACTCGTCGAGGAACGGCTCGAGCTCGATCAGCTTGCACAACAGCGGCGAGCGGCCGCGTGAGGTGCGCTGGGCGAACCACGCGATATCGGCCACGGGATCGGAGAAGTGCGCCGTCTCCCAGTCCAGCACGCCGGAGATGGATCCGTCCTCGATCACCAGATTGCCGATCCGGAAATCGTTGTGCACCAGGCTCACCCGGCCGGAGACCGCGTCGGCGCGGTGGTCGAGCCAGGCGCAGGCCAGGTCGAGCACGGGAATCGGGATGTCGGCGACCTCGCGGTATGCGTGAGCCCATTTGCCGTTCTCGATCCGGCCGGTGTCGGCGCCGTCGGGCACCGGCCCGAGCATGTCCAGCCCCATCGAGGCCGGATCTGCGCTGTGCAGGCGGGCCATCTCCCTGGCGACCTGCCTGCCGAGATCCGCGCGCACGGCGGCGTCGGGGATCAGGCGGGAGACGGTGTTCGGCATCGGGATGATGCCCGGCACCTTCTCCATCACGAAGAATCCGCGCTCGCCGTCGCGTTCGCCGCGGTGCGCGAGCACGGCCGGTACCCGCATTCCGGCTCGGTCGGCGGCCTGCAGCAGCGCGACCTCACGGTCCACGTCGTAGTCGCCGGTGATGCCGCTGACCGGCTGGCGTTTGACCGCGTAGGTCGCGGTGCGCCGGTCGGCGGCTCCGGTCCACTCGGCGGTGACCAGGTAGGTCTCCCAGGAGTTGCCCTCCCCGCGCTGGTCGATGTCGATCAAGCGCAGTGTCCCGTCCGCGGACAGGGCGCTGTCCAGCGATGCGGTCAGCTCGGCGAAGAAATCGTCGTGCTCGGTTGCGGTGGCGCCGGAGGCGCCCGGGGTGTCTGTCTCGGCCACGGTCGTCACGGAAGCCTCACTCGTGTCTCGGTCGTCAGAAAATCGTCGGGTTCGGGCCGCCGCCGTCGACGACCAACCGCTGCCCGGTCACGTAGCCGGAATCCGGCGAGACCAGGAACGCCACCGTGCCCGCGACGTCCTCCGGGCGGCACACCCGCCCGAACGGCGAGTCGGCGTCGAGATCGCCGATGTCGGCGCCACGCGCCGCGGAGACGAGTCGTTTACCCATCTCCGTGGCTATGAGACCGGGCGCGACGATATTGGCGTGGATGCCGTAGCGGCGCTCCTCGCGCGCGATGGTGCGCACGCAGGTCTCCATCGCCGCCTTCGCCATGGTGTAGGGCGCGGAGTTCGCCGGCGCGGACAGCGTGGTGTTGGACGAGATCATCACGATGTCGCCGCGACCCGCCTCCCCCGCGGCGGCCTTGCGCATGTCCGGAAGCGCCTGCTGGATGAGCGCGATCGGGCCGAAGGCGTGCACCTGCATCAGCTGCAGGTAATCGGCCTGCGGCGTCGAGGCGACATCCTGACCGCGACTGGCCGAGCCGGCATTGCTGACGATCAGATCCACCGGACCCAGATCGGCCCGGATAGCGGTCACCATCTCCGCGACCGCCGCCGTGTCGTCGATCGAAGCGCAGTAGGCCGCCGCGCGACCGCCCGCCGCGACGATCTGCTCGACCACCTCGTCGGCGGCCGCCGCGTCACGCCGGTAGTTCACAGCCACGGCGGCGCCGTCGCGGGCCAGGCGCAGCGCGACCGCGCGGCCGACGCCGCGCGAACCGCCGGTGACGAGCGCGGTCCGCCCGACGAGCGGCCCCGGTGCGCCGCTCATCCTGCCACCACCGCGCGGCCGACGAGATCCTTCATCACTTCGTTCGCTCCTCCGTAGATCCGCTGGATGCGCGCGTCGCGCCACATCCGCGCGATGGGGTATTCCTCCATGTAGCCGTAGCCGCCGAACAGCTGCAGCGACCGGTCGAGCACGTTCCATTGCAGTTCGGTCGCTTTGTATTTGGCGCCCGCGGCGTCGGCGGCGGACAGTTCGCCGCGGTTGAGCGCGGCGACGCAGCCGTCGACGTAGTGCCGCAGGATCTGTACCTCGGTATGCATGTCGGCCAGCGACATCCGCACCGACTGCAGATCGGCCAGCGGCGCGCCGAAGGCGATCCGCGAACGGACGTGGTCGAGCGCCAGGCTCAGGGCGTGTTCGGCCGAGGCCACCGCCGACACCGCGATGGACAGCCGCTCGCGCGGCAGGTTCGCGATGGCCGAGCCGAACCCGCGGCCCGGCTCGCCGATGATGTTCGAGACGGGCACGCGGCAGTCGGTGAAGACGAGCTCGGCGGTGTCCTGTGCCTTGCGGCCGATCTTGTGCATCGGTCGTCCGCGTTCGAATCCGGGGGTGCCGTACTCCACGGCGACGAGCGAGGTGCCGCGCCCGTCGCGTTCTCCGGTGCGCACCAGCACGATCGCCAGGTCGCAGGTCGCGCCGCTGGTGATGAATGTCTTGGTGCCGTCGAGGACCAGATGATCGCCATCGCGGACCGCGCTGGTCCGGATCGAGGCGAGATCGGAGCCCGCGCCGGGCTCGGTCATGCCCAGCGCGGTGACGCACTCACCGCGGGTGAACTTCGGCAGCCAGCGCTGCTTCTGTTCGTCGGTCGCGAGGTCGCGCAGATACGGCACGATGATGTCGTTCTGCATGCTGAAGGTGTCACCGGCCATGCCGGAGCGCACGACTTCCTCGGCCATGACGGCGTTGTAGCGGAAGTCCGCGATGCCGAGTCCGCCGTACTCGGCATCGAATTCGAAACCGAGGAAACCGGATTCGGCCGCCGTGGTGATGAAGTCACGGTCGACGGTGCCCGCCTGCTCCCACTTCTCGACATTGGGCACGGCCTCGCGGTCGAGCAGCGCGCGGAACGCGGACCGGAACGCCTCGTGTTCGGCGGTGTAGATGTCCCTGCGCACGCTCACTCCCCTGTCAGCGAGGCCGGCGGGGTGAACCGCGCGCCGTACCGGTCGGCCAGCTCCTGTGCGCGCCGCACGAAAGCGGCGGTGCCACCGGGGTATCCGGCGACGAACTGACTGGTTCCGCCGGTCCAGGTGGGGAAGCCGATGCCGAGCAGCGAGCCGACATTGGCGTCGGCGGTCGAGCGCAGAATGCCGTCGTCGTGGCAGCGCACGGTCTCGAGCACCTCGGCGAAGAGCAGTCGATCGCGCAGATCGGCGAGATCGGCCCGCTGTTCGGCACGCGGGAACCGCTCGGCCAGACCGGACCACACGCCCGCCCGCTTGCCGTCGACGTAGTCGTAGAAGCCGGCGCCGGCCACCCGGCTCGGCCTGCCCAGCTCCTCGACCATCGCGGTGAGCACCGCGTCGCCGGGGTGAGCGGCCAGCTCGGCGCCGTTCTGCGCCGCGACCTCGCGGAACTGGCCGCGGATCTTCAGCGGCAGCGACAGCGTCAGCTCGTCGAGCAGCGCGAGGGTGCCCACCGGGTAACCGGCCTGCAGCGAGGCCTGCTCGATCGAATGCGGATCGACGCCCTCGCCGATCATCGCCGCGGCCTCGACGAGGCGCTGCAGGATGACCCGGCTGGTGAAGAAGCCCCGGCCGTCACCGACCACGATCGGGGTCCTGCGCATCTGCAGCGCGATGTCGAAGGCCTTGGCCAGGGTGGCGTCGCTGGTCTTGTCGCCGACGATGATCTCGATCAGTTCCATGCGGTCGACCGGCGAGAAGAAGTGCAGGCCGATGAAATCCTCGGGGCGGGGCAGATCGCGCGCGAGGTCGGTGATCGGCAGGGTGGAGGTGTTGGAGGCGAGCACCGCGTCGGGGGCCACCACGTCGAGCACCTCGGCGAAGACCGTGCGCTTGAGGTCGGGGTCCTCGAACACGGCCTCGATCACCAGGTCGGCGCCGGCGAGGTCCTGCACCGACGCGGTGGGGGTGATGCGGTCGAGGATCGCGTCGGCGTCCTCGCGTGTGCGAGTGCCCTTGTCCACCTGCTTGCCCAAGACCTTGCGGGAGTAGTCCTTCCCCCGTTCGGCGGCGGCGAGATCGACATCCTTGAGCGCCACCTTCATCCCGACGAGCGCGCAGGACAGGGCCACGCCCGCGCCCATCATGCCCGCGCCGAGCACGGCGACGAAGCTCGCGCGGTGAGTGGGGAAATCCTTCGGGCGGCTGGCGCCGGACTTGATGACCTGCTTGTCGAAGAAGGTGCCCTGGATGATGTTCTTCGCGACCGGGCCGGTGACCAGCTCGACGAAGTAGCGGGTCTCGATGGCGGAGGCGGTGTCGAAGTCGACCTGGGTGCCCTCGACAGCCGCGCTGAGGATGTTCGCCGGGGCGGGCATCGGCGCACCCTTGTACCGCGCGCGCAGCATGGCGGCGCGCATGGGCAGCACGGCCTCGATCGACGGCGAGTACGCGGTGCCGCCCGGGATCGGCTCCTTGCGGTCCCACGGCTGGGTGGCGCCCGGGTTGGCCGAGATCCATGCCAGGGCGGCGGGAATCAGCGCATCGGCAGTGGGCACGACGCGGTCGATGAGCCCGAGTTCGAGGGCGTCGGCGACCCGATACGCGGTGCCGGGCAGCAGCACCTTGTCCAGCGCGGTGTCCAGGCCGAGCAGCCGGACGGTGCGCACCACACCGCCGCCGCCGGGCAGCAGACCGAGAGTGACCTCGGGCAGGCCGATCCGGATCGCCGGTGCGTCCACGGCGATGCGATGGTGGCAGGCGAGCGCGATCTCCAGTCCGCCGCCGAGGGCGCTGCCGCCGAGGGCGGCGACGACGGGGACGCCGAGGGTTTCGAGTCGGCGCAGCATCGCCTTGGCGCCGTCGGCGAAGGCGGTCAGTTCCCCCGCCTGCTCGGGAGCGGTGGCGAGCAGGTCACCGAGATCGCCGCCGGCGAAGAAGGTCTTCTTGGCCGAGGTGAGGATCACGCCGGTCAGATCCGATCCGAGTGCCGCGAGCCGGTCCAGGGCGGCGGCGAAGGACGCGGACCAGGCCGCGGTCATGGTGTTGACCGACTGTGTCGGGTCGTCGAAAGTCAGGACGACCACACCGGACTCGGTCTGTTCCCAGGTGATGGTTTCGGTGGTGGTCACGGCGCCGGCCTCGCTCACGCTCTCGTCGGAATTCTGGGGTTGGGTTGTCTGGGTCACGGGCTCGCTCACACCCGCTCGATGATCGTGGCGATGCCCATGCCGCCGCCGACGCACAGCGTGATCAGGCCGCGGCGCTGGTCACGGCGCTCGAGCTCGTCGATGACGGTCGAGATCAGCATCGCGCCGGTCGCGCCGAGCGGATGGCCCATGGCGATCGCGCCGCCGTTCACATTGACCTTCTCGTGCGGGAGGTCGAGGTCCTTCATGAAACGCAGGACGACCGAGGAGAACGCCTCGTTGATCTCGAACAGGTCGATGTCGTCGACGCTCAGCCCGGCGACCTCGAGTGCCTTGCGGCTGGCCGGAGCAGGGCCGGTCAGCATGATCGTGGGATCCGAGCCGCTCACCGCGCCGGCGACGATGCGGGCGCGCGGGGTCAGGCCCAGTTCCTTGCCGATCGCCTCGTTGCCGATCGCCACCAGGGCGGCGCCGTCGACGATGCCCGAGGAGTTGCCACCGGTGTGCACGTGGTCGATGCGGTCCACCCAGTGGTACTTCTGCAGCGCGACGGCGTCGAAACCGGCCTGCGCGCCGAGCGCGGCGAACGCGGGCTTGATCTTGCCCAGCGATTCGAGGGTGGTGCCGCGGCGGATGTGCTCGTCGTGGTCGAGGATCGTCTGACCGTTGCGGTCGAGCACCGGCACGATCGAGCGCGCGAAGCGACCCTCGTCCCAGGCGGCCGCGGCCCGGCGCTGCGATTCGACCGCGAACGCGTCGACGTCCTCACGGGTGAAGCCCTCCAGGGTGGCGATCAGATCGGCGCCGATACCCTGCGGGACGAATCCGGTGGTGAGGTTGGTTTCCGGGTCGTTGGCCCACGCGCCGCCGTCGGATCCCATCGGCACCCGTGACATGGACTCCACGCCGCCGGCCAGCACCAGCGACTCCCAGCCGGAGGCCACCTTCTGCGAGGCGGTGTTGACCGCTTCGAGGCCCGAGGCGCAGAACCGGTTCAGCTGCACACCCGCCACGGTCTCGGGCAGTCCGGCGGCGATGGCCGCGGTGCGCGCGATGTCGGCGCCCTGGTCGCGCAGCGGGCTGACCACGCCGAGGATCAGGTCGTCGACGCGCTTGGGATCCAGGCTCGGGTTGCGATCCTGCAGCGCGCGCAGCAGGCCGACGGCGAGCGAGATCGGCTTGACACCGTGCAGGGCTCCGCCCCTGCCGCGACCTCGCGGGGTGCGGAAGGCGTCGTACACAAACACGTCGTGAGGCATTTCTTGTCCTGTTCTCGGTGATCGCCGCGCGGCGTGGGGCGGCGCAGGCTGGAGGTGGAGCAGTCGGCAAGCGAGGCGGTCAGCTGCCGGCGCTCGGCGTGGGATCGTCCGCGGCGTGCCAGTAGGCGTCGCGCAGCGGCTTCTTGTAGAGCTTTCCGGTGGGCAGCCGGGGCATATCGTCGATGAAGTCGAACGATTTGGGGCACTTGAACTTCGCGAGGTTGTCGCGGCAGAACGCGTCCAGTTCGGCGGTCAGCTCCGCGCCCGCCGCGGCGGGGTCGACGGCCTGGATCACGGCCTTGACGGCCTCGCCGAAATCCTCGTCGGGGACGCCGAAGACCGCGGCGTCGAGAACCTTCGGGTGCGTGACGAGCAGGTTCTCGATCTCCTGCGGGTAGATGTTCACCCCGCCGGAGATGATGACGAACGCCTGGCGGTCGGTGAGATACAGAAAGCCGTCCTCGTCGAGGTAGCCGATGTCGCCGATCTTGGACATCGTCCCGGTGGCGTCCTTGGCCTCGGCGGTCTTGGCGGGGTCGTTGAAGTACTCGAAGCCGCTGCCCTCACCGCGGAACCAGATGGTGCCTGCGACGCCGGGCGGGCATTCGTTGCCGTCCTCGTCGAGGATCACCGGCTCGCCCATGAACGGCCTGCCGACCGTACCCTTGTGCGCCAGCCATTCTTCGGGAGTGCATCCGCACATACCGTTGGCCTCGGTGCCGCCGTAGTACTCGTAGATCACCGGACCCCACCAGTCGAGCATGGCCTCCTTGACAGCGACCGGGCACGGCGCGGCGCCGTGCACCACGACCTCGAGCGAGGAGAGGTCGTGGGCGCGCTTGTCCGCTGGCAGTTTGAGCATGCGGGAGAACATCGTCGGGACGACCATCGAGTGCGTGATGCGGTGCTTCTCGACCAGTTCGAGGTACAGCTCGGCGTCGAACTTCTCCATCACGACCACCGTCGCGCCCAGACGCAGGCTGATCGCGACCGTCGACTGGGGGCCCGAGTGGTAGAGCGGGGCGGGCGAGAGGAAGCGCATGCCCTCGCGGAGGTGGAAGAGCTTGCGGCCGAAGTCCTCGATCGCGAGGATCCGGCCCGGATGCGCGTCGGGCAGTGCACGTTTGATCGCCTTGGGCTTGCCGGTGGTGCCGGAGGAGTAGAACATCGGCGTGCCGAGCCGTTCGTCGGGCCCCGGTGCGGCGCCGAACTCGGCGACCGCCGCGCGATAGGACTCGTACGGTCCGGTGAGCGCGGACGAGCCGGGCTCGGCGTCGACCATGAGCCAGCGGCCCACCCGCGGGCACAGTTCGGGTAACTGGTGCGCGACAGCGGATTTCGCCACCGTCGTGATGACGAGCCGGGACTGCGAGTCGTCGATGATGTAGGCGGCCTCGGCCGCCGACAGGAACGAGTTGACCGGGGTGTAGAACAGCCCCGACCGTTCGGCCGCCGACATCGCGACGATCATCTCGAGGTGGTTCTCCATGAACAGCGCTATGTGGTCGCCCGGCGCCAGCCCTTCCGAGCGGAACAGCGCCGCCAGCCGGTTGGCCCGTGCGTCGAGGTCCGCATAGGTGAGGACCTCACCGCTGGGCGCCATCACAATGGCCGGGCGGTCGGGATGTTCTATGGCGTGGCGGCCGGGATACATGGGGGGGTGCTCCTCGAAGATGATGCGTTCGGATGCCGTGGATGGGTCGGCCTACGGGCGGATCGGGCGCAGGAATTCCGCGACCGCCCAACCGCCGTGTCCCTCGGCGAGATCGACGGTCATCTGGCCCATCCGCACGGCGCGGTCCTCGGTGCGCTGGGTGACCGGGACGAAATGGCGAATCGCGCCGTCGACCAGGATCGTGGGCAGCCCCTCCGCGGTGATGATGCCGACATGGCGACCCGAGTACGTCGATTCACCGGCGTAATCGGTGTGCACGATGTACTCGGTGATCGGATGTGCGACACCATCTGTGGTGAGCACGGCGCCCGCGGACACCCGCACCCCGGACTTCTCGTACTCGCCGTAGGCGCTGAAGGCGGTGCCGTCGGCCAGCCAGCCGGCCACCCACTCCCCGGTGTAGGACGCCCACTCGCGCGGGCCCCACGAGTGGTCGCGGAACGAGGTGACCTTGTCGAGCACCCAGGTCCGGCTGCCGACCCGGATGGTGCCCGACAGGTGCCCGAACTGCTCGTAGTGATCGCTCGCGATCGTGGAACTGCCCGGGGTGCAGTCGCCGTCACCGTCGCTGTTGATGACGAACATCGGGCTGGACGCCTCGTAGGTCAGCGAGATCTCGCATTCCTCCGAGGGCGCGTTCTTCAGCGCGATGCGACCGTGCTCGGCCATCAACGAGGGGTGGACGACGCGGGCGACGGTGTTGCGGTACCTGATCTCGGCCTTGCGGGTGGGTTCGGTGAAGGTGATCTCGAGGCCCTGACCGGAGAAGTCGTCGTTCGTCTCGCGCGGAGTGCGCCCGGCCCGGAACGCGATGGCTCCGCCCGGCAGCGTGAGCTGCACCGAAGTCTCGCTGTACCCGAGATTCGGCCGGTTGCCGATCCGGACGAGCCCGCCGAGCTGGGAGATCGGGTCGACGAAGTTGAAGTAGACGCTCTCGTTGAAATTGTGGATACCCGCGAAGTCGTGGGTTCCTTCCGCGTCGGCGCCGTACTTACAGACGGTGAACGGTTCGGTGGTCATGGTGCTCCTCGATGCAGCCTTGTGAGCGGCGGGACGGGCCCGTAAGGGGGATCGGACTCAGAACTTCTGGGCCGGTGACGGATCGAGCGGCGGGAACACCGCGGGGCGGTGCTCAAGGAAGGACATGATTCCTTCGCGCGCGTCCGCCGAGTCGACTCGTCCCGCATAGGTGCGGGATTCGTCGGCGGCCGCGGGCCCGGGATGGGAGTACTGCCAGGCGGAGGCGAGCAACCGCTTGGACAGCGCGACCGAGGTCGGCGAGGTGTCGCGCACGAACTGCTGCGCGTACTCCACGGCCACGGTCATCACCTGGTCGGCGGGGACGACCCTGGTGAGGTAGCCCGCCTCGTAGGCCTCGGCGGCGTCGAACACCCGGCCGGTCAGGACCCAGTCGGTCGCCCGGCCGATCCCGACCAGCCGGGGCAGGAACCACGTCGACGCGCCCTCCGGCACGACGCCACGGCGATTGAACACGAAGCCGAACCGGGCCTTCTCGCTGCCGATGCGGATGTCCATCGCGGCGGCGATCGTCGCCCCGCCGCCGATCGCGTGCCCGTTGAGCGCGGCGATCACCGGCTTCTGCATGGCGAACAGCCGCTCGCTGATCCGGCCGGCGGGTTCGCGGTAGCCGGTGGGGGTGTGTCCCTCGACGTCCTCGGCCAGCGCCTTCGACAGCGTCTCCGGGCCGTCGAGGGCCGCGCCGAGGGAGAAGGCCTCCCCGGCGCCGGTGACGATCACCGCACGTACCTCGGGGTCGCGGTCGGCCCGGTCGAGTGCGCGCAACAGGTCGACGAGCATCGGCACCCGGAACGCGTTACGACGCTGCGGGGCGTCGAGGGTCACCACGGCGATGCCGTCGGACACCTCGTAGGCCACATCCTCGTAGTGCTCGTTCACTACCGGACTCCCGGTCACGGTGGGAGCCTCGATCACAGCCCGCCGCCGCAGACGAGCGTCTCGCCGGTGATGTAGCTCGACTCCGGGCTGCACAGCAGGTACACCGCGCCGGCGGCTTCCTCGACGGTACCCGCCCGGCCGAGCGCGATCTGCTTGGTGGCCGCTTCCATCACCGCGGGATTGACGCCGACCTTGATGTCGCGATCCTCCACCTTGATGGTCTTCTCCTCGGTGGTCACCGAGGTCAGCCGGGTGTTGATCACGCCGTAGGCGACGGCGTTGACGGTGACGTTGTAGCGGCCCCACTCCTTGGCGATGGCCTTGGTCAGACCGACCATGCCCGCCTTGGCCGAGGAGTAGTTCGCCTGGCCCGCATTGCCCTGCAGGCCGGAGGTGGAGGAGATGTTGACGACCTTGCGGCACGGCACGACGCCCGCCTCGCGCTCCCGCTTGACCGCGGCGCTGATGACCGGCTGCGCGGCGCGCAGGATGCGGAACGGGGCGGTGAGATGGACGTCGATGATGTCGTTCCACTGCTGGTCGGTCATCTTCTGGATGACGTTGTCCCAGGTGTAGCCGGCGTTGTTGACGATGATGTCGATGCCGCCGAAGTTGTCCACCGCCGCGGCCACGAACCGATCGGCGAACTCGGGATCGGTCACGCTGCCGACGCAGGCCACCGCCTGACCGCCGAGCGCCTCGATCTCGGCGACGACCTCCTTGGCAGGCTCCGGGTCGAGGTCGTTGATGACGACCTTGGCGCCTTCGGATGCCAGCTTCAGGGCCACCGCGCGGCCGATGCCGCGACCCGAGCCCGAGACCAGCGCAACCTTGTCCTGCAGTTTCTGCACGCTCACGTGCCGCCTCCTTGGGGTTTTGTCCGTCACGCCGCACCACGCCGGGAGAACCGGCGTATACCTGCGTGGACGAGTCTGTGACAGCCGTCACTGGGGTGAATACTAACTTCAGCGATCAGACCCGTCAATAACGAGTTTTCTCAGGCATTATGCGTCGATTGTTAGTCGTGAATATGTATAGTCGCGTTCAGACTTGGCCGTACACACACCCTCGAGCAAGGACAGGCCCATGACTAACGTCTGTATCAGCGGCGTCGGAATGATGCCCTTCACCAAAGCCGGAAAGAGCGAGACCTACGACCGGATGGGCGCCGCGGCGACCATCGCGGCCCTGCAGGACGCGGGCATCGACTACAGCGATGTCCAGCAGGCCTACGTCGGATATGTCTACGGCGACTCCACTTCCGGCCAGAACGCCCTCTACGAGGTCGGCATGACCGGCATCCCGGTGGTGAACGTCAACAACAACTGCTCCACCGGATCGAGCGCCCTGTGGCTGGCGCGCCAGGCCGTCGCCTCGGGCACCGCCGACTGCGTTCTCGCCCTCGGCTTCGAGCAGATGCAACCCGGCGCGTTGGTCAACGCCTACGGCGACCGCCCGAGCCCGACCGCGCGCGGCGAGAACATCGCGATGTCGCGACCCGGCGGCGACGAGCCCGCCCCGATGGCGGCGAAGATGTTCGGCGGCGCCGGCGTGGAGTACATGTCGCGCTACGGCGTGACCTCCGAGATCTTCGGCCGCGTGTCGGTCAAGGCGCGCTCGCACGCGGGCCGCAACCCGCTGGCGGTCTTCCGCGATCCCATCGACCTGGACACCGTGATGGGCTCCAAGCAGATCTGGGGCCCGCTGACCCTGCTGATGTGCTGCCCGCCGACCAACGGCGCCGCCGCCGCGATCGTGTGCAGCGAGGAATTCGCGCGCGCCCGCGGCTTGGACGCGAGCATCCGTGTGAAGGCCCAGTCGCTGGTCACCGATGTGGCAGGCACCTTCGAGACCACCGACATGATGAAGGTGGCCGGCTACGACATGACGGCGAAGGCCGCCGCCGAGGTCTACGAGCAGTCCGGTGTCGATCCGCTGGACATCCCGGTGGTCGAGCTGCACGACTGCTTCAGCACCAACGAGGTCATCACCTACGAGGGCCTGGGCCTCACCCCGGAGGGCACCGCCGAGAAGTTCATCCTCGACGGTGACAACACCTACGGCGGCCGCGTGGTGACCAATCCCTCCGGCGGCCTGCTCTCCAAGGGGCACCCGCTGGGCGCCACCGGCCTGGCGCAGTGCGCCGAACTGGTATGGCAGCTGCGCGGCCAGGCAGGCGATCGCCAGGTCGACGGTGCGCGAATCGCGTTGCAGCACAACCTCGGTCTCGGCGGCGCCTGCGTCGTGACCCTGTACGAGAAGGTGGGCTGATGTCCCTCGATCACGCAATCCTCGATGTGGTGACCCCGCCGCTGATCGCCGATGTCGAACGCGGCCGGATCAAGCAGTTCGCCATTGCGATCGGCGAGGAGAACCCGATCTACCGCGACCGCGACGCCGCGATCGCGGCAGGTCACCCCGACGTGCTCGCCCCGCCGACCTTCCTGTTCGGCCTCGAGCTCGAGAACTCCCCCGTCTTCGCCGATCTCGCCGCGCACGGCGTCGACCTCGGCAACGTGCTGCACGGCGAGCAGCGGTTCCGCTACTTCGCCGACGTCCACGCGGGCGATCGGGTGCAGTTCGACTCCGCCTATGTCGACGCCTACACCAAGGCCGGCGGCGCGCTGGACTTCCTGGTCCGCCGCACCACGGTGACCCGTGACGGTGCGGTCGTGGCCGAGCTCGAGAGCGTCAGCGTCATCAAGAATCCCGGAGGTGCCTCGTGAACTCCCCCGCATCCGTCGTCACCGGATCCGTACCGGAACTGCGCCCGGGAGCCATCACCCGGACCACGCTGGCGCTGTTCGCCGGCGCCTCGGGTGACCACAACCCGATCCACATCGACATCGACTCCGCGCGGTCGTCCGGCATGGACGACGTCTTCGCCCACGGCATGTTGTCGATGGCCTACCTGGGTCGTCTGCTCACCGACTGGGTGCCCCAGAGCCGCATCCTCGAGCTGTCCACCCGATTCACCGCGATCACACCGGTTCTCGCCGAGCCCGTTTTCCGCGCGGAGATCACCGAGATCGAGACGGTCGACGGCGAACAGCGCGCCCACCTGGATCTGACGGCCGTGCTCGCCGACGGAACCAAGACGCTGGCAGGCAAGGCGGTCGTGGCGTGGCCGGACGGCGAAAGCGCACCAGATGCGAAAATGAGGCCATGATCGCGCCGACAGGGAAGAGCTGACATGTCACGACCGACGGCGACGCCGACGAACACTGACACCGACGGGGAGTCGCCTGCGACGTCCACGCGGGGTAGCCAGCGTACCGAGCAGATCGCGCGGGCCGCTGCCCGTCTTTTCCAGGACACGGGATACCAGAACGTCAGTATCGACCAGATCGGCGCCGCCGTCGGCCTGACCGGGCCGGCGGTGTACCGGCACTTCAAGGGCAAGTACGCCATTCTCGTCCGGGCGCTCCAGGGCCAGACCGATATGGTCGCGGAACTGGAAGCGACAGCGGACAGGACGGGTTCGACCCCGCGCGAGCAGCTCGACCTGTTCCTCGAGGGGCTCGGCGACCTGACGGCCAACGGCGACGAGGCGACGCTGTGGCGGCGGGAACGGCGCCACCTGCGCCCGGCCGAGTACGAGCTGTTCCGGGACTACTTCGCCGCCAACCGGGACTACATCGCGTCGAAGATCGTCGCCGCCGATCCCACCATCGACGAACGCAAGGCCGAACTGCTCGGCTTCGCCGTGCTCACGATGTACTCGAACACTCCCGACATCCGCGGTCATCTGTCGCCCGAACGGTTGATGGAAATCCAAGCGGCCCTTGCCAGGACGATCATCGAGTGCCGGCTTCCCGACCCGGCCCCCGATGCCGTCGCGCTGCCGCCGGCTGTGCCACGGCGTCCGGCGGGACGGCGGGAGCGCATCATCGAGGCCTCGACCAGGTTGTTCGAGGAGCGCGGCTTCTACGACGTGCGCATCGACGACATCGCCAAGGCCTCGGAGATGTCGGTGGCCACGCTGTATCAGCACGTGACGGGAAAGGGCCAGGTCCTGCGCGCCATCCTGGAGCGGGGCGCGGAGGGGCTGCTCTACGTGACCGCCGACGCTCTCGCACATGCCAGCACCGCGCGGGAAGTGCTCGACGCGCTCATCCGCACCTACATCAGGCAAGCCCTGGGCGTGCACGGGCGCATCATGCACATTCTCGCCACCGACCTGCTGTACCTGTCCGAGGAAGAACAATCCGCCCTGCGGGAGACCCAGCGTGAGTACGTCGCCGAGTGGGTGCAGGCCATCTGCGAACTCGCCGAGGACCTCACCACGGCCGACGCCCGGGCACTCGCCCAGGCGGTGATCGGCGTCGTCACCGATGTCTCGCAGCTTCCGCAGTTCCGCCAGCGACCCGGAATCGCCGGGGAACTCACCGCCCTGGCCACCGCAATGGTGCTCCCGCAGGGCCTCATTCGGTGACCAGCCGAACGATGACTATCCGAACTTTCCCTCCGAGAAGGGGACACACGCAATGCCACAGAACCGACCGCGCCATGCCGTCGTCGTAGGGGGCGCCTCCGGCATCGGCGCCGCGATCGCACGCGCACTGGCGGCCGACGGCGCGACGGTCACCGTCGCCGACCGCAACAAGGACCAGGCCATCGAGCTCGCCGCGGAACTCGGCGCCGATCACGACGCCGCCCGGGTGGAGGTGACCGACGAGGACTCCGTCCGCGAATTGTTCGAGACGGCCCGCGCCACCCGCGGACGACTCGACATCGCCGTGAACAGCGCGGGAGTCAGCGCCGCGGGGGCGGTCACCGATCTGCCCGTGGAGAAGTTCCGCCGGGTCGTC
>NZ_BAGA01000006.1 GCF_000308595.1 Nocardia higoensis NBRC 100133 | reverse complement strand
AGCGCCAAGGTCGTCGACGAAGACGCCAACCCCCTGACCCCCGACGCCACCGACGCCCACGGCTACCTCGTCCTCGACCAGCCCTGGCCATCGATGCTGCGCGGCATCTGGGGCGACATGGACCGCTACCGCGAAACCTACTGGGACCGCTACCGCACCCAAGGCTGGTACTTCGCCGGCGACGGCGCCCGCATCGACACCGACAACGCCCTCTGGGTCCTCGGCCGCGTCGACGACGTCATGAACATCTCCGGCCACCGCATCTCCACCGCCGAAGTCGAATCCGCGCTGGTCTCCCACCCGGCCGTGGCCGAGGCCGCGGTCGTCGGCGCGACCGACGCCACCACCGGTCAGGGCATCGTCGCGTTCACCATCCTGCGAACCGGCAACAACAGCACCGACCACGACACGCTCATCGCGGAACTGAAGAACACCGTGTCCAAGGAGATCTCGCCGATCGCCAAGCCGCGGGACATCTTCATCGTCTCCGAGTTGCCGAAGACCCGCAGCGGCAAGATCATGCGCCGCCTGCTGCGCGACGTCGCCGAGGGGCGGCCCCTGGGCGATACCAGCACGCTGGTCGACCCCACGGTCTTCGAGCAGATCCGCGCGGGCAACTCCTGACCGGCGCAGCGGAACGATCCGGCCCGTCACCCGACCGGATCCGAGTCCGGTAACCGGGTCGGAGCAGGACCTGAGGACGGCCGGCGGCGAATTCGCCGCCGGCCGTCCTCGATAGAATCGCCGCAGGTGTGCCGGGAAGTCTGGTCGGCGTGCGGTCGCGGGAGCCGAATGGAGAGGCGTCCCGCGGTCGCGCCCCAGTCGTGCCGACCGAGAGGTTCCCGTGATCACCAGTATGCGCTCGGAGCTGGCCCGCTATCTGCGCACCGAAACGGTCGGCGGCGCAATCCTGCTCGCCGCCGCGGCGATCGCGCTGGCCTGGGTGAACTCGCCTTGGTCCGAGGGCTATGCGCGGATGACCGAGACGGTCGTCGCGATCCACGCGCTGCATCTCGAGCTCACCCTGGCCGAGTGGGTGCAGGACGGCCTGCTCGCCATCTTCTTCTTCGTCGTCGGGCTGGAACTCAAACGCGAACTCGTGGTGGGTGAGCTGGCCGACCGCAAACGGGCCGCCTTGCCGATCATCGCGGCATTCGGCGGCGTCGTGACTCCCGCGCTCATCGCGCTGGCGATCGGCCACGGTGTACCGGGAATGGACAAGGGCTGGGCCATCCCGGTCGCCACCGACATCGCCTTCGCCCTCGCCGTGCTCGCCCTGACGGGTTCCCGGATTCCGGCCGGAGCCAGGGTTTTCCTGCTCGGACTGGCAGTGGTGGACGATCTGCTCGCCATCATCCTGATCGCGGTGCTCTTCACCGTCGGCATATCCCTGGCCTGGATGCTCGCCGCGGCCGCGTGCCTGGCGGGCTGGTGGCTGGCACAGCAGCGGCGGATCCGCACGCCCCTGGTGTATGTGCCGCTGGCGCTGACGACCTGGTACGCCCTGCACGAGGCGGGCGTGCACCCCACCCTGGCCGGTGTGGCGCTGGGCCTGCTGACCAGGGTGGGCGCCGATCCCGGTGAAGACCAGGCGCCCGCGACCCGGCTCGAGCATCTGCTCCAGCCGGTGTCGGCGGGGCTGTGCGTGCCGCTGTTCGCGCTGTTCGCCGCCGGTGTCCCGCTGAACGCGGGAGTCTTCGGAGATCTGGTCACCGAACGCCTGGCGCTGGCGATCCTCGTCGGGCTGCTGCTGGGCAAGATGCTCGGCGTGTTCGGATTCAGCTGGGCGGCAATCCGATTCGGGCTGGCCAGGCGGCCCGCCGGAGTGCGCTACCGGGATATGTTCGCGCTCTCGGTGCTCGCCGGGATCGGGTTCACCGTCAGCCTGCTGGTCGCCGAGCTCGCTTTGGGCGGACTCGACGACGGCGGCGCCTCGCTCGAATTGGCCAAGGCCGCAATCCTGATCGCCTCCTTGACGGCAGCGCTGCTCGGGTCGGCGCTACTGTTGCGGCGTGGGCGTGTCCACCGCGCCGGACCGGACACGCGGGAGCCGCGGCCGGACGAGTGCGACAACGGCGATCCGCCGCGAGGCGGTAGCCTCCGATAGCAATGTGCCGGGACAGGGAGAAGGGTCGACCAAGTGAGTTTCACCCAGGGCGGTAACGGGAACGACGCGCGCGGCGGGAGCACAGTGAGCTCGATTCCGTTGACGGATGCCAATCCGCCCGGTTCCGCGAGCATCGGCACCCTGGTCCGCGACGCCACCGAGCAGATGTCGACGCTGGTTCGCGCCGAAGTCGAACTCGCCAAGGCCGAGGTCACCGGCGAGATCAAGAAGGGCCTGCAGGGCAGCGTCTTCTTCCTGCTCGCGCTCACGGTGCTGCTGTTCAGCTCGTTTTTCTTCTTCTTCTTCCTCGCCGAGCTGCTCGATGTGTGGCTGGCCCGCTGGGCGGCGTTCTTGATCGTGTTCGCGCTGATGGTCCTGGGCACCGTGCTGCTGGCCTTCCTCGGCTGGCGTCGGGTGAAGAAGCTGCGCGCGCCGGAGAAGACGATCGATTCGCTCAAGCAGGCGCGCACCGTGCTGCCCTCCGGCTTCGGCCAGCAGGCGCACGGTGAGCACGTCGCGCTGACGCAGCGTACGAACTGAGCGTGTCCGCGAACCCGCCCGATCCGTCCACGGTCCGCTACGACGGCCCGTGGACGCACCGGGACGTGCACGCCAACGGCATCCGCTTCCACATCGTCGAAGGGGCGCCGGGATTCGCGGCCACCTCCCCGGAAGCGCCGCTGGTGCTGTTGCTGCACGGCTTCGCCGACTTCTGGTGGTCCTGGCGGCATCAGCTCACCGCACTGGCCGATCTCGGCTACCGTGCCGTCGCGGTGGATCTGCGTGGCTACGGCGACACGGACAAACCGCCACGAGGCTACGACGGCTGGACGCTGGCCGGTGATGTCGCCGGCCTGATCCGCGCGCTCGGGCACACCGACGCGGTGCTGGTCGGCCATGCCGAGGGCGGTCTGGTGTGCTGGGCGACGGCCGTGCTGCATCCCCGGCTGGTGCGTGCCATCGCGGTGGTCGCCTCCCCGCATCCGGCCGGGCTCAAGAGCGCGGTGCTGCGGGATCGCCGCCAGCGCCGGGCCTGGCTGCCCGCCTTCCTGCGCTGCCAGCCGCCGCGCTATCCCGAACACCGGCTCACCACCGCCGACGGCGCCGAAGTGGAACGGATACTGCGACAGCGGTCCGGGCCGCACTGGGCCGCGACCGAGGACTACGCCGAGACCGCCGAGCGGATGCGTTCGGCGATCCGGATTCCGGGCGCCGCGCACTGCGCGCTGGAGTACCAGCGGTGGGCCTTCCGTAGCCAGTGGCGTCCGGACGGCCGCCGGTTCATGGCGACCATGCGGGTGCCGATCGACGTGCCGGTGCTGTCGCTGCGCGGCGAGCACGACGAGTATCTGCTGCGCGCCACCTTCCATCGGGCGCGCCGGTGGGCTCCGCGCAGGCGGCTGGTCACAGTGCCCGACGCGGGGCACTACGCCCACCAGGAGAACCCGGACGTGGTGACCGCCGAACTGGCCAAGTTCCTGGCCTGACGGCCCGCACTCGGAAGCGACCCACGCGGCCGCCTCCGGGTGCGCGACTCAGCTCAGGACGCAGGCTCCGGTGTCGACCTCGTCCGACACGCCCGACGCCGCCTCGAGCTCGGCGCGTACCTCGTCCAGCGTCAGCACGTATCCGGTGTCGTCGTCGGTGACGGCCGCGCCGAACACCACGCCGAGCACCTGCCCCGCGGTGTCCACCAGCGGACCACCGGAGTTGCCCGCCCGCACCAGGCCGCGCACCGTGTACACCTCGCGTTCCACGGTCCCGTTGCGGTAGATCGTCGGACCGGTCAGGTCGAGCGTCTCCCGGATGCGCGCGGCGCTGGCCGTATAGGGCCCGCCGCCCGGATAGCCGAGCACGATCGCGCTGTCGCCGGTCTTCGCATCCTGCGGCGCCTGGGCGATGACCGGCGAGGTGAGGCCGCGCACCGCCAGCACGGCGACGTCCTTGGACGGGTCGAACAGCACCACCTCGGCGTCCAGCGGTCCGCGCGCGGTGTCGACGGTGACACTGGTCGTTCCGGCCACCACGTGCGCGTTGGTCATCACCCGCTCCGGCGCGATCACGAATCCCGAGCCCTCCAGCGCGCGCTGGCAGCTGGGCGCGACACCGCGGATGCGCAGCACACTCTGCTGCAGCGAGGCCGCGACCGGGCTGGCCAGCACGCTCGGATCGGGCGGTTCGACCGCCGTGATCGGGGCGCGGCCGAACGGGCCGATCACATCCGGCAGCCCGGAGGTGTTGAGCAGCCGGGAGAACTCGTTGGGCACCTTGCGCAACCAGTTCGGCGCCACGTCGTTGACATCGGCGAGCACCCGCGACCCGTTGATGGCCGTGGCGATCGCCGGCTGTGAAGAGGTGGCCAGCGGCAGCGCCAGCAGCCAGGCGGTGACCAGCACGGCGACTGCCTGCAGCGCCGCGCCGACCACGCTGTCCACGCTGCGGGTGAACGGATGGCGCATGCCGCTGCGGGCCGCGCGGCCGAGCACCATGCCCGCCACTTCACCGACGATCACCAGCACCACGATCAGCAGCACGCCGGTCAGCACCCGGGTGCGGCCCTCGTCGACGTGCACGAGGATGTGCGGGGCGATCAGGATGCCCGCGACCGCGCCGAGCACCACGCCGAGGAAGGCCAGCGCCGAAGCGACCGCGCCCTGCCGCCACCCGGAGGTCGCGGCGGCCAGCGCCAGGACGAGCACGACGACATCGAGCCAGATCGAGGAAGTCATAAGGTCATGCCCACCGCGGCCAGCGACGCCTGCAGGTCGCGCACATCGGCGGTGTCCCACTCGAGCTCCCAGCCCGCGCCGGTGATCAGCCCGGCCAGGATTCCGCCGGTCAGCCCCCAGACGAGCATCCCGTCGACCTGGAAGGCCGGACTCGAGTACCCGAGCGGGCTGCGGACCTGGAAGCGATTGGCCGGATCGAGCAGTTCGGCCATCGGCACGCGCACCACCCGTTCGGTCTCGCCGGGGTCGACCACGCCCACCTCGCTCGGCTCACGCCAATACGCCACCACCGGGGTCACGTCGAAGCGAGACGGCGGCACGAACAGTTTCGGCAGCAGGGCCAGCGGTTGCACGCCGGTGGGATCGAGGCCGGTCTCCTCGGTCGCCTCGCGCAACGCGGTGTGGACCGGACCCGCGTCCTCGGGGTCGGTGGCGCCGCCGGGAAAGGCCACCTGCCCGCGATGCTGGCGCATGGTGGCGGCGCGCTGGGTGAGCAGGATGTGCGCGTCGGCGGGCAGACCGCCCGGCGCGTTCGGATCGGGTTCGGCCGAGCCGTCGAAGAGCACGAGCACGGCGGCCTCGCGCGGGGGTGAGGTCAGCGTCATGGCCCGGCGCAGCATGCGGGACTTGGCGGAGGTGCTACCCCGCTCCATCGAGGCGGGCTCGGTGACGCGCCGCAGCCAGGTCGGGGTGTCCGCGGGGAGTTCGATGGTCATGCGGCCGCTCCCGTCACAGCGGAGCAACTCACGCGCAAGTGTCTGGTCACCGGATCACCGGCCCCGCTGAACGTGCGCACCACCACCTCCACAAACCATCTGTCCGCCCGCAACAGATGCTGCGAGATGCCCTACCGAAGTCTTCTCCGTTGCTCGACTTTCTCACGAAGCCGCCGATATCGCGCTCACATCCGCACCCCGAGGGCCCGTTCCACGGTGTTCGCGATGTCTTCCACGCCGGTGAATGTACGCACCACCACCTCGGCGACCGAGCCGTCGGCGCGCAGCAACACCGATATCGGCAGCACCGCGGGCGCGCCGACCGCGGTGCGTACCCGGGCGTCGGAGTCCAGCACGCCGGGCAGGTGCACGTCCAGTCCGGCGAGGCGGGACAACGCCTTCGCCTCCTCGGGGTCGCTGTGCACGGTGAGCACGGTGATCGCCGCGCCCGCCCGGTCGGCGAAGGCCTGCAGATGCGGCAGCTCCTGCGCGCACGGCCCGCACCAGTAGGCCCAGAGGTTGAGCAGCGCGGGTTTGCCGGACAGTGCGGCGGCCAGGTCGACGGGATCGCCGTCGGCGAGACAGCCCAGCGTCAGGCCGGCCAGCGGGCCCCCGCCGACGCCGCCGGGCGCGGGCCGCGGGCACGGCGCCAGCCCTGCCTCGTCGCGGAGCTGAGCGGAGACGGAGTCGCCGGATGGCACAGCCCGCTGGGATCGGTCCGGCTCGCTGTCGCGGGGCCACAACGCGACGGCCAACGCGACGACCGTGATGAGCGCCGCCAGCCCCAGCCGCGCGGCCACCGGCCACCGGCTCACAGTCCCGCCATTCGCAGCAGGTGCTCCCGCTCCGGTCCCTTGACCAGGGCGGCGGCCGCTTCCGGATCGGTCGGGCCGAGCCCGAAGGACGGGCAGTCGGCGGCCAGCACGCAGGCACCGCACGCGGGCTTGCGGGAGTGGCACACGCGGCGGCCGTGGAAGATCACCCGGTGCGAGAGCATGGTCCATTCCTTGCGCTCGACGAGTTCGCCGACGATGTGCTCGACCTTGACCGGATCCTCTTCGGTCGTCCACCCCCAGCGACGCACCAATCGGCCGAAATGGGTGTCGACGGTGATCCCGGGCACCCCGAAGGCGTTACCGAGGATCACATTGGCGGTTTTTCGCCCGATTCCGGGCAATTTCACCAATTCTTCGAGGGTGTGAGGCACTTCACCATCGAATTCCTCTGTCAATGCCTGCCCCAGCCCTATCAGCGAGCTGGTCTTGTTCCGGAAGAAACCGGTCGGCCGGATGAATTCCTCGAGTTCGGCTCGGTTCGCCTCGGCGTAGTCACGAGCGCTGCGATACCGGGCGAACAAGGCGGGTGTGGTCAGATTCACGCGCTCGTCGGTGCATTGCGCGGAAAGGATTGTCGCGACCGCCAATTCGAGCGGTGTGGTGAAGTCGAGTTCGCAGTGCGCGTCCGGGAAAGCTTCGGCCAGAACACGATTCATCCGGCGCGCCCGGCGCACCAGCCCCAGCCGCGTTTCCCCTTGTCGCGAGCGGGATCCGCGCTTGCGCGGCGCCGCGGGAGCCGACGATCCGGTTTCCCCGGCCGAGGGCGTGGCGCCCGGCGAACCGGCGGCCGGGGAGGCATTGGCGACGGTGGACGACGGGGAGACACGCACGGGTTCACCATACGGAATCGGGGTGACACAGATCCCTTCCGATCAGCCCACGTGTTCCATCCGAGACCTTCACCGTGTTTACTCCACGCTATGCAAGGACTCGCTGTGGTGCTCTTCCCGATGGCGTTGATGATCTTCGCCCTCGGTATGGAGCGGCTCGAGAATCGGCTCCGCAAACTTCTCGAACCGGACCCGGAGGTGCAGCAGTACCTGGACAAGGCAAGCAACGCCGAGGTCGACGAACTCACCGAGCTCGGTGTGCCCGCCGCCGTGGCCAAGATGCGCAAGCGCGGATCCGCGCGCGGCGACCTCGACGTCGCACGCGCCAGCTGAGGCCGCCTCCCGCGAGCCGAGGAGCGCCCGTTTTCGGCCCGGCCCGCCCGTTCCACGGAACGCACTTGTAACGTGGTGTCTGTCACTACCTCGGCGCACGGCCGCGTAGACTGCGCTTTCGGCCGATTCGCTTCGGTCCAGGACTAGAGCCATTTCCCAAAGGAGCACATTCGTGGACGAGGCCCTCGCCAGAGCAGGCATCTTCCAAGGCGTAGAGCCCACCGCGGTGGCGGCACTCGCCAAACAACTGCAGCCCGTGGACTTTCCGCGCGGTCACGTCATCTTCAACGAAGGTGAACCCGGCGACCGGTTGTACATCATCACCGCGGGCAAGGTGAAGATCGGCCGTCGTTCCCCGGACGGCCGGGAGAACCTGCTCACCATCATGGGCCCGTCGGACATGTTCGGCGAGCTGTCGATCTTCGACCCGGGCCCGCGTACCTCCACCGCGACCACGGTCACCGAGGTCCGCGCCGTCACCATGGACCGCGACGCGCTCAAGGCCTGGATCGATCAGCGCCCCGAGATCGCCGAGCAGTTGCTACGGGTGCTCGCCCGCCGTCTGCGGCGCACCAACAACAACCTCGCGGACCTGATCTTCACCGACGTGCCCGGCCGCGTGGCCAAGGCGCTGCTGCAGCTCGCGCAGCGCTTCGGCACCCAGGAAGCGGGCGCCCTTCGGGTCACCCACGACCTGACCCAGGAGGAGATCGCCCAGCTCGTCGGCGCCTCCCGCGAGACCGTGAACAAGGCGCTGGCCGACTTCGCGCACCGCGGCTGGCTGCGCCTCGAGGGCAAGAGCGTGCTCATCTCCGACTCCGAGCGCCTCGCCCGCCGCGCCCGCTGACCCGGGCAGGATTCTCGGCCGGACAGACGTCAAAGCCCGGCCGGCCCCGTCACAGCACGGGTCCGGCCGGGCTTTCGCGTATCCGCGCCGGGCGACCGGCTAACCGTGTGAGCGCAGGAAGTCCAGCTGCGCCTGCACCGAACTGCGCGCCGCGGGCCACAGCCGCTTGTCCACATCGGCGTACACCTTGCGGACCACCGACATCGCGCCCGCGTCCGCACCGAGCTCACGCAGGGCCGCGCGCACCTGGTCGAGCCGTTCGTGCCGATGCTTCACGTAGTAGCGCGCGATCGGCTCGAGATCGGCGTGGTCGGTGCCGTGTGCGGGCAGCAGCGCCCGACCCGCCCCGGCCTCGAGCAGCCGGTCCAGCGAGCCGAGGTAATCGGCCAGCGCGCCGGACCGCGATTCCAGCACCGTGGTGCCCGCGCCCAGGATGGTGTCGCCGGTCAGCACCGCGTCGTCGAGCACGAAACTCATCGAATCCGAGGTGTGCCCGGGGGTTGCCAGCGCGCGGATGCTCAGGCCCGCCGCCTCCAGCACCGCGCCGTCGGCCAGCGGGGCCTCCCAGTCGTTCAGGTATCCGGAATGCGCGGCGGCCACCGGGGTGCCGGTCAGCTCGACCAACCGATCGATGCCGCCGGTGTGGTCGTGATGGTGGTGGGTGATCAGCGTCAGCGCGATCTTGCCGTCGGTGGCCGCGGCGATCGCCTCGCTGTGCTGCTTGTCCTTCGGCCCCGGATCGACCACCACGTACTCCGACGCGCCCGGCGCGCGCAGCAGCCAGGTGTTCGTCCCGTCCAAGGTCATCTGTCCCGGGTTGTCCGCCAGCAGCACCGCTGCCGACGGCGTCACCTGGCGCACCTGTCCGTACGCGGGATGCGTCGCCGTCATCGCTCTCACCTCTGTTCCCATCCGTAGGCCGAGATCCACGCTAGCCCGGGATCCGTCCGCGTGGCGGGGCTCCGATCGCGCCCCGCCACCAGCGATCACACGGCTGACCGATCACACGATCGGCTCAGCCGCGGACCTCCACGATCAGCTCCACCTCGACCGGGGCGTTCTTCGGCAGCTCGGCCACGCCCACCGCGGAACGGGCATGCACGCCCGCCTCGCCGAACACCTCGCCGAGCAGCTCGGAGGCGCCGTTGATCACGATCGGCTGGTCGGTGTAACCGGGCGCGGACGCCACGAAGCCGACCACCTTCACGATCCGCACGACCTCGTCCAGCGAGATCAGATCGTGCACCGCGGCCAGCGCGTTCAGCGCGCACAGCCGGGCCGCCTCTTGCGCGGTCTCGGTGGAGACCTCGGCGCCTACCTTGCCGATCGCGGACAACTCGCCGTCCACGAACGGCAACTGACCCGAGGTGTAGACCAGCGAGCCGGTCCGCACCGCCGGAATGTAGGCCGCGACCGGCGCCGCCACCGCGGGCAGCCGCACGCCGAGCCGATCCAGGTTCTCCTGCCAGCTGGTCGCCGATTCCGCCATCGCCGTCACCTCCCCTTCCGCCTAGGCCTTCGGGCGCTTCAGGTACGCGACGTGCTGCTCACCGGTCGGGCCGGGCAGCACCGTCACCAGCTCCCACCCGTCGGCTCCCCACTGGTCGAGGATCTGCTTGGTGGCGTGCGTCAGCAAGGGCACGGTGGCGTATTCCCATGTCGTCATGGGCCGAGTGTATTGACCTCCGGCACGACCCCGGGGGCCGGGCGATTCCGCGCCGCCACAGCCGTCCTCACGCCACACGCTTCCCGCGAGTTATAGGCTCGCGAGCGTGGGAGTACCAACTGCTGATCCCGTTTCGGCCGAGCCGAAGCCGGACAAGGGCTGGCCGAAGCGGGCCGAACAGGCCCGCCTGCACTACGTCTCCGGCAAGGGCGGAACCGGCAAGTCCACGGTCGCCGCAGCGCTGGCGCTCGCGCTGGCCGCCGGTGGACGCCGGGTGTTGCTCGTCGAGGTGGAGAGCAGGCAGTCCATCGCCCAGCTGTTCGACCTGCCGCCGCTGCCGCCGACCGAGACCAAGATCGCCACAGCCGACGGTGGCGGCGAGGTGGTGGCCCTCGCGCTCGACATCGAGCACGCCTTCCTCGAATACCTCGACATGTTCTACAACCTCGGCTTCGCGGGCCGGGCGATGCGCCGGATGGGCGCCATCGAGTTCGTCACCACCATCGCGCCCGGCCTGCGTGATGTGATCCTCACCGGCAAGATCAAGGAGTGCGCGGTCCGCGTGGACAAAGCGGGCAGGCCCGCCTACGACGAGATCGTGGTCGACGCCCCGCCGACCGGCCGGATCAACAGCTTCCTCGACGTCACCAAGGCGATGGCCGAGATCGCCAGGGGCGGGCCGATCGCCGCCCAGTCCGAGGGCGTGTCGCAACTTCTGCATTCCGATCAGACGATGATCCACCTGGTCACTCTGCTCGAGGCGCTGCCGGTACAGGAGACCGCCGACGCGATCGCCGAACTCACCGCCAACGATCTGCGCATCGGCGCGGTCATCGTCAATCGCGCCAGCGAGGGGCATCTGCCCGTCGAGGTCCGCGACCGGGCCGCCAGGGGCGAGCTGGACCGCGACGCGATCCGCGCCGGGCTCGACCGCGCGGGCATCACCCTCTCCGACGACGATTTCGACGGCTTGATCACCGAGACCGTCGAGCACGCGGCGCGGCTGCAGGCCCAGGACGCCAGCGCGGCCGAACTGAACGAGCTCGGTGTCACGCAAATGCACCTGCCCGCCCTCACCGACGGCATCGACCTGGGCGCTCTCTACGAGCTGGCCGAGCACCTGAGCGCGCAGGGAGTGCGATGAACACCCTCGACATCTCCGGGATCATCGCCGATCCCACCGCCCGCGTCATCGTCTGCTGCGGGTCCGGTGGCGTCGGCAAGACCACCACCGCCGCGGCCATCGCGCTGCACGCCGCCGAAGCGGGTCGCAAGGTGGTCGTGCTGACCATCGATCCGGCGCGCAGGCTGGCCCAGTCGCTGGGCGTGGCCGATCTGGACAACGCCCCGCAACGGGTGAAGCTCGGGCCGGAGGCCAAGGGCGAGCTGTACGCGATGATGCTGAACATGCGCCGCACCTTCGACGACATGGTGCTCGAGCACACCAGCCCGGAGAAGGCCGAGCAGATCTTCGCCAACCCGATCTACCAGACGGTGGCCTCGTCCTTCGGCGGGACGCAGGAGTACATGGCGATGGAGAAGCTGGGGCAGCTCGCGTCCCGTCGCGAATGGGACCTGATCGTCGTGGACACCCCGCCCTCGCGCAACGCGCTGGACTTCCTCGACGCGCCCAAGCGGCTGGGAACCTTCCTGAACGGCAAGATGATCCGGCTCATCATGGCGCCTGGCCGCGGGGTCGGCCGGTTCGTGACCGGTGCGATGAGCCTGGCGATGCGCGGCGTGTCGACGATCGTGGGCGGGCAGCTGCTCAAGGACGCATCGACTTTCCTGCAGTCGCTGGAGTCGATGTTCGGCGGGTTCCAGGAGCGCGCGAATCGCACCTACGCCATGCTCTCCACCCCGGGCACGCACTTCCTGGTGGTGGCCGCGCCCGAGCCGGACGCGCTGCGCGAGGCCTCGTTCTTCGTCGACCGGCTCTCCACCGAGCGCATGCCGCTGGCCGGTCTGGTGCTCAACCGGACGCATCCGGTGCTGAGCACGCTGCCCGGCGATCACGCGCTCACCGCGGCCGACCGCCTGGCCGAGGAGGATCCGCTGACCACGGCGGTCCTGCGCGTGCACGCCGACCGGGTCGCCATGGCCAAGCGGGAGCGGCATCTGCTGGTGCGGTTCACCGGCGCGCATCCGCGGGTGAAGATCGCGGCGGTCACGGCGCTGCCGTTCGAGGTGGCCGACCTCGCCGCCCTGCGCGCGGTCGCCGATCAGCTCACCGGCGCGTCCGCGACCGTGTAGCCGGGGGCTCACGCCCCCGGACGACGTCGAGCCCGCGATCGCTCGCGGGCTCGAGGTCGTTGTGTGAATCTAGCGTCGACGGCTCACATGGCCACCTGATGCTGGCGCTGGGCCTGGAAGAAGTCGGCCCAGGAGGTGACCTCCGGATGCTGCTTGAGCAGTGCGCGCCGCTGCCGTTCGGTCATGCCGCCCCACACACCGAATTCCACTCGATTGTCGAGAGCGTCGGCTCCGCACTGCATGAGCACCGGGCAGTGCCTGCAGATGGTGGCCGCCTTGCGCTGCGCCGCGCCTCGGACGAACAACTGGTCGGGATCGACTTCCTTGCATCGGGCCTGGGAAACCCAGGCGATTCGTGCTTCGGCCTGCTCCACGTCCAATCGAGCGATGGGGGTTGTCATATGCATTTGGTGTGCCCCTTTGCAGTCCGAACACCGGTTGCCGGCGCTCCAGAATCGCGTGCCAGTCGCAGCTACCCGTCCCTTGCTGCGGACTGAACCACATTCCACTTTGAGTGTTAGCTCCATCACACTGGGTCTCAATCTAGGTAAAGGTATGGGTCGAGCGCAAGACCGTTGCGTGATCTTTTGGTACGCCCGTCCATGCATTCACTCAGATCGGACCGGTCGGTCGGTTGATGGATTCGACACGCCGAGAGGACACGCCGGACACGCCAGGGGAACACGCAGACTCGCCGTATTCCGTTCGATTACGCCCAAGGGCTGCAAGCACACCCGCAAGCCCGTCGGCAGCACCCCGTAGTCTTGGCACCGTGTCGAACGTGCCGATCACACAAACGCTCGCCAAGCTCGCCGGAAGCTGCGTGCTGGCCGCCGTGCTAGTGGCGGGACTGTTGTTTCCTCTCGCCGGTGGTTTCGGATTCGTCTCCAACCGCGCCGCCGACGCGGTGGACAACGTTTCCGCCGAGCTCGTCGAGGGCACCGTCCCCGCGGTCTCGACGATGGTCGACAAGGAGGGCAACCCGATCGCCTGGCTCTACGAGCAGCGGCGCTTCGAGGTGCCCAGCGAGCGGATCTCCAACGACATGAAGCTGGCGATCATCTCGATCGAGGACAGGCGCTTCGCCGACCACGACGGTGTCGACTGGCAGGGCACCGTGCGCGCCTTCCTGACCAACACCAGCAGCGGTGAGGTCCAGCAGGGCGCCTCGACCCTCGATCAGCAGTACGTGAAGAACTTCCAGCTGCTCGTGGTCGCCAAGACCGACGCCGAGCGCCGTGCCGCGATCGAGACCACCCCCGCGCGCAAGATCCGCGAGATCCGCATGGCGCTCACCCTGGACAAGGAACTGACCAAGGACGAGATCCTGACCAGGTATCTGAACCTGGTCCCGTTCGGCAACTCCTCCTACGGCATCCAGGACGCCGCGCAGACCTACTTCGGTGTGGACGCCGCCCAGCTGAACGTCGCGCAGTCGGCGATGCTCGCCGGCATGGTGCAGTCCAGCTCCAAGCTCAACCCGTACACCAACGAGGCGGGCGTGCTGGAGCGCCGCAACACCGTGCTGCAGACGATGGTGCAGAACATCCCGGCCCGCGCCGAGGAGTTCCGCGCCGCCATGTCCGAGCCGCTGGGCGTGCTGCCGGAGCCCAAGGGCCTGCCGCGCGGCTGCATCGCGGCCAACGACCGCGGTTTCTTCTGCGACTACGCGCTGCAGTACCTGGCCGACGCGGGCATCGGCCGCGAGCAGATCGACAAGGGCGGCTACCTCATCCGGACCACCCTCGACCCGAAGGTGCAGGACGCGGTCAAGCGCGCGATCACCGATCACGCCAAGCCCGATCTGCCGAATGTCGCCGAGGTGATGTCGGTGGTCGCGCCCGGCCAGGATTCGCACGGCGTGCTGGCGATGGCGAGCAGCCGCACCTACGGCTTGGATCAGGACGCCCACGAGACCGTGCAGCCGCAGCCGTTCTCCATGGTCGGCGACGGCGCGGGCTCGGTCTTCAAGATCTTCACGACGGCGGCCGCGATGGAGAAGGGCATGGGCATCAACTCCCAGCTCGACGTGCCGGGCCGCTACGAGGCCAGGGGGATGGGCAACGGTGGCGCCCGCGGCTGCCCGCCCGCCACCTACTGCGTCGAGAACGCGGGCGCCTACAAATCGCCGATGTCGGTGACCGAGGCGCTGGCGACCTCGCCGAACACCGCGTTCGTCAAGCTGATCCAGGACGTCGGCGTCACGCCGACCGTCGACATGGCGATCCGGCTCGGCATGCGCTCGTTCATCAAGCCCGCCACCTCGGGCTTCGGCAACCAGAGCGTCGCCGAGATGGTCAAGAACCAGAACCTCGGCTCGTTCACGCTCGGCCCGGTCGCGATCAACCCGCTCGAACTGTCCAACGTCGCCGCGACGCTGGCCTCGGGTGGCCGCTGGTGCCCGCCCTCGCCGATCGACGAGGTCATCGACCGCTACGGCAAGCCGGTCCCGCTCACCGAGCAGGCCTGCGAACAGGTCGTCGAGCCCGGCTTGGCCAACACCCTGGCCAACGCGATGAGCAAGGACGACACCTCGGGCACCGCGGCCGGCGCGGCCCAGGCGGCGGGCTGGAACCTGCCGGTCGCGGGCAAGACCGGCACCACCGAGAGCCACCGCTCCTCGGCGTTCCTCGGCTTCACCAATTCGCTGGCCGCCGCCACCTACGTCTACGGCGACAGCCCGACGCCCGGCGAGATCTGCTCGTTCCCGCTGCGCAACTGCGGTGACGGCAACCTCTTCGGCGGCAACGAGCCCGCCCGCACCTGGTTCACGGCGATGAAGGCCGTCGCGGGCGAGTTCCCGCCGCCGGTGCTGCCGCCGCTGGACGACAAATACGTGCGCGGCGCGAACAACGCCCAGGTCCCCGATGTGGTGGGCATGTCGCAGGCCGACGCGACCCGCGCGCTCACCTCGGCGGGCTTCCAGGTCTCGGCCGTGGACGGTGCGGGCCCGCCCCCGAAGGGCAGCGTGACCAGCATGGCTCCCAACGGATCGGCGATCCCCGGGTCCGTCGTCACGATCTACATCAGCGACGGAACCCAGCGCCAGGTGCCGACGCCCAGCGCGCCGACGCCGGCAGCTCCCGCTCCGCCGCCGGCGCTGCCGAACTTCCCGCTGCCCCCGTGGTGGCCCAGGTAGGGATGGTCAGAGGCGGGCTTTGACGGCCGCGGAGATCCGCGAGCCGTCGGCCTTGCCCTCGGCCAGCGCGGTGGCGATCTTCATGACCTGACCCATCTGCCGCATGCCGGGCCGCTCCCCGAGTTCCTCGGCGACCTGGGCGATGGCGGTGTCGGCGAGATCGGCCACCTCGGCTTCGGTCAGCTGGGTGGGCAGGTACTCGTCGATGATGTGCGCCTCGGCGTGCTCGTTGGCCGCCAGCTCGCCGCGTCCGGCCTGGGTGTAGACCTCGGCCGACTCGTGTCGCTTCTTCGCCTCCTTCTGCAGGACGGCGACGACTTCGGCGTCGGAGAGCTCACGCGCCTCGGTCCCGGCGACCTCGGCGTTCTGGATCGCGGCCAGCAGCATGCGCAGGGTCGCGAGGCGGAGGGTGTCCTTGGCTTTCATCGACGCGGTCATGTCCGCGCGCAGACGCTGTTTGAGTTCCGACATGGGGCTCACGGTAGTCGCTCACCCGCCGCGCGCCCTTACGGTTTTCGTCCGTGCCGCCGCCTCGGCCTGCCTGGGGGTTCGCGCGCGGCCGAGGTCGCGCGCGGGCGGCGTTACCACCCGGTCATGCCCGATTTCGCCGAGCGTGTGCGTAAACACACTCAGCGATCTTCTTCGTGCTCACCTATGCTGGGCAAATGCCCGTCATCTCGACCTCTGTCCGCCGAACCGCGTTGGTCCGCCGTACCGCGTTGGGAGCAACCGGGGCCGCGGTGGCCGGAATCGGCTACGCCTCACTGATAGAACGCAACGCGTTCGTCCTGCGTGAGGCGACCATGCCGGTCCTGCCGCCCGGATCGTCGAGCTTGCGGGTCCTGCACATCAGCGATCTGCACATGATGCCCGGTCAGAAGCTCAAGCAGCAGTGGCTGCGCGAGCTGGATCGGCTCGAGCCCGATCTGGTCGTCAACACCGGCGACAATCTCTCGCACCAGAAGGCGGTGCCCGCGGTCGTGCAGTCCCTCGGTGGATTGCTCTCCCGCCCCGGCCTTTTCGTCTTCGGCAGCAACGACTACTTCGCGCCGGTGCCGAAGAACCCGCTGAAGTACTTCAAGACCGATCACCGTCGGGTCTACGGCGCCCCGCTGCCGTGGAAGGATCTGCGCGCCGCGTTCAACGAGCGCGGGTGGATGGACCTGACCCACGTGCGCCGCGACCTGGAGGTGGCGGGCATCCGCATCGCCACCGCGGGTGTGGACGATCCGCACCTGCGCCGCGACCGCTACGAGACCATCGCGGGCACCCCCAACCCGCTGGCCGACCTCAGCATCGGCCTGACCCACTCCCCCGAGCCGCGCGTGCTCGACCGCTTCGCCGAGGACGGCTACGACCTCGTGCTGGCCGGTCACACCCACGGCGGCCAGCTGGTGCTGCCCGGCTACGGCGCGCTGGTCACCAACTGCGGCATCGACAGGTCGCGGGTCAAGGGCCCCTCCCGCTGGGGTGCGCACACTCAGCTGCACGTCTCCGCGGGCATCGGCACCTCGCCCTGGGCCCCGTACCGGTTCTGCTGCCGGCCCGAGGCGACCCTGCTCACGCTGGTCGCCGCGCCGCCGAAGCGCCCGATCACCGAGACCAGCGAGGGCCGGGCCTCCTCGCAGTCGGTAGCAGGCTGAACAAGCGCGAAAGGGGCGCCGCCGAAGGCGATTTCACGCGCCTTTCCCGAGCACGCGGGCCGCTCGACCGGGGTGGCGAGTAGGCATCGAGCCGACTCGTCGGTAGGGTCGCGTGCCGGGAACGAACGTCGGTCGTAGGAGGGGACGACGATGAGCACTGGATTCACTCGGGACTCGCACACGTACCGGACACCGCCGGGTATCCACGGCGATCGCATACCGCCACAGGCGAATCCGAGCTTCGATTCGCCTGCCGCATCGTCGGCGCCGCAACCGGCTCCGTACCAACCGGATTACGCCGCAACCCCTTTCACCACCACGCCCGGCTTCGACCACATGGAAGCCGCCCGCGCCCTCTACAAACCCGACTCCGGCGGCTACCGCCGGCTCGGCGCGGGCGCGGCGGCCGTTGCCCTCGTCGCCGGAGCCGCCGTCGCCATCTCGGCCAACGGTTCGGACTCCGCGGCCGACGACACCCCCGGCATGGTGAGCGCCCTCACCCAGTCCGCCCACTCCCGGGCCGAGGAGCCGGCGGAGCCGGTCATCTCCGCCCCCGCCGTCGTCCCCGGCTACCGCGCCGTCGTGGCCCCCGACAGCGACGCGGCCTATGACGTCCCCGCCGACTGGACCATCGCCTCCCCCGGCTATTCCGGCGGCTTCGGATTCTCCCCCAACACCATCGGCGGCAAGGGCTACGCCTCCGAGGGCAAGGACTACTGCCCCGGCTCCACCCGTACCGTCTCCTTCCTGACCGGCTCCCCCGAGACCGACTCCACCGCGGCGGCCCTGGACACCGCCACCCGAACCGCCCGCATCGCCTATGCCATCGAGGCCGCCCCCACCGCCACCGAGCCGCTCAGCTCCCTCGACGGCGCCCTGCACGGCACCTTCGTCGAAGCCCGCGGCCGCATCGACGCCCCCGCCCCCGGCTGCGCCCCCGAATTCTCCGTCTACACCTTCGCCACGAGCGCCGACACCGGCAGCCTCGTCATGGTCATCGCCGCCGACACCGGCGTCCCCAAAGCCGTCGACCCGGCGACCGCCCGCCGCGTCTTCGCCAGCATCCGCCCCTACAAACCCTGATTGACCAGCCGATTTATCGACTGAGCCCGCCCTGTTGTAAGCTACTTCAGGTTCACTCCACGGGGTGTGGCGCAGCTTGGTAGCGCGCTTCGTTCGGGACGAAGAGGTCGCAGGTTCAAATCCTGTCACCCCGACTCGTGTGGTTGAGACACGATAGAGGCCCTGACCGGCTTGCCCGGTCGGGGCCTCTGTTTTGTTCCCCCAGGCGATGAGTTCGCGACCCCCGCGCCGTCCTACCTGCGAAGCCCGAGAACACAGAACGGACAGGACGACGCCATGACCACGACCGCCAAAGGCCCGGCCTCCTACTTCCCCTCCATCGAGAAGAAGTACGGTCGCCCGATCACCGAGTGGAAGGCCCTCATCCAGGCCTCGCCGCTGACCAAGCACATGGAACTCGTGCACTGGCTGAAGTCCGAACACGGCTTGGGCCACGGGCATGCCAACGCCCTCGTCGCCCACACCCTCGCCGAGCGATCCGCGGCCTGATACCGAGATCGGCTCGGCCGATCGAGGTCGGCGCGCCTCAGCGATTCATTCCACGTGCCGGGCCGAGCTGCCTCGCTTGCTGGAGAGGCCGAGCACGGTGCGGACGGCGACCGACGGGTCGCCGAGGCTGCCGGCCAGTTCGGCGCTGGTGTCGTCGGCGACTCCCACGAGCGGTTCCATGTCGTCGATGGACACAGCGGTGACGGTCAGCTCGATGGTTCGCACGCCGCGCTCGACCACGGCCTTGCCTTTCGCCGAGAAGACCTCCGGCCGGGCGGCGAGGTGGGCGGCGACGGCATCGGCCACCGGGCCGAGATCTATGGCGATGCCGCCCAATCCGTCGGTATCGCCGAGGCGCAGGGTTCCGGCAGCGGCGGCGGGCGTGTGGCTGAACAGCCATCGGATGGCGACGAGCGCGCACAGCAGGCCTGTGCCGGCCAGGGCCCACGGCCACCAACCGGTGGTGGTGGCGGTCACCAGGCCGGGCGCTGTCACCGTGTCGGGAAAGCTGTCCCCGACAGCGGTGTTCCACAGCAACAGCGCCGCGCCGAGGGCGAGCAGAACCACGCCGACGAGTGCGGCGATCAGGCGGTCGATCGCGCCGGCCAGCCGAGTCATCTCACTGCCCTCCCGCCCGTGTTCGTGTCCGTACCGCGGGTACCTCCGCGAGGATTCCGGACAGCCCGCTGCGCACCGCGTCGTCGATGGTCTCGGCCGTGGATCCGCTGTCGGCGGTCACCCCGGCTATCACCGTGATCCGGCGTCTGCTCGCCGTCGCCCTGGCGGAGAGCACGCCGGGCACCCGCACCGCGAGGCGAGCGGCCGCCCGGGCGAGATCGTTGTACTCGATCCACACCGACGAGCGGGCGTCGGCCTGCACGGCCTTCTGTCGCCGGGGCAACGCGGCCAGCAGCAGCAACCACGCTCCGGCCACGACGGCGACGACACCCACCGGGACCATCCAGCCGGCGAAGGACAGGCCGTCGAGCCACTCGATCGCGGAATCCACCCAGCGTGTCCCGTTCAGCCAGCCCGCCGAGACCGCGGCATCGCGCAGCGCGACGACGGCGATCCCCAGCAGCGCGAGCGCCAGCAGCGCTCCCGCATAACCGACGGCGGGAGCGGCGAGCGGACGGGGGCCGGGACGCGCGACCCGGGCGGTTTCGGTGTCCGAGGCGGGAACGGTCATTCGATGCTCCTTGTCGGCGTATCGGCGACGAGCACGTGCGCGACGACGACCTCGACGCCGTCGACCCGGAGTCCGGCGTAATCACCGAGCGCGACCGCGACATTGCGCTGCACCTGGCGGGCCAGCTCGGCCAGCGGAGACGGCCAGGCGACAGCGATCTCCAGCCACACCCGGACCCGATCGGCCGAGGTCACCGCCCGCGATCTCGGGAAGTCACGGCCGGTGATCCGGTCGAGACCGCCCGCGTGTGCCAGGACGCCCGGCGTCTCCAGTGCCGCGTGCTCGGCGATCCGCTTGACCGCCCGGCTCCGGATATCCAGGGTCCCGCGGTGACTCGCGGTGTCGTCCTCGCCGACCGGCCTCGACGATGACTCGCCGCTGTCGCCTTCCCCGCGCACGTCGGTGCGGAGACCGGGGGCGGGACTAGTCACGGCCGCGACCCCGGAACGCGGCCGCCAGGTCGATCTCACCGTCGCGCTGTCCACCGATCACGTAGCCGACGGCGCCGAGCAGCAGGGCGATCAGGAATCCCCCGAAGCCACCGGCGGCAGCGGCGACGCCGAGGAGCAGACCCGCGATCAGGCCGAGAGACGATGTTGTCATTGCTACCTCCGTAGTCCGGGCGGGTCAGAGCGTGACGTACCGCCGTCTACACACACGCGGGGTGCGCCGCGCCCTGTCGCGGACCCGGCGCATCCGCACTTTCCAGGTGCCTGCCGTGGTGTGGCGCACCGTGACCACCGTCGCGGCGCGCGCAGGCGACTCACCGGGAAACGCCCGGTCGATCGAGGCGAGGGCGGCGACGAACTCGGCCGGATCGCCACCACGGTCCGGGTGCAACTGCCGGGCCGCCGCTCTGCGGGCGGAGGTGCGACCGGCGTAGCGCTCCCACTGCGGCATCACGCACCGCCGTCGGCGCCCGCGGGCAACACGTCTTCGACCATGATGCTGACCGGGCCTGCGTCGATCGCGGCGACAGCGGCCCGTATCCGCTCCGCCACCTGCGCGATCGGGACCCCGAATCGCACGCTCACATGGATGTCGACGCCGCGCTCCCCGACGCGGATCCCGGCGACGCGACGGCCGGGCAGGTACGTGGCGGCCTCACCGAACATGCCCGGGTGCAGACCGGCGACGCCGGGGACAGCCGTCACCGCCGCGGCGATGCGATCCGCGCGCCCGCCCGCGTCGTCCCGGCCGGCCGCCGGCTCCGCAGCGGCGGGCATGTCACTGCACCCGCGGCGGGACTACCTTGGACTCGTCCTCGGGCTGCGGCAGGTACACGTCGTGCACGGTGATGTTGACCTCCGTGACCTCGAGGCCGGTCATCCGCTCGATGGCCGCGATCACGTTGCGCCGGATACCCGTCGCCAGATCGGTGATGGACACGCCGTAGTCGGCGACGATATCGATGTCGATCGCGGTCTGCTTCTCGCCGACCTCCACCGAGACGCCCTGCGACTGATTGACGCTCGCGCCGGGAATGCGCTCGCGCAACGCGCCGACCATGCGCTGCGCCCCGCCGCCGAGGGCGTGCACGCCACTGACCTCGCGCGTCGCGATACCGGCGATCTTGGATACGACCGTGTCGGCGACGGTCGTCGTGCCCTGCGAACTCACCAGGAGCGACGTCTCCTCGCCCCCGGCGCCCGTGGACTTGGTCGGCTGCGTGCTCGTCATCGCGTCCCTCATTTCCTCGTGTTCGGTTGGTGCACGGATTCCGCTCAAGGACCGCAGGTCGTGCGAACACCCGTCTCGGCGACATGCAGCACCTCTGTGATTGCCAAAAATTCGCCGAATAATCCCTCCGGTGACGGTTATCTTCCGAGGTCCGTCGGCGAGGGAGCTGCTCGCGGGCGGGTCTGCTGCCGGTCAGCCGTTGCGGCGGTCGATGTATTCGACGTATCCGCGACCGGTGAGGGCGGCGCCCCGCCATTCGCCGCTGTAGCCGAAGCCGCTGACGAAGCCGCTGCCCAGGCCGTAGGTGAACGGGCTGTCCATGTCGGCCTCGACGACGAGCCAGACCCGGCCCCGGTCACGGACGGTGAACCGGGTGCGGCGGGGCAGGCGCATCGCGGGGCCCGCGGCGATGGGCGTCGGCTCGTCGGCGTACTCGACGACTTCGAAGGTGGTGTCGTGGTAAGCGGTGGTGTAGCTGTCGAGGCCGCGATGCAGGGCGAAGGTCATCAGAGGGCGGCCGCCGATCGAATACCTGCTCAGCAGGACCTGATTCGCGTCGTCGAGGTTGACGATGTGGTGACGAAGTGGTCGAGGGGCGCCTCGAGGGTGGCGGGCAGCGGGGCATCGCGCAGCAGGTGGGCGCTGGGGCAGGCGCCGTATTCGAAGGAGCACAGGCCTTCGACGTCCTGGCGCTCGCCGGCGAGGGTGATGTGGCCTTCGTAGCGGGAGAGCAGGCCCAGGTGTTTGTAGACGGGGCATGCTCGGCGGGCGGTTCCGCAAGCACATCGGGCCCCGGCCGGAGTATCGCCGACGCCGGCCGGGGGCTCTTCGCTCACCTCGCGGGCGGGCCGGTCACCCCTCGTGAACCGGCCCGCCCGGGGTCGGTGGGTTCGGTGCGGCAGCGTGGTTACCGTCGGCAGCGGCACGCCGCCGCGAGCTCCGGGAAGCGCCATCGCCGGTGAAATGGACCGGCCGGGTCGGTCACCCCTCGTGGACCGACCCGGCCGGTTGCACCGCCGAGGCAACGACCTGCCACCCCTCGAAAAGACAGGTCGCGCCTGGGGTTCCCACCGCGGTGGTGGTCTGTGGAGGTCTTTGTGACCTCGGCACCGGTTCCGGGTGGCCCGGTGTTGGGTATGACAATGCGGCCTGCTTCTTGACAGGCTCTTAAGAAGACCTTGTACGGCCGAATGGGTCGGCGGCCACCGTTCTGCTAACAAGTGGTGGCAACGCGGACGATGATTGAGATGCGCGATGACGATGGGAGTGACGATGCAAACCTTGGTGGTCTGGCTGGCGGCCTGTCTCCTGTATTGGTGGGGCCTGCTCTAGCAAGAAAAACGGGCGAGTGCGTGATGCGCACTCGCCCGTTGGGTCCGGCGGCCCCTTGGTCGGCCGGACGGGAAGATCGTCAGTTCACTACGGCTCGGCACTGCGGACACAGTCCCCAGAACACGACTTCGGCTTCGTCGACGGCGTAGCCGTGTGTCTCCGAGGGGTCCAGGCAGGGGGCCGGGCCGATCGCGCAATCCACGTCCGCGACCGCGCTGCAGCGGCGGCAGACGAGGTGGTGATGGTTGTCGCCGATGCGGGCCTCGAACAGCGCGGGCGAACCCGCGGGCTCGATGCGGCGCAGCAGTCCGGCGCCGACACAGGCGTGCAGGACGTCGTAGATGCCCTGGGTGGAGACCGAGCCGATGGCCGCGCGCACGTCGGCGGCGATGGTGTCGGCATCGGCATGCGGGCGGGCGACGACGGCCTCGAGCACCGCGATACGCGGAGCGGTCACGCGCAGGCCGGCGGCGCGCAGCCACTCGCGGGGGTCGACGGTGTCGGTGTGCATTCCTCCATATTTGGGCATTCAATTGGAATCGATCAAGTAAAGGTGGCGCACATCGCGGGGTGAGATAGGCCACGACCTGCGGCCGGAATGCCCGTGCGAGGTGGCCGGTTGTAGCAGCTGTCGGCGTCCGGACAGCCCCGGGCCTCAACCCTTCTGTCGCTGCGTGCGACCACTCGCCGAGAGGCGCTTGTGGGGCGTCGACACCGAAGCGCCGCCAGGTCCACCCCCCGGAACTGGCGGCGTTTCGCTGTCCGCGGCGCCTGTTGTTCGCCTGTTCGGCACGAACAGGTTGCCGTCGGGGGCCAGGATGCACCTATGACTTCGGCGTCCGGCAGGGGCGATGCCCTGCACCGCAGACTCGGCCTCGCCGATTCGGTGACCATCGGACTGGGCTCCATGCTCGGCGCGGGCATCTTCGCCGCGCTCGCACCGGCGGCGGGTGCGGCGGGGCCGTGGCTGTTGCTCGCCCTCGCGGTGGCCGCGCTGCTGGCCTATTGCAACGCCACCTCCACCGCCCGGCTGGCCGCTCGCTATCCGGTTTCCGGCGGGGCCTATGTGTACGGGCGGGAGCGGCTCGGACCGTTCTGGGGATATCTGGCCGGGTGGGGGTTCGTCGTCGGCAAGACCGCCTCCTGCGCGGCGATGGCGCTGACGGTCGGGCACTACGCCTGGCCCGAATACGCGCGGGCGGTGGCGGTGGCCTCGGTCGTGGCGATCACCGCGCTGAACTACACCGGGGTGCACAAGTCGGCACTGGCCACGCGGATTCTGGTGGGTGCGACGCTGAGCGTGCTCACCGTCGTCGTGGTGACCGGGCTCGCCGGAGGGCATACGAGCGCGGCCGGAGTGACGGAGCGGATCGGGCCGGGCGGCGTGCTCGAGGCCGCCGGGCTGTTGTTCTTCGCGTTCGCCGGATACGCCAGGATCGCCACGCTCGGCGAGGAGGTCCGCGCGCCCGAACGGACCATCCCCCGCGCCGTGCTGATCGCCCTCGCCATCGCGCTGGGGGTCTATCTGCTGGTTGCGGTGGCGGCGCTGCTGACGCTGGGTTCGGCCGGGCTGGCCGGGTCCGCCGATCCGCTGGCGCAGGTCGTGACCGCGGCGGGGGCGCCGGGGCTTGCGCCGCTGGTGCGGGCAGGGGCCGTGCTGGCCGCGGGCGGTTCACTGCTGGCCCTTCTGCTCGGCGTCTCGCGCACGACGCTGGCGATGGCACGGGACGCGTATCTGCCCGCGGCGCTGTCGGCGGTGCATCCGCGCTTCGGGGTACCGCATCGGGCGGAGCTGGTGGTGGGCGCGGTGGTCGCGGGGGCGGTGCTGTTGTTCGACCTGCGAGCGGCGATCGGGTTCTCCTCGTTCACCGTGCTGATCTATTACCTGGTCGCGAATGTCTCGGCCGGCACCCTGGGAGCCGAGGAAGGACGGCCCGCCCGGTGGATTCCGGTGGTCGGGGCGGGCGGATGCGCCGTGGTGGCGTCGGCCCTGCCGCTGCCCTCGGTGCTGACCGGAGCGGCGGTACTGGCGGTAGGTGCGGGCTGGTACGCGTTGCGCGCGACCGGCGGACGGCATTCGGATCAGGCACATGGCGTGTAGAAACCCGGGCGAACGGATACGGGCTCGTCGTGAAGTCGACGGTTCACCCCGAGACGGCGGCGACCGGGCGTACTTACCGGTAACCTCCCGACCTATGGTGCGCGGATTCCTGGCCGCAGTGGCGACGATGGCTGTGGTCGCGGGGACGGCGGTGGCCTCCGGAGCGATTTCCGGTGTGGCGCAGGCGCAGCCGCGCGCGGCATGCACGGTCGATTCCGGCCGGACGCCGCAGCGCGCGACTCCGGAGTCCGCGGGGTTCGACGCCGACGCGCTCGACGCGGCACTGCGTTTCGCGGCCGGGCGAAATCGGTTCAATGTGCAGATCTTCCGGAACAACTGCCTGGTCGGTGAGGGACCGGACAACGCGGAGACCGGACGCGTCCCGTGGAATGTGTGGAGTTCCACCAAGAGCGTGGTCTCGCTGCTCGCGGGGATGGCGATCGATCGCGGCGTGCTCGAATTGCACGCTCCCATCGATCGATATCTGCCGGCCGGGCTCGGTGACGCCGAACATCGCGCCATCACCGTGCACAACCTGCTCACCGAGACCTCCGGAATGAAGGCCGCCGTGCTCACCGAGGGGATCACCGGCGCCATCCCGATCGACCCGAACAGCGCGGTGCAGGCGCTGGGCGTGCCGCTGGTGAGCGAGCCGGGCACGGTGTTCAGCTACAGCCAGCGCAATGTGGATCTGCTCGCCTATGTCGTCGAACTGGCGGTGGGTGAACCGCTGCAGCAGTTCGCGCAGCGGGAATTGTTCGGCCCGCTGGGAATTCAGCGCAGCGACTATTACTGGGCGCGGGACCGTTCGGGTAATACCTACGGGTACGCGCACCTGATGATCCCGCCGGACGATTTCGCGAAACTCGGCCTGCTCGTCGCGAACGACGGCCGGTGGGGTGACCGGCAGATCGTCTCGGCCGGGTATCTGCGCGAGGCCCGTGCCCCCTCCCCCGCCAACAGTTGCTACGGCTACCTGTTCTGGCGGGGCAGCGGCTGCACCGACATTCCGGAGTTCATGCCGCCCGACACCTACGCGATGTCGGGGCTCGGGATGCAGAACGTGTTCATCGTGCCGAGCCTGGATCTGGTGGTGGTGTGGACGGGCGTGTTCGGCAATGTGAGCAGTCAGGGCCCGCAGGGGGTGCTGCAGAACTTCCGCGAACTGCCGCACGAGTTCTTCCGCAGGCTGGCCGCCGCGATGCCCGACCGCCCGCTCGGCGAACCCGCCCCCTATGTGGAGCCGCCGCTGAACACGAACCCGGCCCGCTACCTCGACACCGACCTGCTGACCTCGGTCTTCGGCTTCGGGCCCGCCGCCTACGAGAACTGCACCGTGTTCTCCTGCCTCGACTATCAGCTGGCCGCGCCGTTCGCCGACGCGCCGCCCGGCTGTTTCCTGCTGACCTGCCTGGGCACCGATCCCCGCACTCCCGGAATCCGCTGACCCGTCCGGTCTCCGGGGCGGGTCGGTCGGCCACCGATGGATGCGGTGGGCATACACGGCAGTCGCCGACCCGATCCGGAACCGGCCGATCAGCGCGCGGTCGAGGCGCCGGCGGTCAGTCGAGCGCGGTGATCCACCCGTGCGCGTCGTCGGCGCGAAGAGCTTCCGCGTGACGCTTGCGCAGCGCCGCGGCGAGCGGCCCCGGCTTGCCGTCGGCGATGATCCGGCCGTCCACCTCGGTCACGGGCGCGACGCCCGCGGAGGTGCCGGTGACGAAAACCTCGTCGGCGATGTACAACTCGGTCAGGTCGACCGTGCGCTCGACGACCGGAATGCCGTCCTCGGCGGCGAGGGTGAGGATGGTGCGGCGGTTGATGCCGTCGAGAATGTCGCAGGAGACATCAGGGGTGATGAGGGTGCCGCCGCGGACGAGGAAGATATTGGCGGCGCTGAGTTCGCAGACGTGCCCGTTGCCGTCGAGAAAGATGCAGTCGTCGTAACCGCTGTCGATGGCATCCTGCTTGGCCAGCACCGAATTCACGTAAGCGCCGTTGACTTTCGCGCGCGAGGGAATCGCATTGTCCGGAATGCGCCGCCACGGAGAGGATTTCAGGCGCATGCCGTCCTGGGGAACGATCGGCACCGCGTCGTAGACGAACATGCTCACGGTGATCTCGCAGCCGCGCACCCGGGTGCCGGGGATCGAGGCCGAGACGTGGACCGTCGCCCGCACGAACACCTCGGTGGACGGGGCATCGGCGGCGATCAGTTCGCGCACGGTCGCGACGAAGCGCGGGTAGTCCCACTCCGCGGCGAACCGGTCGATGCCGATGATCTTGCAGGACTCCTCGAGCCGCCGGAAGTGATCCTGGAGCCGGAAGGCGGTGCGGGCCGAGCCGTCCACGTGCACCGGGAACACCGTGTACACGCTGAGGCCGTACAGCACTGCCGAAGAGGCGACCCCCACGTGCGCGTCTTCGGCCGCTACGAGCCGATCACCGAGAAAGACCTGAGCATGAGGATTCGCCACCGGCGCAGGCTAACAGGAGCGCCCGGTGCGAGAGAACCCCTTATTTCTCGCACCGGGCGCACCCGTCGGTATTCGATCACGGAGGTCTCAGCGCCGGCTGAGCAAGACCTCGGCGATCTGGATGGTGTTGAGGGCGGCGCCCTTCCGGAGGTTGTCGCCCGAGATGAACAGCGCGAGGCCGCGGCCGTCGGGCACACCCGGATCCTGGCGGATACGTCCGACCAGCGACTCGTCGATGCCCGCCGCCTGCAGCGGGGTGGGCACGTCGACGAGCTTCACGCCGGGAGCCTTGGCCAGCAGTTCCTGGGCACGCTCGACCGACAACGGATCGGCGAACTCCGCGTTGATCGACAGCGAGTGACCGGTGAAGACCGGGACGCGCACGCAGGTGCCGCTGACCAGCAGATCGGGCAGGCCGAGGATCTTGCGGCTCTCGTTGCGCAGCTTCTGGTCCTCGTCGGTCTCGCCGCTGCCGTCGTCGACGAGCGAGCCGGCCAGCGGGATCACGTCGAAGGCGATCGGCGCGACGTACTTGTTCGGCGCGGGGAACCGCACGGCGCTGCCATCGTGCACCAGCTTCTCGGCCTCGTCCGCCACGGCCCGCACCTGGGAGGCCAGTTCTTCCACACCCGCCAAGCCGCTACCGGAGACCGCCTGGTAGCTGGAGACGATCAGGCGCTGCAGACCCGCCGCGTCGTGCAGCGGCTTGAGCACCGGCATGGCCGCCATGGTGGTGCAGTTCGGGTTGGCGATGATGCCCTTGGGCAGGTTGCGGGTGGCCTCCGGGTTCACCTCGGAGACCACCAGCGGCACCTCGGGATCCTTGCGCCAGGCCGAGGAGTTGTCGATGACCGTGACGCCCGCCGCCGCGAAACGCGGGGCCTGTACCCGGGACATGGTCGCGCCCGCGGAGAACAGCGCGATGTCCAGGCCTGCCGGATCGGCGGTCTCGCTGTCCTCGACCACGACCTCGCCGCCGCGCCAGGGCAGGGTCTTGCCCGCCGAGCGCGCCGAGGCGAAGAACCGCACCTCGTCGGCCGGGAAATTCCGCTCCTCGAGCAGCTTGCGCATGACGGCGCCGACCTGACCGGTCGCGCCGACGACACCAAGACGTACACCCATTGCTTATCGCCCCGTTCCCGCGTGCACCACGGCCACCTCGTCACCGCCGAGATCGAAGGCGCGGTGCAGCACCTTCACGGCGTCGTCCAGCTCGGTGTCCTTGACCAGGACCGAGATCCGGATCTCGGAGGTCGAAATGAGATCGATGTTGATGCCCGCCTCGGCCAGCGCCTCGCAGAACGTGGCCGTGACGCCGGGATGGCTCTTCATACCCGCGCCGACCAGGGAGACCTTGCCGATCAGGTCGTCGTAGAGCACCTGCGAGAAGCCGATCTCGCCCTGCCGCTTGGTGAGCAGCTCGACCGCGCGGGCGCCGTCGGCCTTGGGCAGGGTGAAGGTGATGTCGGTCTTGCCGGTCTCCACCTTGGAGATGTTCTGCAGCACCATGTCGATGTTGACCTCGGCGTCGGCGACGGCGCGGAACACCTTGGCGGCGTAACCCGGCTCGTCCGGCAGACCGACGACGGTCACCTTGGCTTCGCTGCGATCGTGCGCGACACCGGTGAGGATTGCTTTCTCCAAGGGGATGTCCTCCATCGATCCGTAGACATAGGTGCCCGGCTTGTCGGTGTAGGACGAGCGGACATGCACAGGCACGTTGTAGCGGCGCGCGTACTCGACGCAGCGCAGCATCAGAACTTTGGAACCGCAGGCCGCCATCTCCAGCATCTCCTCGTAGGAGACCTGCTCGAGGCGCTGCGCGTCGGGGACGATGCGCGGATCGGCGGTGAACACGCCGTCGACGTCGGTGTAGATCTCGCAGACGTCGGCCTCCAGCGCGGCGGCCAGCGCGACGGCGGTGGTGTCGGAGCCGCCGCGGCCGAGCGTGGTCACGTCCTTGCTGTCCTGGCTGACGCCCTGGAAGCCGGCGACCAGCACGATGGTGCCCTCGTCCAGCGCCTCGCGCAGCCTGCCCGGGGTCACGTCGATGATCTTGGCGTTGCCGTGCGCCCCGGTGGTGATGACGCCTGCCTGCGAGCCGGTGAAGGAGCGGGCCTGCGCGCCGAGGGAGTGGATCGCCATCGCGACCAGCGCGTTGGAGATGCGCTCACCCGAGGTGAGCAGCATGTCCATCTCACGCGCGGGCGGCGCGGGTGCCACCTGCTCGGCGAGGTCGAGGAGTTCGTCGGTGGTGTCGCCCATCGCGGAGCAGACGACGACCACATCGTGCCCCTGCTTCTTGGTCTCGACGATCCGTTCAGCGACGCGCCGGATGCGTTCGGCGGTGGCCACCGACGACCCTCCGTACTTCTGAACAACGAGAGCCACGGCAGGTCCTCCCAGATCGCTTGCGGCTGCTGACAGCAGACCAGACTACCGGCCGGTCACCCTGGAACCGGTGGCTACCTCCTCCGGCGTGACCCGCGCCACGCTGCGGCGATCAGAGTTTGGCCCATCCGGGCAGCGGCAGTCGCGTGCGCAGATCGTCGGCCAGCGCGGGCAGTTTGGAGGCGGCGAACAGGGCCTTGAACTGCCAGCTGTCATCGCGCGGAAGGACTCCGGCGCGCTGGGTGGCGTCGAGGAAGTCGTAGAGCGTTTCGCCCTCTTCCATCAGGCCGTGTTCATCGAAGTGGTAGCGATCGACGGCGCTGCACTGGATGAAACGGCCGGTGCCGTAGAGGACCGGCGCGGTCTCGTCGTAGGGGTACAGCCGCAGCGGGCCGCTCCAGTGGCCGCTGCCGATATAGCGGATGACCGTGCGGACGCGGCCCTCCGGGGTGACGTCGATGTAGATCTGGCCGGGCAGCGGGTCGTAGCGCCAGTCGGGGATGGCGGCGAAGAAGGCCATGTTGTAGGTGACGAAATCATCGATGCCGACGATGGTGCGCCCGAAGGTGGTGACGTCGGTGTAGCGCATGTCGGCGGCGTAGAGCTCGTGGTTGTAGCTCATGTCCCGGTCGATCCAGCTCCACCAGTACTTCTTGGCCCAGTCCATCAGCCAGGACAGATCGACGTCGAGCTTGCGGTAGAAATCGATCTTGCGCTCGAAGTCGTCGAACCAGGCCTTGGTGGTGGCCTGCAGTTCGTGCTCGGGGATCGCGCGCACCGGCACGCCCCGGTTGGAGTTCAGGAATTCCGGCACGGGACGGGCCAGGCGGGGCGTGCGCAACGCCCGCTGGAAATTCTCCTCGGTGAACATGACGCTCCCTCGTCGGTGGTGACGCTTGTGATGGGTGTGATGCCGCTATCGGCCGTTGAACAGGCGAGCGCTCGCCTTGGCGAGCAGACCCGCATAGGAGCCGCCGAGCACGCGCACCAGCAGGTCGGCCGCCTTGGCGTCGGGGCCGACCAGGATCTTGGTTTTCCCGGCGGCGGTGCCGTCCAGGATGATCCGCGCGGCGCGCTCGGGGCTGGTCATCGCATTGCGCTCGAACAACGCGGCCAGGTTCGCCAGCTCGGCGTCGTCCACGCCGGTCGCGTTCCTGGCGATGGGGGTGCGAACTCCGCCGGGATGGACGACGCTGACGCTGACCGGATGCCCGGCGATCTGCATCTCTTGGCGCAGCGATTCGGTGAAGCCGCGCACCGCGAATTTCGCGGCGTTGTAAGCACTTTGACTGGGCGCGGAGAACAGCCCGAATACGCTCGAGGTGTTGGCGATGCGCCCCGCGCCGGAGGCGATCAGATGCGGCAGGAACGCTTTGACACCGTGCACGACGCCCCAGAAGTCGATGTCGACGACGCGGGCGATGTCCTTCAGCTCGCTGCGCTCCACGGTGCCGACGAAGCCGATGCCCGCATTGTTGAACAGGTCGTTCACCACGCCGTAGCGCTCGACCACGGCGTCGGCGAAGCGCCGCACCTGGTCGAACTGCGAGACGTCGACGACCTCGGTCAGCACCTCGGCGCGCTGCACCCGGCAGCGGGCCGCGGTCTCGGCGAGCCCGGCCGCGTCGACATCGCACAGCGCCAGCCGCGCACCGCGCCTGGCCAGCTCGACGGCGAGTTCGCGGCCCATTCCGGAGGCCGCGCCGGTGACGACGGCGACGTGGCCCCGGTAGTGCTCTGACATTGTTTCCCCCTGGTGGGTCGAGGCGTGGGTGGTGGCTGCAGGCGTTCAGGCCGCCGAGTCGGCGACCGCGGTGCGCACGTGCTCGTGGACGAAACGGGCGATCACCTCGGTGACCTCCCTGCTCTCGGGCAGGTAGGGGAACACCGCGGGGAAGGCGTGGATCTGCCCGCGCCAGATGTGCAGTTCGTGCGGCACACCCGCGGCGGCCAGCCGGGCCGCCATGACCTCGGAGTCCAGCCGCAAGAACTCGTCCTCGCAGGCCAGCAGCAGGGTCGGCGGCAGGGCGGCGATATCGCCGTTGACCGGCGACAGCGCCGGGTCGAGACGACCGTCGACGTAGCAGCCGAGTTCGGCGATGCGGGTGAAGACGGCGGCGGGCAGGTACGCCTCGGTGGCCACATTGCGGTGGGCCAGTTTCCCGGCCGTATCCAGATCGAGCCAGGGGCTGACCGCGACCACCGCACCCGGCGCGGGCAGTGTCGCCGCCGCCGTGCCGAGGGCGGTGCTCAGCGCGAGGAAGCCGCCCGCCGAGTCGCCCGCGAACACCACCGACTCGGCTGCGGCGCCCCGGCCGAGGAGCCAGCGGTAGGCGTCCAGGCAGTCGCGCATCGACTCCGGCACCGTGGCGTCGGGCAGATAGCGATAGCGCACCTGGATCACCGGCAGGCGGGTCCGCTCCGACAGGGCGGCCGCCAGCCGGCGATGGGTGTGGAAGCCGCCCGCGACGAAGCCGCCGCCGTGGAAGTAGAGGACGGCGCCGTGGGCGAAGTCTCTCGCCACGCCCTCGGCCCGGACGATCTCGCAGTGCACCCCCTGCTCGCGAAGGGTCTGCACATCGAACTCGGTGCGCACCGGCAACAGCCGGGCGGCGAGGTCGATCAGCGGAGCGGCCGCCCGCAGCACCGGCGGGGTGACCGGCGCGTGCCGAAGCACCGGGCGCACCAGTTCGCGCACCAGCCGGGTCGCTATCGCCGACTGCAGACTCGGCCTGCCCCGGTCCGGATGGTGGCGGGGTTCGGGGGTGAGCGTCATTGCTTCGCCTCTCCGGCTACGCCCCGGCCACCGCACGGCGCGTCGCGGCGGGCCCGGAACGGACCATCATGTGAATCACATGATTCATGTTGCATCAGGTGATGTCAACAGCGTCGGGCACAGCCGCCCGCCGCCTTGATGACCGCGCCACGCGCGACGAACATGATGCCCATGAAGAGCATCGTGATCGACGTGCACACCGGCCGGTCCGAAGTGGTGCACGACCTGACCCCCGAGTGCGCGAAGTTCGCCGCCGACACCGGCGGCGACGGACTGCTGCACGTCTTCGTTCCACACGCCACCGCGGGCATCGCGGTACTCGAACTCGGCGCCCGCAGCGACGACGACCTGCTGGCGTCGCTGCGCGACCTGCTGCCCCCCGACGACCGCTGGCGGCACGCGCACGGCTCGCGGGGACACGGCCGCTCGCATGTGATGCCCGCGCTGATCGCGCCGTACGCGACGGTGCCGGTACTCGACGGCCGCCTCGCGCTGGGCACCTGGCAGTCGATCGCATTGGTCGACCTCAATGTCGACAATCCGGACCGGCAGGTGCGACTGTCGTTCTTGGCCGATCCGTCCTGACCCACCGGCCCCGGACAGGGCGTCCCTCCGACTCGCCCGCGATCGATCTCGGAACAGTGATCACTCCGTGATCAAACTGTGATAAAAGTCACCGGAATACGCGGCGCGCGAAGATAGCGAAATTGCTCACGCGGAAGGCCGCCGAGCGCTTCTATCGGCAGTTACACACATCCGCCCGCCACTACCCCCGGAATCGGCCCCGCGGCCGTACTCGCGAGTAGCCCCGAATCGGCGCAAAACCCGTGGTTGACGGATCGGAACGGCGCTGTGCAGAATCGGCCGAGATCGATCCACCGGGGGGCGGAGGTACCCGCTATGCGCACGAAAACCGATATCCGCTTCACGGTCGACGCCGGACCCGAGCACATCCTCGACCTCGTGGCGGCGATCGAAATGCTTCCGGAATGGTCGATGTACAGCGATGCCCGGGTGGCGACACGGCACGAGGACGGCAGGCCGCACCGGGTCTATGTCACAGCCGACGTCCTCGGCAGCTCCGATCTCCAGGTCCTCGAATACGAGTGGACCGGTAATCGCGCCGCCTGGCAGGTGGTCGACAGCTCGCGCGGCATCGGCGGCGGCGGCTGGTTCGAAGTGGCCGCGAACTCCGGCGGCACCCAGGTCTGGTACCACCTGGAATTACAGTCCCGGATGCCGTTGCCCGGGCTGCTGATGAAACGCACGGTGCAGCGCTGGCACGAAACGGCGGCACAGAATTTCGCCGAATTCGCCGAGAGCTTCCCGGAATCCGAGAACTACCACACGATATAGCGAAATCGAATAATCAACGCACCGGCGGGATACGGTCGTCGGCGCATTCGCCGGGTTCGCAGTTGCCGAGATTGTGCCGCGCCGTCTCGTGATGGTGTGTGACCCCGTACGCCGCGGGCGCGACCCGCACCCCGTCGCGCACCGCGCCGCGGATCTGGTCGACGTTCTCCCTGATCATGTCCGAGACCAGTTCATCGGTGCGTGGATCGGCCAGCACCTGGAAGACGATGCGGAACGTGGTGTCGGCGATCAGCCGGATGATCTCGTCGTGGAACGGGATGTAGCGGACCTTGCCCGCCTGCGGATCCTTCTTGATGAGTTCGACGATCATCTCGTCCATCTCCGCGCGGTTCTCCTCCAACGCGGCCGCGATGTTGCGGGTGTAGTGCCCGGTACGCAGCACGTGCGCCACCTCGTCGAGCACCGCGATGGTCATCGGGCGCTTGATGACATCGACGATGGTGCGCACGAACCGACCGACCACCGCGGCGGTCACCCGGTCGCCGAACGCGCGGTCGGCGACCCTGGCCAGGCGCACCAGGATCACCACGATGCGCAGCAGCCGCAGACTGCGGAAGATCGGGCTGGCCACCGGGATCATGCCGAGCACTTCGTACCAGTAGATCAGTGGGAACGTCCACGGCCAGCCCGCCCGGTGCCAGCGCCACAGGAACTCCGCGGCGAAGATCGCGCAGATCGCGTAGTCCACGGCCACGACGGTGCGGTAGGTGTTCTCGGGGACGTCGAAGAAGCTGATCCAGACCACCAGCACCACCGAGACCAGCGCCAGTCCCAGCATCGCGAAATCGATCGCGAACGCGGGCGGCTTGCGCGGGTACTCCCCGGACTCCGGCTCCGGCGCGGCGCCGTATTCCGAGTTGGCGGTGCTCGCTACCACGATGTTCCCTTCGACGCCGGTCCCGATCGAGGGTAACCGGCGCACCCTCTCGAAACGGACGAACCCGCGCCCGCCGGAAGCACTCTCGTCCCGCTCAGCGACCGTCCCGCAGGATCCGCTCGATATTGCGCTCGGCGAGGGCGGCGATGGTCAGCGAGGGATTCACCGTGGCGGTGCTGCCGGGGATCATCGCCCCGTCCACCACATACAGCCCGGGGTGGCCGTGCACGCGGCCGTACTCGTCGGTGGCCCGGCCCAGCACCGCGCCGCCGAGCGGGTGCGCGGTGAACAGCCCGTTGGCGTCGTAGCCCAGCGAGCGGAAGCCGAGCAGCGAGCCGGACTTCGCGGCGATCCGCTCGTCCACGGTGCGCGCGATATCGACCACCCGCTCCCGGTCGGCGGGGTTCCAGTTCAGGCCGACCGCGTCGGTGGCCGGGTCGTAGTGGAGCCGGGTGCGCGCCGAGTCGAGCACCATGCCGAGCGAGGCGAGCGCGCCGGTCTCCACCGGGATGCCCGGGATGTACCAGTTCTCCAGGGTCAGCGGTACGTCCGAGTCGTCGTGCACACGGCTCGCGCTGGGCACGCCCTGACCGAACCCGTCCAGACTGCTCACGCCCCTGGCCAGCACCACGTCGCCGTTGGTGCCCCAGCCATCACCGATGTGCTCGTTCAGATCGGGCAGCGCGCCGGTGGCCCGCGCCCGGACCAGGAGTTCGGAGGTGCCGATCGAGCCCGCGCCGAGGAAGAGTTTGTCGCAGGTCAGCGTGCGGGTGCCCAATTCGGCGCCGGTCGGATCCAAAGTCGTGACGGTGACCGCGTACCGGCCGCCGGATTCACGGGCGATCGCGTCGACCCGCTGCCCCGGATAGACCGCGGCCTTGCCGGTGTCCTCGGCGTATTTCAGATAGTTCTTGTTCAGGTCGAACTTGGCCCCGTTGGAGTTGCCGAGGTTGCTGCGGGCCACCGTCGCCGAGGCCCGCACCGCGCCGGCCAACTCGGCGCGCACGATGTCCCAGTCGAAGATCGAGTCGTTCGGCTGGGGCTCGTAGCCGGCCGCGCGCACCTGCTGATCCCAGGCGCGCGAATGCGCGAACGGCGCGGATTCGTAGATGTCGGCGGGCATGGGGCTCAGCCGCAGCAGCTGCCGGACCCGCGGGTAATAGACGCGGTCGAGTTCGCCGTAATCGACGAGGCCGCCGAACACCGCGTCGAACAGCTTGCGCGGCGGGGCGACCATCACGCCGCTGAAGATCACCGAGCCGCCGCCGACCGCCGCCGCGCGCCAGACGTCGATGCCCGGATACTCGGTGCAGTCGAGCACGCCGCCGAAGGAGGAGAAGCTCATCGGCACCTTGGTGACGCCGGTGAAGCTGGTGCGATGCCAGAAGCCGCGACCGTCCGGCAGATCGTCGCCGGTGAAGATCTCCCGCCACGGATCGTTGGGCCAGCGCGAGCCGCGTTCGAGCACGGAGGTCTGGATCCCGGCCTGCGCCAGGCGCAACGCGGTCACCGACGCGCCGAAACCGGAACCGATGACCAGGGCGGTGGAGTGTCCGGGCGGGACCGGAAGGGGCTGGAAGATCTCCGGAACCCACTCGCGGAACAGGTCGTACCAGAACGGCTCCGCGGCGGCGGGTCGCACTCCCGAGATCGAACTCGCTCCGGCGAACAATGCCGCCACACCGGCCGCCTTGAACAGGGCGCGTCTGCGCACCGGGCCACCTCCATCAATCACGCATGGCGCAGGCAGGATAGCGCGCGACATGTCGGGGTGGAACCGCGGAATCCGGGGTGTGACCAGGGGCTCAGTAGCTGAAAGGAAGCTGCTGGGTCGAGCAGGTCGCGCCGGGTGCGGGCAGGCGGAGGTCGATCAGGTAGCGCTCGCGCAGGTTGCGGACACAGTCGCCGGTGGGCTGGTGCCCGTAGCCTTCTTCGACCACGACAAGCCGGGCGTTGACCATTTCCTGCTGTGCCCGCTCGGCGGCGGACAGCGGTGTCGCCGGATCGAATTCATTGCTGACCAGCAGCGCCGGTTTGTCCGATATGAGCGTCCACGGGGTCAGACCACGGCGCGGATCGTCTTCCGGAGCGGTCCACGCCCCGCACGGCTGACGGGCATAGAGCCAGAAGGCCCCGAACGGTGGTGTGCGGTCCGGTTCCCGGGCGACCAACTCCGGCCAGAGGTCCGGATCACGGGGTAGCGCGGTGTCGGCACAGGAGATAGCTACGAAGGAATCGAGGAAGCTCGCGTCGATGATGTCCGCGGCCAGAGCCTGGCGCACGATCTCCGGATCGCCGACCGGGCCGCGCTCCAATTCGGCGAGCAGCCCCGCCAGCGCGGGCCAGCCCTGGCGGGCGTCGTAGAGCAGCAGCGCGTGCGCCCGCACCGCCTGCGCGTAGTCGACCGGGACCGCGCGCTCGCCCGCGCCGACCACGATCGGACCTGCCCGCAGCCGGTCGAACAACGCGGCGTCGCGCTCGCGCAGGCGGTCTGCGGCCTCGTCGGCCACCGCCGTCTCGAGGGTGGTGGTCACGCGCGCGCCCCCGGAGCCGCCCGCCTTTCCGGCACCGGGAGCTGCGCTGCTCGTCGGCGGGGTGCTGGGCTGATCATCACCGGGCCGCTCGGAACCCGGCGATCCGCTGCCGGGCACTGCGGTGCTCGGTTGCCCCGGGTCGGGCTGTCCGGAGCCGGGACCGGGCGAGTCGGACGGCGCGGCCCCGGTCAGGTCGCTGCGCTCGGCGCCGGCGGCGAACGCGCATCCGTCGCCGCCGGTCTGCGCGCACAGCCGCAGGAACTCCTCGAACACCTCGTGCGTGCCCGCCGCCGTGGTCGCCACCTGGGTGGCGGTGTCGACGCTGTAGGCCTGCGGATCGATCAGCGAGGTCAGGTGCAGCGCGCGGACCCGCTCGCCGAACAGCGCGCCGTAGACCTGACCGAGATAGCTGGCGTAGGAACCGCCGGTGAAGGTGAGCTGGTCCTCGCCCACGGCCCGGCGCAGCAGATCCAGGTCCCGCGCGGCGTCGACGGTGGTCAGATGCGGCAACAGCTCCCCGCTGTAGCGCGCGCAGCCCTCGGCGTAGGCCCGACTCGCCCGGGCGGACGCGCGCTGCTGTTCCTCGGTGAGCGGCGGCAGCACCACGGTTCGCCAGAACCGTTCCTGCTCGGCGGCGTCGGCGAAACAGCGCACCGGCGCGCTGGCCCCGACGCCGCGCTGGTCGAAGGTCACGATGTCGAAGCGACGGCTGATCTCCCCGGTGAACATCGGTCCGCGCCGCGCCCAGTCCAGGCCGGAATCACCCGGCCCGCCCGCTGCCGCGAACAGTGTCCCGACGCGGCGGTCCGGATCGGTGGCGGGCTGCTTGACCACTGCGATCTCGATGGTCGGCCCGTCGAACCTGCTGTAGTCGAGCGGGACGGTCGCGAGTGCGCAGCGGTACCCTCCGAGCCGCTCGTCCTCGCAATCGGTCCAGTCGAGCTGCGGGGTCGGCGCCGCGTCGGCCGCCGCGGCCAGCCTGGCCGGCACCGTGAGTTCGCGCGCGGACTGCGCGCATCCGGCCGCCAGTGCGGGCGCGACGAGCACGGCAAGGACCACCAGCGCGATCTTCCACCTACGCACGTGCACATCCTGCGCTGTGACAGCCGCGGATGTCGTCATCCTCGATGCGGAGATCCGGTTCGTGTCCTGTCGAGCTCATGTGGTCAACAGTCGCACGACCGCGATGGTGCCCACCACGACGATGACCGCGCGCAGCACATTCGGCGGCATCCTCCGCCCGACCCGCGCGCCCAGCTGTCCGCCGACGATCGATCCGGCCGCGATCAGCGCGACGGCCTGCCAGTTCACCTCGGCCACCATGATGAAGATGGCCGCGGCGACCGCGTTCACCAGCAGCGCCAGCACGTTCTTCACGGCATTGAGCCGCTGGATGTCCTCGTGCACGAGCACGCCGAGCAGGCCGAGCAGCAGCACGCCCTGGGCCGCGCCGAAATACCCGCCGTAGATGCCGGTGCAGTAGACCGCGCCCCACAGGGTCAGCCCGCCGTGTTCGGGCGCTTCGACGGTTCCTTCCTCGCGCCGCCGCTTCACCCACGCGGCCAGCCGCGGCTGCACCACCACCAGGATCAACGCCAGGATGATCAGCACCGGCACGATCGCGTCGAAGGCGTCCGAGGGCAGCCACAACAACAGCAGCGCGCCGGTGATGCCGCCGAGCAGCGAGGCCGTGCCCAGCCGCAGCAGCCGGTCGCGCTGGCCGCTGAGTTCGCGCCGGTACCCGATCACGCCGCTGATCGAACCGGGTACCAGGCCGATGGTGTTGGACACGTTCGCGGTGACCGGCGGCAGCCCGAAGGCGAGCAGGGCCGGGAAGGTGATCAAGGTGCCCGACCCGACGATGGTGTTGATGCCACCCGCGGCCACACCGGCCGCCAGGATCGCCAGTTGTTCGAGCCAGGTCATGATCGTGGAGGCTATCGGCTGGTGAGTTCACCTGTGGCAATCGGCACCCGGCCTTACCCGCCGCCGCAACGAACGTTAAACTGGCTCCCATCATGCAGCGGGCTCTTCTTCTCGGCCGCCGCGACGGGTTCTGATCGGACCGGCTCCCGTCGCGGGGTTTCGCCGCGCCGGTCGACCCACCCATTGGGATTCCACCAACCCTGGAGAATTGCATGTCACCCGCTGACGTCTTCGTATCCGGCTCGCGCACCATCACCGCGCCCTCGAAGCAGGCTCCTGCCGACCAGCCCGCCTGGAACGCGCAGAAGAACTCGTCCATGCCGACCTACCGCTACCGGCCCTTCGCCGAGGAGGTCGAGCCCGTCACGCTGCCCGACCGCACCTGGCCGGACAAGGTCATCGACCGCGCTCCCGGCTGGTGTGCGGTGGACCTGCGGGACGGCAACCAGGCGCTGATCGATCCGATGAGCCCGGCCCGTAAGCGCCGCATGTTCGACCTGCTGGTGCGGATGGGTTACAAGGAGATCGAGGTCGGCTTCCCCTCGGCCAGCCAGACCGATTTCGACTTCGTCCGCGAGATCATCGAGGACGGCGCGATCCCCGACGACGTGACCATCCAGGTGCTGACCCAGTCGCGCCCGGAACTGATCGAGCGCACCTTCGAGGCCTGCGCGGGCGCGTCCAACGTGATCGTGCACTTCTACAACTCCACCTCCATCCTGCAGCGCCGGGTGGTCTTCCGCGCCGACCGCGAGCAGGTCAAGAAGATCGCCACCGACGCGGCGAAGCTGTGCCTGGAGATCGAGAAGCGCTACCCCGACACCAACTGGCGCTACGAGTACAGCCCGGAGTCCTACACCGGCACCGAGCTGGGCTACGCGCTGGAGGTCTGCGACGCGGTCTCGGAGATCATCGCCCCGACGCCGGACAAGCCGCTGATCATCAACCTGCCCGCCACCGTCGAGATGGCCACACCCAATGTCTACGCCGACTCGATCGAGTGGATGAGCCGCAACCTTGCCCGCCGTGAATCGATCGTGCTGTCGCTGCACCCGCACAACGACCGCGGCACCGCGGTGGCCGCCGCCGAGCTGGGCTACCAGGCGGGCGCCGACCGCATCGAGGGCTGCCTGTTCGGCAACGGCGAGCGCACCGGCAACGTCTGCCTGGTGACCCTGGGCATGAACATGTTCTCCCGCGGCATCGACCCGCAGATCAACTTCTCCGATATCGACGAGATCCGCCGCACGGTCGAGTACTGCAACCAGCTGCCCGTGCACGAGCGCCATCCCTACGGCGGCGACCTGGTCTACACCGCCTTCTCCGGCAGCCACCAGGACGCCATCAACAAGGGCCTGGACGCGATGAAGGCCGCCGCCGACGCACAGAACGCCGACGTCGACGACATCACCTGGGAGGTGCCCTACCTGCCGATCGACCCGAAGGACGTGGGCCGCACCTACGAGGCCGTCATCCGGGTCAACTCGCAGTCGGGCAAGGGTGGCGTCGCCTACATCATGAAGACCGACCACGGCTTGGTGCTGCCGCGCAGGCTGCAGATCGAATTCTCCCAGTCGGTGCAGCGGATCACCGACGGCGAGGGCGGCGAGGTCACCCCGAAGGAGATGTGGGACGTCTTCCACGAGGAGTACCTGGCCCCGATCCGCCCGCTGGAGCGCATCCGGCAGAAGGTGACCGCGTCGGAGACCGACGGCGGCGTCGACTCGATCACCGCGGTGGTCAAGGTCGACGGCGTCGAGCAGGAGGTCTCCGGCCAGGGCAACGGCCCGCTGGCCGCGTTCGTGGACGCCATCGCCGCCGTCGGCTTCGACGTGCGGGTGCTGGACTACTCCGAGCACGCCATGTCCGCGGGCGACGACGCGCAGGCCGCCGCCTACGTGGAGTGCGCGATCGGCGACAAGGTGGTCTGGGGCGTCGGCATCGCGACCTCCATCACCACCGCCTCGCTGCGCGCGGTGGTCTCGGCGGTCAACCGGGCCAGCTGACCGACTTCGGCACCGACGGCCGGAATCGCTGCGATCCCGGCCGTCGGTGTCTGCGCAACCCTGCGTTCGAATGCCCGTAACCCCGGAGAATCAGCAGGCCAGGGCATCCGAAGGGGACCAGGGCACGCTCTGCGGACAGCCGGTCGCACCTGCTAGCGTTGATTCGCACGCAAGCGCCGAGCTCTCTGCTCGAATTTCCTGAGCAGATGGGGGAACCTGTGACAAACAACGACCACAATCCGACCTCTCCGCCCTGGCTCCAGGGCCATTCGGCGGATACGGCCGAAGCCTCCGCGTCGCCGACGGCACAGGACGAGCGCGAGCAGACGGGCCCGGACTCGGAATCCGCTGAGCGCGGCGACTTCTCGGCCGCTTCGCGTCCCGTCGAGCCGGGTGAGCCGAGCGCGCCGGCGAACACCGGTGGTCACGCGGTGGCCGCCCCCGGCCCCGAGGCGGCCGCCCCCGGGCAGTTCGATGCCTACGGCAGTGGTCGATTCGCGCACGCCCCCGCTCCGGAGGCCGGTGGCTTCACGCCCCCGCCACCGCCGGGAGCGCCCTCGCCGAGCGGCGCCCCGGAAGGAAACGGCGATCCGATCTACAGCTGGGCGCCCCCGCCGCCGCCGTCCGCGCCGCCCCAACAGGGTTTCGCGCCACCCGGTTTCGCCCCGGATGCGCCGCCCCCGCCGTGGCAGAACGGCCCGCAGCAGTTCCAGCAACCGCATTTCGGGCAGGCTCCCCAGCAGTTCGAACAGCCGCCCCAGCAGTTCGAACAGCCTCAGCAGCAGTTCGATCCGAACCCGCCGCAGCAGTTCGATCCGAATCAACAGCAGTTCGGCCAGCCGGACCGGCCGCAGCCGGGGCAGCCACAACCCGGTCAGCCGCTGCCGGGGCAACCGCACCAGCAGCCCGAGCAGTTCGGGCAGCAGCCGCCCGCCGGACCCCAAGGTTTCGGCGCGCCGCAGCAATTCGGTCAGCCGGGTCACTTCGGCCAGCAGCCCGCCGGACCGCAGGGATACGGCCAGATGCCAACCCCCGGCAGCTCGGTCAACGATCTGAACCTGCTCAAGCGCGCCCGTCGCGCCCCGCGCAGCGGCTGGCGCCGGGCCATGCACAAGGCCTCCGGCGGCATGATCAATCCCGGCGAGTCCGCGGCCGACATCGTCCACCGCGATCTGGTCGAACGCGTCAATCAGCCGGTGCGCGGCGACTACCGGATCGCGATCCTCTCGCTCAAGGGCGGCGTCGGCAAGACCACCACGACCGTGGGCCTCGGCTCCACCTTCGCCTCGCTGCGCGGCGACCGGGTGATCGCCATCGACGCCAATCCCGACCTGGGCACACTGGCCCACCGGGTGCCGCGCCAGACCCGCTCCACGGTGCGCAATCTGCTCGAGGACCAGCACATCTCGCGGTACTCGGACGTGCGCGCGCACACCTCGCAGGCGCCGAGCCGGTTGGAAGTGCTGGCCTCCGAACAGGATCCGGCGGTCTCGGAGGCCTTCAGCGAGGCCGACTATCGCAAGGCCATCAGCATCCTGCAGTCGTTCTACAACATCATCCTCACCGACTGCGGTACCGGTTTGATGCATTCGGCGATGGCGGGCGTGCTCGACATGGCCAGCTCGCTGGTGCTGGTGACCTCCCCCGCCATCGACGGCGCGCGCAGCGCCTCGGCCACGCTGGACTGGCTCGAGCACCACGGCTACGGCAAGCTCGTCGAGCGAACCGTCGTGGTGGTCAACGCATCCCGCCGTGGCGCGTCGACCGTCGACCTGGATCAGTTGCGCAAGCTGTTCCTGGACCGCACCCGCGCGGTGCAGATCGTCCCGTTCGACGACCACCTCGCCGAGGGCGCCGAGATCGATCTGGAACTGGTGAGCAAGCCGACCCGGCGCGCCCTGCTGGAGCTGGCCGCCATGGTCGCCGACGACTTCGGGTACCAGGGCGCGCAGCAGTACCAGTACCCGGGCCCGCCACCGCACCAGTACTGAGCAGGGGCCGCGACACGGGCGGCGCCGTCGTCCGAACCCGCCACGCCGCGTCCGGCCGGTGGATCACCGTCGGCGACACGGTCGCGAACGTGGCCGGCGCAGTCGGCCAGGCTGCGCGGCACCGGGATCAGCTCACTCCGCGGTGATCTGCCGCGCCGCCCGTTCGAAGGCCGCGAGGACGGTCGCCACCGCGAGCTGGTCCTCGGCGCGCGGCCGGGTGACCAGGTCGTAGTGCCGCGCTGCCCGCACCCCGGAAAGCCGCAGCACCACCAGGCCCGGATTCGTGACCGCGAACCTGGGCATCAGCGCGACCCCGTACCCGACCGCGACCAGCGCTTCGATCGCCCGGAAGTCGTTGATGCGCTGGATTATCCGCGGCTGCACGCCGGTGACGGTGGCGATGGATTCGAGCACGTCGTCGACCGGGAAGCCGCCGCGCACGCTGAGCCAGCTCTCCTCGGCCAGTTCGGCCGGGGTGACCGCGCGTTGCCCGGCGAGCCGGTGGCCCGGCGCGACGACCACATCGATGGGTTCGCGCATGAGGAACCGGCTCGTCACCCGCGGCCCGGTCAGCGGCCGCGCGCGTTCGTCGCGATGGGTGAGCACGATGTCGTAGTCGGCCAGCAGCCGCGGCACCTCGCTCGGCGGCACGTCCTCGTCGCGGGCCACCACATCGATCGCACCGCCGGCCAGCGCGGGCAACACCAGCGGCAGCAGCAGCGCCGCGCCGGAGGGGAACAGCGCCAGCCGCACCCGGCCGCGCGGGGACCGGCGGTAGTGCGCCATCTCGGCGACGGCTCGGTCCATCGCGGCCAGCACCTCGTCGGCGCGCACCACGAGCGCGTGTCCGGCGTCGGTGAGTCGCACCCGCCTGCCGTCCGGTTCCAGCAGGGCGACACCCGCCTCCCTGGCCAGCACCTTCAGCTGTTGCGAGACCGCCGAAGGCGTCATCGACAGCGCGTCCGCCGCGCCCGCGACCGTGCCGCGGTCGGCGAAGGCCCGAAGCACGCGCAGCCGCTCCAGAGACATCCCGGGCGTAAGCCCCGCCACACCGTCATCGGACATCGGCACCGCTACCTCGCAAGTGAAGCATTACTACAGTATTCATCCATAATTATTCGATTGTCCTGATCAATCGACCCGGCCCACGATCACCGGGTGACCACTCGCGACCGCATTCTCGGCCTCACCGTCGTCGTTCTCTGGGGCCTGAACTTCCTGGCCATCCGCGCCGGACTCGACCATTTCCCCGCCCTGTTCTACGCGGCCCTGCGCTTCGCCGTGCTCGCGATCCCGGTGCTGATCTTCGTGCCGCGCCCACGGGTGCCGCTGCGCTGGCTGCTGCTCTACGGCATCGGTTTCGGCATCCTGCAGTTCGCATTCCTGTTCACCGGCATGCGCGCGGGCATGCCGACCGGCCTCGCCTCGCTGGTATTGCAGACATCCGCGCCGTTCACCGTGGTGCTCGGCGCACTGCTGCTACGCGAACGGTTGCGCCCGCGTCAGCTGATCGGCCTGGCCGTCGCCTCGGCGGGCATCGCGGTGATCGCCGCCGACCGGATGGGCGAGGCCGCCCTGCTGCCGATGCTGCTCACGCTCGCGGGCGGATTCGGCTGGGCGCTGGGCAATATCGGCTCGCGGCTGGCCACCACCGCCACACCCGCGTCCGGACCGCCGGTCAACCCGCTGCATCTGACGCTGTGGATGACGGTGATCCCGCCGGTGCCGCTGTTCGTCCTGTCGGCCGTGACCGAGGGCCCCACCACCGGCCTGCGCGCGCTGACCGATTTCACCGCCCCGACCGCGCCGGGCGCGCTCTTCGGCCTCGTCTACCTGGTCACCCTCGGCACGGTCGCCGGCTCCGGGCTGTGGACGTACCTGATGAGCCGCTATCCGGCGGGCACCGTCGCACCGCTGTCCCTGCTGGTCCCGGTGGTCGGCATCGCGGCCGCCTGGTTGGTCCTGGACGAAACCCCCACGCCCGCCGAACTGCTCGGCGCGGTCGTGGTGATCGCGGGGGCGTTCGTCACTGTGTCGACGTCGCGGCGATCTTCGCGGCGGGAGGAAAGCACCGAGCGGATCGAGGAAAGTGCGCGCGCGACACCGGCGCCCGGTAGTGTCCCCGACAACGCGCGACGCCCGGGCGATGGTCCCGTGATCGGTGTCGGCGAGCGCGGGCCGTTGCGGGGGCGGGTGGGATAGCCCCTGGTCCGAATCCCTACAGTGTGTGCGACGGTGCAGGTTGACGAGGCTGGGCAGCGAATTGCGAATGGCGGATCAGCGGTGGGCCGTATCCCGGAGGACAGTTCTTCGCGGAGCGGTTGCGGTAGGCGCGATGACAGCGGGGGCGGGTTGGCGGGCCGGATATGCCGCCGCGGCGGAGGGCAGGCGGGTCGCGGTCCTCGGCGGCGGGGTCGCCGGGCTCACCGCCGCACACGAACTCGCCGAGCGTGGTTTCGAGGTGACCGTCTACGAGCGCCGCGCGCTGGGCGGCAAGGCACGCAGCATCCCGGTCCCCGGCAGCGCGTCCGGCGGCCGGCCGGAACTGCCGGGCGAGCACGGGTTCCGCTTCTTCCCCGGCTTCTACCAGCACATCCCCGACACCATGCGGCGCATCCCGTTCGGCTCGAACCCGGACGGGGTGTGGAACAACCTGGTCGCGGTGCCGGAGGCGCGGTTCTCCCGCCGCGACGGCGACGACTTCCGGGTGGCACTGGACTTCGCGGCGCCGCCCGATCCGAGCCATCCCGGCTTCGCCGAAACCCTTGGCGCCACCCTGTCGACCGCGCTGAAGATCACCCCCGCCGAGGGCCTGTTCTTCGCCAACCGGCTGATGGTGTTCAACACCAGTTGCGACGCGCGTCGATTCCAGCAGTGGGAGTACATGCCCTGGCTGGAGTTCGTCCGCGGGCACGATCGCTCGCACGAATTCCGCGCACTGCTCTCGCGCACGCTCACCAGCATCATGGTCGCCGCCAAGGACAGCATGGCCAGCGTGCGCACCATCGGCAATATGGGTGAGCAGTTCCTGGGCAACCCGTTCGGCATCGGCAACGACGGCGCGCTCGACCGGGTGCTCAACGGCCCGACCAACCTGACCTGGATCGACCCGTGGACCCAGCGGATGCGTGAGCTCGGTGTGCGGTTCGCCCTCGGGACCGAGGTGCGCGGACTGGAGATGCGCGACAAGCGCGTCACCGGGGTCCGCATCGTGGACGAGTCCGGAACGGCACGCACCGTGGAAGCCGATCACGTGGTGGTCGCCATGGCCGCCGAGCAGGCGCGCACGCTGTGGTCGCCCGAGGTGCTCGCGGTCCGTCCCGAACTCGAGGGCATGCACCGCCTCGTCGTCGACTGGATGACCGGCATCCAGTTCTACCTGCGCAGATCGGTCGACATCTCCCCCGGTCACACCGCCTACATCGACTCGCCGTGGTCGCTGACCTCCATCAGCCAGAACACTCTCTGGGCGCGCAAACTGCCCGAGTACGGCGACGGCAGCGTGCAGGACTGCCTCTCGGTCGACATCTCCGACTGGCACACTCCCGGCATCCTCTACGGCAAGCCCGCCACCGACTGCACGCACGAGGAGATCGCTCGCGAGGTGTGGGCCCAGATGCTCGCGCACCTCAACGACCGAACCGAACTGCTGCGCGACGGCGATCTGCACTCCTGGTTCCTCGACCCGGCGATCGTCTGGCAGGCGCAGTCCGGCCGCAACACCAACGCCGATCCGCTACTCATCAACACCGCGGGCTCCTGGGACCTGCGGCCGGAACCGCACGGTGCGATCGAGAACCTCTTCCTCGCAGGCGATTACGTGCGCACCAATGTGGACCTGGCGACCATGGAGGGCGCCAACGAGTCCGCGCGCGCCGCGGTGAACGCCCTGCTCGACACGACCGGCTCGAACGCGGCGCGGTGCACGATGTACACCCTGCACCGCGCCGCCGAGCTGGAGCCGTTGCGCCGCATCGATGCCGACCGATTCGCCGCGGGCCTGCCCAACGCCCTCGACGTCTGAGGCGCGTGCCGACGTTCGCGCACCGGTCGCGCAGTGACGCTGATTACGTCGACGCCGTGGTGACGCGGGATACGAGCCCGGGCCGGATCCGCCCGCCGACCCGGAGCGCGCCCGTCGCGCCGATCGCACATACACTCGCCTGCGTGGCGGACATTTCGATACGCGGGCGGATCGCCCTGCGGGCCGCGGCGGCCGCGTCGTGGGCATCGCGGCGCGCCGGTCGCGGCAACGGCTCGATGATCGGCGGCCTGATCGCGCTGAAGATCGAGCCGACGATCATGCAGCAGCTCGGCCGCGGACGCCGGACCGTGCTCATCACCGGCACCAACGGCAAGTCGACCACCACCAGGATGACCACCGCCGCCCTCAGCACGCTGGGCTCGGTCGCCACCCAGGCCGACGGCGCGAACATGGACGCGGGCATCGTCGCCGCCCTGAGTCAGCACCCCGGCGTGCCGCTGGCCGCCATCGAAGTGGACGAGCTGCACCTGCCGCACGTCTCCGATGCGCTGAACCCCGCCGCGATCGTGCTGCTCAACCTCAGCCGTGACCAGCTCGACCGGGTCGGTGAGATCAACATGATCGAGCGCAAGCTGCGCGCGGGCCTGGCCCGCCATCCCGACGCGGTGGTCGTCGCCAACTGCGACGACGTGCTGATGACCTCCATCGCCTACGACCACCCGAATGTCGTCTGGGTGGCGGCGGGCAGCGGCTGGGCGATGGACGCCACCAGTTGCCCGCGCAGCGGCGAGCCGATCATCTGGGAAGGCACGCACTGGAAGAGCACCGGCGCGGATTTCGAACGGCCCGAACCGGATTGGTCGCTGGAAGGCGAGGACCTGGTCGGCCCGGACAGCACCCGCTACCCGCTGCACCTGGCGCTGCCCGGCCGTGCCAATCGCGGCAATGCGGCGCAGGCAGTCGCGGCGGCGGTCGCGCTCGGCGCCGAACCGGCCAAGGCGGCGGTCGCCGCGGGCACCGTGCGTGAGATCGCGGGCCGCTACAAGACGGTGCAGGTGGGCGAGCACTCCGCCCGGCTGCTGCTGGCGAAGAACCCGGCGGGCTGGCAGGAAGCGCTGTCGATGATCGACCACTCCGCGGCCGGGCTGGTGATCGCGGTGAACGGCCAGGTTCCCGACGGCGAGGACCTGTCCTGGTTGTGGGACGTGCGGTTCGAGCACTTCGAGGACGTCAAGGTGGTGGCCGCCGGCGAACGCGCCACCGACCTCGCGGTGCGCCTCACCTACGCGGGTGTGGAGCACACCACGGTCGCGAACCCGTTGCGCGCCATCGCCTCCTGCCCGCCGGGGCAGGTCGAGGTGCTGGCCAACTACACGGCCTTCCGCGACCTGAACCGGGACCTGGAGTCGCGGTGAACACGCGCGCAGCAGCAGGCAGCACGGGGAGCACGGGGAACGAAGCATGAGTGAGTCGACGGTACGGATCGGGCTGGTGCTGCCCGACGTGATGGGCACCTACGGCGACGGCGGCAATGCGCTCGTCCTGCGCCAGCGTCTGCGCATGCGCGGCCACGACGCGGAGATCGTGGAGATCAACCTCACCGACCCGGTGCCCGAATCGCTGGACATCTACACCCTCGGCGGCGCCGAGGACTCCGCCCAGCGCCTGGCCACCCGCCACCTGCGCCGGTACCCCGGCCTCCAGCAGGCCGCCGCGAACGGCGCGCCGGTGCTCGCCATCTGCGCCGCCATCCAGGTGCTGGGCAACTGGTACGAGACCTCCTCGGGCGAGCGCGTGGAGGGCGTCGGCCTCCTCGACGTCACCACCTCCCCCCAGGACGAGCGCGCCATCGGCGAGGTCGTCACCTCCCCCGTCGTCCCCGGCCTGCGCGCACCGCTCACCGGCTTCGAAAACCATCGTGGCGGAACAACTCTCGGCCCCGATGCGAAGGGCCTGGCCCGCGTCACCCGCGGCGTCGGCAACGGCGTCGGGGACGGCATGGAAGGCGTCGTCCAGGGCTCGGTCTTCGGCACCTATATGCACGGTCCCGCCCTGGCCCGCAATCCCGAACTCGCCGACCTCCTCATCGCCCGAGCCCTCGGCGTGGAGTCCCTGTCACCCCTGGATCTCCCCGAGGTGGAGCAGCTGCGCCGCGAACGCCTCCGCGCCTGATCACAACGACGGAAGTGGAGTTTCGTACTTCTGGCACCTCGGGTCGGCCGTGACCAGGGTCGAACCCTCGCACCGCGCCTGGGCGACCAACATCCGCTCGAACAGGTCCCGATGAATGGAGGACGGCCGCTCCGCGGTCACGGCATGCTCGTGGCGAATCGGCGCGGCGACCCACGCCGGCCCGCTGAGAACTGAGTCCACTGCGTGCCGGTGCCGCTGCGTGTCGGTGGCATGTGTTGTCATCTAGGTCGACCGACGAACCGATTTTCCAGTCAGGAGGACACATGCGCGCACCGGGTTGCGGGGGATGCGACACCGGGGTCGACCACTGTCACGGGACGTTGGTCGTGCACGAGGACTGGTCGGCGGAGTGCACCGAGCCGGACTGCGTGGACGTCGATCGGGCCAGGCACACCTTCGTCGTCGACTGCGCGGATGTGGCGGGCGGTTGCGCCTGCGCCGGGGTGAAGGAGCAGCGGTACAGCGCGTGATCGCGGGCCCTCGTGCGACCGGCGGGCGCGGCGCGCGGCCGGTGCCTCACTAGGCTGGCCGGGTGAACTACGACCACGTGCTGTTGCCCTCCGGTGTCGCCCGCACCCCGTCCGAGGTGGACGACTACCTGACCGCGCAGCAGGGTCTGCCGCAGACCGAGGCCGTCACCGCCATGGCCGCGATCGTCGACGAGCGCAATGCGGCGCTGCCGGAGGAGGATTCCTTTCTCGCCGACAATGCCGAGGTCGGCGGCAGCGCGACCGGATCGGTCCTGCACGTGGCCTGCCCGTACGACGCGATCGGGCATGTGCGCGCGCTGCTGTTCGAGATCGGCACGCCGCGCGGCTACGCCCTCTACGATCCGCAGCTGGCCTGGCTGATCGACCCGGCCGACCGGGTGGAGGTCACCGTGAGCCACGGCGGGGCGGGGGAATTCCCCTATCTGACCGAGACGCTCATCCACCAGTGGGTGCCCGAGCTCGCCGAGCCCAACCCGTATCTCATCGCCGAGCGGGAGCCGCAGCACTACATCCAGACCTACCGCACCGCGCCCGGCGAATTCGCCGTCGAGTACCGCGACGGCGGGCCGGACCGGCACTACGCCCTCACGCTGACCGAGCCCCGCGACGTCGCCGCACTCATCTGGGCCTGGGCTCGCGGCGATCAGGCGACCGTCGACGCACGGACCTGGGAACGGGTCGAGTTCTGAGCCGCCCGGCTCTCAGAGCGCCCGGCGTCCCGACAACGCCCGCCCCAGCGTCAGCTCGTCGGCGAACTCCAGGTCACCGCCCATCGGCAGCCCCGACGCCAGCCGGGTGACCGACAGCCCGGGGAAATCGCGCAGCATCCGCACGAGATAGGTGGCGGTCGCCTCGCCCTCGGTGTTCGGGTCGGTGGCGATGATGACCTCGGTGACGTCGACCCCGTCTTCCTGATTGCCGATACGCGCCAGCAGTTCCCTGATCCGCAACTGGTCGGGGCCGATGCCGCTGAGCGGGTCGAGCGCGCCGCCGAGCACGTGGTAGCGGCCGCGGAACTCCCTGGTCCGCTCGATGGCCTGCACGTCCTTGGGTTCCTCGACGACGCAGATCATCGTGCGGTCCCGGCGCGGATCGGCGCACAGCCTGCACAGCTCCCCGTCGGCGACGGTGCCGCACACCGCGCAGAAGCGCACGCCGTCACGCACCTTCTGCAGCGCGGCCTGCAACCGGTCGATCTCCGGCGGCTCGACCTGCAGCAGGTGGAAGGCGATGCGCTGCGCGCTCTTGGGACCGACGCCGGGCAGTTTGCCCAGTTCGTCGATCAGATCCTGTACCGGCCCCTCGTACAACCGACGCGTCCTCGATCAGAAACCGGGCAGGCCGGGCAGCGAACCGCCGCCTGCCAGCGGTCCGAGACGCTCGGCGGCGAGCTGCTGGGCGCGCGCGGAGGCGTCGTTGACCGCGCCGATGATCAGGTCCTGCAGACCCTCCACGTCCTCGGGGTCGACGACCTTCGGGTCGATCGTCAGCGCGACGACCTCACCGCTGGCCTTGAGGGTGACGGTGACCAGCCCGTTCCCCGCCTGGCCGGTCACCTCGGCGGCCGCGATCTCGGCCTGCGCCTGCATCACCGCTTCCTGCATCTGTTGTGCCTGGGCGAGTAACTGCTGCATGTCGAACTGACCACCGGGCTGCACGGCACGTCCTCTCTGGCGGGATTGTCACGGTTCAGCCTAGTCGCCGTCGCGCCCGGACCGCGGCACACCCGGCCACGTCTGCCCTCCGCGGACACGAGGACGCCGAGTTGACTCTCCCCGTACTGGAGGGTGTTCGCTGTCTCCCATGACCGCGACCGTCGCCATCGGGGAGTTCGCCCGGCTCTCGAACCTCAGCGTCAAAACCCTGCGGTACTACCACGACATCGGTCTGCTCGCCCCAGCCGAGGTCGACCCGGGGTCGGGCTACCGCCGTTACCGCACCGATCAGGTCGAGCAGGCGCTGCTGATCCGCAGGCTGCGCCTGCTCGACATGCCGCTGCCCGAGGTCAAGGGCGTACTGGCGGCTCCCGACACCGCGGCCCGCGACGCCGCGCTGCGCGCGCATCTGGAGCGCATGGAAGAGCAGCTGCGCCGGACCGGAGAGGTGGTGGCTTCGCTGCGGGCCCTGCTCACCCCGGCCGCTCCGGTGCCGGTGCAGTACCGCGCGTTGCCCGAGACCCGCGCGCTGGCCGTCCGGGAAGTCGTCGGCAGGAACGACATCGACCGCTGGTGCGCGGCCGCCTACCCCCGGCTCTACCGGGCGATCGCTCAGGCCGGATCCACACCGGCCGGACCCGCGGGCGCGACCTATCCGCTGGACTATTTCACCGACGACGCGGGCGAAGTGCTCGCCTATGTCCCCGTGCCCGCGGCCGACGCGGCGGCGGGCGCTGCCCTGTCCCCCGGCCTGGAGCTGGTCGACCTGCCCGCCCGGCACGTCGCGATCGCGCTGCACCGCGGCTCGTTCGGCGAGCTCGACCGCACCTACGGCGCGCTCGGAAGTCATGTGGCCGAACACGATCACGCGCTGGCCGAGCCGGTGCGCGAGATCTACCTCGTCGGTCCGGGCGATGCCGCCGATCCGGCCGACTACCGCACCGAGGTCTGCTGGCCCATCGCGAGCCCGGCGTGACCTCCGCCGGACCCCGCCCGATATCGCATCACCGGGCACCCATCACCAGGTAAGAGGAGAACGAGATGACCCTGTCCATCGCCGCCGTCACCTTCGACTGCGACGACGCCGCCGCTCAGGCCCGCTTCTGGGGCGAACTGCTCGGCCGCGCCGTCGATCCGGAGGCGAACGAGTTCTTCGCCGCCATCGGCCGCGCGGCCGGCGAATCCCCGACGCTGATGTTCCTGAAGGTCGGCGACCGCGAGCCCGGAAAGAACAAGGTCCATCTGGACCTGCACGCCCCCGACCGGCAGGCCGAGGTCGACCGGGCGATCGCCCTCGGCGCCGAACACCGGGGCGATTTCGACGAATACGGCGTCGTGTGGACCACGCTGGCCGACCCCGAGGGCAACCTGTTCGACATCGCCGAAGGCTGACCGCGCCGCACCCACCGAGCATCCACCGACGCCCGGACGCGCCCGAGAGCAGCGCGGCCGGGCGTTCCGGCTCAGGCCAGTTCGCGCTGCAGGTTGCCGAGCACCTCGGCCTGGATCTTCTTCAGGCCGAGCGGGGCGAAGATCCCCTCGAAGATGCCCTTGACACCGCCCGCGCCCTGCCAGGTGGTCGTCTGGGTGACCGTGGACCCCGCACCTTCCGGCGCGATCGTCCAGGTGGTGACGAGCGAGGAGTTGGCGTCGGTCTCGGTGACCGTGTTGCCCGCGACCGAGACGGTGGCGCGCACATTGCGCTGCCTGCTCTCGGTGGCCTGCAGGATCCATTCGGCGACGGTGCCCTCGCCCTGGCCGCCCTCGACGACCCTGTAGTCCCGGTAGTGCGCGGAGAGGATGCGCGGTCGCACCGTCACGTAGTCCGCCACGGCTTCGAGCGCGCGCTTCGGATCGGCCGCAACGGTGATCGAACTGCTGGCGCTGACCTGTCCCACTGTGAACTCCTTGTCCCGGTTGTCGATCGACTCCCCCAATCCTGCCCTGTGGCGGCGCAGCAGCCCCGCGCGCCCTCGAGATTTACAACGACATCACACCCTTCTGGTGGCCGACCCGACCCGCGGGTATTAGCGTCGTCAGGGTGGCAGTGAGTCTGGGCAAGGCCGGTCACACCCCGGCCACACGTGAATCAGGGTTCGCCGCGCATCGAGCGGGCGTCGATCGACTGCTGGCGAGCTACCGCGCCATTCCCCCCGGCGCGAACGTGCGCCTGGCGAAGAAGACCTCGAACCTGTTCCGGGCCAGAGCGGCCAACCCCGCGCCCGGACTGGACGTGTCGGGCCTGACCCGTGTCATCGCCGTCGACCCGGAAGCACGCACCGCCGACGTCGCGGGCATGACCACCTACGAGGACCTGGTCGCGGCCACGCTGCCCTACGGTCTGGCCCCGCTGGTGGTGCCTCAGCTCAAGACCATCACCCTCGGCGGCGCGGTCACCGGTCTCGGCATCGAGTCCACCTCCTTCCGCAACGGCCTGCCGCACGAGTCGGTGCTGGAGATGGACGTGCTGACCGGGGCGGGCGAAATCCTCACCGCCACACCCGACGGCGAGCACGCCGAGCTGTTCCGCGGTTTCCCCAACTCCTACGGCACGCTCGGCTACACCGTCCGGCTGAAGATCGAGCTCGAGCCGGTGCTGCCCTACGTTGCGCTGCGGCACGTGCGCTTCCACGACCTGCGCGAACTCGAAGCCGTTCTCGCCACCGTCGTCGACGAGCAGAGCTACGACGGCGAACGGGTCGACTACCTCGACGGTGTCGTCTTCACCGCCGACGAGAGCTACCTGACCCTCGGCAGGCAGACCGACGAGCCGGGCCCGGTCTCCGACTACACCGGGATGGACATCTATTACCGCTCCATCCAGCACGATTCGGCCACGCCGAAACGTGACCGGCTGACCATCCACGACTACCTGTGGCGCTGGGACACCGACTGGTTCTGGTGCTCACGCGCCTTCGGCACCCAGAACCCCCGCATCCGCCGTTTCTGGCCGAAGCGCTACCGCCGCAGCAGTTTCTACTGGAAGCTCGTGGCGCTCGACCACAAGTACCACATCGGCGACAAGATCGAGGCGCGCAAGGGCAACCCGCCGCGCGAGCGGGTGGTGCAGGACATCGAGGTGCCGGTCGAGCGCACCGCCGATTTCGTGGAGTGGTTCCTGCGCGAGATCCCGATCGAGCCGATCTGGCTGTGCCCGTTGCGGTTGCGCGAGGACGGGCCCGCCGTGCGCGGCGTCAGCGGAACGCGGGGCTGGCCGCTGTATCCGCTCGAGCGCGAACGCACCTATGTGAACGTCGGATTCTGGTCGGCCGTGCCGACCGTCCCCGGGCAACCGGAGGGCGCGGCCAACCGCGCGATCGAAAAGACCGTGACCGAATTCGACGGCCACAAATCGCTGTACTCGGATTCCTACTACCGCGAGGACGAGTTCGCGGCGCTGTACGGCGGTGAAATCTACTCGAAACTCAAAAAACGCTACGACCCGGACCAGCGCTTGCTGGACCTGTATTCGAAGGCGGTGCAACGCAGATGACGACTTTCAAGGACCGTTCCGACGTCTTCGCCGATCTCGGAACCAAGCTCACCATTGCCGAAGTCTTCGACACCCTCATCGAGGGCACGAGCCCGATCCGGCTGACCGCCTACGACGGTAGCGCCACGGGCCCGGAGGATGCTCCTTACACCCTGCACATCGGGAACCCGCGCGGCATCAACTACCTGGCCACCGCACCGGGCGATCTCGGCATGGCACGCGCCTACATCTCCGGCGACATGACAGTCACCGGTGTGCATCCCGGCGATCCCTACGAGGCGCTGAAGGCGATGCAGGGGTTGAAATTCCGGCGTCCCTCGGCACTGGCGCTGGTGACCATCGCACGGTCACTGGGCTGGGAGAGGCTCAAGCCGATCGCGCCGCCACCGCAGGAGACACTCCCGCGCTGGCGGCGTATCGCTTTGGAGGGCCTGCGCCACACCAAGGCTCGCGACGCCGAGGCCATCCATCACCACTACGACGTGTCCAACGAGTTCTACGAGTACGTGCTCGGCCCGTCGATGACCTACACCTGCGCCGCCTACGGCGAACCGGACTGGACGCTGGAGCAGGCCCAGGAGAACAAGTACCGCCTGGTGTTCGAGAAGCTGAGGCTGAAGGCGGGCGACCGGCTGCTCGACATCGGCTGCGGCTGGGGCGGCATGGTGCGTTACGCGGCGGCACGCGGCGTGCGGGTCATCGGCGCGACCCTGTCCGCCGAGCAGGCCGCGTGGGCGCGCGAGAAGATCGCCGAGGAGGGCCTGAGCGAGCTGGCCGAGGTGCGCCACTGCGATTACCGCGATGTGCCGGAGACCGACTTCGACGCGGTGTCCTCCATCGGGCTCACCGAGCACATCGGCGTGCACAACTACCCGTTCTACTTCGGCTACATGCGCGACAAGCTGCGCGAGGGCGGCTTGTTCCTCAACCACTGCATCACCCGGCCGGACAACACCCGCACCACCAGGGCGGGCGATTTCATCGACCGCTACGTCTTCCCCGACGGGGAGCTGATCGGTTCCGGGCGCATCATCACCGAGATCCAGAACGTCGGCCTCGAGGTGCTGCACGAGGAGAACCTGCGCGAGCACTACGCGCTGACGTTGCACGAATGGTGCAAGAACCTGGTCGAGAACTGGGATGCCTGCGTCGCGGATGTCGGTGAGGGCACGGCGAAGGTGTGGGGTCTGTACATGGCGGGCTCGCGGCTGGGCTTCCAGCGCAATGTGGTGCAGCTGCACCAGGTGCTCGGCGTCAAACTGCCCGCCGACGGCAGCTGGACCGTTCCGCTGCGCCCGTGGTGGCAGCCCTGATCCGCCGGGTCCGTTCAGCCGAGCACCTCGTCGAGGAACTCTCCCGGTAGCGGGGGCAGGGCGTCCGGTTCGCCGGTGGCCGAGCCGCCCACGGCCGGATTCTCCCCGATCCGTCCACCCTCGACCGGGCCGCCGACGACCGAGCCGCCGGCGGCCCGTACTTCGGCGGCCGGATTCACAGCGGCCGGATCCACAGCGGCCGGATCCACGGCGGTCGCGTCGCTCGCGGCCCGGTCCTCGCGGTGCACCTCCGCGGCGGCCGGGCCGGCTTCACTGCGCAGCACCCGCAGGATCGCGACCACCCGCGGCCCGGCATCGAGCAGCGGTCGCGGCCAGCCGAGCCGGGCGCAGGTCTCGGCGGCGGGCACGAGCAGCCCGGCCGCCTCGCCGACCCAGCCCGCGGCGGCGAGGCATTCGGCCAGCAGCAGACCGGTATCGAGTTCGGCGCGCGGGCGGCCCTGCTCGACGGCCCGGCCGTGCAACGCGCGGGCATGGCGCACCGCCGCTTCCTCGGTATACCCGGGGACGACGCCGGCCAGCATGGCGCGAATAGCGGCGATCTCCTCGGCCTCGGCGATCAGCGCGTCCGCGCCCCGCACTCGCCGCACGCCCCGGCCGCCGAGCAGATCCGCGGTGGCCAGCGGCTCGACCGGCAGGCCGAGGCGCAGCCGCTCGGCGCGGACAGACGCGGCCAGCCGGGGCAGGCCGACATCCGCGGCGACACGTCCGCCCTCGTCCAGCCGTGCCGTCGCGGCGCGCATGTCGCCGATCAGCGCCTTCACCCGCGCGCCGATCACGAACGTCGCGAGCAGCACGTCGACGGTGCCGACCCGGGCCACCAGTTGATGGCTCTCGTCGAGCAGCTGGTCGGCACTCGCCAGGTCCCCCGCCCGGTATTTCAGTTCGCCCAGCATCGCCGAGACCACCCGCACCCCGTGCGAGCGCGGCCCGGACAGCCGGCGGGCGGTCTCACACGCCGCGTCGAAGCTGTCCAGCGCCGCCTGCACATCGAGCTGTTCGTAGGCGGCCGCACCCCGGGCAAGCAGGCCGAACACCGGGCCGAGCTGGTACCTCGACTTCTCGTGATAGGGCGCGGCCCAGTCCTGGATCTCGATCGCCCCGGCGAAATCGAAGGCGCACAGCCGGGCGTAGGCGGCCACGTTCGCCGCCGTCGACACCGCCCAGGTGGGCAGGTCGCCCGGATCGTCGAGCACATCGGCGACCTGTTCGAGCACGCCCTCGGTCTGATCGCGGGTGACCGCGTCCGCGGCGGCGATCACGGCGGCCTCGCGGCGCTGGTTGCGCGCCTCGCTCTCCTCACCCGCACCGCCGGGCAGCATGTTCGTCAGCTTGCCCAGCGCCGAACGCGCCGCGTCGGATTGCTGCAGATTCACATTCGCCCTGGCCACGGCCATCAGCAGCTTGGAACGTGAGGTCACCTGCTGCAACGGCAGTTTCGAGACCGTGCCGAGCAGAGTGGCCAGCCGGGAACCGTCGATGAGATCCATGCCGCCGCCCTCGACCAGATCCAGCGCCATCTTCAGGTCGGTCGCCGCGAGCGCGTGGTCGACGGATTTGCGCAGGAACTGGTGCTCGGCGTACCAGCGGGAGGCCTTGCGGTGCAGCGCACGCAATTTCGGCTGATCGGTGCGCTCGAGCCGGGCGCGCAGATGCTCGGCGAACAGCGCTTGCATCCGGTACCAGCCGGGGTCGTAGTCGATGCGGCGCATGAACAGCTCCCGCTGTTCGGCCTGGGCCAGCAGCAGCTCGGCCTCGCTGTCCCCCGACAGCGCGGCCGCCAGATCGGCGTTCACCCGCTCGGTGACCGCGATGGCGGTCAGGAAGTCGAGCATCCGCCGTTCCAGCGTGTCGAGCACGTTCTCGGCCAGGTACTCGCGGATGTGCCCGCTCTCCGGGCTGGAGGCCAGCAGTCGCTGCGGATCGTTGTTACCGCGCAGCGCCAGGCTGATCAGCTGCACGGCGGCCGGCCAGCCGTCGGTGGACCGGTGGATCTGCTCGACCTGCTTGTCGGTGAGGTCGAACCCGTTGCGCTCCACCAGGATCCGGGAGGTCTCGGCGAGGGTGAGCCGCAGTTGCGCCGAACCGATCTCGACCAGTTCGTCGTCGACTCGCATCGCGCTCAACGGCAGCCCGGACTGGTCTCGGCTGGTCACCACGAAACGCAGGTGATGGCAGCCGTTGGTGAGCAGGGTGTCCATCGCGCGCAGCGCCCCTGGATCGCTGATGCGGTGCAAGTTCTCGACCACCACCACGATCGTCTCGCCGCCGCTGTGCACCTCGTCGATCAACGTGCTGATCACATAGGGCACCGCGTCGTCGAGCTCTTCCTCGAGCACCTGGTCCAGCCCGATGCCGATATCCGGGCGCACCCGGTGGATGGCTTGCAGCAGATGGGCGAGGAACCACACCTCGGTGTCGTCGTAGCGATCCAGGCTGATCCAGGCCACCGGTATTCCGCGCTCGGTGAGCTCGGTCCGCCATTGCGCGGCGATCGTGCTCTTACCGAAGCCCGCGGGCGCGTGGATGAGGGCGAGCCTGCGCCGCCCGCCCGCGCGCAAGATCTCGAGCAGGCGCGGCCGGGCCAGCGGTTCCTTGGCGGGAGTGGGCGGCCGGAACTTGGTCGCCGCGGCGGGCGGTGGCGCGGCCGAGGACCCGGTGGTCGACCATCCGGCCTGCGCCAGGGTTTTCGACGCGCCCGCCCGCACGCCGGACTCACCCGCCCCGTTGGGGTGCCTCGACACGTTCGGTCGCAGCGTCAACGGCCAGCTGCGCCGCGAGGCGACCGCCGGAACCGACGGGACAGACCGTTGTGTGGCCTGCTGATCCTCGGTCTCGACGGCGACCTCCCCGATGTCCTGATCGTGTGCGACGGGATCGAGCAGGGCCATCTCGTCGGGCACCTGGCCGAGCGCGCGCTGGGCCTCGCGCAGCATCTCGCCGAACGCGTAGGCCGAGGCCGGACGCCGATCGACCTCCGGCGACATGGCGGCCTCGATGGCCTCGGCCACCGGTGCCGGGATCTCCTGGTCGCGCAGATCCGGAACCGGCTGGGTGGTGATTCGCAGGAATTGGGCGACCACCCGCTCACCGGCCTGCCGTTCGAACGCCGCATGCCCGGTGAGCAGCGCGAACAGCGTCGCGCCCAGGCCGTAGACATCCGAGCGGATCGACGGCTCCTCGCCCTTGAGCACCTCGGGGGCGGTGAAGGCGGGCGAGCCGGTGATCAGGCTGCTCGAGGTGCGGAACCCGCCCGGGATGCGGGCGATCCCGAAGTCGGTGAGCTGCGGTTCGCCATAGGCGCTGAGCAGCACGTTGCCGGGTTTCACGTCGCGATGCAGGATCCTGGCGCGGTGCGCGCTCTCGATGGCGCCCGCCAGTTTCACCCCGACCCGCAGGGTGTCGGCCCAGCTCAGCGGTCCCTGCTCGACGATGAGCCGCTCGAGTGAACCGTGCGCGCAGAACGGCATCACGATGAACGGCAGACCGGCGGCGGTGACGTCGACCTGCAGGATGTCGACGATATTCGGATGCCCGGACACCCGGCCCATCGCCTGCTCCTCGCGCAGGAACCGCTCCCGGCTCTCGGTGTCCATGTCCGGTGAGAGCACCTTGACCGCGACGACCCGCTCGAGCGCGGTCTGCAGGCACCGATACACCACGCCGAACCCGCCGTGCCCGATTTCCACCGCACCCGACAGCCCGGCCGCCGCCAATTCGTCGGCGATGCCGATCGGGGCGTGACGCTGGGTGGGTTCGCCCGTGCTCGGGGCACGCCTCTCCCCGGCGCCCGGCCGGTCGCTCGGATCGACCTGGGCGGAATCCTGTTCGGACCCGTCCGAACGCGGCTGATGCTTCACCTGGACCACCTCGTGCCGACGACAGCCGGACCGGCGGACGAACCGCGAGTCCTTCTTGCCTGCGCATATCCAACGTAGCGCGGCAGAGTCGCGGTTTGGTGGAGAAACGGCGGAAGCCCGCCACCGCGTGGATGCGGTGGCGGGCTTCACCCGGCGAACGTCAGCTCACCCGATACTTCATGTGGCGCGCGTCACTTGCGCAGCGAGGCCGGAACCTCGAAGCGATTGCCGTACTTCGCGGCCAGCTCGTCGGCGCGGGCCACGAAGGCCTCCTGGCCGCCGCCCGGGTAACCCACGATGAACTGGTGCACGCCACCGGTCCAGGCCGGGAACCCGATGCCGAAGATCGAGCCGATGTTGGCGTCGGCGGTGGTCTCGAGCACACCCTCGTCGAAGCACTTCTGGGTCTCGATCGCCTCGGCGAACAGCATGCGGTCGATCAGATCCTGCAGCGGGACGTCCAGGGTCGCCACGGTCTTGTAGTGATCCCGCACGCCCTGCCAGATGCCCAGGCGCTTGCCGTTCTCGTCGTACTCGTAGAAGCCGGCCTTCTCCAGGCGGCCCGGACGACCCTGCTCGACCATCCAGTCGATGACGTCGATGGCCGGGTGACGCTCGGTGCCGAGCTTCACATCGCCCGCCTTGATCGCCTCTTCGGTCTCGCGAGCGATCTTCTGCATGAGCTTCATGTTCAGCTCGTCGGTCAGCTGCAGCGGCGGAGCCGGGTAGCCCGCCTGCGAACCGGCCTGCTCGATGGTGGCGGGCTCGATGCCCTCACCCAGCATGGCGATCGCCTCGTTGACGAAGGTGCCGATCACGCGCGAGGTGAAGAAGCCACGGCTGTCGTTGACCACGATCGGGGTCTTCTTGATGGCGAGGGTGTAGTCGTACACCCGGGCCAGCGCCTCGTCGGAGGTCTTCTCACCCTTGATGATCTCCACCAGCGGCATCTTGTCGACAGGCGAGAAGAAGTGGATGCCGATGAAGTCCTCCTGGCGCTTCACGCCGGTCGCGAGACCGGTGATCGGCAGGGTGGAGGTGTTGGAGCCCAGCAGAGCGTCCGGGGTGACGATGTCCTCGATCTCCTGGAACACCTTGTGCTTGAGCTCGGTGTTCTCGAAGACGGCCTCGATCACGAAGTCGACGCCGGCGAAGTCGGCCGCGTCCGCGGTCGGCTTGATCCGGTCGAGCAGCGCCTTGGACTTCTCCTCGGTGGTCTTGCCACGGGAGAGGGCCTTGGCCTCGATCTTCTCCGAGTAGTTCTTGCCGCGCTCGGCCGCCTCGGTGGTGACGTCCTTGAGCACGACCTCGTAGCCGGCCTTGGCCGAGACGTAGGCGATGCCCGCGCCCATCATGCCCGCGCCGAGCACGCCGACCTTCTTGATCTCCTTCTTCGGCACGTCCTTGGGACGCGAGCCGCCGTTGTTGATCGACTGCAGGTCGAAGAAGAAGGCCTGGATCATGTTCTTGGCGACCGGGCCGGTCAGCAGGTGCACGAAGTAGCGCGACTCGATCAGCGAGGCGTTGTCGATGTCGACCTGCGAGCCCTCGACCGCCGCGGCCATGATGGCGCGCGGAGCCGGCATGTTGGCGCCCTTGAGCTGCTTGCGCAGGTTCGCCGGGAAGGCGGGCAGGTTGGCCGCGAACGCCGGGCTGGCCGGGGTGCCGCCGGGGATCTTGAAGCCCTTCTTGTCCCAGGGCTGCACGCCGCCCTCGGGGTTGGCCTTGATCCACGCCTTGGCGGCCGGGACCAGTTCCTCGACCGAGCCGACCAGCTCGTCGACCAGGCCGATCTCCTTGGCCTTGGCCGGGGAGTTGCGCTGACCCTGGAGCAGCACGCCCATGAGCGCCTGCTGCAGGCCGAGCATGCGCACGGTGCGGATGATGCCGCCACCGGCGGGCAGCAGGCCGAGGGTCGCCTCGGGCAGGCCGATCTGCGAACCGCGGACATCGGCGGCGATGCGGTGGTGGGTGGCCAGCGCGATCTCCAGGCCACCGCCGAGGGCGGCGCCGTTGATGGCGGCGACGACCGGCTTGCCGAGGGTCTCCAGCTTGCGCAGGGCGGCCTTGATCTCGGTCAGTTCCTCCATGAGGGCCTGCGCGTCGTCCGGGCCGACCTTCATCATGTTCTTCAGGTCGCCGCCGGCAAAGAAGGTCTTCTTCGCCGAGGTCAGCACAACACCGGTGATGTCGTCCTTCTCGGCCACGAGCCGGTCGACCGTCTCGGTCATCGACTTCTTGTACAGCTCGTTCATCGTGTTGGCGCCCTGGTTCGGGTCGTCCATCGTCAGTACGACGATGCCGTCCGAATCCTTCTCCCAACCGATCATGTTGGTTTCGCTCACAGCTCTGTGTCTCCTTGTTGAATCAGTGACCGGTGGGGATCAGACCCGCTCGATGATGGTGGCCACGCCCATGCCGCCGCCGATGCACAGGGTGAGCAGCGCGTAGCGGCCGTTGCGGCGCTCCAGCTCGTCGACCATGATGCCGGTGATCATGGCGCCGGTGGCGCCCAGCGGGTGGCCCATGGCGATGGCACCGCCGTTGACGTTCAGCTTCTCGTCCGGGATGTTCAGGTCCTTCTGGAACTTGAGCACCACGGAGGCGAACGCCTCGTTGATCTCGAACAGGTCGATGTCGTCGACGGTCAGGCCGGCCTTGTCGAGCACCTTCTTGGTGGCCGGCGTCGGGCCGGTCAGCATGATGGTGGAGTCGGCGCCGCTGGTGGCGGTCGCGACGACGCGGGCGCGCGGGGTCAGGCCCGAGGCCTTGCCGGCCTCCTCGGAGCCGACCAGCACCAGGGCGGCGCCGTCGACGATGCCCGAGCTGTTGCCGCCGTGGTGGACGTGGTCGATCTTCTCCACGAAGTGGTACTTCTGCAGCGCCACCGCGTCGAAGCCGCCCATCTCACCGATCACGGAGAACGAGGGCTGCAGCTTGGCGAGGTCCTCGAGGGTGGTGCCCGGGCGCATGTGCTCGTCGTTGTCGAGCACGATCAGGCCGTTCTGGTCCTTGACCGGCACGAGCGACTTGGCGAAGTAGCCGCCGGTGGTGGCCTTGGCGGCCAGCTCCTGCGAGCGCACCGCGTAGCCGTCGACGATCTCGCGGGTGAAGCCCTCGATGGTCGCGATCAGGTCGGCGGAGACGCCCTGCGGGACGAAGTAGGAGTCGTAATTGGTAGCCGGGTCCAGCGCCCAGGCGCCGCCGTCGGAGCCCATCGGCACCCGGGACATGGACTCGACACCACCGGCGATGACCAGGTCGTCGAAGCCCGAGCGCACCTTCTGGGCGGCCAGGTTGACCGCTTCGAGGCCGGAGGCACAGAACCGGTTCAGCTGGAAGCCGCCGACGGTGTCGGGCAGCTTCGCCACGGTGACCGCGGTGCGCGCGATATCGGCGCCCTGATCGCCCACCGGACCGACGCAGCCGAGGATCAGGTCGGAGATCCGGTCCTCGTCGAGGTTGGGGAAGCGGTTGCGCAGCTCCTGGATCAGACCAACAGTCAGGTCGATCGGCTTGACCGAATGCAGCGAACCGTTCTTCTTGCCGCGGCCGCGCGGAGTGCGGATGGCCTCGTAAATGTAGGCCTCTGTGGTCATATCGGAGTGTTCCTTCCTTAAGGTGCCCCCGCACCGCGGTATGCGGTGCAGGCGCGGATAACCTCGCCGACCGGCCGTGCGACCGACCGTCCTAACGCTGTACAAAACTCGGCACGCACCGACAGACGCACGCTCTGGCCGCCCGCACGTCTGGGCATACCATAGAACCTCGTCGCGTCGGAGCTCGCGGGCACCCGTTCATAGTAGCGCCGGTGTGCGAACTCCCGTTAACTTAACGTCGTCGGGACGGGGGTTGTCAACCATCCATCCTGGTGGCGCCCAGCTCCGCGCGGAGCAATTCCAGAGCGACCTCATCCGGGTCGCGCCGATCCTCCGGCGCCACGGGCTTCGCGGCCTCGGCGAGCATCTCCTGCTCTTCCTCGGCTGTCAGCGGTCCCGGCACCGCGGGCGGGGCGTACTCGGCAGACCCCGAGGTCTCGAATTGCGCCGGGTCCGGCGGGGAGAAGTCGCCGGGGCCGGGATCATCGGGAAGGTCAGGGAAATCCGGCGGCGGAATGTCGTCGTCCCCGACCGGCGCGAACCGCTTCGGGCGCGCGTTCTCGGACCCGCCCGCGGCCGCCGCGCCGGCCTGACTCGGCCGCGAGAACTGCGGCAACCCCCCTTGCCTGCCCGCCTTGGCCTGCGCGGGCGCGGCCTGTCCGCCCCGCCCCTGCTGCGCGCCGCCCTTGTCGGTGCGATTACCTTGCACCGCAACCTGTTTCGGCCGCGCCGCCTGCGCCTGCGGCCGGGCCCCGGATCCGCCTTCCCAGCGGACCTCGTAATCGATGCCGAGCACCTCCCGGATCGCCGACCGGATCGCCTCGACATTGCGCGGTTCCGACAGCCGCCCGACCAGCACCGCGGTCGGGTGCGCGAAGACGATCGCCTCCCCGTCCACCCGGACCACCGACGCCCCCGACAGCATGGCCGGAATCGCCGCGGACCCGTACTCGCGGACCTTCGCGCGGATCTGCGTCCACGCGCCGTCGACCGCCTGCAGCACCTCCTCGGCCGACCGCACCGGTCCCGCGACCGCACCTCCCGGCTCCGGCGCCGCGTTCGCGACAGCGGCCTGTCCCGCAGGGGGCTCGACCCGCCCGCTCACCGCCGGTTCGGGCTGCATCCGCCCGCTACCCGCAAGTCCGGGCTCCGGTCGTCCACTGCCCGCCTCGTCGGACTCGGGCCGCCCACTGCCCGCCGGGCCGGGGCCCATCCCGCCGCTGCCCGCTCGGCCGGGAACCGGCCGAAGCTCCTCGCGCGAGATCTCGGCGCGGTCGGCATCGCGTGCTCCGGACTCGTACCCGGCGGCGTGCGGGGTCGCGTCCTCCGCCGGGTAGCGGCTGCCCCCGGCCTGAGCGTGGGAGCCGGCCTCCTCCGAGTCGATCCGCCGCGTCGTGCCGGACTGCCCGCCCTGCTGCCCTCCGGCCACATCGCCGTCCGTGGCGATCGGCGCGGCGGCCTCTCCCGCCGCCGACCCACCCGATCCCGGCACACCCGATCCCGGCACACCCGATCCCGGCACACCCGATCCCGGCACAGTCGAGGCCGGCACAGTCGAGGCCGACGCCGACGCCGAGGGGCCGGCCGCAGGCGACGCAATCGAGGCGGCCGCAGCAGCGGGCTGTCCGGCCGAGGTCGGCGCAGCAGATGGTCCGGCCGAAGGGGTCGCGGGTGGTCCCGCCGACGTGGGCGCAGCTGATGTCGGCGCGCTGCGGGCCGGGCGCTCCGCCTCCGCGTCGCCCGAGGACCGAGCGGCATCCTTGCCCTTGCTCTGCATCACGGCGGCCAGCGCTTCGGCCCCACGCCGCCGCGACGGATCACCGGCACCCGGCCGGGTGACCACCGGCGCGGCAGCGGATTCCGCGCCCGCGACCGGCGCGGCGGGCAGCGGAGTCCCGCTCGCCAGGCTGCGCTCGAGCCGTTCCAGCCGCTGCAGGGTGGCCGCCTCGCTGTCGGAGGCCGCGGGCAGCAGCATCCGCGCGCACACGACCTCGAGCAGCAACCGGGGCGCGGTGGCCCCGCGCATTTCGCCGAGTCCCTCGTGCAGCAGTTCGGCGTAACGGGTGAGCCCGGCCGGGCCGATGCCCTCGGCCTGTTCCCGCATCCGGTCGAGCACGTCGCCTGGGCCGGAGACCAGGCCGCGCTCGACGGCGTCGGGCACGGCTTGCAGCAGGATGAGGTCGCGGAAGCGCTCGAGCAGGTCGACGGCGAAGCGGCGCGGATCGTGCCCGGCCTCCATCACCCGGTCGACGGTCCCGAACAGGGCGGCGCCGTCGGCACCGGCCAGCGCCGCCACGGCGTCGTCGATCAGGGCCACGTCGGTGACGCCGAGCAGGGAGACCGCGCGGTGGTAGGTGACGCCTTCGTCGCCCGCGCCGGCGAGCAACTGGTCGAGCACGCTGAGGCTGTCGCGGGGCGAGCCGCCGCCCGCCCGGATGACCAGCGGATACACCGCCTCCTCGACGGCGACGTGCTCCTGTTCGCAGATCCGCCCGAGCAGGCCGCGCATGGTGGCGGGCGGCAGCAGCCGGAACGGGTAGTGGTGGGTGCGCGAGCGGATCGTCGGCAGCACCTTGTCCGGTTCGGTGGTGGCGAAGATGAAGATCAGGTGAGCGGGCGGCTCCTCGACGATCTTGAGCAGCGCGTTGAAGCCCGCCGTGGTGACCATGTGCGCCTCGTCGACGATGAACACCCGGTAGCGCGAGGTGGCGGGCGCGTAGAAGGCGCGGTCGCGCAGTTCACGGGTGTCGTCGACGCCGCCGTGGCTGGCGGCGTCGAGTTCGATCACGTCGAGATTGCCGGGTCCGCCCGGCGCGAGCGCCACACACGACTCGCACGTCCCGCACGGGTTCGCCGTGGGACCCTGCTCGCAGTTGAGCGAGCGGGCCAGGATGCGGGCCGAAGACGTCTTGCCGCAACCACGTGGCCCGGAGAACAGATAGGCGTGATTGATCCGGCCGGTGTCCAGCGCGGTACTCAGCGGTTCGGTGACGTGCTCCTGCCCCACCACTTCCGCGAATGTCGCCGGTCGGTATTTCCGGTACAGAGCCACAGCCCGAGACTACTGCCGAGGCCCGACGCGGTAGGGAGGAGCCGGGTGTTCGGACCGAACCCGCTCAGCTGCTCAGCTCACGGCTTCGGCCGGGGCGGCGAAGGTGTTGCACTGCGCGGTGCGGTTGTGGTCCACACCGATCTCGAACCAGCTGCCGCTGTTCTCCGAGCTGCCGTGGTCGGGCGAGTCGGTCGGCCCGTCGCCGCGGCCGTTCGCGTCGCGGATCGCCAGGCTGATCTGCGAGCTGCTCAGCGCGCCGGCTTCCTGCGACGACCCGAGATACATGCCGTCGAAGCACTGCGCCTGCAACTCGATCCGGCGCGAGAGCTCGAGGCCGCGATCGCTGCGCGCGCCCGCCTCCACCCGCTCGCGGTTGGCCTTGGTGAGGATCCCCGACATGGCCTGGACGTGGTGGCCGTACTCATGGGCGAACACCGAGAGGTACACCACCCAGTTGTCCCCGAACAGGTCGGTCTGCAACTGGCTGATCGGCATGTAGATGGTCTTGTTCGCCGGGCAGTAGAAGGCCGCGAAGTTGGTGGTCGTGCCGGTGCACGGGGTGGTGATGCCCGCGGTGGTCGCGCTGACCTCCAGTGTGGGCGGCGCGAACGACAGAT
>NZ_BAGA01000007.1 GCF_000308595.1 Nocardia higoensis NBRC 100133 | reverse complement strand
CCTACCCGCCGTCGCCGGAGTTCGTCGCCCAGGCCAACGCCGACGCCTCGCTCTACGACCGCGCCGACGCCGACCGGCTGGAATTCTGGGCCGAGCAGGCCCGCCGCCTGCACTGGCACACCCCGTTCACCGAAATCCTCGACTGGACCGACGCCCCCGTCGCCCGCTGGTTCGCCGACGGCGAACTCAACATCGCCTACAACTGCCTCGACCGCCACGTCCTGGCCGGCCACGGCGACCAGGTCGCCATCCACTGGGAAGGCGAACCCGGCGACACCCGCACCCTCACCTACCGCGACCTGCTCACCGAAGTCAGCCGCGCCGCGAACTACCTCACCGAACTCGGCCTGGTGGCCGGTGACCGCGTCGCCATCTACATGCCGATGATCCCCGAAGCCATCATCGCCATGCTCGCCTGCGCCCGCCTCGGCCTGACCCACTCGGTCGTCTTCGCCGGCTTCTCCCCCGCCGCCCTGCGCCAACGCGCCGACGACGCCCGAGCGCGCCTGATCATCACCACCGACGGCCAATACCGCCGCGGCGCCCCCGCCCCACTCAAAGCAGCCGTGGACGAGGCACTCACCGGACCCGGCCACACCGTCGAACACGTCCTCGTCGTCGCCCGCACCGGCATCGACACCCCCTGGACCGAAGGCCGCGACCTGTGGTGGCACGACACCGTCGCCCACGCCTCCGACGACCACCAAGCCCAACCCTTCCCCGCCGAACACCCCCTGTTCATCCTCTACACCTCCGGCACCACCGGAAAACCCAAAGGCATCCTCCACACCAGCGGCGGCTACCTCACCCAAACCGCCTACACCCACCACTACGTCTTCGACCACAAACCCGGCCACGACATCTACTGGTGCACCGCCGACATCGGCTGGATCACCGGCCACTCCTACATCGTCTACGGCCCCCTGGCCAACCGCACCACCCAAATCGTCTACGAAGGCACCCCCAACTCCCCCACCGAACACCGCCACTTCGAAATCATCGAAAAATACGGCGTCACCACCTACTACACCGCCCCCACCCTCATCCGCACCTTCATGAAATGGGGCGCCCACATCCCCGACAGCCACGACCTGTCGAGCCTGCGACTGCTCGGCTCCGTCGGCGAACCCATCAACCCCGAAGCCTGGCGCTGGTACCGCCACACCCTCGGCGCCGACCACACCCCCATCGTCGACACCTGGTGGCAAACCGAAACCGGCGCCATCATGATCTCCCCCCTACCCGGCGCCACCGCCACCAAACCCGGCGCCGCCATGACCCCACTCCCCGGCATC
>NZ_BAGA01000008.1 GCF_000308595.1 Nocardia higoensis NBRC 100133 | reverse complement strand
TCAGCCGAGTCCGGCTCGCCAGGCGGGTTCGGCATACCGACCGAGTCGGGCTCGGCGGCATTCGCCGTGGCCGCCGTCACGAGGACACCTGGGAGGCTGACCTCCGGTACTGCCGGCGAGGCCGGCACGGGCACTACAGCCGAGGTGGGTGCGGGCAGTCCGGTTTCGGGTCCGGGTTTCGCGGCCGCGGGGAGCACGGCGGCAGGTGACGACGGCGCAGCGGAGGCGGTCGTCCCCGAGCTCGCGCCGAACCGTGATCGGCACGCGGGACCGCATTGCCATGCAGCGCAGCGTGAAGGAGATCGCTCCGTGCTCGCTGCTCGGGGATCGGAAACCGCCATGGGGAGCGGCCTGACGGCACCGATTCGCGGCATCGGATTCGATGGGCCGGGCGCGTCGCTTTCCTTGGTCACGAGTAGGCCGGGATGCTCCGATGGGTGCGCACCGGGCGCGATCGGCGGGTGCGAAAGGGGCGGAGCAGCGGGGGAATCCGGGGATGCCGGAATCGAGGCGGACCGGGCGGCGGCGGCATCCGACTGTGGCGGCTGCCAGAAGATCGGAACCCCGATCGGCGGTTCGGTCCCCTCCGATCGCGGTGGCATCATCTCGCTCGGGCTCGTCGAGGACGCGCCGGGCGTCACCACGCGCAGGCTCCGCTGCACACGCGGGTTCATGGCCACGTTCGAGCTCGCTGCCGGCGTGTCGGCGACGGCATGCGTGCTTTGCGGCTCGGGCGCCTCCAGCGCCGGACGTTCCTCTGCCGCGCCGCCGATTGTCTCGCGATCGGGCTTGCTCGCCGTCGATCCGGCTTCGGCGACAGCGCTCGCCTGCGGGTCGGGAACCGGATCCGCAGCCGGCACGCGTGCGGAGGCGCTCGTCCCACCCACCTCCTCTACCGAGTTGCCGATGCTCACAGTGCTCGGACGGATGGGTTCGGGATCGGCGGCGTGACTGCGGCGGATCATGAGCAGGGTGCCGAGCCTTCGGGTTGTCCGGCCGGCCGAGTCGGTGATCTGCACGGGCTTTCCTCTCTTGTTGCTGTCTGCGCGGTCATATGGCTGTCCGGGATGTGGCACGCTCCGCGGCGGGGGCATCCGCCTAACGCTGGATGGGCGGGCCGAAGGGCCGGTCGGGCGGGGCACGGGTGGCCGGGGCGTTCGGCCGCGTCCGGAATCGAGTGCATCCGGCGTGAGGTCGCCGGATGCGGGTACTGGAACATCGGACGCCGTCGACCGGCTCGACAGAGGGAGACCCGGCACCGGGCGCGCGATGCCGACGACCGTTCGGGCAACCGGTCGGGCGATGCCACGGTGCGAGCCCCGCAGAAGGCTGCCGTCGCCGGTGGTCCGGGGTGCGGACGACTCGATCGGGCGGAAGGGGCCGAAGGGCACGGACCACGCTCGAACGGCGCGCCGATGGCAGGAGCGGTGGCAGCCGTGCGAAGTTCGCGGCGCGAACGGATATCGAGCAGAGGCGGTGACTGCGCGTGCGGCGCCGGCCCCTGCGTCGATGCTGCGATGCTTCCCGCGATACAGCTGCGAAGCCGCGCGAGGCATCGATGACAGGGCACGAAGCACCGGCAAAGCTGTTTGTCGCCCTTATACGAAGCGCGGCAACAGATTTCGCATACCCCGCCGGTGGCGTCGCGTCGAGACCGGGTTCCATGGACACCAGCGTCGCGGACGCGGCCGGCGACCGACAGCGCCCGATCGCCGATTGTGCACAACCCCGGGGTTGTGGAGAAACTCCCGACTACGCCTGCTTGCCCATCCCCATGCGCGCCAGCACCGTGTTCTCCACCAGTTGCACCACGTTGTAGAGCACCAGGGTGATCGCGGTGATCACCGCCACCGAGGCCCACAGCTCGTCGAATCTGGCGGCCGTACTGAACTTCTGGATGGATCCGCCGATGCCCTTGCCGGTGGACAGCCATTCGGCGAGCAGCGCGCCCGTCACCGCCCCGGGCACCGAGACGCGGGCGGCGGCGAAGATCGACGGAAGGGCGCCGGGGATGGCGACCTTGCGCAGGGCGGTCGCGCTGCCGCCGCCGTAGACCCGGACCAGGTCGAGGCTTTCCGGGCTCGCGCGACCGAGGCCGAACAGGACCGACGCCAGCGCGGGAAACAGCACCACGATGCTGCCGATGGTGGCGACCGATGCTGTCGTGCCCCGGCCGGTGATCAGGATGATGACCGGTGAGATGGAGACCAGCGGGACGCTGCGCAGCAGCAGCGCCAGCGGCATCACCCCGGCCTCGATCGCCCGCGACAGCGAGAACGCCACGGCGAGCACCACCGCGATCGACATGCCCACCGTGAAGCCCAGTCCGGCATCCTGCAGCGTCTGGATGGTGAGCGGACGGAGCGCGGCGCGGTTGTCGGCGGCGAGGTCGCCCGGTTTCGCCCCCGGCTCGTCGACGAACAGGAAGTCGAAGACGTCCACCGGCCCCTTGGCCACATACGGCGAGACCCCGGCGAAGCTGACCACGGCCTGCCACAGCGCGAGCACGATCACCACCGTCAGCATCGCGTCGAACAGCGCCCGGCCGATCACCCGTGCCATCGCCCGGTTCATGCGCGTCTCCGTCCCGCCACCCACGGGGTGACCATGCGAGCCAGCAGGCCGAACGCGGCGTAGCCGACCAGGGCGACCAGGGCGCAGAGCAGGAACACCGCCCAGACCCGCACCGAGTCCAGCTGGCCCTGCAACCGGATCAGCGTGATCCCGACGCTGCGGTCGGTGGCACCCATGTATTCGCCCAGGACGGCGCCGAGAAGTGAACTGGGCACCGCGATCTGGAGTGCGTTCATAATCGCGGGCAGTGCCGCGATCAAGCGGACTTTGTACAACTGCCGGAACCGGCCGCCACCGAACACCCGGACCACATCGAGGCTGGCCTGGTCGGCGGCCTTGAACCCGAGCAGCGCCCCGACCACGGTGGTGAAGAAGACCGACAGCGCGGCGAGGAAGATCGCCGTCTTCGATGGATCGCCGGGCGATTCCGCGCCGCCGAGCGCAACGATCGAGATGCCGCCCACCGCGACCAGCGGCAGACAGTAGGTCACCACGGCGATCTGGGTGACCACCGTCTCGACCCGGGGCACCAGCAGCACGGTGGCCGCGAGCAGCAGCGCCAGGCCGTTGCCCCACAGGAAGCCGACGACCGCCTCGTGGATGGTGACGGAGAAGAAGTCCCAGTACGCGGTGAAGCCGTCGTCGGCGATCCGGCCGAATACCGCCCACGGTGAGGGCACCGGGTCGTAGGTGGTGCCCTCGTCCGGCCGGAACGCGAGCACAGAGAACAACCACCAGCCGAGCACGAGCCCGACCGTGCCCAGGAGGACGGCGAGCCGGCCGGAGACCGGGCGGAATCGCACCGCGGCACGCATCGGGGTCACGACTCTGCGCCCGCGCGTCCGTCGGCCCCGAAGAGAATCTCCGACGCCTTGTCCACCAGCGCGTGGAATTCCGGCGTCCGCATCATCTCCGGGGTGCGCGGCCGGGGCAGGTCGACTTCGATGATCGCTTTGATCCGGCCGGGCCGGGGCGACATGACGGCGACCTGATCGGACAAGAAGATCGCCTCCGAGATGCCGTGGGTGACCAGCAGAGTGGTCGCGGGCTTCTCGGTCCAGATCCGCAGCAGTTCCATATTGAGGTTTTGGCGGGTCATGTCGTCGAGCGCGCCGAACGGCTCGTCGAGCAGCAGCACCGACGGCCTCAGCGCCAGCGCCCTGGCGATGGAAACCCGTTGGCGCATACCGCCGGAGAGCTGGGCGGGCCTGCTGTCCTCGAAACCACGCAGGCCGACCAGCGCGATCAGCTCTTCGATGTAATCCTTGTCCACCTCCCGTCCGGCCACCTCGAAGGGCAGCCGGATGTTCTTGCGCACGCTGCGCCACGGCAACAGGGCGTGGTCCTGGAAGGCGATGCCGAGTTCGCTGTCGCGGCGCAACCTATCCGGCGTCTTGCCGTCGACCAGCACGGTGCCTGAGGTGGGGCTCTCCAGGTCGGCGAGAATCCGCAGGATCGTGGACTTACCGCATCCGGAGGGGCCGAGCAGGGCCAGGAAGCACCCCTGCTCGGTGTGCAGATCCGCGTTCTCCAGCGCCGTGACTGTCCGGCCACGGCCAACGGCGAATGACTTGGTGAGCCCGGTGATCTGGATGCCGGTGCCGGACAGCGCTCGGGCGGCACCGGCCTCGGTGGTGTCGTCGATGGACATGAAGGCCTCCTGGATCTACGGCAGGTAGGTCTTCAGCTCGGGGTTCTCCGCGTAGATCTTCTCGATGATGCTGGTGTCGAAGAGTTCGTCGGCGGTGACCTCCCAGCCCGCGGCGGCCAGCGAGGCGATGGTCTGCTTCTTCAGCTCCTCGCTGATGGTGAACAGGCCGTTGGCCTCGGTCTCCGCGGTCGAGATGAGCAGGTTCTGCGCCTCGAGGCCGCGCTTGGTCTTCACCGGATCGAGGGCGCCGAAGGTGGACTCCAGGCCGTCCGCGTTATCCGAGGCCGCCTTGTTGTAGTACTTGGTCACCAGTGCCACGGTGTCGTCCAGCGGGTTGGCGAAGACCTCGGACCAGCCTTTGATCTCGGCGATCAGGAAGGCCTCGAGGAGTTCCCGGTTCTCGGCGAGGTACTGGTCGGTGACGGTGAAGGTCTCCGCGACGTAGGGCACCTTGTTGTCGGCGTAGGGCAGATTGGTGACCTTGCGGCCCGCCAGCTCGACGGTCAGCGCCTCGTTGGTCAGGTAGGCCATGAAGCCGTCGACCTTGCCTTCCATCAGCGGGGTCGGATCGAAGTCGACCGGCACCACCTCCACCTTGCTCTTGTCGATGCCGTTGGCGTTGAGAATCGCCTCGAAGACGCTGGCGTTGGAATCCTGGACGCCGATCTTCTTGCCCACGAGATCCTGCGGCGTGGCGATATTCGCGCCGTCGGTGAGCGAGAGGATCGTGAAGGGGTTCTTCTGGAAGGTCGCGCCGATGATCTTCAGCGGCGCGTCCTCGTTGGCGATGGCCGCGCCGACGGAGGCCGCGTCGCTCAGCGCCACCTGAACGGTTCCGCTGAGCAGTTTGGCCACGCCGGTGTCCGGCCCGGAGATGCCGTTGACAGCGGAGAACCCGGCCTCGGTGTAGTAACCCTTGTCGTAGGCGTAGAACTCGCCGGCGAACTCCTCGTTCTTGATCCAGGAGTACTGCACGCTGATCTTGCCGAGGCCGTCCGCGGCGTCCGAGTCGCTGCCGCCGCAGGCAGCGAGTCCGAGCGCGCCGAGCGCGGCGACCAGCGAGGCAGCGACGAGGCGGCGGCCCCGGTGGGGGGAACGATGGGACGTGGTCATGAATTCTCCTGCGTGAGCTGACAGTTCCGCCCGAGAGACGCAACGACAGTGCCTGGGCGTGCAGGTTATGAGACGAGCATTTCCACATGGAGACGTCCGGTTTCCTGATCGTAAATTCTCCGAAAGACCGTTCCCCGGAAGACTTCGGTGACGTATTCACAGCAGACCGCCGTCCAGCACCCGACCGGCGAGGCCGACGACCACCGGGACGATGCCGAGGCAGAGGAAGGCGGGCAGGAAACACAGGCCGAGAGGTCCGCTGATCAGCACACCGGCTCGTTCGGCGCGGGCGGCGGCCGCATCCTCGACCGCTCCGCGATGCTGTGCCGCGAGCTCACCGACCGCTTCGGCCAGGGAGGCACCCGACCGGGCCGAGCGGCGAGCCATCCTGGCCAGGGACTCGATCTCGGTGGCGCCGGGGCGGCCCGCGGCGTCTCGCGCGGCGCGTTCCCATGCGGTGGAGGCATCGGCTCCGAGGGTGAGCAGGTCGGCGGCCCGCAGGAGCGCCGCGCCCAGTTCCGTTGGCGCGCCCGGAGCTACCGCGGCAGCCGCGGCGGCCATCGGCAGGCCCGCGCGCAGGCAGGCGGCGAGGAGGTCGAAGACGGACGCGATCGACAGCGGATCGACAGCGGTGGGGCGCGGCGTGGACGATTTCGGCTGCGCCGGGACCGACGACGCAGCGATGCACAGGGTGTGGAGGCGACGGTCGGGGCCGGTGCGGGCCGGCCAGGACAAGACGGCGACGGCGAGCAGTGCGGCGGCGATTGCGCAGATTCCGGACATGCCCTCACACCATGGCCTTTCGGGTGATCGCGTCGGTCCAGAGCAGTCCGGCGCAGGCGAAGGCCGCACCGAGGGGCAACAGCACATCGCCCGCCGCCGTGGTCAGCAGTACGCGCAGCGGTTGCGCGCCCATGAGTTGGCCGAGGGCCAAGCCGAGCAGCGGTAGGCCGGACAGCACCGTCGCGGTCGCGCGCGCGCCTGCCATCGCCGCGGCGCTGCGATGGCGGAAGCGCACGCGCCCGGCGAGATCGGCGCGCGCGGCGCCGAGCAGCTCGGCCAGTGCCAGGCCGTGCCGTTCGGCGACCAGCCAGGCATCGGCGATGCGGCCCAGTTCCACGCCGATGACCGAATCGTCGTCGCGCAGACCGTCGGCGCCGGAGCCGCCCAGTCTGCTGCGAGCCGCGCTCACGGCAAAGGCCCTGGCCGCCGCACCGTCACCGGATTCGCGCGCGGCCACCTCGGCGGCGGCACTGGGATGCGCACCCACCCGCAACTCGCCCACCACAGCTTCCAGGGCGTCGAGCAGCCGGAGAGATGCTGCGGCATGCGCGCGGTCGCGGCGGGTGCGCCGGGCCCGGACGGCGAAGGTACCGGCCACCGTCGCCGCGGCGATCACGGGCCCGACGCCGGTCCACACCACCGCGGCGACGGCCACTCCGATGCAGGCGATACGCACAGTTCTGCTGGAGGACACCGGTGGCGCCGTCGCGAACAGGGCGGTGAACCGGCGACGCGCCACCGGAGCGGACGGCATCAGCAGCGCCACGGCCAGGCAGATCAGCGCGGGAATCATCCGCCGAGCCGTTCGACGAGCAGAGCGGTCAATCGTGCTGCGGCCGGGGCCGACTCGCCGTCCGCGCGCCAGGCCGCCGCGATGCGCACCCGCCCGTCCTCCGCGCGCTCCACGACGCCGATCTCGCGCAGCCCTCGTGAGCCGTCCGAGGCGCGGCGCACGTGCAGCACGACCTGGACGGCGGCGGCCAGCTGACTGTGCAGGGCGGCGCGATCCATACCGCCCAGCGCGGCGAGTGCTTCCAGTCGCGCGGGCACCTCACGGGGCGAGTTCGCGTGCACGGTCCCGGCGCCGCCGTCGTGCCCGGTGTTCAAGGCGGTGAGCAGGTCCACGACCTCCGCGCCGCGCACCTCGCCGACCACGATCCGGTCCGGGCGCATCCGCAACGCCTGGCGCACCAGGTCACGAACGGTCACCTCGCCCACACCCTCCACATTGGCGGTGCGGGCGACCAGCCGCACGACATGCGGGTGCGGCGGTGCGAGTTCGGCGGCGTCTTCCACGCAGACGATGCGTTCCGCCGGATCCACCGTCGCCAGCAGTCCGGAGAGCAGCGTCGTCTTCCCGGCCCCGGTGCCACCGACCACGAGGAACGCCAAGCGCGCGCGAATGATGTCTTCCAGCAACGCCTTCGCCGTGGCGGGCACCGCACCGGAAGCCGCCAGCGCGGCCAGCCCCTGGGTGGCGGGGCGCAGCACCCGCAGCGACAGGCACGTTCCGCCGTGCGAGATCGGAGCCAGTACGGCGTGCAGGCGGACGCCGAACGAGGGACCGAGCGCCGAACCGGTGCCGCTGAGCCTGCCGTCGACCCAGGGCTGGGCGTCGTCCAGACGCCGGCCCGCGGACAGTGCCAGTCGCTGCGCGAGCCTGCGCACCGCCGCCTCGTCGGGAAAGGTGACCGTGGTCTTCTCCAAGCCGCGCCCCCGGTCGATCCAGACCGCGTCGGGCGCGGTGACCAGCACGTCGGCGACCCCGGGATCGTGCAGCAGCGGTTCGAGCAGCCCCGCGCCGGTGAGTTCGGTCTGCAACAGCCGCAGCACGCGCAGCAGGTCGGTGTCGCCGAGCACACCGCCCGCTTCGGCGCGCACCGCGGCGGCCAGCTGCGCGGGATCGGGATCTCCGCTGTGACCGGCGATCCGCTCGCGCACGCGATCCAGCAGTTCGGCGGTGACCAGAGTGCTCATCGGATCTGCTCGGGTGCGTCGAGAACATCGAGCACCGCGGCGGCCGCGATGGCGAGCGGACCACGCCGCGACATGCGCAACCCGCCGCGCTCCAGGCGGGCGGGCAGCTCGGCCTGCGCGCGCACCGCGGCCAGCAGGGGCAGGTCGAGCACCTCGGCGATCTCCTCGCCGCGCAGTCCGCCCGGTGCGGGACCGCGGACCACCAAGCCCTGATTGGGATTTCGCGCCGAGATGTGAGCGGCGACCGATTCGGCGGCGGCCACGGCGCGCAGTCGCGCCGGTACGACGAGCACCACCAGATCCGCCGAATCGAGTACCTGATCGGCAGCGGGACCACGCTCGCCGGACAGATCGCAGATGACGAGATCGCCTGCGGCACGGCCCGCTTCGAGCACGGCATGGATGGCGCCGGCCCCGATGCGGCCGGGCAATCGACCGGCACCGCCGCGCCCGCAGGACAGCACCGCCAGCCCCGGCGCGGCGCTCGGCAGCGCATCGTGCAGTGCGTGCGCGGCGACCCTGCCGTCTTCGACGACCAGATCCGGCCAGCGCAATCCGACCGTGTTCTCGATGCCGAGCAGCAGGTCCACACCACCGCCGAAGGGGGCGGCGTCGACCAGGAGAACGCGGCGGCCCGGCGGTTCGCTCGCCGCCCGGAAGGCGGTCGCCGCGGCCAGCACCGAGGCGCCCGCACCGCCGCAGGCGCCCGCGACAGCCACCACGACACCATTCCCCGACCGCATTTCACCGTGTTCAGCAAACTTCTCGATAAGCCCCACCGCGGCGCCTGGAAGGGCGATCACCCGCTCCGCTCCGACGGCCGCCGCGGCCTGCCAGTCCACCAGGTCCGGTTCGCCGTCCGTGACGAGGACCACGCCTGTCCGGCGTTGTGGAACAGCGGCCGCGCACTCCCGGGCACAAGTTGTGTCGAGGATCACCAGGGGCGCCCCCGCCCAGCTGTGCCTGCCCACCGGAGGCTCGGATTCGACCAGGGTGTGCTGGGCCGCGGCAGCCACCCGGCGCACCTCTTCGCGCAGTCGATCGTCACGGATCAACACGAGTGCGGGCCGGGTGGAGGGGGACTCGACAGGGACGATGGGCATGTCCGTCAGCGTCGTCCGGCCGCCGGATCGACGACAGCACACGAATGCCGAATGTGGATAACTCACCCGCTGTGGAGAACCCCGCGGGGCCGGAAGTGCATCCATCCGGAAATAGAGGACGGCCCCAGCCGGGGGGGGAGGAGGCTGGGGCCGTCGGGGTTCAGCCCCGGGGGGTCGGGCTGAACACGCCTGGAACATGTCCAGGTGCCAGCAATACTACACCCATTGCCCGCCGCCGACGCAAGTGCAGCGCGCAAGAACTTTGCGACATACCGCCCCTCCGGCGTCTTGCGAGCAAACACCACCGAGGGCGCACCGGCCCGGTCGGGACGTGCGACGGCGCCCTCGTGCCTATCCTGAACAGGTGACGGCCGAGAACGACGAGCCCGTGGCCGCGGACCCCCGGCCGGCGCCCGCCTCCGCGCACCACCCCACCGGCGCGGCGCGCGTCGCCGCATTCTTCGATCTCGACAAGACGGTGATCGCCAAGTCGAGTACCTATGTGTTCAGCAAGCCGTTCTACGCCCAGGGCCTGCTCAATCGCCGCGCGGTGCTGGAGAGCAGCTACGCGCATTTCCTGTTCCTGCTCTCCGGCGCCGACCACGACCAGATGGAACGGATGCGCGAGCATCTGACCAAGATGTGCGCGGGCTGGGATGTCGAGCAGATCAAAGCCATTGTCTCCGAGACGCTTCACGAACTCGTCGATCCGGTGATCTACGCCGAGGCGGCGGACCTCATCGCCGACCATCGGATCCGCGGGCACGATGTGGTGATCGTGTCGGCCTCCGGCGAGGAGATCGTCGCTCCCATCGCGCGTGCCCTCGGCGCACAGCACACCGCCGCCACCCGGATGGTGGTGGCCGACGGCAAGTACACCGGCGAGGTCGAGTTCTACTGCTACGGCGAGGGCAAGGTGAGCGCCATCGAAAAGCTCGCGGCCGCCGAGGGTTACGACCTGTCGCGCTGTTATGCCTACTCCGATTCGATCACCGATCTGCCCATGCTCACCGCGGTCGGCCATCCCACCGCGGTCAACCCGGATCGCGGGCTGCGCAGGGAGGCGATCACCCGGGACTGGCCCGTGCTGACCTTCTCGAACCCGGTATCGCTGTGGGCGCGCTTCCAGTCCCCCTCGTCCACCACGGTGGCCGCCACCGCCGCCGTGGGACTGAGCGCATTGCTGGCCGGCGCGGTCAGTTACCGGCTGTTGCGGAAACGTCGCTGAGCCGGCCGACGCAGGTACGTCGAACTCACGAACGACACGAGGGGGCAGTGCTTTTTCCTGGCTTTTCAAGCCCCTTGAGTGATCTGGCTCACGGTGGTAGAAAGGTAGCTACGGAAGGCCGGATGGCCAAGACGGAGCCGGAAGAGAAGGCTCAGTCCCCCGCCCGACTTTCCCAGCACGGAGGCCAGGTACCCACGCGGAGCGCGCCGCTACAAGGGCAGCAGCGTTGTGGGTCTGCGTAGTTCGACTGCCGACGGCGAGAGCCTCGCACAGGTTGCGGGGATGAACCGGCGGAGTCCGAACGACCGCCGAGGCCATGGAACACAACCCCGATGAGCACGCCTGGTAACCAGGTGCTCCGTGTTCGGCGGGCGGTGAAATCGTCGCAGGGCGATCGCACCGCCCGCTTCGGTGTTTTCGGGCGGTCCCGTTGTCCGTGAGCATGTTTCGCAGCGACGCAGGTTTCCGCGCGGATCAACCCGCGGCGGAATCGGCGATGGAGGTCGCTTCCCGCGCGCCGTCCTCCAGGGCACCGCAGCACAGGATGACCCAGCCGCCGACGCTGTGCGGATCGCCGGTGCCGAACGCGGCCGCGGCATCCAGATATGCCTTCCTGCGCCGCAGCCAGAAGACTTCCGGCACGCCGAGACTGTGCGGGTCGAGCCCGCTTGCCACCGTCACCAGTCGCGACGCGGCGCGGGCGACGATGCCGTCCGCGCTGCCGAAGGGTCGCAACGTCAGCAGTTCGCCGTGCACGACGGCGGCGATCACCGGCGCGGGCGCGCGGGTGGCCTGTACGGTCTGCACGAGCAGGTCCAGGCGTTGCGCCACACCGGGTTCGGGGCGCGGCCTGCCCAGCGACAGCTCGTCCTCGACGAGATCCGCGGCGGCCAGCAGGTGCAGCCGGGCCAGCGCCTGCAGCGGGGCGCGCTGCCAGGTGACGGTCAGATTGCGTAGCGCGTCGCCGTCGAGGGCCTGGCCGACCCGCAACGAACCGGCCAGGATCGGGTCCTCGACCCGGCCGTCGGCGGGGATGTCGGTGCCGCCGCCGTCGATCGCGGCGGAGGATCGGGCGGCCCGGACAGCGGCCTCTGCGGCGGTGGTCGGCCAGCCGCGCCGGTTGGATTTGTGCCGGTGCACAGCCGCCAGCGCGTCGCGGGCGCGGTCGGCGGCATCGAGCACACCGGGCAGGTCGACGAGGGGCTGCAGCGGATCGGTCACGGGGTACGAGGCTACTGACGGGATCGCGGGCGATGCGGCGGGGCTCGCGATCCGAACCCACACCTGACGCGGCGTGGATCACAGTTGACTAATCTCGGACGCGGCCGTGCCGACGCGAGAGAAGAGATGTGATGTCCGAAACCACCTCAGATCATCGAGAGA
>NZ_BAGA01000009.1 GCF_000308595.1 Nocardia higoensis NBRC 100133 | reverse complement strand
GGCCGAATCAATACAGCATGAGCGGTCAGGGAGGTTCGTCCATGTCCGGTGACAGCACGAGCGGCCGGCGCCCCCTGTCCGGGCTGCGCGTGGTCGAGGTGTCCAGTTTCGTCGCCTCCCCGCTGTGCGGCCTGACGCTGTCCCAACTCGGCGCGGAGGTCATCCGCGTCGACCCCATCGGCGGCGCGGGTGACCGGAACCGCTGGCCGGTCACCGAGTCGGGCGAGTCCATCTACTGGGCCGGGCTCAATCGCGGAAAGCGTTCGGTCACCTGCGATCTGCGCAGTCAGGAAGGCCGGGAGCTGGTGCAGCGGCTGATCACCGCACCGGGCGAGGGCGGCGGCATTCTGGTCACCAACGCGGGCGGCCGCGGCTGGATGAGCCACGAGGCCCTGAGCGCGCTGCGCCCGGATGTCATCACCGTGCAGATCCTCGGCAAGCGCGACGGCAGCGCGGCGGTGGACTACACCGTCAACGCCGCCACCGGGTTCCCGCTGATCACCGGCGCCCGCACCCACGACGGACCGGCCAATCACGTGCTGCCCGCCTGGGATGTGGCCTGCGGCCTCTACGCGGCGCTGGCCGTCACGGCGGCGGTCCGCAGGCGCGAGTCGACCGGGCAGGGCTCGGCCGTCGACCTGCCGCTGTCGGATGTCGCGCTCGCCGTCGCGGGGCACCTCAGCTACCTGACCGAGGTGCAGATCAACGGCGTCGAACGCGAGGCGACCGGCAACGCCGTCTACGGCACCTACGGCAAGGACTTCCGGACCGCCGACGGCGCGCGCTTCATGATCGTGGCGCTGACGCCCCGGCACATGCGCGATCTGGTGCAGGTCACCGGCCGCGGCGAGGTGGTCGCGGCGCTGGAGAACTCGCTCGGCGCGGACTTCTCCCGGGACGCCGACCGCTACCGCTATCGCGAACTGCTCGACGCGCTCTTCGCCACCTGGTTCGCCGAGCACACCGCCGCCGAGGTCGAGGCCGCGCTCTCGGGGACCTCGGTGCTGTTCGACCGCTACCGCGGCTTCGCCGAGATCGTCGCCGGCGGCGAACTCGCCGACAATCCGCTGTTCAGCCCGCTGGACCAGCCGCGCATCGGCACCTACCTGGCCGCCGGTCTGCCCGCCGCGTTCGACGGCGAGCACCTGTCGACCGGCCCCGCGCCCGCGCTCGGCGCCGACGGCGTGGAGGTGGTGCGCGACCTGCTCGGCGCCGGGCAGGAGGAGATCGACGCACTGGTCGACGGCGGACACTTGGGAGGACCGGCCGGATCGCCGGCGCCGTGAACCAGGCCGACCAGCAGCACGCCATCGAGAAGAGGGCCAAGCTATGAGCGAATACGCCACCACCAACCCCGCTACCGGCGAGATACTCGCCCGTTTCCCCGAGGCGACCGACGCCGAGATCGACACCGCCGTCGCCGCCTCGAAAGCCGCCTATGACGACTGGCGGCGCGTCCCCCGCACCGAGCGCGCGGACCTGCTGCGCCGGGTCGCCGCGGGCTACCGCGCCGACTCCGACCGGCTGGCCGCTCTGCTGACCCTCGAGATGGGCAAGCCGATCAGCCAGGCGAAGGGCGAGGTCGCGCTCAGCGCCGCCATCTACGAGTACTACGCCGACAATGCCGAGGCCTTTCTGGCCGACGAACCGCTGACCATCGCCGGCACCGGAACCGCCGTGGTGCGTACCGAGCCGATCGGCCCGCTGCTGGGCGTCATGCCGTGGAACTACCCCTACTACCAGGTGGCCCGCTTCGCCGCGCCGAACCTGGTGCTGGGCAACACGATTCTGCTCAAGCACGCCCAGATCTGCCCGCAGTCCGCGCTGGCGATCGCCGAGGTGTTCGCCGAGGCCGGTGCGCCGGAGGCGGTGTATCTGAACCTGTTCGCGAGCAACGAGCAGGTCGCCAGGATCATCGCCGACCCCCGGGTGCAGGGCGTCTCGCTGACCGGTTCCGAGCGCGCGGGCGCGGCGGTCGCCGAGGTCGCGGGCAGACACCTCAAGAAGTACGTGCTCGAACTGGGCGGCTCCGATCCGTTCCTGGTGCTCGACGACGCCGATCTGGAGCAGACCGTGGCCGCCGCGGTGGGCAACCGGATGGGCAATGCGGGTCAGGCGTGCACGGCCTCCAAGCGCTTCATCGTGCTCGACGAGATCTACGACAAGTTCCTCGACGCCTTCGTCGCCGCCATGCGCGACCAGGAACCCGGTGACCCGACCGACCCGGACACGACGTTCGGCCCGCTGTCCTCGCAGCGCGCGCTCGACGATCTCGCCCGCCAGGTGGACGAAGCGATCGCGCAGGGGGCGACCGTGGCCACCGGCGGGCGGCGCGTCGACGGGCCGGGCGCGTACTACGAGGCGACCGTCCTCACCGACGTCACCCCGGACATGCGCGCCTACCGGGAGGAGCTGTTCGGTCCGGTCGCGGTGGTCTACCGGGTGCCCTCGGTGGACGCGGCCGTGGAGCTGGCCAACGACTCGCCCTACGGCTTGGCTGCGGCGGTCTTCGCCGCCGACGAGCAGCTGGCGGCCGAGGTCGCCGACCGGCTGGAGACCGGCATGGTGTGGATCAACGGCACCAGCCGCTCGGCGCCGGATCTGCCCTTCGGCGGCGTGAAGCGTTCCGGCGTCGGCCGCGAGCTCGCGCACTACGGCATCGCCGAGTTCGCCAACAAGAAATTGATCCGTAACCCGCGCTGACGGCGAACCTTTTCCAGCAGAGGAGCATTCGATGGCTGCCGACCCGGCCGCCCTGGTGTCACAGGTGTCCGACCAGGACTTCGCCGACATCCTGGCCCAGACCAGGACCTTCGTCCGCGAGGTGGTGGTGCCGCGCGAACAGGAGATCGCCGACACCGACCGCATCCCCGACGACATCCGCCGCGCCGCCGCCGACATGGGGTTGTTCGGCTACGCGATCCCGCAGGAGTGGGGCGGCCTCGGGCTGAACCTCGCCCAGGACGTGGAGCTGGCGATGGAGTTCGGCTACACCACCCTGGCATTCCGCTCGATGTTCGGCACCAACAACGGCATCGCCGGACAGGTGCTGGTGAACTACGGCACCGAGGAGCAGAAGCAGACCTGGCTCGAGCGCATCGCCTCCGGCGAGGTGGTGGCCTCCTTCGCCCTCACCGAGCCGGGCGCGGGCTCCAATCCGGCCGGGCTGCGCACCAGAGCCGTTCGCGACGGCAGTGGTGGCGCGAACGCGGATTGGGTGATCGACGGCGAGAAGCGCTTCATCACCAACGCGCCCTCGGCCGATCTGTTCGTGGTGTTCGCCCGCACCCGCGCCGCCGACGCCGACGGGCCGGGCATCGCGGTCTTCCTCGTTCCCGCCGACACTCCCGGCCTCGAGGTCGGCGTCAAGGACCGCAAGATGGGCCAGGAGGGCGCCTGGACCTCCGACGTGCGGTTCTCCGGTGTGCGCGTGCCGAATTCGGCGCTGGTCGGGGGCAGCGAGGACGTCGGCTACCGGGCCGCGATGGTGTCGCTGACCCGCGGCCGGGTGCACATCGCCGCGCTCGCGGTCGGCGCCGCCCAGCGTGCCCTCGACGAATCCGTCGCCCACGCGGCCACCGCTACCCAGGGCGGCACCGCGATCGGTGACTTCCAGCTGGTCCAGGCCATGATCGCCGACCAGTACACCGGCGTGCTCGCCGGGCGCGCGCTGGTGCGCGATGTCGCCGCCCGCTACGTCTCCGGTGAGGACCGCCGGGTCGGCCCATCGGCAGCCAAGCTGTACTGCACCGAAATGGTCGGGCAGGTGGCCGATCTCGCGGTGCAGATCCACGGCGGCACCGGCTACATGCGCGATGTCGCGGTCGAGCGCATCTACCGCGACGTGCGGCTGCTGCGGCTCTACGAGGGCACCAGCGAGATCCAGCGGCTGATCATCGGCGGTCAGCTGGTGAAGCAGGCCAAGCGGGAGGCGACCGGTGGGCAGCGCTGACATCGAGAACCCGGATTCCGGCGACCTGCCGCTGGCAGGGGTGACCGTGGTCAGCCTCGAACAGGCCGTCGCCGCCCCGATGGCCAGCCGCCACCTGGCCGATTACGGCGCCAGGGTGATCAAGGTGGAACGGGTCGGCGAAGGTGATTTCGCCCGCAACTACGACGCCGCCGTGCACGGCCTGGCCTCGCACTTCGTCTGGCTCAACCGCGGCAAGGAGTCGGTCGCCCTCGACCTCAAGAACGAGCGCGGACGGAAGCTGTTGCGGGAGTTGATTTCCCGCGCCGACGTGTTCATCCAGAATCTCGCCCCCGGCGCCGCCGCGCGCTTGGGCTTCGGCGCCGACGAACTGCGCGGCGAGCAGCCCGGCCTGATCGTGGTCAATATGAGCGGCTACGGCACCGACGGCCCGTACCGCGACCGCAAGGCCTACGACATGCTCATCCAGGCCGAGACCGGCCTGTGCTCGATCACCGGCACCCCCGAGACCGCCACCAAAACCGGTGTCCCTTCGGCGGATATCGCCTCGGGCCTCTACGCGCTGTCTTCCATCCAGGCCGCGCTGTTCCGCCGCGAGCGCACCGGGAAGGGCGCCACCATCGAGATCGCCATGTTCGACGCCACCGTCGAATGGCTCGGCCACTCCATGTACATGCAGATGTACCAGGACAAACAGGTCCAGCGCATGGGCCTGTCGCACGCCTCGATCGCCCCCTACGACGCCTACCCCACCGCCGACGGCCAGATCCTCATCGGCGTGCAGAACGATCGCGGCTGGCGTGTGCTGGTGACCGAGGTGTTCGGCGTTCCGGGCCTGGCCGACGACCCGCGCTTCGTCACCAATATCGACCGGGTCCGCCACCGCGCCGAAGTCGACGCGGCCGTGGCCGAACAGACCCGCCGCTTCGGCACCCGCGAACTCGATGAGCTGCTGGCGCAATTCGGCATCCCGGCCGCCCAGCTCAACGACATGAGGGGCCTGATCGCGCACCCGCAGCTCGCCGAGCGCGATCGCTGGCGCGAGGTCGGCACCTCCGCCGGGCCGATCCGCGCGGTGCTGCCGCCCATGACGTTCTCCGATGTGGAGATGCGCATGGACGCGGTGCCCGCGCTGGGCGAGCAGACCGACGCGGTGCTGGCGGAGTTGGGCGTAGGCCGGGAAGAGATCGAGCGCCTGCGCGCGGACGGAGTCGTGCAGTGATCCCCGGCGGAATCGCCACGCACGCTACGAGCAGCGGAATCGCCGCGCACGGTGCGAGCCGCACGCGCGGCACGACTGACAGGGGCCGTGGCGACACGGGCTCACACACACGAACGGATCGGAGCTGATATGGGCTTGCTGGAGGGTCGGGTGGCCGTGGTCACCGGCGCGGCCCAGGGAATCGGGCTGCACATCGCACGCCGCTTCGTCGCCGAGGGCGCCAAGGTGGCCATCGGCGACATCAACGACGAAGCGGGCGCGGCGGCCGTCGCCGAACTCGGCGGCGAAACGGTGGCCGCCTACTCGCACTGCGATGTCCGCGACGCCGGGCAGGTCCGCACGCTGATCGAGACCGCCGAGCGGTTCGGCCCGCTCGGCGTGTTCGTCAACAACGCGGGCCTGACCCGCGACGCCACCATGCGCAAGATGACCGAGGACGATTTCGACGCCGTCATCGGCGTCCACCTCAAGGGCACCTGGAACGGCACCCGCGCGGCCGCCGACCGGATGCGCGAGCACGGCGGCGGCGCCATCGTCAACATCTCCTCGCTCTCGGGCAAGATCGGCCTGCCCGGCCAGACCAACTACTCGGCCGCCAAGGCGGGCATCGTCGGCCTGACCAAGGCCGCCGCCAAGGAGGTCGCGTTCAAGAATGTGCGCGTCAACGCCGTGCAGCCGGGCCTGATCCGCACCGCCATGACCGAGGCCATGCCGCAGAAGGTGTGGGACCAGAAGATGGCCGAGATTCCGCTCGGCCGGGCGGGCGAGCCCGACGAGGTCGCGAACGTGGTGCTGTTCCTGGCCTCGGATCTGTCCTCCTACATGACCGGTGCGGTTCTGGAAGTCACCGGCGGAAGGTTCATGTGATGCGTGACGTGGTGATCTGCGAACCGGTTCGCAGCCCGATCGGCCGCTTCGGCGGCTCCCTGGCGAGCCTGTCGGCCGCCGACCTCGGCGAGACCGTGCTGCGCGGCCTGCTCCAGCGCACCGGCCTGGCCCCGCGCGCGGTCGAGGACGTCATCCTCGGCAACTGCTACCCCAACAGCGAGGCCCCCGCCATCGGCCGCGTGGTGGTGCTCAACGCGGGCCTGCCGGTGACCGTGCCCGGCATGCAGGTCGACCGCCGCTGCGGCTCGGGCCTGCAGGCGGTGTTGCAGGCGGGCATGCAGATCGCCACCGGCGTCAACGACGTGATCGTGGCCGGCGGCGTGGAGAGCATGAGCAATGTCGTCTTCTACGCCACCGACATGCGGTTCGGTGTGAAGGGCCCGGCCGTGAGCCTGCACGACGGCCTGGCCCGCGGCCGGGTCACCGCGGGCGGTCGTGACTACCCGGTGCCCGGCGGCATGCTCGAGACCGCCGAGAACCTGCGTCGCGACTACAACATCGGCCGCGCCGAGCAGGACGAGCTGGCCGTCACCTCGCATCGGCGCGCGGTCGAGGCCCAGACCTCCGGGGTGTTCGCCGAGGAGATCATTCCCGTCACGGTGCGCTCGCGGCGCGGGGAGACCGTCGTCGACACCGACGAGCACCCGCGCGCCGACTCCACGCTGGAGAAACTGGCGACGCTGAAGCCGGTGCTCGCCGCGAAGGACCCGGAAGCCACGGTCACAGCCGGCAATTCGAGCGGCCAGAACGACGCCGCCGCCCTGTGCGTGGTCACCCATCCCGAACGCGCCGACGAACTGGGCCTGCGCCCGATCGCGCGGCTGGTGTCCTGGGGCGTGGCGGGCGTCGAGCCCAAGATCATGGGCATCGGTCCGGTCCCGGCCACCCAGGCCGCGCTCGACCGCGCCAACCTGAAGCTCGCCGACATCGACCTGATCGAGCTCAACGAGGCCTTCGCCGCCCAGGTGCTCGCTTGCACCCGCGAATGGGGTTTCAGCACAAGTGATTTCGAGCGCCTCAATGTGCGCGGCTCCGGCATCTCACTGGGCCATCCGGTCGGCGCCACCGGCACCAGGATGATCGCCACCATGACCAGGGAGATGCAGCGCCGCGACGCCCGCTACGGCCTGGTCACGATGTGCATCGGCGGCGGTCAGGGTCTGGCCGCCATCTTCGAGAAGGTCTCCGCGTGACCAGGCTCGCCCGCACCGCCGGGCTCACCGAGGTCCAGACCGACATCCTGGCCACCGTGCGCGCGTTCGTCGATCGCGAGATCATCCCGAACGCGCAGAAACTCGAACATTCCGACACCTATCCCGCCGACATCGTCGAGCGCATGAAGGAGATCGGGCTTTTCGGCATCACCATCCCCGAGGAGTACGGCGGCCTCGGCGAATCCCTGCTCACCTACGCGCTGGTGGTCGAGGAGATCGCCCGCGGCTGGATGAGCGTGTCCGGCGTGATCAACACCCATTTCATCGTCGCGCACATGATCGCCCGGCACGGCACCGACGCCCAGAAGGCGCACTACCTGCCGAAGATGGCCACCGGCGAGATCCGCGGCTCGTTCTCCATGTCCGAACCCGACCTCGGTTCCGACGTGGCCGCCATCAAGACCCGCGCCACCCGCACCGCCGACGGCTACACCATCGACGGCGCCAAGATGTGGCTGACCAACGGCTCCACCTCCAACCTCACCGCTGTGCTGGTGAGAACCGATCTCGGCGCCGGGTCGCACAATGCCGACAAGCCGCACAAGAACCTCACCACCTTCCTGATCGACAAGCCCGAGGGCACCGGCGAGGTCCTGCCCGGCCTCACCATTCCCGGCAAGATCGACAAGATGGGCTACAAGGGCGTCGACACCACCGAGGCCCTCTTCGACGGCTTCCGCATCGGCGCCGACTCGATCCTCGGCGGCGAGCCCGGCAAGGGCTTCTCGCACATGATGGACGGCATCGAGGTCGGCCGCGTCAATGTCGCCGCCCGCGCCTGCGGCATCGCCATCCGCGCCTTCGAACTGGCCATCGGCTACGCCCAGCAACGTTCCACCTTCGGTAAGCCGATCGTCGAACACCAGGCCATCGCCTTCAAACTCGCCGAAATGGCCACCAAGGTCGAAGCCGCGCACCTGATGATGGTCAACGCCGCCCGCGCCAAGGATTCCGGCGAACGCAACGACGTCGTCGCGGGCATGGCCAAGCTCATCGCCAGCGAGTACTGCGCCGAGGTCACCCAGGAGGCCTTCCGCATCCACGGCGGCTTCGGCTACTCCAAGGAAGCCGAGATCGAACGCCTCATGCGCGAGGCCCCCTTCCTGCTCATCGGGGAAGGCACCAGCGAGATCCAGAAAACGATCATCAGCAAGGGCCTGCTCCGCGAGTACCGCCTCTGACCTGGACGTCCTGTGTCGCATCGCCCTCATAGGTGCGACACAGGACACCGGACACGGGCTCACAGGGATCGAGCGGCGGCGTACTCGGGGAAGCGCTCCGCGAGGCCGTTGTCGAGAGTCACGGCCCGCCCGTGGACCCTCGGTCGATCCCGCGACTGCTCCAGCACACCGCCAACGCGCCCGGTGGGCGGACGGCGCCCGGCGGGCAGACGAATGCCCCGCCACCGATGGTGGCGGGGCATTGTCGGGTGCAGCCGGGTCCGGCGCGATGGTGCTGCCGGGGCCGGCGCGGGCGGGGGAACGATCAGTCCGGCGGTTCCTGGACCACGCCGGGGGCCTCGCCGATGCTGCTCTGATCCACCTCGGCGCTGCCGGGGCCGAGATCGTGGGCGGGCCGGCGATCCTGGGCGGCCTGTTTCTCCGCCGCGCGCGGGTCGGTCGACGGCTCGGCGTCGTGGGCCTGCTCGGCGCGGGCCAGCTCCTCGCGCAGGCGGTCGGCGGTGGCCCGGTCGCCCGCGTTCTCGGCGGTGGTGATGTCCTGATGGAGCTGGGCGATCACGTCTCGGGAAACCATGATTCCTCCTGGGTCGGCCCGGTATGGGCAGGGACAGCGGGCCGCCGACAGATCTGTCGGCGGCCCGCCTGAATCCAGCCGGTGACCGGGTCAGTTGTCCTGGTGCGAAGACTGGCGTGCCTCGTCGACATCGGCCTTCGCGCGCGCCTTCTCGGCTGCGGCTTCCTTCTCCGCGGCCTCGCGCTGCGACTCGGCCTTCTGCTGCTGAGCGCGGCCTTCCTCGGCGAGATCGTGCTTGCCGGTCACCGCGCCCGCGGCTTCCTTGGCCTTGCCCTTGACGTCCTCGACGACGCCTTCCACGCCTTCGCTGATACCGCTGGTGTGTTCTGGCATCTGTCCTCCTAGATAGTTAGGACCCTGACAACAGAGGCCTACCCGGCCTCGCGGATCCCAATCAGACGCCGCCGTGCGAGCCGGATCACGACATCCCGCGGCGGCGTCCGACGGCGGCAAGCGGCAGGCCGGGCCGACGAGCTCTCGTCGACCCCGCGTCGAGCACCGGCTCAGGAGGCCAGTTGAGCGGCCCGCGACCACACCCGGTGTCGGGGCAGCGCCTCGGCGATCAGCGCGAACGCGGATTCGATGCTGGAAGCGGTCTCGATGCCGTCGAATCCGTCCGCGATTCCGGCCGTGCGCAGCGCCGCCTCACCCGCCGGGGTGTAGGCGACGACCTTGAGGTGACGGTGCGCCTCCTGCAGGAGAACCGTGAGTTTCGGGTCCGGCAGGGTCGCGGCGACGAGCAGGGCGTCGAATTCGATGGAGCGCGCGGTGTCGAGCGTGCGCGAGATCGGGACAGCGTGCTTCCCGGAGCCGAGTTCGCCGCCGTGTGCGGCGATGACCAGCGGAGTCATCGAGCCGTCGAAGGCCTTCTCGATCGTCGCCGCCAGATCCTCGGCGTCGGTGTCGTCGTCGGCGACGATGCCGATGATCCGCCCGTCGGCGGGCCAGCTGCCGCGGATCTGCGGCAGCGCCTCGGAGGTGGTGACCTCGCCACCGGCCGGGGCATCGCCCTCGACGGAAAGGCCGAGATTACCGGCGACGGTCTGCGCGAGTTGTTCGTCGATATTGCGCAGGACGTTCACTGTGCGCTGTTTGATCGACTTCTCGTAGCACTTGCCGAGTTCGAAACTATAGGCGTCGGCCACGTGCTGCTGTTCGATCGGGGTGAGGCTGGCGTAGAACAGGCGCGCGCCGCTGAAATGATCGTCGAAACTCGCGGGCGCTTCTCGCACCTTGGCGCCCTCGACCGGGGCGGGGAATTCGATCAGTTCCTCGCCGGGTCGCGCGGTGAACGGGCAGCCGCCGTCGAGACTGTTCGGGCGGTACGGCGCCGCGCCGGCGTGCACCGCGGTCTGATGCATGCCGTCGCGGAACATGTCGTTGATTTCTGTGTGCGGCCGGTTGATCGGCAACTGCGCGAAATTCGGGCCGCCGAGCCGGGAGATCTGGGTGTCGAGGTAGGAGAACAGCCGTCCCTGCAGGAGCGGGTCGTTGGTGAAATCGATACCGCGCACCACATGACCGGGATGGAAGGCGACCTGCTCGGTCTGGGCGAAGAAGTTCGTGGGATTCGCGTTCAGTGTCATCGTGCCGATGATCTGGACGGGCGCGAGTTCCTCCGGCACGAACTTCGTGGGGTCGAGCAGATCGATCCCCTCGAACATCTGGTCCTCGTTGTCGGGAAACACCTGGACGCCGAGATCCCATTCCGGATAGGCGCCCGCTTCGATGGCATCGGCCAGGTCCCGGCGATGGAAGTCCGGATCGACGCCCGCGGCGATCTGCGCCTCTTCCCACAGCATCGAGTGCACGCCGAGCTTGGGCTTCCAATGCAGTTTCACCAGAACGGTTTTGCCGTCGGCGTTGACGAACCTGAAGGTGTGGACGCCGAAGCCTTCCATCATCCGGTAGGAGCGCGGGATCCCGCGATCGGACATGTTCCACAGGGTGTGCGCGGTGGCCTCGGTGTGCAGCGAGACGAAATCCCAGAAAGTGTCGTGAGCGCTCTGGGCCTGCGGGATCTCGCGATCCGGATGGGGTTTGGCGGCATGGATGACGTCGGGGAACTTGATGCCGTCCTGGATGAAGAACACCGGAATGTTGTTGCCGACCAGATCCCACACCCCGTCGTCGGTGTAGAACTTGGTGGCGAAGCCACGGGTGTCGCGGACGGTGTCCGCCGAGCCACGCGAGCCGAGCACGGTGGAGAACCGCACGAATACCGGTGTCTGCTTGCCTTTCTGGAATACCGACGCGCACGAAATGCTCTCGGCCGCGCCGTTGGCGACGAATACGCCGTGCGCCGCGGCGCCGCGCGCGTGCACGACCCGTTCCGGGATCCGCTCGTGATCGAAATGGGTGATCTTCTCGCGCAGGTGATGGTCCTGCAGCAGGACCGGCCCGCGCGGCCCGGCCTTGAGGGAATGATCCGTATCGGCGATCCGCGCGCCCTGCGCCGTGGTGAGGAACGCGCCCTGTTGCGCGTCGGCCCCTTCGGGCTGCTCGACGACCGCTCCGGTCGGGGTCACCGGCGCCGGCGCACGCTGATCGGGTTTCGGCGCCAAGGGCTCCCGAGGTTCGGTCGGCTCGGTCGGCTGGGCCGGTTCCGAGGAAGGGACTCCGGGCGGCATCTTCGACATCGTCACACCTCTCTACCGGGGGTTTCCTGGCACGCGGTCGCCGGCCGGGCAGTTGCCCGACCGGTCGACGCACCCAGGCACTACCCGGTTCGATCCGGTGCAATCAGCCGGCGCTCGCCACGGCGGACAGGTCAATCCGCGGCGGTCCACGGGATATTCGGCGCCGTGCCGAGCAATTCCCGCATGTGCTGGTCGGCGCGTACCGGTGGAGTGTCCGCGGGGATGACGAGCAGGTCGAGCTGCGCCCCCTGGCGTCCGGACAGTCGGATGACATCGGAGGACTGGTCGATGTCGGGACCGGTGACCTCGATACCGTCCTCACGGTCGATGCGGCGTTGATCGGCGCTGAAGACGTTCCAGTCGAAGGCAACCCTGGCGATGGGTCCCAGTTGCGGAGTCACCGCGCTGACCAGGTCGTGGAGTTCGGAGGTGAGATTGTCGGTGCGCGGCCACCACGCGCCGTCGACCAGGCCGAGCGAATCCGCGGGATCGGCCAGCAGGACCCGGGGAGTGCGGGTGGGGGCGCGGAAAGGCTGCGCGACAGGGCGGACCGATTCCTCACGCGTCTCGAAGTGTCTGGGGACGGGGCTCGTTGCGGTCACGGTGTCACTACCTTCCTTGTCGTTCCAGTAGACGTCACCGGGATCGGTATGTCAACGTTGTAGACCTACGTTGGAGAGCGTAGGTCGCGCCGAGGTCAGGAGTCACCGTGGGAAAGATGCCCGCCGAGCGGAGCAGCCGGCGTACGGGCGAGAATCGACGGGGCGAGCCCCCGGTGACCAGGGATGGGGTGCTGTCGGCGGCATTGGCCATCATCGACCGGGACGGCATCGACGGTCTGTCCATGCGGCGCCTGGCCGAGGCGGTAGGGCGGGACCCGATGGTGATCTACCGCCACCTGCCGAACAAAGCGGCGGTGCTCGACGGCGTCGCCGAGATCATCTTCGCGCGCCTGCGGGTGGACCCGTCGGACCGGGACTGGGCCGGGCAACTCAGGTCGGTCGCGCGGGATTTCCGGCAGCTGGCGCTCGACCATCCGAATGCCGTGCCGCTGTTGGTGACCCGGCCGTTGGCGACTCCGCTCGGACTGCGCCCGCACGCGGTGGTGCGGCCACTGGAAGACATTCTCGCGCTGCTGACGCGCGCGGGATTCTCCGGAGTCGACGCGCTGCACATCTACCGCACCGTCTTCGGATTCCTCTACGGCCATGTGCTCAACGAGTTGCAGGAGGTCGTCGAACGGCCGGAGGAAACCGACGAGGTGCTGCGCCTGGGCCTGTACCGGCTGCCGATCGGCGAGTTCCCGCTGTTGCGCGGCCTTGCTCCGGCCCTGGCCGCCTACGACGGGGCGGCCGAACTGGAGCGAGGGCTGGACATCCTGCTGTCCGGGCTCGCGGGCCCGGCAGGCGCGGCTCGCTGACCGATCAGCGACCGGCGCAGCGCCCGAACGGACCCGCTCTCGACTCGTGGGCGCAGCGATCAGTGGCCCGCCTGATCGGTCAGCGAGAGCCCTTCCTTCGCCTTGACCCGGCGATGCTCGAGCAGGATCCAGGCCGCCCCGCCCAGCAGGCCGATCGCGCACACGATGGCGCCGATGATCACCCATCCGGCGAATCCGTAGGCGGCCGCGGTGAGCGTCAGGCCGAGCGCGACGATGCCGAGCACGAACAGGACGATGCCAGGGACGTTGTAGCCGTCTTCGATTCCCTCGCCCGCGTGGCTGCGGATAGTACGTGAATGGTCCGGGAAGCCTCCGTCGCCCTCGTGGATAGTGGCTCGGTTGGGGTCGTTGGCCGCTCCGAGATCTGACATAGCGCATCTCCTTCGAACTATTCCGCCGTATCTCCGGTCTTGACCGTTTCGAACCCGGCAAACCCGGCCGCGCGGAAATCCTCGTCACAGCCGGTCCGGCCCGGCGGTCGCCCTACAGGACGGCGAGCGCCAGGCTCGCGGCGACGACGAGCGTGATCCAGAGCGCCATGACGGCGAAGCCCGAGCGTCGCGTGCCGAAGCATTCGGCCACCTCTTCGTGCCGGGCGATCCGAGCGCTCACCGTTCGAGTGGTGGAGGCGTTCATCCGATCATCTCCTCGTCGTCGAACCGAGTTCTTCTCTTCTGCAGGCCATACCCGAAGGCACACCGCCGCAACGAAATCCGGCCATTCTTCCGTCGTGGCGATGATCACCGCGCCTTTTCGGTCCTCCTGGTTGAGCACACGGGACCCGGGTAGCACGAGAGAAAACGTCGCAGGAGGACACCACCTCGTTCCTTCCACCATGCCCCCGGAGAAAGTCTCCGGATTCGGTGACGACGTGCCGCTCGGCCGAGCCGGCCAGCCCGCGGAGCTCGCCCCGGCCTACGTGCTGCTCGCCTCCGACGACGGTAGCCATATCTCCGGCGCGCGGATCGCCGTCACCGGCGGGCGCCCGATTCTCTGAGCGGTCTTCCAGGGCCTTCGTCCGTTTCGGGGACCGGACCGCGGGTATAGCCCGAGCAGTTTGCTTGATCAATTTCTTGGGCAGGGGGATCCCCGATGACCAACGCCGTCGCATCGTCGCCGACGCGCCCCGCCGCGCGAGGCCCGCTCTCGGATGCTGTTGTCGGTCTGCTCGGCCGCTCCCCCGGATCGCCGCCCCCGGCCCTGGGATCCATCGACGACCCCTTCGGCGACGACCTGCAGCTCGCCCTGCACACCTGCTACGAACTGCACTATCAGGGGTTCCCCGACGTCGATCCGGGGTGGGAGTGGGATCCGGGCCTGCTCGGGCTGCGCGCCGAGATGGAGCGGGTGTTCCTCGACGCCCTGCGCGCGGCCGTCCCCGGCGGCGACGAGCTCGACGACGAGCTGGAAGCGCTGCTCGTGGTGCCCGACGAATCGTCGGGGACCGGCGCCTTTCTGCTCGGCGAAGGGCAGTGGTGGCAGGTCCGCGAGTACTTCGTGCACCGATCGATCTACCACCTCAAAGAAGCCGACCCCTATGCCTGGGCCATTCCGCGATTGCGCGGTCAGGCCAAGGCCTCGCTGGTGGCGGTCGAGTTCGACGAGTTCGGCGGTGGCCGCGGCGACCGCGTGCACGCGCAGTTGTACGCGGACCTGCTCGCGGGGGCGGGCCTGGATCCGGGCTATCTGCACTACCTGGACGACGTCGGCGCGCCGATGCTGGCCCTGGTCAACATGATGTCGCTGTTCGGCCTGCACCGGGTGCACCGCGGCGCACTGGTCGGGCATTTCGCGACCGTCGAGATCACCTCGCCGCCGGGATCCCAGCGGATGGTCGAGATCCTGCGCAAGTTCGACGCCGACCCGGCGTGCGTGCGTTTCTTCGCCGAACATGTCGAGGCCGACGCCGTCCACGAACAAGTCATGCGCGCCGGAGTCATCGGGGATCTGCTCGCCAGGGAACCCGAACTGCGTGCCGCGGTGACCTTCGGCATCCAGGTCACGAACTTCCTGGAGGACCGCTTCGCCGATCATGTCCTCGAGGCGTGGCGAGCCGGTCGCAGTTCCTTGCGTGAAGGAGCGATCGATGCATAACCCGCTGCACAACCCGCTGCGTATCCCACGGCGAGCTCTGCTGCGTCCCCCGGGGGTCTATCCACCACAGGCCGACACCTGGCTGCTCGCCCACGCCCTGGCCGAGGCCGGGATTCCGCGCGGAGCGCACGCGCTGGACGTCTTCACCGGTACCGGCGCACTGGCGATCGCCGCCGCGCGGATCGGCGCGGCGACGGTCACCGCCGTCGACATCTCGCGCCGGGCCGCGGCCGCGGCCTGGGTGAACCTGCATCTGCGGGGCGTCTTCGCCGAAGTGCACTGCGGCGACTTCGCCTCGGTCTTCGGCCGCCGCCCCTACGACCTGGTGGTCGCCAATCCGCCCTACGTTCCCGCCCCGCACGACACCCCCGTCGGCGCCGCGCGCGCCTGGGACGCGGGCACGGACGGGCGCGCGGTGCTGGATCGGCTCTGCGAGCTGGTGCCCTCCGCGCTCGCGCCGTGCGGCACCGCTCTGATCGTGCACTCGGAACTGTCGGACCCCGGGCGGACCATCGACGCACTGCGCGAGCACGGCCTCAAGACCGCGGTGGTCGCCCGCGCGACCGTCCCGTTCGGCCCGGTCCTGCGATCGCGGTCGGCCTGGCTGTCGGCGACCCGTCGCATCGAACCCACGACCGATACCGAAGACCTGGTGGTGATCCGCGGTGACCGCATCCGACGCTGACCGCAAGCGGATGACCTTCACCGCCGACGGCCCGGCCCTCGTCGAGGGGCCGATCGACCTGGTCACCGCCGACGGGCGGACCATCCACTGCGATCGCTTCCTGGTGGCCGTCTGCCTGTGTCGCCGCTCGAAGAACTACCCGCTGTGCGACACCAGCCATCGGCGCCGCAAACGCGGCGCCGCCGGACCGCCCATCCCGGCGCCCACGACGCCGGTCACCTGAACAGGCGCAGGCCGCTACGCCTCGTGCCCGGGCCGCAGATCGGCGACCATCGAGAACCGCAGCACGTCGGCCTCGCTCGCGGGATCGGCGCCGCTGTCCGGCGCGAGCAGCATCCCCATGTGATCGCCGAAGTCGTGGCGCTCGATCACGGGTCCACTGAACCACCCGGCCGCCGCCGTCAGGATCGGCACGCCGTCCGGCCCCGGCTGCCATGCGCACCGGGCGAATTTGTCGATCGTGTCCTCGGTCCGGCCGCCGAACAGCGCGGCCAGCGCCTTGTCCTCCGGCCGAAGCAGGTGCACCGCAAGCCTTTTCGCGCGCATCGCGATACCGAAGGTGTGGTTCTTCTTCGACACGCCGATCAGGAACCGCAGCGGGTCGATGCTGATCTGGGTGGTGAAGCCGACCAGGCAACCCGCCTTCTCCGCACCGTCTTGCGTAGTGACGACGAAGACCGGGTAGTCCGCCGCCGCGACGACGGCCTCACAACTGGTTTCCGACTCGATGGCTCTGTCCGACATCCGATGCCCCCTTCGAGCGACACAACGGGTGCCATTGCAACACATCGTGGTGATCGGCTCGATTCGATCCACCCGCCGATCCCGCGGCGGGTGTCGTCGGACGTGCGCCCGACAGAGGGATCAGCTGTTCAGCGTGGGCGGCGGCGGGAGGTGAGCAGGCCGGCCAGCCAGCCGATCGCGAAGACCAGCAACAGGATCAGCCACAGCGGCGAGTGCACGGTGACCAGTAGGAATTCGATCTCGACGGTGGCGCGATTGGCGAAGATGAACAGCAGCGCCAGCACGGTCAGCACGAGCGCGAGCCACTGGTTCAGCGACACCCGCGCGAGCAGCGACCGCTTTTGCGCGGGCGCGGCGGCCGCGTGCCGGCCCTCGGGATCACGACCGGTCCGGCTCACGCCAGGGCCTTGGCCTTCAACAGCTCGAATTCCTGCTCGGTGATCGCGCCCTCGGCCAGCAGCCGCTTGGCGTCGGCGATCTGCGCGGCCGGGCTGGTGCCCGCCGTCTCCCGGATGTAGGTCTGCTGCTCGGACTGCCACTCCTGCGCCTGCGCCATCGCCCGTTCCTGCATGCCCTTACCGCGCACGATCACGTACACCAGCGAGGTGAGCAGCGGGAGCAGGAAGAGGAAGACGATCCACACCGCCTTGACCCAGCCGGAGGTCTCCCGGTCACGGAAGAGGTCGGCGATGATGTGGAACAGGACCAACAGGTAGGCGATGAACGCGAAGCTCACCACGATCAGCCACAACACTTCCCAGAACGACATGGCCCACCTCGGGGATGTAGTCGAGACATCGCCGATTCGGCGACTGCGTTCACGGTATGACCGGGTGCGCCGGGCCGGGATCACCCGATCCGGGTGAAGCCCACGGCGCCGATCACGCGGTTTGCCCGAGCCGGCCCCGGGTATGGGCGTACAGGAATCCGTCAGAACGCACGCGACCGGGAGACCAGCCGATGAGCCGACCCGACGACCGCCCCGCCGACGAGAGCGTCGAGGAGCCCGACGAGGAGAACACCTCCGAGGACGAGCCCGCGAGGGCCTCCGGCGACCTGGCGGGCCCCGGCCCCTACGGCGGTCAGCACGACGATCCCGATGTCTAGCCCGGATTGAAACAACGGCGGTCCGGGTATCACCCGGACCGGTCGGCGCACCCACCGCACGCGGGGCCGGCCGGCCGCGGGAACGGAAGCCGGAAGGACGCAGGTATGGCTGGAGCCGACTCACTCGCCGAAGAACTCGCCGACATCGCGACGCGCACGGGTCTGCAGATCGCCGTCGCGGAATCGCTGACAGCGGGCAATCTCGCCGCCGCGCTCGGGGCGGCCCCGAATGCCGGCGAATGGTTCCGCGGCGGCATCGTGGCCTACTCGCGGCACGTCAAGCATCACGTCCTCGACGTGCCGCCGGGCCCGGTCGTGTGCGAAGCCGCCGCCGAGTCGATGGCGAGCGGGGTCGCGAAGATGATGGACGCCACGCTGGCCGTCGCCGTCACCGGCGCGGGCGGGCCCGATCCGCAGGACGGCCACGAACCCGGCTCGGTGTGGTTCGCCGTCGCGACCGACGAATCCTGCGAAGCCTCCCACCGGAAGTTCGACGGCGAGCCCGAAGACGTGCTCGCGCAGACCGTCGAACACGCGCTCCGGCTGCTGCTCACCACGGCCGGGAAGAAGACGAGAGGACAGTAGTCGCCCTGGTGATCAGCGCGGCCCCTGCGGCTCGCCGACGTCCTCGTGCCTGCCATCGGCCCGCCGCCCCACCACGATGTCGGCCAGACGTCGCAACGATTCCCGGTTGCGCGGAGCCAGCATCGCGTCCTGCAGCCCGCCGGGCAGCATTCGCGCGGGCCCGCCGCTGACCCGTTCGGCCATCGCGATATCGGTGCGCCCCTCCCCCGCGGGCCGCAGCTCGAGTCGCACCCAGGCCGACCCGAACGGCCATGAGCGGGCCCGCAATTCGAGGTGGTTCGGCCGCTCGACCGCGATCACCTCGGTGGTGTCGTGCAACGTGACAGGCCACGGCCCCACGCCGTGATGGATACGGGAACCGACGGCGGGCCACTGCGCATCGACGTCCCGGATGTGTGAGGCGCCGACCACCCACAGCCCGTACCACCAGCCTTCGGCCAGGACGTCGAAGATCTCCTCCGCCGAGGCGGGCACGGTGACGACGATCTCGCCGGGCTCACCGAGATCTTCCTTCGAACGATGAAGCAGACTTCCGAGCGTGCTGAACGGCATGACTCAGGCCTCCTCGATTCGACACCGCACCACCACGGCACGGGGCCGGAACTACCCCGCCCACCCCGTCTCAAACGCCCCCGACCCCGACATGCCGAAACCGCGGGCCGAGAGAAGTCGGGACCCCTTCCGCAGCGTTGTCGGCGAGCACATGGGCGCACGGCACCGCGCGTCTCTCCGGTGGCGGCGTCGATGCGTCAGGCGAGGCGGGTGACTTCCACGACCACCTCGTGGTCGATCGAGCGGCCGCCGGAGAAGATGCCCTTCAGCGGTGGCACATCGGCGTAGTCACGGCCCACGGCGACCGAAACGTGCTGTTCGCCGATCGCGGTGGCGTTGGTCGGGTCGTAACCCCACCACTCGCCGGTCCACGCCTCGATCCAGGCGTGGCTCTCCCCCGCCACGGCGACACCGATCTCCGCATCCGGGTCGGGATGCAGGTACCCGGAGACATACCGGCACGGTATTCCCATGGCGCGCAGCAACAGCAGCGTCAGGTGAGCGTAGTCCTGGCACACGCCCGTACGGTCGGTCCAGGCCTGCACCGCGGACGTGTGGACCGAGGTGGTGCCCGGGACATAGGTCATGGTCGAGTGCACCCATTCCGTCGCCCTCGTCACCGCCTGTGCCGGATCGACTCCGGCGGCGAGTTCCGCTGCCTCCGCATGCAGTTCCGCGTTGTCGGGCACATACGCGGTCGCCGCGAGCAATTCCGCATATGTGTCGAGGGTGCGCTCCGAACGCAGGTCCGACCAGTCGCACCCGCCCCGGTCCACCACCGCCGCCGGTTCGGTTTCCACCACCGAATAGGCCGAGACCTCCAGCGCGTCGTGCGGGGCGTTCACATCGAATGCCGTGACCGCGGTGCCCCAGTAATCGGTGTAGCGATAGGGGCGAGTGGCCGGAACGGTTTTCACCCGGTTCAGGATGACGTTCTGGCGGCCGTCCGAGCGCGGTGTGAGCCGGGCTTCGTTGAACGACCCGGTCACCGCCGACTCGTAGGCGAATCCCGTGGTGTGCACGACACGTAGACGCCGGCTCATCCGATCACCTTCTCCGCATATTTCCCCTCCAGCACCGGCGCCGGCTCGTCGTGCCGGTGGGCGTCGGTCCACGTCACCCACGGCGCGGCGTGGAAATACTGCAGGGCGATGGCCTCGGTGACCTCGTGGCAGGTCTGCTGCAACGCGCTGAGCCGGTCCTTCAGATCGTCCAGAAGCACGCCGGGCGGAAGGAATTCGAGTTCGCTGCGGGCCTGCCCGAGCAGCCGCTGCGCCTCGTTGCGCGGACCGCGCGATCCGTCCGGCAACTGATCGAGCTCCCGCAGGCACTCCTCGGCCAATCGCACCGAACGGAAGACCGAACGCGGGAAAAGCTGATCCAGCAGAATGAATTCGGCCACCAGTCGCGCATCCAGCACGCCGCGGTGCGTGCGCAGATAGGAGTCGTGCGCGCCCGCGGAGCGCAGCACGCTCACCCAGGCGGGTGAATCGCCGGGTTCGCCGCCGCGCGAAAGCAGCAACCGCACCGTCATGTCGACCCGCTCGAGCGAACGCCCGAGCAGCAGGAATCGATAGCCGTCATCGCGGCTCAGGGTGGAGTCGGCCTGCCCGGCGAACATCGCGGCCCGGTCCTCGATATACCGGAAGAACTCGTACGGTCCGAGTTCCCTGGCCGCGCGAATGGCGCCGCCCAGACCGTTGTAGGCGGTGTTCAGGCACTCCCACAGCTCGGTGGAGGTGACCTCCCGCGCACCGCGCGCATTCTCCCGCGCCGCGGAGATGGACGAGACGATCGAACCGGGTTGCCGTCGGTCGAAGGCCACCAGCTCGGTCAGCGACCACACATCCAGCCGGTCCGGTGGCTGCTCGATACCCAGCACCCGCAGCAGCACCCGGGCGGCCCGATCGGGGTCGACGGTGGCGTCCTCCAACAGTTGATGCACTGTGACATCGAGAATCCGCGCCGTATCGTCGGCCCGCTCCACATAGCGGCCGATCCAGAACAGGGATTCCGCGTTCCGCGCCAGCATCGCGCCTCCTACTGCTGTTGTTGCTGTTGTTGCTGCGCCTGTGATTCCGAGAAGGTGCGATCGCGATCGGTGTGCCCGGTGACGGCGGGTTCTGCGACCAGTTCGGCGGCCCGCTCCCGGTCGGCGGCTGCGCGCGGCGCCAGCACCCAGGTGTCCTTGCTGCCGCCGCCCTGGCTGGAATTGACCACCAGCGACCCCTCCGGCATCGCGACCCGGGTGAGCCCGCCGGGGAGCACCCAGACCCGCTCCCCGTCGTTCACCGCGAACGGCCGCAGATCGACATGCCGCGGGGCCAGCCCGTCACCGATCATCGTCGGCACCGTCGACAACTGCACCAGCGGCTGGGCGATCCACCCGCGCGGTTCGGCCGCCACCCGCCGCCGGATCTCCTCGCGTTCCCGCGGCGAGGCGTCCGGCCCGAACACGATGCCGTAACCACCCGAGCCCTCCACCGGTTTGATCACCAATTCGTCGATCCGGTCGAGGACTTCGGCCCGTTCGTCGTCGAGCCAGCAGCGATAGGTGTCGACATTGGGGATCAGCGGTTTCTCACCGAGGTAGTACTCGATCATGGTGGGCACGTAGGTGTAGACCAGTTTGTCGTCGGCGACGCCGTTGCCGACCGCACTGGAGATCACCACGTTCCCCGCACGCGCCGCGTTCAGGATCCCCGCCACCCCGAGCACCGAATCGGGGTTGAAATGCATGGGGTCGAGGAATTCGTCGTCGATGCGTCGATACACCACATCGACCCGCCGTTCGCCGTGCGTGGTGCGCATGTAGACGAAGTTGTCGCGGCAGAACAGATCCCGCCCCTCCACCAGTTCCACACCCATCTGCCGGGCCAGCAGCGAATGTTCGAAATAGGCGGAATTGAACACTCCCGGCGTGAGCACCACGACGGTCGGATCGGAGGTGTTCGTGGCGGCCGAGGAGCGCAGCGCCCGCAGCAGATGCCCCGGGTAGTCGCCCACCGGCCGCACCCGATTGGCGGCGAACAGATCCGGGAACACCCGCGCCATGGTGCGCCGGTTCTCCATCACATACGACACCCCCGACGGCGACCGCAGATTGTCCTCCAGCACCCGGAACACACCCTGCTCGTCGCGGACCAGATCGATTCCCGAGACGTGGATCCGCACCCCGTTCGGCGGCGCGAATCCCGCGGCCGCGCGGTGGAAATTGGGGCAGGTCGTCACCAGCCGCCGCGGCACCACCCCTTCGCGCAGGATCGTCTGTGCGCCGTAGACATCGGCGAGGAACATCTCCAGGGCCCGCACCCGCTGCGCGAAGCCCTTCTCCAACCGCGACCATTCCGCCGCCGCGATCACCCGCGGCACCGGATCGAGCGGGAACGGTCTTTCCTGCCCGGAGAGGGAGAAGGTGACCCCCTGATCGACGAAGGCCCGGCCGAGCGCGTCCGACCGCGCCGCCAGCTCGGCCGCGTCCATCCGCTCGAGCGCCGCCTGTATACCCCGATAGGGCGGGCGGATCCGGCCCGCCGGATCGAACATCTCGTCGTAGGCACCGCGCCGGCGGCCGACCTGGTAGCCGTCGAACATCGACGGTGGATACTGCGAAGAAATGGCGACCGCTGTCATGAACCGATGGTCGCGCGGAAAATTTACCCCTGAACTTCCGTGCGGGTTAAATTTTCGAGTCGGAGCCGTTTCACAGGCCGGATCACACACCGGGCGCCCCTCGCCACGAAGGTGGCGGCCGACACCACTGTGAAACCCGCGATACCCCGGGTGTCCTTCGCTCGCCGCCCCCGACCGCTACGGCAGCGAGATCGACACGCTCGCCGACAGTGCCGGATGGATCCCGGCGACCCCGGACGACGAGCCCGAGGAGACGGTCACCGCCTCCGGACATCTCGAGGCGCTGCGCGAAGCGAGGCGCGCTCTCGGGCGAACTCCTCGGGTGGGTCTGTCTCGGGTCGGTTCACGAACTCGAACGAGCCCCCGGTTCGGCCCGGGGGGCTCGTTCAAGTGCGGTTACGGGACTGGGTGTGCCCCTATCTGGTTGTGATTGCGCCTAGCGGTCGGAACGTGCCGATGTCGAATTGGGTCAGTGGGCCGGGCGGTTGTCCGGTGGAGGAGTAGGCCGTGTTCGCCGGTGGGAGGTCGGTTCCGGCGTACGGCGCGTTGGGGAAATCTGTGGCTCCGACGTTGAACGAGTCGTACGGGCACCCCAGGGGGGTGGAGTAGCAGGCGGCGCCTTCACCGACAGGGCTGTACCCGTAATGGGTGGTGTTGTAGGAGACCGTCCACACGACTTGATCGGGCAGTGTGGTGCCGGCCGGGAAGTTGAAGGTGAGGATGGTGGCGATGGAGTTCTGGCATCGGCCACCGTTCGGCAGGGACCCGGACAGGTTCGGTGCGCCGTTGGGGTTGAACCACTTGCCCGCGTTGGTGCCGGTGCAGTTGGTGTTGTCGGCCGAGGGCCGGAAAGGGACGGAGAAGGTCTGGGTCACGGTGGCCAGGGGTGTGGTCAGGTTGCCTACGGAGTAGACCTTCGCGGTGATCGGAATGTCGAAGGTGGCCCCGGATGCTGTCACGCAGTCTCCGGTGTTCCAGTGCCCGCTCGTTCCGCAGGCGAAACTTGCGAACAGCACTTGCATCGAGGCGAGTTGTCTCGCGGTGCCCGCAAGTCCTACCGCGTCGCCGAATTCGTTGGTCGCTTGCGCCTCGAAGCCGAGGCTGGCGGCGAGACAATTCAGCGCGCCGAAGGACAGCGCGTTGTAGGCGAGATTGGTGTTGCCCTTGTCGCACACCTTCGATTTATGGTCGTCGCAGTCGCCCGAGATGCCGCTGGATCCGGTGCCGCCGGATCCGGTGCCGCCGGATCCGGTACAGGCTGAACCGCTCCAGCCGCAATCGCTCGAACCGCTCCAGCCGTGGCAATCGGGACCGTTTTCGTTACCGATGGGTGCCGGTGGTGGGGCAGATGCCGGAGTGAGTGATAGCGGGGCGGCGGCGGGTGTGAGTGGTGGTGGCGCGGCTGCGGGTGTGAGTGGCGGGGAGGCGGCTGTGGGTGCGAGCGCGGTGAACGACATCGCGATCGCTGCGGCGGCACCGATCCCGAAGCGGATTGCGCGGGCAGCGATAGGCAGAGCTCGTTTCGATCTGGGCTTGCGCATGCGTGTTCCTCCAGGTTTGTGGAGCGATTCACATGGTGACCAGCAACTTTGCTCGACTTTGCCGTTCGGACTGTACAGCGAGCGTCCACTACCGCCCGGTAGCGAAATACCTCGACTTCTAAGACCGTCAGGGCCTCCATGCGCGCAGCGCCGCCGGGGATCACGATCCGAGGGCTCTGTCCGTCGCCGGGGCAGTCAGCGCAACCATGTACCACTGGACCGTCGACCGAAGCCGACGTACGCGGCCGGGCGCGGCGGTTTCGCCGGGTGGGCATGGACTCGCTCCACGGCCTGAGGGGGTTCGAAAACCACGACACCGGTTCGTCGGTGCGCGGTGTCAGGTTGCGGCACATGACAATCGACTGACCGGGACCGGACGCGCTTCGGTCCCGTATCGCAGTAGCGCAGACGCTGAAGGCCGCCGCTTTCGACGGCTCGAGGTATCTCTCCGCTTCCCGGGCGGGAGTGCGCGACGGGCGAATCTCCAACGAGGACAGTGCAGGCAACTGGTTCACCCTCATCAGGTACCCGGATTCCCGCGCGATTCTGTTCGGCCACGACGAGGACAGTTCGTTCTGGCATCAGGCATACGACCCGCTGAGCGATGCGCCCCCGTGGGTACGTGCCGCCGGACTGACCAGTGACCATCCACGTATCCGCCACGATTCGGAGGTGACCTTCGTGTACTGGTGGGATGGCAGCCGGTGGAATCGGTCTCGGAGGTGAGGACGGCGCGTTCTCGGGGCTGAGAAATACCGCCGACCCCGACCGCTACGGCGGCGAGATCGACGTGCTCGCCGAGGGAACCGGATGGATCGCCGACGAGTTGGACGACGACCCCGAGGAGACCGTCACCGATCCCGAACACCTCGAGGCGCTGCGCCAAGCGGGCCGACCGAGGCGAACTCACGGGCGAATTCTTCGAGTTTCTCGGCGCCGACCGACCTGCGGTGATCGACTACCTCACAGCCGCCGGGGTCGTGCGCTGACCGCGCGGCGTCGCGGGATTTGTTCAGCCCCCTCGACGCGTTGTGACGAGGCATGACAAGAGCGGTTCCGGGATGAACGGGGTGACTCGGGGAGGTGAGGTGTCGTCACCGGCCCGGAAACCGGGGAAGAACGTGGAGCCGCCTGGGGGAATCGAACCCCCGACCTTTTCATTACGAGTCAGGACGACTACCACAGATCACTATCGACTATCTCCATTCCAAAGAATTCGCTCTCTAACAGGCAGTTTGATGACTGTTCGCCACCTTCGACTACTGCAGGTTTCGCGCCCATATAGAGTCCGCTGCCGATTTTGTTGTGACTTAGTTGGACCCCCGCGCTCTCCAACTTCGGCGTGTCGCCACTACGACACACCACCAATTCCGGCTCACGCTACCTGCTGGCAATCACTACTAGCCGAGGCTTGGCTAGCAGGCACGTAACCAAGGTGAGGTCCAGGGCCGCAACCTAGCTCATCCCTGGACCAACACCAGTGGGACTACTTTCCGTCGCCTCCCCTCCAGTTGTTGCGCCACCACTCGCGCAAACGAGCAGTCAACTTGTCAGTCTGGTCGAGAAAGTACGGTGCCGTCACAATCAGTGCAGCAATGATTTCCGAAGACATAGTTCGCCCTTTGATGAAGTCGGGAAGCCCGGCCCGAGGCCAGCAGCCTGAACTGCGCAGCGCCGGTGAAGCCCACCCGGCCCGAAGCCAGTCGGCGGTGCCACACCCGACAACATCACTCGGCCCATAGCCAGCAGTGCTGCTGTCCGTTGCCCGGCCCACAGCCAGTCGACAACACAAGGACCATACAGCCCAACCCACTCGCTGTCGAACATACGTACGGACATCGCCACAGAGGTCGACCAGCACGCAGCCTTGTTGCCCTGCCAGCGGTGCGTGTCAGGATCCGCTTGTCGCGACGAGGCGAGCCCGAAAGGTCACCCCATGACCCCAACCGGACTGACGGCGAGGGCGGCGACAGATCACCGACGACGAACAGGCGACACGCCCAGATGTTGTAGGTTCGCGCATCGCCAGGCACTAGGTGTAGTGTCCCCGCAATGAAGGACGCACATACGTTCGACGTCGAACGAACTATGGGCTACCTCCTTGCCGCGTACGTCAGCATTGCCATTGGGTCACGAGTCAGGATGGTTAAATGTCGAACGACACCTTTTCCGACGAACACAAGATTCTCGGACGAGACCTCTCCCAGTCTAGCCGCGGCACGCTAATCTTGCGGACGAAAAACGGATATCTACAGCCTGGCCGGATTCTTGAGTTGGTACCTGTAATTACAGATCCGAACGGTCTCTGGCTGACAACGATTGAATGGGCAGAAACGCCCGCAAGCGCCGCGTACATCGCGCAGTCGAAAATCGCTTTCGACACCGAGTTGACGATTTCCACCCATGCGGTAACGAAAGCCGTTCCGGGAACTGCGGCTGCTACGCTTCTCGCCAACCCCGATAAGTACATTTCACCGCCCGAGGGACGAAAGATCGAGGTCTTCGAGACCGAATTAACTCAGAGCGGCGGGCTCACTCGCGCGAAGGTTGAGAGTGCAGAGGTTCGCGCTGAGGAGTTGCACCCTAGCGATATCGGCCAAAATTTCTCCAATGCCGATGAAGATAGCGGCGTGAATTACCAGATAAAGCTGCTGAACTACCGAGTGGTCAGCGGTGGGCCGCGACCAGGAGTAACGGTATGGCTCCGCCATGGCGCACTCGAATCCCGTCCTGCGTACGAGAATGATTGGCATGTGCGGATGGACCATCTGTTTAACTTCGTCACCTTGACTCCACAGGCCTAGATCGAGATCATGAGCGCGTTCTCAGACTTTTTCACTCAGCCTGGATTCTGGGCCGGAACGCCGATCGGGGTGATCGTGGGCGGCATCGGCGGCGCCCTAATTGCCGCAAAATCAAGCAAGGCCAGTGATGCACGAAAGGCTGCACAAGAAGACAAGACCAAGGCAGAGGACCGAGAACATCAGCTTGAGGTCGAGCGCGAAAAGCGAGCCTACGAGGCATGCACAGAGCTGTACACGCAGGCGAGTGAGCTCCTTATTAAATTCATCGACGTCCGGGGCATATTTAACGAGATACGAGATCGAATACTCACTTCAGCTGGCATCGGGGACCCGAAGGCGTCCGAGAAAATCGATCTCGTATCATCCCAGATAGATGATATGGCGCAGCTCGCCAAGGTCTACAACAAAGTTAAATTTAATGCCCCCAGCGAGATCGTCGGTGAAGCCACAGAACTTTATCAATCACTGGCTGCAATAACTCAGCAGGCTACACACCCAATGGCAAAAGCTGCCGCAGTCAACGCAGCAGGAAAGACACTAGACAAATTCATCAATACGTATCGCAGCTACTACGGGCTCGAGACCTACAGCGAAGACGACGCGAAGCGCAGTACTGCCACTTATCTTGACACTCTGAAACAACAGGTTCGAGAATATCTCGCAGACTCGCAACAAAGTCGTCCCACTGACCAGCAAGCATAGCCATGCGAAACTAGGCGAACGCAAGACCCCAGGCACCACGACCGGTTGGCAAGCCCCAGGAGGGGCGCGGCAGCCTATATTCCTGCTGCTTTCGCATGCTCACAGTGCTGAGAGACTTCGGTGGCATGATGATGGATTCGCGTCTGACCTGGTTGTGCGCCAGCGGCGCCCGGCCACAGCGGAGCGGAGGCCGGGCGTCGGGCGTGGCGCGGCTCTGCCGCGCTCTTCTTGATCCTGTAGAGGAATATTCGGCAGTTCATTCACTCAGGAGGTCTCCTGCGCTCCCCTCCTTTTTCTTTTGAGCGCAGGACACCTTTCTGCCTTCTTTCCCTGCCCTGACAGAATTCTTAGAACCTGGCGCACCCCTTGACTACCGCGAATGATGCTCACAGCCCGGACAAGCTCCTGCGAGGACGCGTGCCCCTTCCGCACAGTCCAGCGTGCGACCCGAAACCCGGCCCGATGACGACACTGCGGGACGATGGTCGATAGACCGGTTTCAGTCGGTGGTGATCGCGATGACGGGGTCGGTGCCGGTGGCCTCGGCGGGTTCGATGCCGGGGAACTGATCGCCACCGTCGGTGGATGTGGCGGGGTGGTCGACCACCGCCGGCCTGGGGGAGGTTGATGGTTCGGGCCACCATGTCCAGGCGGTGATCGTGATCGCCAACAGGATCGCGGCGGTGAGAGCGCGGGTGAGGATGCGGTGCAGGTGCATGAGTGATCGTTTCTGTCGAGCTGCGAGTTTCGGCTCACGGATTGGGGGTCCAGCCGCGGACGCGGGGGATGACGGCCTGGGGTACGACCAGGTTGGCTGCGAGGGCCAGGGCTTTGGCCGCGGTGCCGAAGTGGGCGAGGCTGGGGGCGAGGATCGCCGTGGCCCCGGTGGTGTGGGCGGTGTGGGTGATCAGGGTGGTGGGCATATACGTGTTGTCGTCGATGGTGAGTACTTCGCCGAGTCGGCACCCGTGCCAGGCGGCCAACGCGGCCAAAGTCGCTCGGTCCTCGGTTTCGGATTCGCTGACGGCGAGGTTAACCACCGCGATGGCCATGTTCACGAGTCGTCACCTTCGATGCGGCCACGGTCGCGGAAGTACCGGTAGTCGTCCCTGCTGACGATGAGGGCGGCGACCTTGGTCGAGCAGTGCCCGAGGCATTCGCCGTGGAGCAGCAGTGCGGTCGCGGCGTCGGCGGGGGAACGTGTGGGCCAGTGCGGGTTGTCGTGGCGGCGCTGGTCGGTGGTGGTGCGGATGCTGGGGGCGTGTTCGAGCGGGATGACCACACCAGAAGGCGACGACGGCGGAAGGTCAGTGACCACGGTGTTGCTCTCCTGGGTCGTGCGGCCGGTCCAAGTAGACAGGGAGGGACTGGTGGCCGTGGGAAACGAAGCTGGCCAACGGTTTCAACTCGTGTGCTGGGGTGGCGAGTATCAGGTCGGGGAAGCGCCCGAACAGGGCGGGTAGTGCTTCGGCAGCTTCCAAGCGGGCCAGGGGCGCGCCGAGGCAGTGATGGGGTCCGTATCCGAAGGACAGGTGTTCCTTGTTCGGGCGGGTCGGGTCGAAGGCGTCAGGTTTGGGGGCGTGCAGGCCCGGGTTGCGGTTGGCGGCGGCGAAGCAGGCGAGGAGGGCGTCACCGGCTCTGATGTGTTCGCCTGCGATGTCGATATCGGTGACCGCGTAGCGCAGCGGCAGGTTCGCCACCGGTGGCGCGTAGCGCAAGGTCTCTTCGATCAGTTGCGACCACGTGATGGTGCCGACGCGCAGCTGAGCGAGTAGTTCGGGTCGGGTCAGCACTTGGTAGACGGTCTGGTCGATCAGGTTCACCGTGGTCTCGTATCCGGCGCTGATCACCAACAGCAGTGTGTGGACCAGTTCTTCTTCGCTGAGCCGGTCTGCCTGCTCGTCGCGGTGGCTGATGAGCAGGCTGGTCATGTCCTCACCGGGGTCGACGCGACGACGCGCGACCAGAGCAGACAGGGTGTCGACGAGTTCGGTGAAGGTGTCCTGTGGATCGCGTTGCGGGCTGGTGGAGAAGATCTCATCGACACACACCCGCAAGCGCACCTGAAGATCGGCGGGAACGCCCATCAGGGCGGAGATCACCCGCAACGGCACCTGGGTGGCGTAGTCCTCGCGCAGGTCGATCACCGCCCCATCGGGTCGAGCGGCGAGATCATCGAGCAGCCTGCGAATGATCATCTTGATCTGCGGACGCAACGCGGCCACCCGGCGCGCGGTGAAGGCGGGACCGACGAGTTTGCGCAATCGCTGGTGGTCTTTGCCGTAGGCGGTGAACATGTTGCGCACCGACACCCAGGCGATCTGCGGCCAATCGGCGGGGACTTGTCCGGCGATGAAGGCGGGCCAGTGTTGGTGGGCGTCCTTGGATACTCGCCAGTCGGTGAACAGTTGCTTGATCACCTCGGGATCGGTGACCGCCCACGCGGGGATGTCGCCGGGCAGCACCACCCGAACCAGCGGTCCTCGGTCGCGGAGAGCGATGGCTTCGCCGGTGATGTCGGTGCCAGCGACATCCAGCACGATCGGAGTAGGAGAAGAGACGGGTTGCAGATCGGTCATCACAGATCGCCTAACACTCAGCGGACGGTCGAAACGGGCAGTGACGGAGCAGGGGTGAACACGACGGGCAGCGCTTCCAACGACCGGTGGAACGGGCCAGGCCGCCACCTGAGCCGGTCGGCAGGGATCGCGAGTTCAATTTCGGGGATGGCGTCGAGGAGCTGATCGATCGCGTCACCGGCGATCTGCTCGGCCATGGTGCGGGCGGGGCAGCGGTGTGGGCCTGCGCCGAGTCCTAGATGGGATTCGTTGCCGTAGATGTTGCCGCCGACCACGGCCGGATCGTTGTTGCACGCGGCCAGGCTGATCACGATCGGCTGATGCGCCGGCACCCAGGTATCGCCGATGAGTTGCGGTTGACGCGGGTAGGACATGCAGAAGTTCGCCAACGGCGGGTCACGGAACAACACATGGGTGAGCGCGTCACGAGTCGAGACCGCGCCCCCGATAACTCGGCCTCCGAAGTCTGGGCGGGTCATCATCAACGACACGGTGTTGACGATCAGATTCGTCAACGGCTCACACGCTGCGGCATACAACGTGAAGAGCTGATGAACCGTTTCCTCGTCGTCCAGGGCAGCCGAATGAGCCAGCAGCCAGGAAGTGACGTCCTTGCCCGGGCGGGCGCGTTTGCGGGCGACGAGTTCGGCCAATGCCGCCACCGCCAGACGGTTGCCTTCGCCCGCGTCGGCAGTGGTGTCGAACATCATCGCCATCCCGGTCGCGGCCTGCTCACTGACATCGGGATCACACCCGATCAGCTCGCTGATCACCTCGAACACAAACGGGAACGCGTAGTCGCCGAGCAGGTCGGCCCGCCCCTCACCGCTGAACTCGTTGATCAGCCGAACGGCGCTGCGCTCGACCACCGCGTGCAGAGCGATCAGATCCACCCGGCCCAGCGCGTCCACGTTCGCCGCGCGGTACCGGGCGTGTTCGATACCGCTGCTGCGCAACGCGTTCGGACGTTTCTGCATCATCGGCAGCACCGGGCACTCGGCCGGAATGCCGCGCTGCCAGAGACCGGGATCGGCGGGGAAATGCTCGGGATCGTTCAAGATCGACAGCGCGGTCCAGTAGCCAATCACCAATGTCGCCGCGACACCCGGAGCCAGCCAGACCGGCACCACCGACCCGAACCGCTCACGCATCCGGGCGTACGCGGCCTGCGGGTCCGCGGCGAAGTCGGCGGTGTAGAGCGGAACACGGAACTCGTTGTCGGCGTCGAGGGGCGAGCCACGCCCGACGGGGCAGCGCGTGGTACGAGGGACGACGGATTGCGTTGTGGACACGATGATCTCCCAAATTTGGGCCCGCGTGGGTAACGTGCTCCCTGGCCAGCCTGGGCGGTGCGAAGAGGCCGTGACCTAGGACCTTGGGCGGTTGAGGCGCCAGCAATCGTGGGCATCATCTTCGGACCGTTACCTTTGAGCTAAAAATTGATAGGGGCAGCGCATTTCGTGGGTCGGGACGGCGTGCCGCTGCGTGGTCGTGGTGATTCGTTTCCGTGGTGCAGCGGATGGCTACTCCGGGAGCCGGGACAGTGCAGCCGCTACTGCGCAGACGCTCCATTGGTCTGCGCCGTTGAGGTCGGCTTCCCGGCTCCCGGAGCGCATTCCAGGTTGCCAAAACAGCGCTCTACCAGGAAGGATTGGAGCTGGAAGCTTCTACCAGCTTTTACCAGGTTCGCTACGCCACAGGGGGATCCGATGGCCGACGTGACGGTTTGGACGGGTGCCGTTGTCAATGCGGTGCGCAAGGCGATGCGTCTTTCGCAGTCGCAGTTCGCAGAGCGGGTACGAGTCGACCAACGCACGATCAGTTCATGGGAGTGCGGCAAGAATCGGCCGATCAGTGCAGCGGGTTCCCGGGCGCTCGACGAGCTCCTTGACGAGCTGACCGAGGGGGAGCGTCGACGGTTCGAGCAGATGAATGACTCGAAGGTAGTTTCGTTCGGTAATGATGATGGTATGGACCGTCGTCACTTCCTCCAAGCCGCTGCACTTGCGCCGCTGGCATCGCCCGCACCTGACCTATTGGCCAGCCTTGCCGGCGGCGATCCCGGCCCCCTGGCCTTGGTGCAAACCTCTTACACCGTGGATCACACAATCGCCGCGGCGCTGGACCATGCCACCATGCGCAGGATGTTGCTGTGGGCACAAAACGATCCATCCGAGATCATCCGGGTGAACGCGGCGGGGATCCTCGCCAAGACCACTGACGCTCCTGCAGAAACCATCGCAGGCATCCTCGCTCACGACCATGATGTAAGCCGCCGCTACATGACCGCCGTGCTCTCTCGGGTGCTCGACATCGACCACGGCAACGCCGCTGGCTATGTCATCGCGCCAGAAACTCTGCCGTCCCCGGAGGCGGTAGCCGCGAAGCTGGCAACGGAATCGATCAACCGCCATGACGTTGGTGCCCGCTGGTGCGCTGCCACCATGCTGGCACGGATGAGTCCCTACCTTCGCTAGCATTGGTCTCATGCATGTCTTCGAGGTCGAATCAGGCGAAATCATGGCGCAATTCGAGAAACTGGCCGCCGAGAAGGGCATCCGCGACGCCGCGATTGTCTCGCTCATCGGCGGCCTCCGACGCTTCACAATCTCCACCATGCCCACCGACGACGAAACAGCCGACAACATCAGCACCTACAACGTGACTGCCGAGATGCACGGCAACGGCGAGATCCGCGATGGCAAGGTGCACATCCACGCCACGATGGCCATCCAAGGCGACCACGCAGTTGCCGGACACCTGCACTCTGCCGAAGTTGACCACTGGTTCGCTCGCGCCTACGTTCTGCCGATCCCCGTCTGATCGATTGGAGAGCCCTCCGCGGATCGCAGAGTGCCGAGGAAGTCATGCGGCCGTGCGTCGATGAGCCTGGATGCTGCCGCCGTCGCATCCGAAAGCCGCGTCCTGCGGCAAACGGCAATTAGCAACAACTGGAAGGGGAAAGTGTGGGGGCCGACGAGCAATTGGGTCTGGACTTCGAGGTTCAACGGACCGCTTGGGGTGACTGGGTGGACGCTGACCGCAGGACAGCCCAGGCACGGAAGTTCATGCGCCGTGCGGGTATCGCCCGAATCCCGGCCGAACCCTGGCTCTCCGACGCACCGGAGGTTCAGCGGCTCAATGTCCTGGTAGCAGAGCTTTTTCCGGATATGGAGACAGCCGCGAAGCCGGAGAACGCGGCTACGGTGGACGAGTTCATCTGCTTTGTCGGCGAATGCTACATCAAGTTCGCACGGGCTCAATGGTTCGACTTCGAATGGCATGGCCGGGACCATTCCTTCTACGACAGTGTGAATCCCGCGCTTCGGTGGCTCGGAGAGGACGCCGAGGAAGAGGTCACGGCGTGGGAAATCATGGAGAGCGTCGCAGACCATGCCGCATTCGGCGAAGCATTCTCTGTATTTGTCGACGAAATGCGCGAAGAATATGCCAGGTTTGCGGATTCGGCCACGTAACGGCCGATAGCTCAATGCTGCACAACTGAGAAACCAGCATGGCCGGGGGGTTGGCTAGCCATGTCTCGTGACGGATACGACAAAGACCGTGAGACGTTCGACAACAATGCGCGCGGTCGCATCTGGGAAAACGGCACCGATCGATATTTTCGCGATCGCCAACGCGGCTATTCGAGGCCGTTACGGGAACATGAATTACTCGCCGATGGTGGCAAGTATCGTCGCTACGATAAGCAGCAGGGCCGCATCGAGAACGGTCCTGTCCGAGCCATCGAAGACAAGTCGGGTGAGATCGGTGGACGTAAGGACGTACGTCAGCTGCGCCAGGACTACGAGTTGATCCGGGACGGAAAGGTCGAACATTTACTGCTGCGTTCGGTTTCCGGTGAACGAATCTCACCGGCAGCGCAACAGTGGATCGAGAAGTTGCAGCAGGATTTTCCGGACAAGTTCACCCACCAGATAGTTTCGCGGGCGGATGCTCGCGAGGTCTGGGCGTTGGGTCGGCAGCTGGAGCGGGGGCAGCAGCTCGAGTTGCCCGGTGTGGGTGAGAGAGCGCGGGACCAGGTCCGGGAGCGTAAGGACCCTGGGCGGCTGAAAGCGTTCTCGAGGGCGCTCGAGACGGGCAAGTCGTTGGCCGAACAGCGTGAGCGCCACCGGGAGCAAGTGCGGGAGCAGTTGCGCGAGATCGCCGAACGCGCGAAGACCGGCCGGCCTGTCGAGGTCGACATTTTGCAGAAGCAGCATGAGCGGTTGAGCCGGAGGCTGGAGAACATCAGGGAGGCCGAGCGCCGGAACGCGCGTGGTCTTCTGCGGTCGCTGGGGTTGCGGTTGAGTGAGAAGCAGATGCGCACGATGGAGCAGTTGAAGGAAGAGGAGCGGGAGCGTCGCCGCGAGGATGTGGTGCGCGGTCTCGACCAGATCGGACGTGAGATCGAGCGGGGGCATTGGCGGGAGATCGCCGACCAGCACAACACGCGAGTGCAGCAGTTGGGTATCGAGCATGTGCGGTCGGTGGAGCAGCGTTTCCAGGGGCGGGCGGGGTTGGAGCGGGAGATAGCGGTCGAGCAGGCTCGTCGGCAGGCCGACCGGTTGTTGCTGACTCCGGAGCGGATCGACGGATTGGACCTGGAACGGTTCCGCGCGGTCCGTGACGGCCAGGAAGCCGGGCACAGCGCACCGGATAAGGCTCACAGCTATCAGCGGTCGGGAGGTCCGGCGGTCAAGGTCGAGCACGATGCTCCGGAGCGGCGCTTGGCGCGGATGGTGCGCGATGTCGACCGCGGCTTGTCGGTTGATCAGGTCTTGACGCGTGAAGTCCTGGAGGTCAGCAGCGCTGAGCCTATCGCCGAGGCGACAAGGCAGGAGCGGTTGCATGCACCGACGAGCCAGGGACGGCATCGAGAGGCTGAACGTGAACGAGAGCGGGGGATCGAGCGGGGGCCGGATCGCGGCCGGTAATCTCCCAGATCTACTACCGGGCAGAATTTCCCGGTCGGGGTGAGATCGCATGTTTTGCATCGTCGTGACACGCTGGCCGAAAGATTTTCGGCGTGCGGGCTAAGTGTTGCAGACTGCATCACCTGGCGGTTTTCGGACATGCCGCTGGGTTTGCTGCCTGCGGGTTCTTGTCCTGGAGTGCGATTTTGCGGTTTGCCGATTATCAGGTGAACGCGGTGGTGCCGAAATTTGCGTACCTTCAAGTCCTTGACGGGCGGCGGTGCGCTGGCATCCTAGATGGTGGGAGCAAGGCCGTGAACGGGCGGTGGAGCATCCACCGGATTGGGCGCGCGGGTACCGCGACCGTTCGGTGAACGGTCCGAGCCGGTCTTCTCCCATCGGACGATATCGACGTGGTAGCAGCATCGCCGGGAACGCGACGCGCCCCGCCTGGTCCGAGTAACGGAGTGCTGTACCCGACGGCACCCCTCGAGGAGAGGCCCCGACCCGATGAGCCCATAGAACCCGCCGAGAGTGGTTGCCCCCCTGCGTCAACAGGGGGGCAACCCGAGTGAGAACCACTTCCGGGCATCACAGGGCGTGCATCCCTAGCTCGGAGCCAGCGAATCCCCGCTCGAGCAGAAACCGAGTTCTGCCATGTCCACGGTAAGGCATGTGCGGGTCCAGGGTTGTGCAGACTTCTGGATTCACCGCACCCTCCCCAGCGGCGGATCACCGTCCGCCGGTTGCCGAAGTCCTCCCATTGTCGCTGGTAGATGCGGGTTTTCACCGCATGCGATCACAGCCCCGACCACAGCGTCTCCCGCTGTACGAACGGGCTCTTGCGAATCGTCCGATCTTCCCAGCTCACAGGAGGTTTCTTCTCTCATGACACAACCTATGCAGTCTTCCCAGACCGAAGCCCAGCAGCGCCGTCGGCGCGGGTTCAGGATCGAGTTCGACGAGTTCTTCTTCGGTGGCCTGCTGGCGATGGGGCCGGTACGTCCGGCCACCGAGTTCAGTCAGGATCGCAGCCGTCCGAGTCCCCAACTGCGCGATGAGGACACCGGATTGTGGGTGTGGCGGTTGCCGGTCAGTGATCCGGCGGCGTCCTCGTCGACTCGGATGAGCTATGACGTCTACATTCTGGCCGAGTCCGAACCGGTCATGCCGTCGGAGCTGGTGCCGGGGGTGTGTCCGATTCGGCTCACCGATGTGACGATCGCGCCGCGTCTGGCCGGGCCGGATGACCGCCGCTATATCGCATACACCGTGCGCGCACGCGGTATCGAAGCCGCTCACGACGCCCAGATGTCCGGTAGCGGCAAGCCAGCCGGACCGATACGCGGCAACACGGCCCCTGGACGCGCGGAGAAGACAGTCAGCGACTGAGGTGAGCGGCGCGGGCGGGTCGACTCTCCTGGGTGATGCCGGCCGATTCTGGCCCGTCCCGCGCCACTTCCCGCTGCAATCCAAAGCCATTGCTCTGAAATGGTTTTCACTGCCGCTCGCTGTCCCACAGCGGTCGTCGGGCGGTCATTGCTCGAGGAGAGTTGATCGTGGTTCGTACGCAGGATCGTAGACAGCCGTCCGGACAGTCGGATGCGTTCGGGGTGCTCGCGGAGATGGTGTTCGAGGCTCTGTTGGGGTTGTTGTATGCGGGGGTGATCGTGGCGGGCTGGCTGATCATGTTCCCGATGCTGTCGCTGCCGGTCGCGGCCGTGGTGGGGGTGGGGATGTGGCAGGGCTGGCCGTATGGGGCGCTCGCCGGTCTGGTGGCAATGACCGGGTGGGTGTCGTGGGCGGTGTGGTGGCCGCGCTCATGGGATCGGTGGGTGTGGGGGCGTATCCGGTTCCGCTGGCTGCGGTGGTGGCGCTACACCGCCTCGTGGAAGCGCGTGATGGCCATGCACCAACTCACCGTGGACGTGGACGGCAAGGTCCAAGTGCCCGGCGTCGGTGCAGTGGTCGTGGGTCCGGTCGCGGACCTGGTGGACGTGCACATGGTGACCAGCCAAACCCCCGACGATTGGACACGGGAAGCCGAAGCGCTGTCGCATGCGTGGCGTGCGGTTGGGGTGCGGGTCGGGCAACTGCGTAAGGGGTGGGTGCGGTTGCGGGTCGTGCGCACAGACATCCTCACCGATCCCGTCCCGTTGTCTCGGATCGAACCGGCGCGGGTCGATCTCGAGGCGTTGCCGATCGGGCGCACCGAACTCGGCCGGGTGCAGACGGTTCCCCTGTTGGGTGCTCAGTTGTTGGTTGCGGGCGCGATGGGTTCGGGCAAAGGATCGGTCACCTGGTCGCTGATAGCGGCGGCGGGACCTTTGATTCGGGCCAGGGTAGTGCAGGTCTGGTACCTGGACCCCAAGGGCGGGATGGAGGCGGGATATGCCCGCGACTGGTTCGCCCGGTTCGCCTACGACAACGGCGAACGCGCCCTGGCGATGCTTCAGGAAGCGGCGGCCATCGTCCAAGCACGCGGTGAGAAGTACATGACCCGGCGCGAACGCAAGATCACGCCGAGTGTCGACGAACCGCTGATCGTGCTGATTATCGACGAATTCGCTTCACTGACAACATATTTCACGGACAAGAAGATCCGTGACGAAGTGACACGGCTGCTGTCGCTGATCCTGACCCAATCCCGCGCAGTCGCCGTGCCCGTCATCGGGTGCCTGCAAGACCCATCCAAAGAAGTCCTCGCCTTGCGGCAACTGTTCCCCTACCGGCTCGGGCTGCGGATGACCGAATCGACCATGCCCGACATGGTATTCGGGCACAGAGCACGCGACCGGGGAGCCGAATGCGACCTCATCCCCAAGAACACCCCCGGCATCGGCTACGTCCAGGACGAGACCGGCCCCGACATCGAACGCTTCCGCGCCTACTGGGTCAGCGACGACGATATCGACTGGATCATCCACACCTACCCCTCACGACACCCCGACATCAGCGGGCCGACATTGAACACCGGCGACGGGCCGGAGGGATCGCTGTGAGCGCCGGTCATGACCGAACTCTTGTCCTGGGTCCCGACGCACGCGAGGAACGGGTGCGCGAGATCCTGCCCGACTTCGACGCCATCGCGCTGGCCACCGCCGCCGAACACGGCGTGTGCCTGCGGCCGATGCTTCTCGAACAACACGACACCGTCACCGGCACGAAGGAGTTTGTTCCGGTGCCGTGCGGCAATACCCAGGAGTCGGTGTGTGCACCGTGTGCTCGTAAAGCGCAACGGTTGCGGATGATGCAGGCGCGGGAGGGCTGGCACCTGGACCACGAACCCCGCATCCAACACCGGCGCCCGAGCCTGGATCAGCAACAACTCATGCTCTACCGCGCGGACGTGTGCGCCCTGCTCGAAGCCACCACTGCCCTGGGCGAACGCGCAGAGTTGACGGCTGAAATCTCCTGGATCGACAAGCAATTGGTGGCGCTCGGGATGCGCGGGCGAACACCGGCTGCGCCCAAAGACGCTGACACCACCGATGCCGATGCCGCTGACTCGTCCGCATCCGGTGAGCCGTCCACGCCGCATCGGTCGACCCGCCGTGACGACGACGCTCCTGATCTGCCGCGCAATCCGATCGACAAGTCACGCACCATAGGGCGCGAGTATGCCGGCCGATACCGGCCGTCGATGTTCATCACTCTCACCCTGGACTCCTACGGCCAGGTCCACCGTGACGACGGCACCCCGCTCGATCCCGAGCGCTACGACTACCAGCGGGCGGCGTGGGATGCGATCACCTTCGCCGCACTCGTGGACCGGTTCATCCAGAACCTGCGGCGCGTCATCGGCTGGGAAATCCAGTACTTCGCCACCATCGAACCCCAACGACGCGGCGCACCACACATCCACCTCGCCTTGCGGGGGTCGGTGCCGCGCCACCTCATTCGGCAAGTGGCCGCGGCGACCTACCGCAACATCTGGTGGCCCCCGATCGAGAACCCGCGCTACTCCCCCGACACGGTGCTACCGGTCTGGGACCGCGAACAGCGCACCTTCGTCGACCCGCACACCCGCCAGCCCCTCACCGACTGGGACGACGCCGTAGCCGACCTGGACCGGCCCGTCCACAAAGCCAGGTTCGGTGTCCAAGTGCATTACAAGGGCATCCTCGGCGGCACCTGCGAAGGCCGACCGCCATATCGGGTACCTGTGCAAGTACCTCACCAAATCGGTCACCGAAACACTGGCCGCCCGATCTCCTCGCCAACACACCCACTTCGATCGGTTACACGCCCACCTCGCCCGCACACCGTGCTCGCCGCGCTGCCCGCTGTGGCTGCTGCACGGCATCGTGCCCAAGCACGCGGGCGCACGCACCCGCCCCGGCAGCTGCAAAGCCCGCGCACACCGACGCTCCTCCCTCGGCCTGCCAGGACGGCGGGTACTGACCTCGACCCGCTGGACCGGCAAAACCCTCGGCGACCTCAAAGCCGACCGACTGGAGTTCGTCCGCCGCACCCTCGCCGCGGTCGGTATCGACAAACCCACCCCTGAAAAGGGGCGCTACACCTGGTCCACCATCGCCCCGGGCACCCGCGTGCCCTCGCGCGCGACACTTCTCATGCGCGCCATCGCCCAACGCCAAACCTGGCGCGCCGAATACGAACACGCACTGCTGGCCACTATCCCTCAGAGTCCAGCCGGTGAGCGCGACGGGCCGGACTCGAATCTTTCGGCAACCACCCGCCAGCAAACTAATGGCAACAATATTGGCCTTGACCAGGTAGGACGACCGGATGTCTGCTGAACCCAACCCCATCGTCCCGCTTCGCCGGTGGGCCACGACCAAGCAAGCCGCCGCGCACATCTGCGTGAACCCCGAAGTGCTCCGGCGCTGGAACCGCGACCGGGAGAACCACCCGTGGCTACCGAGACCCAGACGGGTCGGAAAGGATTTCCGTTGGGATCTGAACGCTCTGGACGCCGCGCTGGCGGCTCGGGAGGACGACTGACTGTTCCGGTGAGGGGGCGGTGGTGAAGCGCGGCAGACCCGCTCGCCCCATCGGCGTCCCGGGCGCTCCGATGCTCACCGAGTTGTCGCCAGGGCACTGGTGCGCACGGATTCTGGTTCGCGACGCCTCCGGCAAGCGCCGTGACCTCAAACGGGTATCGCCGGTCAAGCTCGACGCTCGAGGCCGGAAGGTCCCCGACCGCAACGGATCGCGGGCACTGGACGCCGTCATGGCCGCCGCTACCTCGATCCGGATCGACCTGGGCGGTGAGCTGTCGGAATCGACCACTGTTCGGCAACTGTGGTCGCTGTACCGAGCGCACCTGGTCGAGCAGGAACGCGCGAGCAGCACTGTGGACCGCTACGACCTAGCGGCTGAGATGTTCACCACAGCGTTCGGCGAACGGCGCCTGCTCGAAGTCACGACCTCGGCGATAGAGGCGTTTCTCAAGCAGGTCGGGGAAGCGCGAGGTCCGTCCACGATGCGGACCGCACGGAACGTCCTGTCGGGCATGTTCCGCTATGCCGTGCGCAAAGACGCGCTCACGGTGAATCCGGTCCGGGAATCGCAGATGGCCAAGAACATCGAGGCCAAGGGCCGTACCGGTGGCGCGCGTGATCTCACCATCGATGAACTGCGGTTCATCCTCACCGCTGTGCGCACTTCCGAGACACCATGCCCGCGCAAGCTGTCCAAGGCCGAACGCGACCGGGGTACGCCGGTCAAGGCATACACCCCGCCGACCGTCGCCGACTACTGCGAGAGCGCCGACCTGGCGGACCTCGTGACGCTTCTCGCGGCGACCGGGCTACGGCGTAGTCAGGTGCTCGGCCTGCTGTGGTCGGACATCGACCTGGCGGCGTCCACTCTGCGATGCACGGGCAAGGTGGTGCGTGTCAAGGGTACGGGCCTGGTGCGCACCGCCAAGGACGACGACCCCAAGAATCGGCGGGGAACAATCGCCTTGCCGAACTTCGCAGTCGAGATGCTCAGGCGACGCAAGGCGGCTCTGGCCACACGCAAGGCGACTCTGGCAGCACGCAAGTTGGCCTCTCCACCCGAGCCCGATGCACCGGCCACCCTCGATCTCGTGTTCCCCTCCGCCGTATGGACGCTTCGCGATCCCCAGAACGTCGGTCACGAGTGGCAGCGGGTGCGGGACGCGCTCGGCATGGCCGACGACATCACCGCGCACAGCTTCCGCAGCGCCGTCGCCACCATCCTCGACGACGCTGGACTGTCGGCACGGATCACCGCGGATGTCCTCGGCCACGCCGACCCGGCGATGACCCAACGCCACTACATGGCACGCGGGCGAACCCACCACGCCGCCGCTCGAGCACTCGAACGTGCGGTCACCGGTGCAGGGCGATAGTTGGGAGTTAGTTGGAAGATGAGCTGCTTTCCGTTCGGTTTGTGTCCGCCGGAAAGCAGCTCTGACCAGGAGAGATGGAGCCGCCTGGGGGAATCGAACCCCCGACCTTTTCATTACGAGTGAAGCGCTCTACCGACTGAGCTAAGGCGGCGTGCCTTTCGGCCACCGGAGTCTATCGTCTCGACCTTCGGATCGCGAAAACGGGTGGTCAATCGGTCCGGGCGGCGATGAAGGCGGCGACCATGGCGGCGACGGCGAAGCGGGGTTTGACGTTGAGGTCGATGGCTTCGCGGCACTCCAGGACGGCGTCGATGCTGCGCAGCAGGCCCTCGGGCGGGACGCGGTCGGCGAGGTCGCGGATGTCGTCGGTCATGTCGGGGTGGGTCAGCGTGACCGAGGACAGGTCGTGTCCGGCGAAGCGGACGGCGAGGGCATCGCGGAACAAGCCCGCTATGTCGATGAGGGCGAGGTCGAGGGCGTCGCGGCCGGTGCGGGTGAGGCGGGATTTCTGGCGGCGTTCGAGTTCTTTGAGGATGCCCGCCGAACCGCGGGTCGCGCCCGCCGATCCCTTGCCGGTGCCGCCCGCGCCGAGGGCGGTGGCCATTTCGTCGCGTTCGCGTTCGTCGCGTTCGGCGCTCATCTCCTTGGCCTCGTCGTCGGCGGCTTTCACCAGCGCGTCGGCGGCGGCATAGGCCGCGGCGGGACGGGCGGCGGCGGTGGCCAGGGCGAGGGCGCGTTGCCTGCGGTCGCGGGCGTGGGCGTCGGTGGCGAGGCGGCGGGCGCGGCCGACATGTCCGCCGCTGATCGAGGCGGCCCATTCGGCGGCCTCGGCGTCGAGCCCGTCCTGGTCGCGCAGCACGGCGGCGATATCGGTGACCGACGGGGTCACCAGGTGGATGTGCCTGCATCGCGAGCGCAGTGTCACCGAGATGTCCTCCGGGTCGACCGAGGGCGCGCAGAGCAGGAACACGGTGCGGGCGGGCGGTTCCTCCACAACCTTCAACAGGGCGTTGCCCGCGCCTTCGGTGAGCCGGTCGGCGTCCTCGACCACGACCACCTGCCAGCGGCCGGTGCTCGGCCTGCGCGCGGCGATCTGCACGATCTCGCGCATCTCCTTGGTGCTGATGCTCAGCCCTTCGGGCACGACCCGGCGCACGTCACCGTGCGTGCCCGCCATGGTGGTGGTGCAGGCATGGCAGCGACCGCAACCCGGAGTCCCGGGGTCGGTGCACTGCAGAGCGGCGGCGAAGCAGAGCGCGGCGACGGACCGGCCGGAACCGGGCGGGCCGGTGAACAGCCAGGAGTGCGTCATCGCGCCCTCGACGACACCCGCGCGTGCCGCCACCGCCGCAGCCGTCAGCTCGGACTCGACGGCGCGCTGCCCGACCAACCGATCGAAGACTCCCGCCACGACTACACCCTAACCGCCGGGTCCAAGCGCTCCCGCCGGGGCGAGGTCCGGGCTCAGGAGGTCTCCGCGCTCGAATTCGCCGAGGCCTTCTTCGCCGGCGCCTTCTTGGCGGCGGCCTTCTTCGCGGCGGACTTGGTGGCGCTCGCCTTCGCTGTCGCGCTCTTGGCCGCGGTCTTCTTCGCGGCGGTGGTGGTCTTCTTCGCCGCCGTCTTCTTCGCCGGGGTCTTCTTGGCGGCAGCCTTCTTCGCGGTCTTCTTCACCGGACCACGGGCCCGCCGGTCGGCGAGCAGTTCGGCGGCCCGCTCGTCGGTGATCGACTCGACCTCGTCGCCCTTGCGCAGGCTGGCGTTGGTCTCGCCGTCGGTGACGTAGGGGCCGAACCGGCCGTCCTTGATCACCATCGGCTTGCCCGACACCGGATCGACGCCCATTTCGCGCAACGGCGCGGCCGAGGCCGACTGACCGCCGCGGCGCTTGGGCTCGGCGTAGATCTTCAGCGCTTCGTCGAGGGTGACCGAGAAGATCTGGTCCTCGGACGCCAGTGATCGCGAGTCCGAGCCCTTCTTCAGGTACGGGCCGTAGCGGCCGTTCTGCGCGGTGATCTCCTCGCCGCTGGCGGGATCGGTGCCGACCACGCGGGGCAGCGACAACAGCTGGAGCGCGTCCTCGAGGGTGACGGTGCCCAGGTCCATCGACTTGAACAGCGAACCGGTGCGCGGCTTCGGCGCGGCCGCCTTCTTCGCCGCGGTCTTCTTCGCGCCCTCGGGCTCGGGTTCCGGCTCGGGCAGGATCTCGGTGACGTAGGGACCGAAACGCCCTTCCTTGGCGACGATTTCGTGCCCGGTCTCCGGATCGACGCCGAGGCGACGGCCTTCCTGAGGTGTCGCGAACAGCTTCTCGGCGACCTCGACGGTCAGCTCGTCGGGCGGCAGATCGTCGGGCAGATTCGCACGCTGGGAGATCGGATCGCCGTCGGGATCATCGGGATCGGTGACCAGGCGCTCCAGATACGGCCCGTAACGACCGACCCGGACCACCACATCGCGGCCCTCGTCGTCGGTGAACAGCTTGATCGAGTTCACCTCGCGGGCATCGATGTCGTCGAGCTGCCCGCCGACCATCTTCTTCAGGCCACCCGAACGCGCGACCGAACCCTCGGCGCCGCTGTCGCCACCGAAATAGAAGCTGGACAACCAGTTTCCGCGCCGCTCCCGGCCACCGGCGATGGCGTCGAGATCGTCCTCCATCCCGGCGGTGAAGTCGAAGTCGACCAACCGGCCGAAATAGGCCTCCAACAGCCCGATCACGGCGAACGCCACCCAAGACGGCACCAGCGCGCTGCCGCGCTTGTAGACATAGCCGCGATCGAGGATGGTCTTGATGATCGAGGAATAGGTCGACGGGCGGCCGATGCCCAGCTCTTCGAGGGCCTTGATCAGCGAGGCCTCGGTGTAGCGGGCGGGCGGATTCGTACTGTGCCCATCGGGATTCAGCTCGACGGCGGTGACGTTCTGCCCTTCCTCCAGCGCGGGCAGGCGGGACTCGGCGTCGTCGGACTGGCCGCCCGCCTCCTCGTCCACACTCTCGACATAGGCCTTGAGGAAGCCGGCGAAGGTGATGGTGCGGCCGGAGGCGGAGAACACGCACTCCTCGCCGGTCCCCGCGACGCCGGTGATGCGCAGCGTCAGGGTGGTGCCGCGCGCATCGGCCATCTGTGAGGCGACGGTGCGCTGCCAGATCAGCTCGTAGAGGCGGAACTCGTCGTTGTCCAGGCGCGAGTGCAACTGGCCCGGGGTGGCGAAGGTGTCGCCGGCCGGCCGGATCGCCTCATGGGCCTCCTGCGCGTTCTTCACCTTGCGGGTGTACTGGCGCGGCGTCGGATGCACGTACTCGGCGCCGTAGAGCTGGGTGGCCTGGGCGCGCGCGGCCGCGATCGCCGACTCCGACAGCGTGGTGGAGTCGGTACGCATGTAGGTGATGTAGCCGTTCTCGTACAACCGCTGTGCCACCCGCATGGTGCGGTCGGAGGTGAAGCGCAGTTTCCGCCCGGCCTCCTGCTGCAGGGTCGAGGTCATGAACGGCGGGTAGGGCTTGCGGCTGTAGGGCTTGGACTCCGCGGAGGTCACGGCGAGATCCACGCCGTCGAGCGCCTCGGCGAGCCTGCGGGCGCGGGTCTCGTCCAGCACGACCACGCCGTTGGCGGACTTCAGCTGCCCGTCGGGGCCGAAATCCCGGCCGCCTGCCACGCGCGCGCCGTCCACGTTCACCAGGCGCGCGCCGAACGTACGCGGATTCGCACCGTCGCCCTGTTCCCCGGTGCCCGCGTCGAGCTTGGCGGCGATGTCCCAGTACTCGGCGGAACGGAACGCCATCCGCTCGCGCTCGCGCTGCACGATGACTCTGGTCGCCACCGACTGCACCCGGCCCGCCGACAGCTTCGGCATGACCTTCTTCCACAGCACCGGACTGACCTCGTAGCCGTAGAGGCGGTCCAGGATGCGGCGGGTCTCCTGCGCGTCGACCAGATCCGGGTCGAGTTCCCTGGTGTCGGCGGCGGCCGCGCGGATGGCGGGCTCGGTGATCTCGTGGAAGACCATCCGGCGCACCGGGACCTTCGGCTTGAGCGTCTCGAGCAGGTGCCAGGCGATGGCCTCGCCCTCACGGTCGGGGTCGGTGGCGAGATAGAGCTCGTCGGCGTCGGCGAGCAGGCTCTTGAGTTCGGCGACCTTGGCCTTCTTGTCCGGGCTCACCACATAGATGGGCTCGAAGTCGTTGTCGACGTCGACGCCGAGCCGGGCCCAGGACTGCCCCTTGTACTTGGCGGGCACGTCGGCCGCGCCGCGCGGCAGGTCGCGGATATGACCGACCGAGGCTTCCACCGTGTAGTTGCGCCCCAGGTAGGGGGCAATTTTGCGAGCCTTGGTCGGGGACTCGACGATCACGAGACGACGCAGGGGACGCCCCTGATCGACTGCACTGCGGTCTCGTGTTGCCACCGGCGAAAACACCTTTCCTTCTCAGAACCCGCGTCACGCACCCTCGCATCGTGCACGGCTTCGGGGCAGGCGACGACTACGAACATCGCTACCAGAGACGTTTATACCTCGACGACGGCAGCGGTCGGGCGCGTGCGACCCGAACCACCGAGCGTACGTGATGGGAGATGGTAGCGCCCCACCCCTCGGGCAGCGCCTTACCCCGGAAACAGCTCGTCCCTCATCCCGATACCGGTGATGAGGGACGAAGCTGGATATGAATGCCGCTCAGCTGAGCGCGCGGACTCCGGTGGCCTGGGGGCCCTTGGTGCCCTGGCCGACCTCGAACTCGACCTTCTGGTTCTCCTCGAGGGTGCGGAAGCCCGAACCCTGAATCTCGGAGTAGTGGACGAAGACGTCAGCGGAGCCGTCCTCGGGCGCGATGAAGCCGAACCCCTTCTCCGCGTTGAACCACTTCACAGTTCCCTGTGCCATTATGTTCCTTCTCTTTTCTTACCGGAACGGCGGACAACTGGGTTCGTCCACCGGGCCCGTTCCGACCGCTGTACTCTTGGCCTCTCCCTACGGGGAAAGCACCGCAGGGAGAGCGCCAAGCACACCGCTCGCAACATCGATCCTGCTGATGGTTTGGACTTTCGATCCGTCCCTCGAACACAGAAGCTTGCGACCAGGAACCAGTGAACCATGTCTCCGAGGAATTCAACAGTCGAGTTACCGACAATTTGCAAAAAACTTGATCTTGCGAATGCGCGGATAAGGGACACAATCCCCGAATCCAGACTTACGGTTTGTTTGCGGCGGGATAACCGGGCAGTAGCTCGGCGAGATGGCTGTGACGCGGGTCGCTATTCCGCATCGAATAGGCAGGTTGGACGACCGAGAGAGCGCACCATGACAGCTGGTAGGCGCGCAGCCGTGCTCGCGTCGTGACCGCGGACCGCGAAATCGGCCCGGAGACCTCCGCTGGCTACGGGCGATCGTTGCTGAATCGTGTCCGAAATTCCCCGGACGACCCCCGGTTGACGCACGTGACCGATCAACCCGCCCGGGATGCCCGCACCACCACCTGGCCGGCCTGGGCACATCCCGAGGTCGTCGCCGCCTTCGAAACCGCGGACATTCCCGCACCGTGGACGCATCAGACCGAAACCGCCGAGCTGGCCGCGAGCGGGCGCCACGTGGTCCTGAGCACCGGCACAGCTTCCGGTAAATCACTCGGATATCAACTGCCGGTGCTCACCGCGCTGCGCGAAGATCCCAAGGCCACGGCCCTGTACCTCGCGCCGACCAAAGCGCTGGGCGCCGACCAGTTGCGCGCGGTCTCCGAACTCACGCACGAGGGCGCGCTGCGCGATATCCGCCCCGCCACCTACGACGGCGACACCCAGGCCGAGGTCCGGCAGTGGGTCCGGGACAACGCTCGCTGGATATTCACCAATCCGGACATGCTGCACATCGGCATGCTGCGCTCGCATCAGCGCTGGGCACGGGTGTTTCGCAGACTCCGCTACATCGTCGTCGACGAATGCCACTCCTACCGGGGGGTCTTCGGCTCGCACGTCGCGCTGGTGCTGCGCAGGTTACGCCGTGTCGCCGCCTGCTACGGAGCCGATCCGGTCTTCGTGCTCTGCTCGGCGACCACCGCCGATCCCGCCGACGCGGCATCGCGCCTGGTAGGCGCGCCGTGCACGGCCGTCACCGAGGACGGGTCGCCGCGCGGCGCCCGGACCGTCGCGCTCTGGGAGCCGCCGCTGGTGAATCCCACCGGCGGCGAGAACGGTGCGCCGGTCCGCCGTCCGGCCACCGTAGAGGCGGCGCGCATCATGGCCGATCTGGTGAGCGAGGGCGCCCGCACGCTGACCTTCGTCCGGTCGCGCCGCGGTGCGGAACTGGTCTCACGGGAGACCCGCAGGCTGCTCTCCGAGCGGGATCCGGCGCTGCTCGAGCGCGTCGCCGCCTATCGCGCGGGATATCTCGCCGAGGACCGCCGCGCGCTCGAAGCCGCCCTGTCCGACGGCACACTGCTCGGCGCCGCGACGACGAACGCCCTGGAGCTGGGCGTGGACATCGCGGGCCTGGACGCCGTGGTCATCGCCGGTTTTCCCGGCACGGTGGCCTCGTTCCTCCAGCAGGCCGGCCGGGCGGGCAGACGCACCCAGGGCTCGCTGGTGGTGCTGGTCGCCACCGACGATCCGCTGGACACCTACCTCGTCCATCACCCCGAGGCGCTGCTGGGCAAGCCGGTCGAAGCGACCATCACCGACCCGGCGAATCCCTGTGTCCTCGGACCGCAGCTGTTGTGCGCGGCCGCCGAACTGCCGATCACCGACGCCGAAGCCGAGGCCCTCGACGCCCGGGAAGTGCTCGCCGACCTGGCCCGAGAGGGTCTGGTTCGGCACCGGCCGGGTAAACAGCCCGGTTCGGGCCGCTGGCACATCACCGCGCACACCCACCCGCACGACGATGTGGACGTGCGCGGCGGAATCGGCGCGCCGGTGATGATCGTCGACGGCGAGACCGGCCGGTTGATCGGCACCGCCGACGCCGCCCGTGCGCCGTCCACCCTGCACGAAGGCGCTGTGCACCTGCACCAGGGCGAGACGTACGTGGTCGACGAGTTGGACCTCGAGGGCGGCGTGGCATTCGTGCACCAGGGCGATCCCGGCTGGACCACCACGGCCCGCTCGCTCACCACGCTGACCATCGACGGCATCGTCGAGGAGCACGCGCACGGGGCTGTGATCAGCGCCTTGGCGCAGGTCAGCGTGACCAGCCAGGTGACCGGCTACCTGCGTACCCTGCCCACCGGCGAGGTGCTGGACATGGTGGAACTCGACCTGCCCGCCCGAACCCTGCCCACCAGAGCCGTCCTGTACACCGTCGACCCCGAACTGCTGACCGCCGCGGGCATCACCGCCCGCGGCCTACCCGGTGCGCTGCACGCCGCCGAACACGCCGCCATCGGCCTGCTCCCGCTGTTCGCTACCTGCGATCGGTGGGACATCGGCGGCGTGTCCACGGCCGAACACCCCGATACCGGCCTGCCCACGGTGTTCGTCTACGACGGGCAGCCCGGCGGCGCGGGCTTCGCCGAGCGTGGCTTCGCGCGGCTGCGACCCTGGCTGGCGGCCACACTCGACGCCATCGAGTCGTGCGCCTGCGCCACCGGCTGCCCGTCCTGCGTCCAGTCGCCCAAGTGCGGCAACGGCAACAGCCCCCTCGACAAGGCCGCGGCAACCCGCCTGTTGCGTGCGGTGATCACCGAACTCGGCACGCCCGCTCTGCATGCCATCGACGCAGGTGAGAGCGCGGAAATCGGCTCGCTGCCGGATGCCTGTCCAGGGCTGGGCACATAGCTGTCTGTGGGCTGGGTCACGATCGGCAGGTTGACTGGACAACCACCATCCCCTGGGCGATCGCCCCACCGCCCGAATAAAACGGAATAGTTTCATGTTAACTACAACATTGCCGCAGATGCATACCGGCCGCCCGGCTATCGCGATTTGAATTACTGCAATCGGACTCGTATAGATACCGCATCGTAATTATCAATGCGCACGTATTCGATAATTGAAGCTTGCAGCATCCCACTGTGGAACATTCAGAACCGGTCGGTCTTACTAATCGGCGGGTCCCGCCCGTGCACTCGCATGCACCGTCCGCGCACCCAGCACGCCGACCGATACATTCTGTTCCACCGATACCGTCACCTCCCATCCCGCCACCTCGCACGAGGCGACCGTGCCACTCATTCGCCCCACCACCGCGACCGCCTCGGCGCACGCCTGCTCCGTTCCGCCACGCAACGCACCCGCCGCCGCGAGAGCTCCGAGATCCGCGCCCGCCTGCACCCGATGCCGCGCCACCACCACGGTGCCCAGGCTCACGAACATCGACGTGACCGCGATCAACGCGACCAGCGCGACGCACGCGTACACCGTGGCCGCCCCGGTGTCACCGCCCCTGCCCATCCGGTGCCTCCGTCCCTGGCTCGCGTACCGCGACCGCCTCGGCTCGCAGCCGCAACGGCAGCAGCGGCGTGCGCGCGGAAACCACCGCCACGATGAATGCGCCCTCGCGCCGCACCGAGATATCCGCGCCCGGCGGGGCCACCCGGCCGGCCGCCGCGCGCGCGACCGCCGTGTCCCCCCGCGCCTCGAGCCGGGCGGCCTCACGGGCGGCGTCGACACAGCGGACCTGCGCCGACGCCGCGAGCACCGCGCCGAGGCACAGCATCACGACGATCATGATCGCCGCCACGGCAATCGCGGCCTCCACGGTCACGCCGCCGTCCTCGGCGCGCAGGCGGCGAGCAGCCGCCGCGCACCGGTACGCCCGGTACACCGGCACATCCGACCTGTCCACGGGCCAGGTCAGACGCTGGTGTTCAGGGCCTTGTCGATGATCCCGGTGAGCGCGTCCACGATGGAGTCCCCGGTCACCACTCCGTAGAGGACGGCGCCGAACGCGGCCGCCGCAATGGTGCCGATGGCGTATTCGGCCGTGGACATGCCCTCGTCCGCGCGCACCGCACGCACCAGCCGAGCCGACAGCTCCCGGCCGAGCCCGCGAAGGACCTTTCGCACCTTCCGGAGCGCGGGGCGGATGGCCTTCCACCTCGCGACAGCCGACTCGAGTCGGATTGCGCCAGGACCGAGGCCCACCGTCGTCCGGGCGCAGCCCGTGGGCGCCGGGCGTGCGAAGCGCACTGTGCTGGGCGCGCACCGGCGCGTCGATCGTGGCGACGCGGCGGACTCCCCTGCCTCCTCAGCGGACTGTCGGCCCGACCGCCGGCCGATGGCCATCTGCGTCCGGGAGTGGAGCCAGGCGAGCACGACAGCGAATCGGTGCTCGGCCCATGCCACCACCGCCGCGCGTGGCATTCGACTTCGCCTCACGAGGCGCAACAACCCGAGATGGCGCGGCACGGAGCACTGTGCGGCGGCAGCGATCGGCAACACCCGTGGGGAGCCGATGGGTGCGCGCAGTTCGGGGACAGCGCGGCTGCCGTCGGGGCGCGAAGCCTTGTCTGCGGGCGCACCAGCCGCGTCCGGCGCACCAACCGCGTGCGGCACAGGAGCCGCGTCGGGCACACCAACCCAGTCCGACACACCAGCCGAGTCCGGCACGCCAGCCGAGTCCGGCACG
>NZ_BAGA01000010.1 GCF_000308595.1 Nocardia higoensis NBRC 100133 | reverse complement strand
ATTGCCTGCCATCAGTTCGCCTTTCCACCAGCGCTCAGCGACCATTCCGGGCCGTTCGGGGTATCGGTCACTTCGATGCCTGCGGCCTGCAAACGGTCGCGCACCGCGTCGGCGGTCGCCCAATCCTTGTCCGCACGGGCCTGCTTGCGGCGCTCGAGTTCGGCGCGGATCAAGGTGTCCAGGGCCTGCTCGGCCTCCGAATCGTCCTGCGCGCCCTGCCAATGCGCGTCGAACGGGCACACGCCCAGCACGCACAGCATGCCGCGCACCTGGCCTGCCAGCTCGCGCGCGGTGTCGACGGCGCCGGACTCGAGCGCCTTGTTGCCCTCGTGCACCGCGCGGAAGACCTCGGCCAGCGCGCGCGGCACCGCGAGATCGTCGTCCATCGCCTCGGCGAAGGCGTCGGTCCATTTGCCGACCGGGATCTCCCCGACCCGCGCGGTGGCCCGCTGCAGGAACGCCTCGATACGGCGGTAGGCGGCCACCGCGTCCTCGAGCGCCTTGTCGGAATACTCGAGCATGGAGCGGTAGTGGGCGCTGCCGAGATAGAAGCGCAGTTCGACCGCGCGCACCTTGGTCAGCATGTTCGGCACGGAGAGCACATTGCCCAGGGACTTGGACATCTTCTCCCCGCCCATGGTCACCCAGCCGTTGTGCAGCCAGTACCGGGCGAAGCCGTCACCGGCGGCCTTGGACTGGGCGATCTCGTTCTCGTGGTGCGGGAACACCAGATCCATACCGCCGCAATGGATGTCGAACTCCGGACCGAGGTAGAACCCGGCCATCGCCGAGCACTCCAGATGCCAGCCCGGACGACCGGGCCCCCACGGCGAGGGCCAGCTCGGCTCACCCGGCTTGGCGGCCTTCCAGAGCGTGAAGTCGCGCGGGTCGCGCTTGCCCTCGCCCGCGCTCTCGCCCTGGTGGACGTCGTCGAGCTTGTGGCCCGACAGCGAGCCGTATTCCGGATAGCTCTGCACGTCGAAGTAGACATTGCCCGCCGAGGCGTAGGCATGCCCGCGATCGATCAAGCGCTGCATCAGATCGACCATCTGAGTGATGTGTCCGGTGGCACGCGGTTCGGCCGAGGGCGGCTGCACACCGAGCAGGTCGTAGGCGCGGTCGAAGGCCCGCTCGTAGGTGGCGGCCCACTCCCACCAGGGACGGCCCGCCTCGGCGGCCTTGTTGAGGATCTTGTCGTCGATGTCGGTGACGTTGCGAATGAACCAGACGTCGTAGTCGTGTGCCTGCAACCACCGTCGCAGCACGTCGAAGGCGACGCCGGAACGCACATGACCGATATGGGGTTCGCCCTGCACGGTGGCACCACACAAGTACACCGAAGCGCGGCCGGGAACCAGCGGCGCGAATTCGCGCATGGTTCGGCTTTCGGTGTCAAAGAGGCGCAGTGTCACGGGGGTCGATCCTAGTCGGTGGTAGCAGGGTGTTCGTGCCCCGGCTCGACTCGTCGCGTCAGCGGTGCTATACGCACCCCTCGCCGGAGGTCCGGGCGCCGGCCTCGCCGACGGTCGCGAGCCGACGCTACCCAACCACGCCGCGGATCAGGCGCGCGGGCGGATGAGCGCGGTGGCGACGGCCGCCACGCCCTCGCCCCGGCCGGTCAGGCCGAGGCCGTCGGTGGTCGTGCCGGACACCGACACCGGCGCGCCGAGCAGTTCACCCAGCACCCGCTGGGCCTCGGCGCGGCGCGGGCCGATCTTGGGCCGGTTGCCGATCACCTGGACGGCCGCATTGCCGATCTCGAACCCGGCCTCGGCCAGCAGTCTGCGCACCTCGGTGAGCATGGTGGCACCGGACACGCCCGCCCATTCCGGACGTCCGGTGCCGAAGACGGCACCCACGTCACCGAGGCCGGCGGCCGAGAGCAGCGCGTCGCACAGGGCGTGCGCGGCCACGTCGCCGTCGGAGTGTCCCGCGCAGCCGTCCGCGTCCTCGAACAGCAGCCCCGCCATCCAGCACGGCCTACCCGGCTCGATCGGGTGCACATCGCTGCCGATTCCCACTCGCATGCACAGACCGTCTCACATCGAGTGGACGCGATGCGCACACGGCCGACGGGTTCGCCGGGGCGGCGCTCAGAGGGCGGCGCGATGGGAGATCAATGTCTCGGCCAGCCGCAGGTCCAGCGGCGTGGTGATCTTGAAGGCCAGCGGATCGCCCGGGACGGTGTGTACCGCGGCGCCGAGGCGCTCGACCAGACCGGCGTCGTCGGTCGCGGGCACATCGGCCGCGTAGGCCGTGCGCAGGAGATCGGCGGCGAAGCCCTGGGGGGTCTGGACGGCGCGCAGCGCGGCCCGATCGGGAGTGCCGATCACCACGCCCTCGGCATCCACGGATTTGATGGTGTCGACCACCGGAAGCACCGGAACCACGGCACGACGGCCGGCCCGCAATTCGCCGACTATTCGCCCGATGAGCTCGGGCGGCGTGAGAGCGCGTGCGGCATCGTGGACCAGGAAATATCCGGCATCCGGCGCGTCGGCGAGTCCGGCACGCACCGAATCGGTGCGCTCGGCGCCGCCGACCACGACCCGCACGGCATCCGAAGGCGGCAGCAGGGCGACTGCACGCTCGGAGAGATCGGCGGGAACCATCACGATGATGCGGTCGACCACCCCGGAGGCCAGCAGGCCGTCCACGGCGAGTCTGACCATGGGCGTGCCGCCGACCGGGACGAACGCTTTGGGAGATTGCTCACCCAGGCGAACGCCGCGGCCGGCGGCAGGCACCAAGGCAACGACGGAGCCGTCGCTGTCGGTGGTGTTCATCGATCGATCGACGGTGACGTTCAGGACGCCGCGGCGAGGACCTCGTCGAGCAGGGTCTCGGCCTTGCCGTCGTCGGTGCCCTCGGCGAGCGCGAGCTCGCCGACCAGAATCTGCCTGGCCTTGGCCAGCATGCGCTTCTCACCGGCGGAAAGACCGCGGTCCTGCTCACGACGCCACAGGTCGCGAACGACCTCGGCCACCTTGTTCACATCGCCGGAGGCGAGCTTCTCCAGGTTGGCCTTGTAGCGACGGGACCAGTTGGTCGGCTCCTCGGTGTGCGGCGCGCGTAGCACCTGGAAGACCCGATCGAGACCCTCCTGGCCCACGACGTCGCGGACGCCGACGTATTCGGCATTTTCCGCGGGAACGCGTACGGTCAGATCGCCCTGGGCGACCTTGAGGACCAGATACTCTTTTTGCTCACCCTTGATGGTGCGAGTCTCGATTGCTTCGATCAGCGCCGCTCCGTGGTGGGGGTAAACGACGGTGTCTCCGACCTTAAAAATCATGTGTCCCGTGCCCCTTTCGATGTTCACAGTTTAACATGCGACTCGATAACGGCGCGATCAACTGTGCAGGTCAGGGCCACAACGAGGACTCCCTGGGGGTTGACAGAACTTGCCCGGTGTGCATCGCGTTGTGCCATAAGGAGTTACCGCCGGGCATCACCTGCGCGGCCTCCCGAAGCGGCGCGCGGCGGTCACGTGGCAATCCGGTCCGGACGGCCCAACCGTTATCCAACGGATGCCGGCAGGCCTCGTGTCGGCACCCCGTAGCGTCGGCGTGGGAGCCGACTACTACGCTGCCTAGTTACTACTCTCCGTAGCGGAGTGTGCCCGGTCGACATGGAGGACAAGCCGTGACTGCCCTGAACTCACGTCTGATGGTGACGGTGGCCGCGTTCGCCGCAGGCGCCGCACTCGCGCTGTCCGGCTGCAGCGCAGGCCAGATCTCGCAGACCGCCAACCAGGCGCCGGCGATCAACGGCAACCACGCCGACGTGGAAAACATCTCCCTGCGCAATGTCCACATCGTGTACCCCGGCGAGGGCTACACCAATGTGGCCGGTGGCAAGGCGCTGCTCGCGCTCTCGATCGTGAACAACAGCGGCGAGACGGCCGACGAGCTGACCAGCGTCACCACCGATCTCGGCAAGGTGACCGTCACCCCGGCCGCCGGTGAGAAGACGCTGAAGATCGGCCCGCAGGAGATCGTCACCTCCGGCCCCGCGGGCAGTACCACCGCCGCGGGCGACCATGGCGAGGCCGGGCACGGCAGCGCGGCCGGCTCCGCGGAGCAGGGTTCCGCCGGCCAGGACGCGGCCGAGAGCGCCAAGATCGAGATCTCCGGCCTGACGCAGGACATCACCCCCGGGCTGACCTACACCGTCTCCTTCAACTTCAAGGAGAACGGCACCGTCCAAGTGCAGGTGCCGGTCGACGCGGGCACCGACTCCGAGCGTCACGAGTCGCCGCTGTCCGGCCCGGCCCCCGAGGGCGCGGGCGGCCACTGAGGCCGTCCCGCCACGGGACTCCACGAGCACGAGAGGCTGTCGCACCCGGTGCGGCAGCCTTTCTCGTCGTCGGCGGTGTGCCAGCGCCTGCGTGGTCCGGGGCCTCGGCGTGCGACGCGACTGTCGGCGCCGCTGCGTAAGGTGCCGGTGTGGCAAAGACCAAGGCGATCTTCCGGTGCTCGGCCTGCACGCACGAGGTGGCCAAATGGGTGGGCAAGTGCCCGGACTGCGGCGCCTGGGGCACGGTGGACGAGGTCGCGGCGGTCGCGACGGCGGCGGGTGCCCCGGGACGGCGCGCGATGCTGCCCAGCACCGCGGCCGCGCCGCTGTCGACGATCGACTCCCGGATCACGCGGGCGCGCCCGACCGATGTGTCCGAACTGGATCGGGTGCTCGGCGGGGGCGTGGTGCCGGGCTCGGTCGTGCTGCTGTCCGGGGAACCCGGCGTCGGCAAGTCGACCCTGCTGCTCGAGGTCGCCCACCGGTGGGCGCGCCGGGAGGGCGAGAAGGCCCTGTACGTGACCGCCGAGGAGTCGGCGGGCCAGGTGCGGCTGCGCGCCGACCGGACCGGCGCGGTGCACGAGCGGGTGTATCTGGCGGCCGAATCGGATCTGTCGATCGTGCTCGGCCATGTCGAGCAGGTACGCCCGAGCCTGCTGGTCGTCGACTCGGTGCAGACGATGCTCGCGCCGGAGGCCGACGGCGTGATCGGCGGCGTCACCCAGGTCCGCGCGGTCACCGCGGCGCTGACCTCGCTGGCCAAGACGAGCGGGATCGCGGTGCTGCTGGTCGGGCACGTCACCAAGGACGGCAATGTGGCGGGCCCGCGCACGCTCGAGCACCTGGTGGACGTGGTGCTGCAGTTCGAGGGCGACAAGAATTCCACGCTGCGCATGGTGCGCGGCATCAAGAACCGGTTCGGCAGCGCCGACGAGGTGGGCTGCTTCGAACTGCACGAGGACGGCATCGCCTGCGTCGACGACCCCTCCGGGTTGTTCCTGCACCACCGGACCGACCCGGTCTCCGGCACCGCGGTGACCGTCGCGATGGACGGCAAGCGGCCGCTGGTCGGCGAGGTGCAGGGGCTCACGGTCAAGACCGAGATCCCCGCGCCGCGCCGGGCGGTCAGCGGGCTGGACTACAACCGGGTGGCCATGGTGCTGGCCGTGCTGCAGAGCCGCGGGCGGGTGTTCCTCGGCAAGCACGACGTGTACGCCGCCACGGTGGGCGGTATGCGCCTCGTCGAGCCCGCCGCGGATCTGGCGATCGCGCTGGCCATCGCCAGCGCCGAGTCCGATACCGCGCTGCCCTCGGGGTGGGTCATCCTCGGGGAGGTGGGCCTGGCCGGTGAGGTGCGCAAGGTGACCGGGGTGGCGCGCAGGCTCGCCGAGGCGCAGCGTCTCGGGTTCACCACCGCGCTGGTGCCGCCCGGATCGGAACAGGTGAAGGTCAAGGGAATTCGCATCCAGGAGGTCGGCGACGTGCGTTCGGCGCTGCGCGTCGCGGGCCTGCGCGGGCGCAGGTCCGAAAGCTGAGTTCGCTCAGGCGATGTTGAACGGTTCGGCCGCGCTGCGCACCGAGCCCAGTTGCGCCATCACCGTGTAGGCGCCCGGCGGGACCGGCACGCGCTCCCCCGCGCACTCCGGCTGGGAGGTCGAGCCCGACCAGGTGACCTGGAAGGCGGCCTGCTCGCCGCGATCGAGGGTGCGGGTGTCCGGCTTGCCCTCGGGGTAGCAGTCGGTGCTCACCCACAGCCTGCGGCTGCCGTCGAGGGTCTGCACCGAGATCTGTTGCGCGGCGGAACCGAAATCGCGCGAGCACGGCTCGGCCGAGATATTGGTGATGACGATGCCGAACACCGGCTTCTCGCCGACGCGATAGGTCGGCTGGGCCACGGTCACCTTGATCGCCAGCGACTGGTCGGGGCACTGGTTGCTCGCCGTCTCGGCCTCTCCCGACGGTGCGGAGGAGGAGGCGGAGCTGCCGGTCACGGCGCTGCCGGAGGGCTCGACCTTGCCGTCACCGGCGGGCGCGGCGACGGTGGTCGAGGTGGCCTGCGCATCGCCGGCGGAATCGCCCCCGCGCGCCACCATCAGCACGACCCAGATCAACAAGGCGAGCACCACGACGAGAACCCCGACGGCGAAAACACGACGACGCCAGTAGATCTCCGGAGGCAGCGGTCCAGTCGGTTCCAGCACGATTCAAACTTACGGCCACCGGGCGGCACGCGGTCTCATGACCTCGGCGTGTCGGACCCGGCCCACCCGGCAACACGATGGGTGTGCAGCGGGTGAGCTGGTGTTATGCCGCCTGTGTCCGGTTCAGGCCACTTCCCCGATGTTGCCGACGACACGCTGCAGCTCGATCTTGCCCTCGGCCAGTTTGTAGGTGACCGAGGCGATGGCCAGTTCGCCGGTGGCTACTTTGCTGGAGATGATCATCGAACGCTGCATGAGCAGCCGCGAGGTCTCCACCACGTGCCTGGCCTCCAGCTCGTCCACTTCGGAGAGCCCTTCCCGGCGCGCGGCGAGAATGGACGGGGTGACCCGCTCGACGACGCTGCGAATGAAGCCGCCGGGCACCTCGCCGCCGTCCAGGGCGTCGAGGGTGGCCTTGACGGCGCCGCAGCTGTCGTGCCCGAGCACCACGATCAGCGGCACGTCGAGCACGTGCACGCCGTATTCGATGGAGCCGAGCACAGAGCTGTCGATGACGTGGCCCGCCGTGCGCACCACGAACATGTCACCGAGACCCTGATCGAAGATGAGCTCGCCGGCGACCCTGGAGTCACCGCAGCCGAACAGGATCGCCTTGGGGTGCTGGCCCGAAGCGAGCCTGGCACGATCGGCGACGCCCTGGCTAGGATGCAGCACATTGCCGCTGACGAACCGCTCGTTGCCCTCACGGAGGGACTTCCAAGCGCTGATCGGATTTGAACCAGGCATAGCCTTCATTGTGCACGTCGGGTGCCCTACCAGCGAGTCACTTGGCGTTACATGTGAGCAAAGCGGAACTGTCACCGCGGCGATCGAGACGGTGAGGACGGATACGGGCGGCGTGGATCGAGGGATGGGAATCGCGGGCATCGAGGCGCAGGACATACCCGCCGAGGTCCTGCTCACCTGGTACGGCGAAGCGGCTCGTGACCTGCCTTGGCGGCGCCCCGGCGTGACCGCGTGGCAGATCCTGATGAGCGAGATCATGCTGCAGCAGACGCCGGTGGCGCGGGTCGAGCCGATCTGGCGGGAATGGGTCCGGCGCTGGCCGGTCCCCTCGGCGATGGCGGCCAGTTCGCAAGCCGAGGTGCTGCGATCGTGGGGGAAGCTCGGATACCCGCGCCGGGCGCTGCGCCTGCACGAATGCGCCCGGGTGCTGGCCGAAGAACACGGCGACGAAGTCCCCGCCGAGGTGGAGATCCTGCTCGGCCTGCCCGGTATCGGCGCCTATACCGCCCGCGCGGTGGCCTGCTTCGCCTACGGGCAGCGGGTGCCGGTGGTCGACACGAATGTCCGGCGGGTGGTGGCGCGGGCGGTGCACGGCCGGGCCGAAGCGGGCAGTCCGTCGGCGCGGGATCTGGCCGAGACCGAGGCGCTGCTGCCGCTCGCGGTGCGGCCCGCCGCGGTGTTCTCCGCCGCGCTGATGGAATTGGGCGCGACCGTCTGCACGGCTCGCAACCCCGAGTGCGCGCGCTGCCCGCTGCCGCGCTGCGCCTGGGTCGAGGCGGGCAGGCCCGCCTCGCAGGTCGTGCGCCGCATCCAGAAGTACGAGGGCACCGACCGGCAGGCCAGGGGCAGGCTGCTCGACGTGTTGCGCGAATCCACCGGGCCGGTCGAGCGGGTGCGGCTGGATCTGGCGTGGACCCGTGATCCGGGGCAGCGCGACCGGGCATTGGACTCGCTGCTCGTCGACGGACTGGTCGAGCAGACGGCCGACGGATTGTTCGCCCTGGCGGGTGAAGGCGAACGCTGAGCCGCGACGGGTCAGGCGGCCCGGCCCGCCACGGACCGCACCGTCCGACGCCCGGCCCGCCGCTGTGGCCGCTCCCTCGGCGGCGCTTCTCGCCGACCGGGGCCACCCGACCGGCGTACGCCCGAGTTCAGCGCCCGGCGAGTACCCGGCGGAGGAACCGGTCGACCTCGTGGCGGTAGCGCTGCGGTTGTTCGTCGTGCACCAGATGCCCCGCGCCCTCGACCCAGACGTACTCCGAGCGCGGATTCGTGGCGGCCATTTCCCGCATCTGACCTGGCACGGTGATCGTGTGCTCGCCCTCGATCAACAGAGTGGGCGCCTGCACCGCCCTCCATTCGTCCCAGAAATGGCGGCTGCCCCACTCCTCGGAGATGTCGCGGAAGGTGGCGACGGCACCGTGCAGGCGGTAGCCGTCCCGGCCGTGCCGGAACGAACGCAGGAAGTAGCGCCCGGCGACCGGGCCGAAGTAGTCGAGGACCGCCGCGTCGTCCGGAAACGGCTGTGGCCAGGCCTCGATCATGGCCGCCCAGTCCGCGGCGGTGCGGCCGGTGAAGTCGGGGCCGATGTCCTCCACGACCAGCGCGCGTACCCGCTCGGGATGGCGCGCGGCGAAGACCCAGCCGTGCAGCGCGCCCATCGAGTGCCCGATCACCACCATCGGCTCGGTGATCGCGGCGGTGGCCTCGGCGAGGTCGGCGACGAACGCCTCGGTGGTCGGTTCGGCGGGGGCGGGCCTGCCGTGCCCGGCGGCGTCGAAGGTGTGCACGTGGCCGTGCTCGCGCAACCAGTCCAGGTGGCCGGACCAGGTGCGCGCGCTGCCCATCAGGCCGTGCAGCAGCAGGATGGGCGCGCCCGCGCCGCCTTCGTCGTGGACGGGCCACGCGCGGCTCGCCCGCTCGGCCGTCTGTCCCTCCGGCACCCTCGCCTCTGCCACCCTTGCCTCCGTCACCATCGACTCGATTCTGCCCCGGCCGTATTGTCGGTGGTATGGCTGTTGTGAAGATCAATGCGATCGAGGTTCCCGAGGGCGCGGGCCCCGAGCTGGAGAAGCGGTTCGCGGGCCGTGCGCACGCGGTGGAGAACTCCCCCGGTTTCCTCGGCTTCCAGCTGCTGCGCCCGGTGGCCGGCGACAATCGCTATTTCGTCGTCACGCAATGGGATTCGGAAGAGTCCTTCGCCGCCTGGCGCGACGGTCCGGCCCGCACCGCGCACGCGGGCGGCGGCGACCAGAAGCCGGTCTCCACGGGCGCCTCGCTGCTCGAATTCGAGGTCGTGCTCGACGTGCAGGCCAAGGGCGCCGCGAACGAATGAGCGATGCCGGGAGGCGGGCGCCGTCAGCACCGTATTGACGGCGTACAACTCCTGCTGTCACAGTTCGAGGTGACCAAGCGAAGGTGAGCGGTAATCCGGTGGGAACCCGGAGCGGTCGCGCCACTGTATTCGACGTGCCGAGTCCGTCTCCGCCACCGGCGGGGCTCTCGGGGCGGCGAGAGCCAGACACCGGCACCGTCGCACAACCCCCTATCCGGGACGCAGATCCCCAGGAGGACCCCATGGCCATCGCGCATACCCCCGCCACCAGGGCGACCGATTCGGTCGCGACCGTGCTCGTCACGGTCGGTGTCGTTCTTCTCGCACTGCTCACCCTCTACCTGGTCGGCTTCGACCAAGGCGCGATCTCGCGCAGCGGGATGTTCCTGCACGAGCTGATGCACGACGGACGGCATCTGCTCGGTGTGCCGTGCCACTGACCGGATCTCTGAAAACCCTGTTGCTGCGTGGCCTGCTGGCCGGCTTGATCGCCGGCCTGCTGGCCGCCACGGTCGGCCACTTCGTCGGTGAACCCCACGTCGATGCCGCGATCGCGCTCGAAGAGGCGATGGCGGAGGAGGCCGACGCCGGACACTCGCATGCCGAGGAAGCCGGGCACTCCCACGACGACGCCGAGGTGAGCCGCACCGGCCAGAAGTTCGGTCAGTTCCTGGCGCTCGGCCTCTACGGGCTGGCGCTGGGGGCCATCTTCGGCGCGGTGGCCCACTACGCGCGTCGCTTCACCGCACTGTCGGGTCCCGCGCTGGGACTGCTTCTCGGGGCGGCCGGCTGGGCCGCGATCGCCGCGGTGCCGTTCTTCAAATATCCGGCGAACCCGCCCGCGGTGGGCGATCCGGACACCATCAACGACCGCACCCTGCTGTGGGTGGCGGTGGTGCTGCTCGGCATCGCCGCGGTCGGCGCCGGCCTGTACGTGTTCAAGGTGCTAGCCGGGCGGTTGTCGACGGTCCGGTTGATCGCGGGCGTGCTCGCGTTCGTCGCCGTGACGGCCGTCGGCTACGTGCTCTTGCCGGGAGTCGACGAGGTCTCCGCGGACTTCCCGCCCAGCCTGCTGTGGCAGTTCCGGGTGTCCGCACTGGCGGTGTCGGCCACCCTGTGGGCGGCGCTGGGGCTGGGATTCGCGGCGCTGACGGAGATCTCCGCTCGGACCGCCACCACGCAACGCGAGCCGGTCACCGCGGTGTGATCTGCCGGCCACACCGATGAGGGGGCGAAGGAACCGTCCTTCGCGTGCACTCCGGCCCGCTCGACGACCGGGAACGAGAACTGCCGAAAGGGGCGGTGCGGATCAGCAGATCCGCACCGCCTTCGTCGTTTCCGCGGCCCCCACGCCGGGCTGCCCCGGCACCGAGGCGAGCTGACGTGCCGACGCCACGAGAGCCCCCTGGTCAGGCCAGCGCGGCGTCCAGGGTGATGTCGTCGACGCCCGCCAGCGCCTTGGACACCGGGCAGCCCGCCTTGGCGGCCTCGGCGGCGGCCAGGAAACCGTCGGCGTCGAGGTCCTGGACGCGACCGCGCACGGTCAGCTTGATGCCGCTGATGCGGAAACCGCCCGCCGGGTCGGGGCCGAGGGTGACATCGGCGGTCACGTCCAGACTCTCGGTGGTGCCGCCGTCGGCGGAGATCTGCGCCGACAGCGCCATGGCGTAGCAGGACGAGTGCGCGGCGGCGATCAGTTCCTCGGGGCTGGTGGTGCCGTCGGCGTTCTCGGCGGAGCGCTTCGGGAACGACACGTCGTACTTGCCGACACCGGAGCTGGCGAGCTCCACCTGGCCGGAACCGTCCTGCAGACCACCGGACCATGCGGTGCGCGCGGTACGTGTTGGCATCATTGTCCTTTCGCGATGAGGGGCCGTACTCCTGCACGCTCGAACCTACTCGCGTGCCGGTCGGGGCGGGCCGCTTCGCGCCGGCCGCCGCGCCGGATCGGCGTGGACGGGCGGGCAGCTGCGCTCTTCGACTACTTCGCCCCGCCGCCGAGGCCAACCGGCAGTCCGGTTCGGGCCGAGCGGCCGCGCGATTCAGCCGGCGGCGGCCGCGGTGCGCTCCTCGAGCTGCTCGAGCATTCTCGGCCACACCTGCTCGTGCAGATCACGGACCGCCGCGCTGGCGAATCCGCTGTGGCGCAAACGCAATCTGATGCCGCGCGGCTGCTTCACCAGTTCGACGCGCACGACGGTCTCGGCGCCCTCGGTGGCGGCGGTGACCCAGGTGAATTCGACCTCGCGCGCCGGGACCAGGCGCAGGAACCGGCCGTAGTGCGGATTGCGTTTGCCCTCGAATTCGGTCTCGAAATAGAACGGCTCACCGACTTCGGGCCGCATCCGCACCGAATCCGGCGCCGCCAGCCAGATATCGAAACCCCGGGTGAGGGCGGCGTAGACCAACGGCGTCGGTGCGGTCATCACCCGCTCCACGGACAGTTCGTGCGGACGGGCGGACAGATCGGGAAGGCGAGTGGACTGGTCGACCATGCCCGGACCTTACCCGGCGAAATCGGCGCATGACCGGAGCCCGGGCGGCATGGCCGAATAGGCTGCAGGGGTGACACCGCCAGCCATAGCGAATCGGGACTCGATCGTGCGCGACTGCGCCATCGCGCTCATCGTCGCGATGATCCAGGTCGCGGGGGGTCGCGCGGCGAATGTGGGGCAGTCCGGAGTGCGTTCGCTGGACGTGCTCGGCTGCGTGCTGCTGCTCGCCGGGCCGATCGCCCTGGTGCTGCGCCAGGTGGAGCCGCTGGCCGTGCTGGTGGTGACGCTGGCGGCCTGCGGGATCTACCTCGCGCTGGACTACGGTTACGGACCGGTCTTCCTCGCGCCCGTCATCGCCTTCCTCACCGCGGCGGTCAGCGGGTCGCGCTGGTGGACATACCCTTTCGCGCCCGCGAGCTTCCTGCTGTTCGTCTGGCCACTGCCCGCGCTGCTGGGGCGGCCGGTGAGCGGCTGGATGGCGTCGGCCGTGCTGGGCTGGCTGGTGGTCGTGGTGGGCGCGGCCGAGGCGCTGCGGGTGCGCAAGCTCATCGCGCAACTGCGTGAGCAGCGTTTCGACGCGGCGCGCCGCGCCGAGCACGCGCAGCGCGAGCGGTTCGCCTGCGAGGAGCGGCTGCAGTCGGCCCGTGAGCTGCACGACGTTCTGGCACACAGTCTTTCGCTGATCAATGTGCAGTCCTCGGTGGCGCTGGAACTGTTCGAGCGCAAGCCGATGCAGGCGCGTTCGGCGCTGGCGGCGATCAAGAAGGCGAGCAAGGATTCGCTCGACGAAGTGCACGCGATGCTGCCGACCATCCGGCGTGGCCTGGTCGCGGGCCCCCTGGCCGACGACAAGACCGCCGACCCGGATCGCCCTTACCGCAGCGGAAAACGCGGCGGCGTCAGCGGTCGGCTCGGACTTCCGGTGAACTCCGCGCGCGCCGACCGCGACAGCGGGCACACCACCCGCACCGCACCCGCCCCAGCGGCGCCCGCTCCCCCGCCGCGCCCGCCGGAGCCGAGCATCGCCGACCTGGATTCGGTGGTGCGCCGGGCCCGCTCGACCGGTCTGGCGGTCCAGATCAAGGTCGTGGGCACACCGGTTACCCTGCCCGAGGACATCGACGTCGCCGCGGCCCGCATCGTGCAGGAGTCGCTGACCAACGTGATCCGGCACGCCGCGGGCGCGACCGCCACCGTCAGTGTGCGCTACACCGCCGAGTCGGTCGACCTCACCATCGACAACAGCCGCCCGCTCGGCACCCAGACCCGTTCTCCCGGTGGCAGAAACGGCATCATCGCCATGCGGGAACGCGCCCACGCGCTCGGCGGTGCGCTGACCGCGGGGCCGAGGCCGAGCGGCGGCTACCGGGTGGCGGCCCGGCTACCGGTCCGTCCCGCCCGGTCCGCCCCCACGCTGAAAGCGGTCGAGGACCTGTCACCGGAAGAGCGGCCTGCCGCCGCCGACGCAGGCGTGACCGCCCCGGAATAGCCTCCGCGGGCGGGTCCGCACGCCGGGACGACGTGGCCACTCCGGTCGATCACGCCGCCCCCGGTACGGCACCGCGCGGATCGAAGCCCGCGAAGAACAGCCGGATGACCAGGCCCGCGGCCTCCTCCAGCTGCCGGGCGCGGTGCAGACCGCCGACCACGGCCGGTTCCGCGCCCGCGGCGCGGATCAGCACGCCGGCGCGTTCGAGCGCATCCGACTGGTCACCGCAGATCGCCACCGTGGCACGCGCGGCGGCCGGATCGGTCCAGTGCTCGGCCGGGAAGAGGTGAAACGCTTTGACCACGTGCGCGCCCGGCGCCAGTTCCGCGATGCGCTCGGCGGCCGACACCCCGACCGGTAGGCGGGCTTCCCCCGTGCCGTGCACCAGGGCGTTGGTGGGGTCGAGAAGCGTCGTTCCCGCCAACGTCCGGGTACCCGCGCCCACAGCCTCGAGCGCTTCCCCGACCCCATCCCATGTCACCGCTGCCAGCACCGCATCCGCGTCGGCCACCGCCGCCGCGCTCAGGCCGCTCGCGCGCACGCCTGCGCCGAGGCGCGTCGCGAGTGCCGCCGCCTTGTCCACCGAGCGGCCGGCGATGCACACCTGGTGCCCCGCCCCGGCCCAGCGCCCGCCCAGCGCGGCTGCCATCGCTCCCGTACCCAGAATCGTGATCCGCATCGTGGTTTCCTCCCGTGTCTCGCCCCGTACGGCGACCGCCGCTCGGGTGACAGCCACCGTAGATCCGCCGATGCGCACCGATCGGTGCGTAACGACCCGGGCATCATCGAGACATGAGTGGCTTCGATTCCGTACCGCATCTGGCGGTCGACTGCGTACTGCGGGCTGCCACCGACCTGTTCGCGCACCGATGGGATCCGGTCGTGCTCGCCGCCCTGCACGACGGTCCGCTGCGCCGCAGCACGCTGCGCGCGAGCATCGGCCCGATCAGCGACAAGGCGCTCACCGAGGCCCTGCACCGGCTGCTCGGCAACGGGCTGATCACCCGTGAGCGCAGGCCCGCGGCGCCGCCGCACGTCGAATACGCGCTCACCACACTGGGTTCCAGCCTCATGGACGGCCCGATGCGCGCGCTCGCGGACTGGATCGTGGCGCACGGGGCGGAACTGCTGGCCGCGCAGGAACGCGCCGAGTCGCCGCCCGCACGGCAGGCGGCGGTAGCTCGGTAGCTCGGTAGCTCGGTAGCTCGGTAGCTCGGTAGCTCGTGTGTACGGAACGAACGAGGCCCGCTCCTGGTCGGAGCGGGCCTCGAATCGTGTCGTCCGCCGGGGCGGACCACCGAGGGGATTACTCGCCGGAGGCGGCCTCGGTGGTGCCTTCGGCGGCACCGGTCAGCACGACCTCGGGCTTGTCCTCGGCCGAGGCCTTGGTCAGCTTCGCCTTGCTGGTGAAGGTGAAGCGGGCGTCCTCGCCGGAGCCTTCGCCGTCCCAGCCCTCGACATCGACCAGGATGGTCTGGCCGGGGCCGATCTCGCCGAAGAGGATCTTCTCCGACAGCTGGTCCTCGATCTCGCGCTGGATGGTCCTGCGCAGCGGCCGGGCGCCGAGCACGGGATCGAAGCCACGCTTGGCCAGCAGGTTCTTGGCCTGCTCGGTGAGCTCGATCGCCATGTCCTTGTTCTTCAGCTGCGTGGCGACGCGGTTGATCATCAGGTCCACCATCTCGACGATCTGCTCGTTGGTGAGCTGGTGGAAGACGATCACGTCGTCGATGCGGTTGAGGAACTCGGGGCGGAAGTGCTTCTTCAGCTCGTCGTTGACCTTGAGCTTCATCCGCTCGTAGTTCGAGCCGGCGTTGTTGCTCGCCGAGAAGCCCAGGCCGACCGCCTTCGAGATGTCCTGCGTGCCGAGGTTCGAGGTGAAGATCAGCACGGTGTTCTTGAAGTCGACCGTGCGCCCCTGACCGTCGGTCAGGCGGCCGTCCTCGAGCACCTGCAGCAGGGTGTTGTAGATCTCCTGATGCGCCTTCTCGATCTCGTCGAACAGCACCACCGAGAACGGCTTGCGGCGCACCTTCTCGGTGAGCTGGCCGCCCTCCTCGTAGCCCACGTAGCCCGGAGGGGCACCGAACAGGCGCGAGGCGGTGAAGCGGTCGTGGAACTCGCCCATGTCGATCTGGATGAGCGCGTCGTCGTCGCCGAACAGGAAGTTCGCCAGCGCCTTGGACAGCTCGGTCTTACCGACACCGGACGGGCCGGCGAAGATGAACGAGCCGGACGGGCGCTTCGGGTCCTTCAGGCCTGCGCGGGTGCGGCGGATCGCCTTGGAGACGGCCTTGACGGCATCCTCCTGGCCGATGATCCGCTTGTGCAGCTCGTCCTCCATGCGGAGCAGACGGGTGGTCTCCTCCTCGGTGAGCTTGAACACCGGGATGCCGGTCCAGTTGGCCAGCACCTCCGCGATCTGCTCGTCGTCGACCTCGGCCACGACGTCCAGATCACCGGAACGCCACTGCTTCTCGCGCTCGGCGCGCTTGGCGACGAGCTGCTTCTCCTTGTCGCGCAGGCGCGCGGCCTTCTCGAAGTCCTGCGCGTCGATCGCGCTTTCCTTCTCCCGGCGGGCGTCGGCGATCTTGTCGTCGAACTCGCGCAGGTCCGGCGGCGCGGTCATCCGGCGGATGCGCATGCGCGCGCCCGCCTCGTCGATGAGGTCGATCGCCTTGTCCGGCAGGAACCGGTCGTTGATGTACCGGTCGGCCAGGGTGGCGGCGGCGACCAACGCGCCGTCGGTGATGGAGACCCGGTGGTGCGCCTCGTAGCGGTCGCGCAGACCCTTGAGGATGTTGATCGTGTGCTCGACGGTCGGCTCGCCCACCTGCACCGGCTGGAAGCGGCGTTCCAGGGCGGCGTCCTTCTCGATGTACTTGCGGTACTCGTCGAGGGTGGTGGCGCCGATGGTCTGCAGCTCGCCGCGGGCCAGCTTCGGCTTCAGGATCGAGGCCGCGTCGATGGCGCCCTCGGCCGCGCCCGCACCGACCAGCGTGTGCAGCTCGTCGATGAACAGGATGATGTCGCCGCGGGTGTTGATCTCCTTGAGCACCTTCTTCAGGCGCTCTTCGAAGTCACCGCGGTAGCGGCTGCCCGCGACCAGGGAACCCAGGTCGAGGGTGTAGAGCTGCTTGTCCTTGAGCGTCTCGGGGACCTCGCCGTTGACGATGGCCTGGGCCAGGCCCTCGACCACGGCGGTCTTGCCGACGCCGGGCTCGCCGATCAGCACCGGGTTGTTCTTGGTGCGGCGGCTCAGCACCTGCATGACGCGCTCGATCTCCTTCGAGCGGCCGATGACCGGGTCGAGTTTGCCCTCCAGGGCGGCCTGGGTCAGGTTCCGGCCGAACTGGTCGAGCACCAGCGAGGTGGACGGGGTGCCCGTCTCGCCGCGGGTGCCGGACTCGACCGGCTCCTTGCCCTGGTACCCGGACAACAGCTGGATGACCTGCTGACGGACCCGGTTCAGATCCGCACCCAGCTTGACCAGCACCTGCGCCGCCACGCCCTCGCCCTCACGGATGAGGCCGAGCAGGATGTGCTCGGTGCCGATGTAGTTGTGGCCGAGCTGCAGCGCCTCGCGCAGGCTCAGCTCCAGCACCTTCTTGGCCCGCGGAGTGAACGGGATGTGCCCCGACGGCGCCTGCTGGCCCTGGCCGATGATCTCCTCGACCTGGCTGCGCACACCCTCCAGCGAGATGCCGAGCGACTCCAGCGACTTGGCCGCGACACCTTCACCCTCATGGATCAGGCCAAGCAGGATGTGCTCGGTGCCGATGTAGTTGTGGTTGAGCATCCTGGCCTCTTCCTGGGCCAGGACAACGACGCGCCTCGCGCGGTCGGTGAACCTCTCGAACATCGCTCCCTCACTCTCCTGCTCAGACCTTCAGTGGCATCCGACACTCGGTGCTCTGCAGCCTGTGTATCGTCAGCCTGCCATGAAGCCCGGGGGTTGCGGCCCCTGCCTCCACTCTAGTTGGCGGGGGTTTCGGCCGCCTGCGGTCCACCCTATTGGGAACCGGCGGCCACATGGTCATTCACTCACAACGCGGGCGGTCGGCGAATCGTTTCCGTGTGGGTTTTGCCCAGAGCGAACATCGCTACACCTCACCGGGCCCATCCGTCTCGCCACAGCACCGGCCCGGCCGGATCACAGGTCCCGGTCGGAGATGATGCCGCTCTGCATGGCCAGCGCGGCCAGACGCACGCGCTTCTGGTTCTGCGGCAGATTCTCCACGCCGAACTTGGCGAACAGCGCGCGCAGATGGGTCTTGATGGCGTCGACGCTGAGGAACAGCTCCTCGGCGATCTGCTGGTTGGACGCGGGGGTCGCGAAGCCCGCCCCGTTCTTGTACGGCCTGCACAGCGCGATCAGCACGGCCAGCTGGGTCTCGGTGAGCGAGCGCAGCGTGGGCGTGCTGCCGGTGGCCACCCGGGTGATGTCCTCGGCCGGGGTGCCGAACTCGTGGAAGGAGACCAGCGAGGTGCCGACCCGGATGCGGTCGCCCGGCTGTAGTCGATGCCTGCCGGTGAGCCGCTCGCCGTTGACGAAAGTGCCGTTGCGGGACAGACCGTCGTCGACGATGGTCCAGTGCGTGCCCAGGTATTCGATCGCGGCGTGCAGCCGCGAGACCTCGGCGTCCCAGCTCAACGAGAGGTCGGCCTGCGGGGATCGGCCGATGGTGATGCGCTGACGCTCGGCGCTCAGCTCGAACTCCTGCTGCCGTCCGTTGTCGTCGACGTACCGCAACAACGAACCGACGAATGCTGTCACCGCGCCGCCACCTCATCTTTCCCACATCGCCGGCCACTGCGGAGCACCGGCGAGCACCGACGATCCACCAGTGGAACGATCGCACAGATCGCCCGTGCGGCCCACCCCCTGCCGAGGTCGCCTGCCACCGGCGGGGCCGAATATACCGATGCCCTATCACCACCGGGCCGACGAGAACACACCGCCGCCCGGGTGTCGCACGATTCACCCGGGCGGCGGTGGAAAAAAGATCTAGCTCTTCGCCGCCTTGTTGTAGGCCTCGGTGATGTCGGCGGAGATACGACCCCGCGCGGACACCTTGTGACCATTACGGCGCGCCCACTCACGAATTGCGGCGCTTTGTTCGCGATCGATGGAAACTCGGCTCTTGGGGGCCGCGGCGGCACCGGAGACCGCCTTGGCACGACGCCGACCGCTCACCCGGCGCGCATTGGAAACCCACTCCTCCAGCCCGTCACGCAGCTTCGCGGCATTGACCGACGACAGATCGATCTCGTACGACACACCGTCGATCGCAAACTCGATGGTCTCGTCTGCGATGGACTCACCGTCGACATCGTCGATCAGGCTAACGGTGACCTTCTTTGCCATGAGCTGAACGTCCTCTCGAAATCGTGCGACCCGCGACTAGGCCGATTACCCGTGATAAGAATACCTTGAAGTCAAAAAATTCCAAGACGAGACCGGAACAGCACTACCGAACTACTGCTGCCGTTCTACTGCGACTCAGCGAGCGGCCGGGCGAACAATTGGGAACAGTATCGTTTCCCGGATTCCGAATCCGGTGAGCGCCATCAACAAGCGATCGATTCCCATACCCGTTCCGGTCGTCGGCGGCATACCGTACTCCATCGCCGCGAGGAAGTCCTCGTCGAGGACCATTGCCTCGTCGTCTCCCTGGGCGGCGAGCCTGGCCTGGTCGACGAACCGCTCGCGCTGGATCACCGGATCGACGAGTTCGGAATAACCGGTGGCCAGTTCGAAGCCGCGCACATACAGATCCCACTTCTCGGTCACGCCGGGCTTGCTACGATGTTGCCGAGTGAGCGGAGAAGTCTCCACCGGGAAGTCGCGCACGAAAGTCGGCGCATACAGCTTGTCGCCGTACTGGTGTTCCCAGAGTTCTTCCACGAGTTTGCCGTGGCCGTAACCCTTGTGCTCCGGAATTTCCAGTCCGACATGGGCGGCGATCGCACGCAATTCCTCGACGGTCGTTTCCGGAGTCACCGGGCGGCCCAGCGCCTCGGACAGCGACGGATACATCTCGACGGTCGTCCACTCGCCGCCGAGGTCGTAATCGCTGCCGTCGGGGAGGGTTACCACCAGTGTGCCGAGCGCCTCCTGCGCGACTTCCTGGATCAATTCCCGGATCATCGCCGCGGAGTCGTCATAGGTGCCGTAGGCCTCGTAGGTTTCCAGCATCGCGAACTCCGGCGAATGCGTGGAATCGGCGCCTTCGTTACGGAAGTTGCGGTTGATCTCGAAGACCTTCTCCAGGCCGCCGACCACACAGCGCTTGAGGAACAACTCCGGCGCGATACGCAGGTAGAGGTCCATATCGAGGGCATTGGAATGGGTGATGAACGGCCGTGCCGCCGCGCCGCCGTGCAGGGTTTGCAGCATCGGCGTCTCGACCTCGAGGAAGCCGCGACGTTCGAGGGCATTACGCAGCGCGCGCACCACCGCGACGCGTGTCCTGGCCATCTCCCTGGCCTCCGGGCGCACGATCAGATCCACATAACGCTGGCGGACCCGCGATTCCTCGCTCATCTCCTTGTGCGCCACCGGCAGCGGGCGCAGCGACTTGGCCGCCATCGTCCAGGAATCGGCCATGACGCTCAATTCGCCGGTGCGCGAGACGATCACCTCGCCGTGCACGAAGACGAAGTCGCCCAGATCCACGTCCGACTTCCAGGCCGCCAGCGCGTCGGCGCCCACGCCGTTCAGGCTGATCATGGCCTGCAATTTGGTGCCGTCACCCTCCTGCAGGGTGGCGAAGCACAGCTTGCCGGTATTGCGCACGAAGATGACGCGGCCGGCCACGCCGACCTTTTCCCCGGTCTGGGAATCGGCGGGCAGATCGGGATAGGCGGCCCGGATCTCGGCCAGCGTGTGGGTGCGCGGGACGACCACGGGGTAGGCTTCGGCGCCTTCGGCGAGCAACCGCGCACGCTTGTCCTGGCGAATTCGCATCTGCTCGGGCACGTCGGCGACGGACTGGGCAGCGTTCTTCTTGCCTGGGGGCGTATTCGCAGTGCTCACATCGGGTAACCCTAGCGTGGCCCCCGAAGGTGTCCGCGAGCGCCCGGACACCGCGCGAACAGGCCGGGAACGCCTCGCCGCCCGCACGCGCGGGGCGTGCGGGCGGCGAGGAACGGTTACGCGAAAGCTGTGATCACAGCGAGGCCAGCGAGGCGACCTCACGGGCGAAATGCGGGGTACGGGCGGCGACGGTGAGCAGCCCGGCGGCTTTCAGAGCCTGATATCCGCCGACCAGATCGGTGGCCCGGTGCAGACCGAGTTGCTGCAGCGAGGCGGCGGCCAGGCTGGAGGTGTATCCCTCCGAGCAGACCACGATCCATTCCACATCGTGGTCGGTGGCCAGCGCCAGTCGCGCGGAACTCGACGGATCCAGCCGCCATTCCAGGACATTGCGTTCGATGACCAGGGCGCCGGGCAGGGTTCCCTCGCGATCGCGCTGGGCTTGCGGGCGGATGTCGACGAGGATCGCGCCGCGGCCGAGCGCCTCGGGAAGCTGCCAGGCATAGATACGGGTGAGGGCGGCGCGGGCGTGGTCGAGCATCTGATCGATGGTCAGGCGGCTCATCGGATATCACCTTCGGGCTCATCGGTGAGAACGGTGCGGGTGCGGCGCAGCGTGCCGTGACCGGTGACCTCGTAATAGGACATTGCGGTCAGCGGCGGCGAATACGCGTGCACGCTCAGGGTCGGTTCGGCGGTGACGGGCTCGATCGCCGAGGGCGCGCGCATCACCTCGTGCACCCAGCCGATCGGGAAGGACGCCTGATCACCCGCCGAGAGTGTTCTTGCGCGTAATTCCGTTCCGTTCCAGCGTAATTCGGACAGCGCACCGCTGAGCACGGTCAGCGCGCCGAGCGAGCCGGCGTGATCGTGCAGTTCGGTGGTCTTCGACGGGGTCCAGCTGATCAGCCAGACGTCGACCTCGTCGTCGGCGTGGATCCGGGTGGACCAGCGTTCGACGCTGGGCAGGATGCCGCCCTCGGGCAGCAGGTGGTCGTAGCGCCCGTCGAGCACGTCCTCGGCGCCCTCGTCGGTGATGCGCAGCAGGTCGGCGGGACGCAGCCGGGTCGGCAGCGCGGGCGCGACCGGGCGCTCCAGGCGAGGGTCGTCGGACAGGCCGACGGTGGTGGCGCGGCGACGCGCGGTGATCAGCGGGGACCCGGCCGCCCGGCGGGACTGCGCCGAGACGGAATCGGCGGGTGCGGTGCGAGCCTGCGCGGAATCGGCCGAAGAAAGAACAGAGGTACGCATGAGCGTTGCTCCAGGAAGTGTGAACGGTCGAGGGACTGGAAGAAGTCAGCCTCGAACGGTCGAGGCCGGATCAGCCTCGACAACACTCCTGGGTACGCGCACGGTGGAACACGCCAGCGAGTGTAGCAGCGTCGTTCGCGCGGGCGACAGCACCGGGCGGCGTGATCCACGCCGCAATTCCGCAACGCTGCCGCCGTCGCATCGTCATCCCTTGCGCCGCTGCTGATTTCGCTCGTAGACCCGCAGCAGGCCGGTCAGCGTGAGATGCGGTTCGTGCTTGTCGATGGTCTCGGACTCCGGCACGATCAGCGGCGCGCTGATGCCGGTGGCGACCACCGTGACGTCGTTGCCCGCGAAGGCGTCGAACTCGTCGCGAATGCGGTCGATCAGCCCGTCGACCAGGCCGGCGAACCCGAACACCGCGCCGGACTGCATCGCCTCCACGGTGTTCTTGCCGACCACCGAGCGCGGCCGGGCCAGCTCGACCCGGCGCAGGCCCGCCTTCTCGATCAGCGCCTCCCCGGAGATGACCACGCCGGGGGCGATCACCCCGCCCAGGAACTCGCCCTTGGCCGAAACCAGGTCCACGGTGGTGGCGGTGCCGAAGTCGACGACGATCGCGGCCGTGCCGAACTGCTGGTAGGCCGCCAGCGCGTTCACGATGCGGTCCGCGCCGATCTCCTTCGGATTGTCCACCAGCAGCGGGATGCCGGTGCGCACACCGGGCTCGACCACCACGTGCGGCACATGCGACCAGTAGCGCTCCAGCATGGCGCGTAATTCGTGCAGCACCGGCGGCACGGTCGAGAGCGCGGCGACCCCGACCACCTCCTCCAGCGGCGCGCCGACCAGACCGCGCAGCTGCATGGCGAACTCGTCGGCGGTCAGCAGCGGGTTGGTGTGCGTGCGCCAGTGCCGGTGCAGGCGCGCGTGCGATCCGCTGCCGGTGAACAGGCCCAGTTCGATACTCGTGTTACGGACGTCGATGGTCAGCAGCATCGGTCCCCCGGTGGAGGCTTCCCCGGTCGCGGGGGAAGGGTCGGGCATCAGGCGAAGGTCAGCGAGCGCGGCGAGGTCAGGCCCGACCCCTCCGGCGCGTGCGCCGGATCGGCGCCGAGTTCGATCGCGCGATTGCGCTCGTCGACGAAGACCACCTTGGGCTCGTACTCAGCGATCTCCTGCTCGTTCATCATCCCGTAGGCGATGAGGATCACCAGGTCGCCCGGGTGCACGAGATGCGCGGCGGCGCCGTTGATGCCGATCACGCCGGATCCGCGCTCACCGGCGATGACGTAGGTCTCCAGGCGGGCGCCGTTGTCGATGTCGACGATGCAGACCTGTTCACCCTCGAGCAGGTCGGCGGCGTCGAGCAGATCCTGGTCCACCGTCACCGAACCCACATAGTGCAGATCGGCGTGGGTCACGGTGGCCCGGTGGATCTTGGACTTCATCATGGTGCGCAGCATCGTCGTCGCCTTTCTAGCGCGCGGGAGGAACGAGAGCGGGGTCGGCGGGCGCCGGTTTCGGCTGGGCGCCGTGGTTCGGATGCCCGTCGATCGGGGCGCCGAGGGTGACGGCGATGTTGTCGATCAACCGCGTGGCGCCGACCTTGGCCGCCACCAGCAGGCGGGCATTGCCGGTGGCCGGGGCCGGGCCGAGCGTCGAGGAACGCAATTCCAGGTAGTCCAGGTCGATGCCGTCGGCGGCGTCGAGGACCGCGCGGGCCGCGTCGAGCACGCCCTGCGCGCCGAGACCGCCCGAATGCGCGCCCGCCGACAGTGCGGCCGAGAGCGTCAGGGCCGTCTCGCGCTGCGCTTCGTCGAGGTAGCGGTTGCGCGAGGACAGCGCGAGACCGTCGGACTCCCGCACGGTCGGCACCGGCACGATCTTCACGTCGAAGTTCAGATCGCGCACCATCTGCCGGATCAGGGTGAGCTGCTGGTAGTCCTTCTCACCGAAGAACGCCTGGGTGGGACGGGCGATCTGGAGCAGCTTGGCGACCACGGTGAGCATGCCCGCGAAATGCGTTGGGCGGGTGCGGCCTTCGAGTTCGGCGCCCAGCGGGCCGGGGTGCACGGTCGTGCGCGGGCCGTCGGGGTACATGTCCGCCGGGCTCGGCGCGAACACCAGTTCCACGCCCTCGGCGCGCAGCAACTCCACGTCGGCGTCCAGGGTGCGCGGGTACTTGTCGAGGTCCTCGCCCGCGCCGAACTGCAGCGGATTGACGAAGATCGAGACGATGACGACCTGATTCGTGCGCTTGGCCTGCCGGACGATCTCGAGGTGACCGTCGTGCAGGGCGCCCATGGTCGGCACGAGCGCGACGGTGCGCCCGACGCCGCGCAACGCCTTGGCCACCGACCCGAGCACCTCCGGATCGTGGTGCACGGTCAGCTCGCCGGGGCGATACGCGCCACGGAGTGCGGTGTTCATCATCGGCGTCCCTCCAGCAGGTCGATCAGGGCGGAGTCGGCGGCGGCCCGGCGGGCCGTGCGCAGCGACAGAGCGCGGTAGGCCTCGGCCACGCCGGGATCGGCGGATTCGAGCGCGTCCAGGTGGGCAGCCACCGCACCGGCATCGCCCCTGGCCACCGGGCCGGTCAGGGCGGACTGGCCGCGGCGCAGGGCGTTGTCCAGCGCGGCCGAGGCCAGCGGGGCCAGCAGCCGTTCGGCCAGGCCGCCCGGCTGGTCGTCGACGATCTGCTGGCCGAGCAGGCCGGGGCCCGCCAGCGACTCGCGCAGCGCCTGCACGGCGTCGAGCACCAGGGTGACCAGGTGATTGCTGCCGTGCGCGAGAGCGGCGTGGTAGAGCGTGCGGTTCTCCTCGGCCACCCGGACCGGTTCGCCGCCCATCTCGATCACCAGCGACTGCGCGACGGCATAGCCGATGTCGTCGGCGGCGGTGACGCCGAAACAGGCGTTGGCCAGCCGGCTGATGTCCTCGTCGTGACCGGTGAAGGTCATCGCCGGGTGGATGGCCAGCGGGCGGGCGCCCAGGGCGGTCAGCGGTTCGAGCACGCCCACGCCGTTCGCGCCGGAGGTATGGGCCACCAACGTGCCGGGGCGGACCACCCCGGCGGTCGCCAAGCCGCGGACCAGGCCGGGCAGTTCGGCGTCGGGGACGGCGAGCAGCAGCAGTTCGGCGCGCGCCGCCACCTGCTCGACCGGCAGGATCTCCGAATCGGGCAAGCGGGTACGCGCGCGATGCTTGGAGGCATCGGAGATCGCGGCCACGCCGAACACCACGTGTCCGGCGCGTTCCAGGGCCGAGCCGAGAGCCGATCCGACGCGTCCCGCCGAGACGATTCCCACCGTCAGGCGTGCGGGCGCGGGGTCGAATCCCGACGCAGCGCTGTCGGAAGTCGGTTCCGAGGTCAACGTTGTCCTCTCGATGTCGTTCCAGTCCCGCCATGCGGGTACCGGACGTTTCGTGATCGAGGATATCCGCCCGCCGTTTGCCGGAGCTACCGGGACCCGGGGTGATTTATCGCTCACCGGCCGCGGCCGCGCGGATCAGCTGCCGTGCTGCCGCTCGGAGGCGAGGTTGGCCATGATCTCGGCGACCGACAGCCTGCGCCCGCCCGCCTCGTCGCCGGAGTCCCCGCGACGGCGACGGCGGGCGGGGGTGCCGATGGACGACTTCGGTTCGGTCGACGCGGCGGCGCCGGGCACGACGGTGTTCGCTTCCGTGATCGGTGACGCGGAGCCGGCGGCGACGGCCGAGGCGGCGGACTGCGCGGCGGGCGTATCGCCGGGTGCGGGAACTTCCGCAGCTGCGGCGGATTCGGTGGCGGCAGATCCCGCGGTATCGGGTTCGGTGGCGGCAGATCCCGCGGTATCGGGTTCGGTGGCGGCAGCACCGGTGGCAGCGGGTCCGGTGGCAGCAGCACCGGTGGCAGCAGCTCCGGTGGCAGCGGGTCCGGTGGCGGCGACGTCCGTTGTGGCAGGCCGGATGGCCGCGGACGCCCCCTCGGCGGGCCCTGCGGCAGCAGCGCCCGTGACCGCGGGGCCGGTGGCGGGCCCCGCCTGAGCGCCTTCGGCCGACGACGCGCCGGGCTCGTCGGAAGGGGTGTCGGCTTCGGCGGCGGCGTAGACGTCGGCCCAGGCTCCGGCGTCGCCGATGGCGTGGAACGCGTGCGGCCAGTTGTTCGGGCCGAGGCCGGTCGCGGCGGGGGCGGTGGGGTCGTAGTCGGCGGGGACGATGGAGGTCTCGGCTGTCACCGGCTCGTCGTCGGGGCCCGCGAAGGCCGCCGGATGGGGATGGCCTGGCTCGAACACCGGTGTCGATGTCCTGGAGCGGGTTTCGGCATTCGGCGAGTTACCGTTCGCCGGGGTATCCGTTCCGGCAGAGCTGCCGATCAACTCCTGTACGCGCACGGCGTCGGCGCGCAGGGCAGGACGGTCGACGGGGAGGTCACCGTCGAAGAGGCGTTGCAGGCTCTGCCGCAGGACCGAGAGTTCGGCGCGCAGGGCGGCCATCTCGGCGGCGTCGGCGCCGACCTCCGCACGGACTCTGGCCTCCACGCCCATCTCGTACTCGCGGCGCGCGGAGATCTCGCGGTCGAGTTGCAGTTCGTAGACCTTCTGCAGGTCGCGCACCTTCGCCTGATCGACGGCGGCGTCCTTGCGGTACTTGGTGGCGGCCATCGCGCCGATAGCGGCCGCCCACAGCGCCGCGACCATGCCCACGCGAATCCACTGCAGGTTGTTGCTGAAGATCAGGAACACACTGGCAACCAGCCCGAGCAGCACGAGAGCGCCGATGAGATAGCGCCCCGCCTGATCCCGCCGGGGACGGGAAGCGCTGCTACGGGACGGTCCAACCATGCCCGCCAGGGTAGCTTGCGCGCGCGGGCGCGCCCACGACGAGCCGGTGTGATTCGAGCCCCGAAGTTCGCTACGTGGTTGCTGTGTCGTCGGTGTGGTCCTCAGGAGCCCGACAGCAATACTCGAGCCACAGTGCGGCGGCGACCAACGCCACACCCGCGAAGAAGCCCACGACGGCACCGGGGGCGTCCGCGGCGGCAGCGGTCAGCTCACCGCGCTGCGGGAACACCCAGAACAGGAAACCGAGCCAGATGCCCGCGACGATCGCACCCACCTGCGCCGAGGCCTTGGCCAGCGCGACCGCGCGGGCCGCGGTGATCGGGTGCAGTTTGCGGCCGGTGCCGACTTCCTCGTTGTGCACCCTGGCACGGATGACGAACGCCAGCACCGCCTCGATCACCGCCACCGGATACAGCGATGCGCCGGCGAATACCGAGATCGGCGGGAAACTGCCGTAGGCGAACCGCGTCGCCCCCCAGGCCAGCAGCGCCGCGATCGCGAACGTGGCCACCAGATCCCACGCCTTGGTCGGCTTCAGTTGCACTCCGTCGATCCCTCCCCCGCGATCGCGCGGGTACTCAACGACAACTCGGTGCGGCGCACACCCGCGCGTTCGGCGGCGTCCAGATCGGCCAGCCAGTCTCGCACCGGTCGTACGACGCCCGCCACCGCCAGCGTCGCCTCCGGCTGCACCGCCAGCCACGGGATCAGCACGAAGGCGCGTTCGTGGGCGCGCGGATGCGGCAGGGTGAGCACCGGATCGGCACTGACCACCGGTTCGCCGCCCCGGGCGCACCAGACCACATCGACATCGAGTGTCCTTGCGCCCCAGCGGATCTCGCGGACCCTGTGCGCCGCCCGCTCCAGGCGCTGCCCGGCGGTCAGCCAATCGACCGGTTCCCGCGCGTCGTCGTCGACCACCAGCACCGCGTTCAGGAAATCGTCCTGTTCGACCCCACCCCACGGCGCCGTCGCGTACACCGGCGAGACAGCGACCAGGCAGTCGGCGAACTCCTCGACCACCCCGCGCAGGTGCGCCAGGCGATCACCGAGATTCGAGCCGATCGACAGCACCGCGCGGCTCATCCGGCCACCCGCCCCACCCGAGTGGACCGGCCCGCGGGCGCACCGGTCGACAGCGACCTGCCGCTCACCCGGCCTCCTGCCTGGTGCGGGTGGTGATCACGCGGACGTCGGCGAAGGTGTGCGGGATCGGCGCCGACGGCTTGTGCACCACCACTTCGGCGCGCTGGATGCGCGGATCGGTCATCACGTCGTCGGCGATCTCGGAGACCACCGTCTCGATCAGATTGCGCGGCGGGCCCGCCACGATGCGCACCGCCCGCTCGGCGAGCGCGCCGTAGTCGACGGTGGCGGCGAGGTCGTCGGAGGCCGCGGCGACGGTGAAATCCACCCACACGGTCAGGTCGATCACGAAATCCTGGCCGTCGCGGCGTTCGTGCTCGAACACACCGTGCCTGCCGAACACGCGCAGTCCGCGCAGTTCGATGCGGTCGAGTTCGGCCGCTCGCGGATCGGCGGCGCCCGCCGGGGCGGCCGGTGTGCTCTGCTGGGTCATCGGGTGGTTCCTCCGGGCCGCTCGGTCGGGTTCGCGGTCCTGGCCCGCCGCCAGGCGTCGACGACGGCGATCGCGTCCAGCGAAGAGCGCACGTCGTGCACCCGGACGCCCCAGGCGCCGTGCTCGGCGGCGAGCGCGGAGACCGTCGCGGTCGCCACCTCGCGCCCGTCGGGCGGCCGGGGACCGTCCTCGCCCGCGAGCAGGGTGCCGAGGAAACGCTTGCGGGACGCGCCGATCAGCACCGGCAGACCCGCCGCGACGAACTCCGGGAGCGCGGCCAGCAGCGCCCAGTTGTGCTCGGCGTTCTTGGCGAAGCCGAGACCGGGATCGAGGATGAGCCTGCCCGGATCGACGCCCGCGCGGACGGCCAGTTCGACCTGGGCGTCGAGTTCGGCACGCACCTCGGCGACCACGTCGTCGTAGTGCTCGGCGGGCCCGGCGTGCCGGTAGTCGGCCGCCGCCCGCCAGTGCATGAGGATCCACGGGATCTGCGCGTCGGCGACGACCTTCACCATGGCGGGATCGGCACGGCCACCGGACACGTCGTTGATCACCGCGACACCGGCGGCCAGCGCGGCCTCGGCGACCGCGGCGCGCATGGTGTCCACGCTGGTCGGCACACCCGCGGCGACCAGACCGCGGATCACCGGGGTCACCCGGGCGGCCTCGGTGGCCGGATCCACGCGTTCCGCGCCCGGCCGGGTCGACTCACCGCCGACGTCGATGATGTCGGCGCCCGCCGCGTACAACTCGATGCCGTGCGCGATGGCACGGTTCGGATCCAGATATCGCCCGCCGTCGGAGAAGGAATCGCCGGTCACGTTGACCACGCCCATCACCACACAGCGGCGATCGCCGCGTGTGGTGACGATCGGGACGGACTGGGCAGACACAGCCGCTGCCTGCCCCGCGAAACGGTTCACTTGCGCAGGATCAGATCGAGCGCCTCGGCACGCGAGGCCGCATTGGTCTGCAGCAGACCGCGCACCGCCGAAGTGGTGGTGCTCGCGCCGGGCTTGCGGATGCCGCGCATCGCCATGCACAGATGCTCGGCCTCCACCACGACGATTGCGCCACGCGGTTCCAGCTTGCGCATGACGGCGTCGGCGATCTGGCTGGTCAGCCGCTCCTGCACCTGTGGGCGCTTGGCGTAGAGGTCGACGACCCTGGCCAGCTTGGACAGGCCGGTCACGCGCCCGGCCGGGCCGGGGATGTAGCCGACATGCGCGACACCGTGGAAGGACACCAGGTGGTGCTCGCAGGTCGAGTACATCGGTATGTCGCGCACCAGCACCAGTTCCTGGTGCCCTTCGTCGAAGGTGGTGTCCAGTACCCGGTCGGGCTCGACGTACAGCCCGGCGAACATCTCGCGGTAGGCGCGCGCGACCCTGGCCGGGGTGTCGATCAGGCCGGGACGGTCCGGGTCCTCGCCGACGGCGATCAGCAGCTCGCGGATCGCCGCCTCGGCTCGGTCCTGGTCGAACAGGCGACCGGTCGCCTCCGCGCGCAGGCCGGGTTCGGACACCGCGCTGGTCGCGCCGTCGAATTCCGCACCGGTCACGTCGTCGAGCGCTGTGTCATGGTTGGCCGACAATCGAGGACACCTCCAAATCCGCGCCGGTGATCTTCGCCCGGCGAGGGTCGAGCCTAATCGGCACCGGATCAGTTCCGGCCGTTCGGCCCGTCCCAGTCACGGCGGTCGTCGTCGTGGCCCGGGCCGGGACGCGACGGGTCGTCGTAGGCCGAACCTTCCTGGCCCGCGGTCTCCCCCTGCTTCGGCTCGCCCCACGGCTGGAAGCCCTGCGGCGGTTGTGGCTGTTCCGGCTGTGGCTGCCGGCCCCAGCCGCCGTAACCGGCGGCGCCCGCCTGCTGTGCGGGATCCTCGCGCGGCGGCCAGCCGGGAGCCGACCAGCCCGCGGGGGCGCCGTAGTCCGGTCGCGAACCCTGGGTGGGCGCGCCGGGGCGCGGATAGCTCTCGGTGGGCGGGGTGTAGCCCGGCTGCGGGTAGGCGTACTGCGGTTGCGCCTGGTAGCCGCCCTGCGCCTGGCCCTGATGGCCACCCGCCTGCGGGGCGCCCTGGGGCGGCGCCGCATGCCCGTTGGCGGGCACCGGCTCCAGCCGCTTGGCCGCGACCTGCACCGCCGCCGCACCCTGCGACTGCTCCGGGGGCCAGGGCTCGCCGCGCTCGGCGGCCAGTTCGCCCGGGGTCTTCACCGGGGGCTTGTCCGAGGGGATCCGCTCGCCGAAATCGTTGAACGCGGTGATGCGCGGGCGCTTGGTGACGCCGGTGAAGATCTGCTCCAGATCCTTGCGGTGCAGCGTCTCGCGTTCCAGCAGCGCGACGGCCAGATCGTCGAGCACATCGCGATACTCGTTGAGGATCGACCACGCCTCGGTGTGCGCGGCCTCGATGAGGTTGCGCACCTCCTCGTCGATCTCGCGGGCCACCTCGTGCGAGTAGTCCGAGGCCATGCCCATCGACCGGCCGAGGAACGGGTCGCCCTGCTCCTGGCCGTAACGGACCGCGCCGAGGCGTGCGCTCATGCCGTACTCGGTGACCATCGCGCGGGCGATCTTGGTGGCCTGGTCGATATCGGAGGACGCGCCGGTGGTGGGCTCGTGGAACACCAGCTCCTCGGCGGCGCGGCCGCCCATCGCCATGACCAGGCGGGCGATCATCTCCGAGCGGGTCATCAGGCCCTTGTCGTCCTCGGGCACGGTCATGGCGTGACCGCCGGTGCGCCCGCGCGCGAGGATGGTGACCTTGTAGACCGGCTCGATGTCGGGCATCGCCCAGGCCGCCAAAGTGTGGCCGCCCTCGTGGTAGGCGGTGATCTTCTTCTCGTGCTCGCTGATGATGCGGCTCTTGCGGCGGGGGCCGCCGATGACGCGGTCGACCGATTCCTCGAGCGCCTCGCCGGTGATGACCGAGCCGTTCTCGCGCGCGGTGAGCAGCGCGGCCTCGTTGATCACATTGGCCAGGTCGGCGCCGGACATGCCGACGGTCCGCTTGGCCAGACCCTCGAGGTCGGCTTCCGGGGAGATGGGCTTGCCCTGCGAGTGCACCCGTAGGATCGCGCGGCGGCCGGCCAGGTCGGGATTGCCGACCGGGATCTGCCGGTCGAAGCGGCCGGGGCGCAGCAGCGCGGGATCGAGGATGTCGGGGCGGTTGGTCGCCGCGATCAGGATGATGCCGGTGCGATCGCCGAAGCCGTCCATCTCGACGAGCAGCTGGTTGAGTGTCTGCTCGCGCTCGTCGTGGCCGCCGCCGAGACCCGCGCCACGCTGGCGGCCGACCGCGTCGATCTCGTCGACGAAGATGATGCAGGGGCTGTTCTGCTTGGCCTGCTCGAACAGGTCGCGGACCCGGGAGGCGCCGACGCCGACGAACATCTCGACGAAGTCCGAACCGGAGATGGTGAAGAACGGCACGCCCGCCTCGCCCGCGACCGCGCGCGCGAGCAGGGTCTTGCCGGTGCCGGGCGGGCCGTAGAGCAGCACGCCCTTGGGGATCTTCGCGCCGAGCGCCTGGTAGCGCACCGGATTCTGCAGGAAGTCCTTGATCTCGTAGAGCTCCTCGACCGCCTCGTCGGCGCCGGCCACATCGGCGAAGGTGGTCTTGGGCATGTCCTTGGACAGCTGCTTGGCCTTGGACTTGCCGAAGCCCATCATGCCGCCGCGGCCGCCGCCCTGCATGCGGGCCATCACGAAGATGAACAGGCCGAGCAGAATCACCATCGGCAGCACGAACAGCAGGATCTGGGCCAGCCAGCTGTCCTGCTTGACCACCGTGTTGTACGGCGCGCCGGATGCCTGCACGGCGTCGAAGATCTTCGAGGAGGTCTCGCTACCGCCGGGATACTTGGCGATGATCTTGTCGGAACCCTCGGTGGCGTCGTTGCCGTTCTTCAGATCGATGCGCAGCTGCTGCTCGCGATCGTCGATCTGGACGTTCTCGACATTGCCCTTGTCCTGGAGCTGGCTCAAGGCCACCGACGTGTCGACGCTCTGCCAGCCGCGCGTGTCGTCTCCGAAGTAGCTGAACGCATAGATCACCAGCAAGATGCCGGAGACTATGGCCAGGGTGCGAAACACTGTCTTGCGGTTCATAGAGCGTAGGCCGGGCGGCCAGTCCTTTCCGGTTTCTCCGGGTTCTTGCCGAGTGATCCATCGAGCAGCGATACATCGAGCACAGCGTGTGGCATTTCGCACCCGGGTTCCGTCCGCTGAGGGAATCGGATGCGGACATGCCAGGTTACCGCGTACGGTCTACTCGATACATCGCGCCGTTCGGCAATCGGTGCGGTTCGACAGGTAAACGACCGGGAAACAGCGAAGGTTCCCGATTCTCCGCACCGGTTTACCTCGAGTGGACACAAGCATGTCATGTTCGGCCTATCGTGAGCGACGACACAAAACGGAGCGCAGGGGGTATGGACATAGTCGAGCTACGAACGCCCACCGCGATCGTGCGGCACGGGCACGGACGTCTGATCGTTCTCCGTCCGGGTGGCGAGGGCGACGCCGAGGGTGAACGCGTCCTGGACGTTCCCGTCGACGAACTGTTGAAGGTCCGCTTGAGCAGGCGGGCCGACGACGCCGTCGTCATCGAGATCTATCTGCGCCACCCCGCCCCGGTGCTCACCGGCGTACCCGCCGACCGCACCCCGCTGCCGGTCCTCATCGCCGAGCACGACGTGCCCGCCGCGGGCCGCATCATCGAGCGCATCAACGACCAGATCCTGAACGCGCAGCGGATCGACATCGCCGCACCCGAGCTGGATCCGCCCGCACCCGTGTGGGGCGAGGACGGTCCGACCAGGGGCGACGTCGACCGCGCGGTGTCGAGGATGACCCGGCGTCCCGGCGCGGAGGCGGGCATCGCCGCGCTGCACCACTTCGTCCGGCCCGACGAATACGTCCTGGAGACGACCGTGGCCACCGCGCGCCCGGCCGCCGGTCCCGGCCTGCTGGCCGCCACCACTTCCCGGGTGCTGTTCGTCTCGCTCGATCCCGAGAACGGCTGGGCCCACGAATTCCCGGTCGCCGCGGTGCTGTACGCGCATTCCACCGAGACGCCCGCCGGGGCGCCCGGCGAGATCGGCGCCGCGCGCGGCGAGACCGGCCTCGAGATCAACGACGGCCATCTCACCCTGCGCTTCACCGGCGCGGACCGGGCCGATATGGAACGGGTGGCGCTCGCGGTGAGCTTCGCGGTACGCCGCGAGGCCGTCGACGGTTCGGCTGGACCGCCCGACCCGGATGTCGCTCAGCTGTACGCCGAGTGGGAACTCCTGGTCGAGCGGCACTCACTCGGGATGGTCGACGACGTGCAGTTCCAGCGCTACGGACGCGGCATCCTGCGCTCGCTGCCCGACGCGGGCTGATTCACCCGCCCCGCGGTCTGCCCGGCGCGGACCGGCTCACACTCCGGTCGTGCCGGGTTCGCCGGTATCTCCGGCCGCGTCGCCCCCCGGCTGTTCGCCGCGGTCGATCCGGTCCAGCGGATCGGTGTCCTCGAGCGGGTCGGGTCCCACCTCGGGCTTGGGCCCGTTCAGCTCGATGCGCCGCCACGGGCTGGTCGGGCGGATCCACAACCGCAGCAGTTCCAGCCGCCGGTCGACGCCGCCGTTCTTGAGTTCGGCCAGGTCCTCGCACGCCTGCCAGTAGGTCCAGCCGGTGAGGTAGGCGTCGCCGAACTGGCGCCAGTTGCGGTATTTGCGCTGCGCCAGCGGCAGCGCGCGCATCAGATACCCCCAGGCCACATCGGCCTCGATGTATCCGGCGGTGAAGGCCATCCGGGCGACCGCGACGACCCTGGCCAGATCCCAGGCGTGGATGTCGGCCGGTAGCGGGCGGGCGAGATGGTCGGTGAAACCGATCTTGATGGCCTGGGCCCAGATGTCGTAGTCACGCACCAGCGACTCCGGGTTGTCCATGCCGCGGAACGAGGCGATCTGTCGTAGGAAGGCCCGGTGCCGGTCGGCGCGCTCACCGAAGCGATCGCGTTCGCTGGCATTGATCGAGGCCTTCACCAGGGGGTTCACCAACGCGTACAGCGGGGCGTGCATGCCGTCGAGCAACTGCTCCATGGAGGCCTGCGCCTCGGTGCCGTCGGTGATTCCCCACGCGCCGGTCAGCGTGTCGATCGCGAGTTCGCGCCGATCCCCGAGCGGGTGCTCACGTTCGGGGCCGAGCAGCAGCGCGTCGTGGAAGGCGTCCCAGCGCGTCGAGTAGTAGCCACCGAGCGCCAGCGCACGCAACTCGTCATCGGAAATGGCGGCGCCCGACCAGTGGTCCTCCTCCCGCTTGTCGAGCTCTTCGTACGGGAAGGTCGTCAATGTGGGTATACCGCGGACAGGCATGCCCACGATTGTTCACCATGGAGCGGTGCGGGAGCGCCGTTATCGCCCCGGCGGGGATTTCTTCGCAGATATTGCGGCAGATTCGGAAGCAGGCGGATTCTTGCGGTCCCACTTCGGCTTTCGGCGAGCTAATGTGCACCCATGTGTAGTGACATCACCCGCCTGCGCGGTTTGGAACCTGCCGCTACCGAGCAGGAAATCTATGCTTCCGCACTGCAATACGTGCGCAAGGTCGGTGGTGTGTCCGGCCTGTCCACCACCACCAAGGCCGCGGTGGACAAGGCCGTGGCGACCATCGCGGCCGCGACGACCACGCTGCTCGCCGAACTCCCGAATCACCCGAGCGCGGACGGCGTCGAGCCGCCCGCGCGCCGGGCGCGGATGAGGGAGGGCGTCGCCGACTGAGACGGCGGCGGCAGCAGGTCCGCCGCGCCGTCGTAGGCGGCCAGGCAGGTGAGCGCGACCTCGAGCGCCAGACCGCGCTGCTCGATCGGATGCCCGAGCAGTTCCTCGATGCGCTGCAACCGATAGCGCACGGTGTTCTTGTGGACTCCGAGCGCTTTCGCGGTCGCCTCGGGACTCCGCTGCTGGGCGAGATAGGTGTGCAGGGTGCGGCGCAGCCGGACGGCGTTCTCCTCCGCGCCCGCCAGCGCGCGTAGTTCCCGTTCGATCAGCCCCCGCATGGCCTCGGCGTCGACGCCGGCCAAATAGGCGATCTCCACGTCCCGGTAGGCCACCACCCGCCTGCCGCCCGCGCCGCGCTCGGCGACCTGACGGGCCGCCATCGCCTCGCGGTGCCCGGACCGGAATCCGGTGATCCGCGCGCCGGGCACCCCGAAGGCGATCCGTACGGGTTCGTCGACCGAGCCCGCCAGCAGTTGCTCGATCCGGCCGGGCGCCGCGAGATCGGCGGCGTGGGCGAGATCGTCGAGTCCGGCCCACGCCCACATCCCACTGGCCCCCGAGGACACCGTGAGCAGCCGGGCACTGCCCAGTTCGGTGGCCACCCGGGCGGCGACCCGGTCGAGCAGGTCGGTCACCTCCGCGTCGCCGCCGGGCTCGCCCTGATCGGTCCACAGCACGAACGCCAGGTGGTGGCCGGTGAGCCGGTAGCCGAGCCGCACCGCGGCCTGATCGCTGTCGAGATCCTCCCCGGCCAGCAGCGCCCGCACGGTCTCGGTGCGCCGGTTGAGCGCGGCGCGCAGTACCCGCTCGCGCTCCTCGACATAGGTGTCGGTGAGCAGTTCCACCGACATGCTGATCCATTTGGTCGTGCGATCGAACATGCGCAGCATGACCGCGCGTTCGATCTCGCGCGGCACCTCACGCTGTTCGACCGCCTCGTTCATGTATTCGAGCACGGCCTCCATGCCGGCGTGATAGGTGCGCAGCAGCACCCGCAGGTCGAACCCGCGGCGGGCGATGGTGCGGGCGAAGGCCTGCGCCTCGGGCGGCAGGCTGAACTCGAAGTTGTCGCTGGTGAGGTTGCTCAGCATGGTCCTGGTGTGGGCGCGGGTGCTGGCGGCCAGGTCGCGGCTCATGTCGCGGTCGGCGAGTTCGGGCACTTTGGCCACGATGACCCTGTCGAGCCGGGCGACGACCTGTTCGAGGGTGTCCGAGCGCATGGTGTCGGAGACGTAGTCGGCCAGCCAGGCGACGACCACCGGACCGTTCCTGCCCGGTGGCCCGTTCTCCGGCCGGTGCGCCTCCGGATTTTGTCTCACCGTCACAAATAGACCCGATCCGATTGACAAAATGGGCCAAGAAAGTCCCCTTGTATTGTGTCACGATCATAGTTCAGTGAGCTGACTCACAGGGTCGGCGCACGGGCGATGTCCACAGCACGACGTCAGTGGGAGAGACAGCAGTGACCAACACCGAGTCCGCGATCGAGCAGGTCGTGACCGAGCAGGCCGCCGACGGCAGCGCCGCGCAGCAGGACGCCGAAGAAAAGGCCGTGAGCCGGGACGTGATCGAGGTGCGCAATCCGGGCACCGGGGAGATCGTCGGCACGGTGCCGGTACAGACCGCCGACGAGGTCGCCGCCACCGTGGCCGAACTGCGCAAGCACCAGCCCGGCTGGGAGTCGCTCGGCCCCGACGGCCGCAAGAAGTGGCTGCTGGCGTTCCAGGACTGGATCATCGACAACACCGAGCACCTGGCCGATGTGCTGCAGTCCGAGACGGCCAAGGCGCGCGGCGACGCGCTGATCGATCCGTCCTTCGGTGCCGATCTGATCGGCTTCTACGCCCGGCGCGCGGCCAAGTTCCTCGCCGACGAGCATCCCTCGCCGCACAGCCCGCTGGCGCGGGTCAAGAAGCTGACCGTCGCCTACCGGCCCTATCCGGTCGTCGGCGTGATCACGCCGTGGAACTTCCCGCTCGCCATGCCGATCATGGACGTCTTCCCGGCGTTGGCCGCGGGCGCGACCGTGGTGCTCAAGCCTTCGGAAGTCACTCCGCTCTCGGCCCTGGAATTGGCCAGGGGCTGGGAGGAGATCGGCGCGCCGCCGGTCTTCGCCGTGGTCACCGGCGCGGGTGCGACCGGCGCCGCGGTGATCGACAACGTCGACTACGTGCAGTTCACCGGTTCGACCGCGACCGGCCGCAAGATCGCCGCCGCCTGCGTCGAGCGCATGATCCCCTACAGCCTGGAGCTGGGCGGCAAGGATCCGGCGATCGTGCTGGCCGACGCCGATCTCGAGCGCGCCGCCAACGGCATCGCCTTCGGCGGCATGTTCAACGCCGGGCAGGTCTGCATCTCGGTCGAGCGCGTCTACGTCGAGGAACCGGTCTACGACGAGTTCGTCGCCAAGCTCACCGAGAAGGTCGCCGCGCTGCGCCAAGGTCTCGACGGTCGCGCGGTCGAGCACGATCTGGGCGCGCTCGCCAACGAGAACCAGGTGCGGATCGTGCAGCGCCACGTCGACGAGGCGGTCGCGGCGGGCGCCAAGGTGCTCACCGGCGGCAAGCGCACCGGCCAGGGCACCTTCTTCGAGCCCACCGTGCTGGTCGATGTCGACCACGGGATGAGCTGCATCACCGAGGAGACCTTCGGGCCGACACTGCCGGTGATCAAGGTGGCCGACGAGGCCGAGGCCGTCCGGCTGGCCAATGATTCGATCTACGGTCTGTCGGCGTCGGTCTGGACCGGCGACAAGGATCGCGGCGAGCGCATCGCGCGTCAGCTGAACGCGGGCGCGGTGAACATCAACGACGTGTTCGCCAACCTGTTCAGCTTCGCGTTGCCGATGGGCGGCTGGGGCCTGTCGGGCGTCGGCGCGCGATGGGGCGGCGCCGCCGGCGTGCGAAAGTACTGCAGGCAGAAGGCGATCACCAAGCCGATCATGCCGACTCAGGAACGCGAACTCTTCTGGTACCCGGTGAAGCTGCCCAACCTGCTGACCGCGGTGGGCGCGATGCGACTGGCCGGTGCGCGTGGCCTGCGCCGCTTCAATGTCCCCGCGCTGCTGGAACTGAAGCGCAACAGCGAGTCCTAGCCGTCGCGCCGGCCGCGTCCGGCCGTCTTCGGCGCAAAGCGCTGTGGTTCACGACCTCGTCGTGGATCACAGCGCTTTCGTCGTTTCAGGACCCATTCCGGCAGCCCACTACACATAATGTGATGAAGATCACTTCAACGGATTTCGCGTCGAAACTTTCCGTCCGGTTCCATTTTCTGTTCGATTACCGAGACCGGTGGTCTCGCCACCGATGCGGCGCGGGAACAGCGGCCGTCCACCCCATTCATGCTGGTCAAGTGTCCAGATCTGCCGCGCCGCCGCGAACGCGAGCAAGGCTGCTCACAGTTCGCCCGCAGGCATGGTGCGAATCACCACAGAACCCTCTATGCTGTCGAGTAACAAACCGCTGGACGGTTTCGCTCGCGTAATCCAGACTTCTCGGCCTGATAAGGCTGGAAATTCAAGACCGATTCTGATAGCAAAGGGCTATGGACCCGCACTTGCGCGACCTGCGGTATTTCGTCGCCGTCGCTGAGGAACTGCATTTCACCAACGCCGCTCAGCGGCTGCACATCGCTCAACCGACCCTGTCCCGGCAGATCCGTCAGCTGGAACGTCAGCTCGACGTCGTGTTGTTCGATCGCAATCAGCGCAGCGTGGCGCTGACCGTCGCGGGCAAGGAACTGCTCGAGGGCGCGCGCAAGATCCTGGAGTTGTGGGAGGTCACCAACGTCTCGCTGCAGGAGGCGGGTGAGGTGCTGCGCGTGGGCATCCAGTCCGCGCTCGGCCGCGGGCTGCTCAACGACCTGGAGAGCGCGAGCGGCTACCGGCTGGCCCTGCACGCCGCCTCCTGGAACGACGCCTCCAGTGGGCTGGCGGGCAGGCAGGCGGACCTGGCGCTGGTCTGGCTCCCGCTACCCGACTCCAACCGCTACCGCTGGCAGGTGCTGCGCAGCGAGCCGCGCTGGGTGCTGCTACCGGAGAACCATCCGCTCGCCGGGCAGGAGGTCATCGACTTCGCCGATCTGCTCGACGAGCCGTTCATCGCACTACCCGCCGAAGCCGGCGCCGTGCGGGATTTCTGGCTGGGCAACGACGCGCGCGGCGGGCGGGCAGCCAAGATCGGCGCCGAGGCGGCGACCCCCGAGGACAAACTCGAAGCCGTCAGCCTCGGTCTCGGCGTGTGCCTGCTGGCCGAGAACAATGTGCCCATGTACCGGTGGCCCGGCCTCACCGCGCGGCCGCTCAGCGGCATCGCGCCCTGCGAGCTGGCGGTCGCCTGGCGTGCCGACGACACCCGGCCGACGATTCTCGAGTTCGCGGGCCGCGCGACCGAGGGCGGCTTCGCCACGCTGCAGCACCAGCCCCAGCCGGTCGCGAGCTGATCCACGCGGATGCGGTCGCCGGCGCAAGCGAGCGATCGCCCCGCCCCCGCGTGCGCGACGACCGCATCGGGGGCAAACTGCCGGATCAGCGCTGAACTGCCAGATCAGGCCCGTCGGGCACGTATCATTCGAAGTACCACGCGGGGACGAATCCGTCGGGTGGTCGCAATCCGGCACAGCTCGTTGCCGACCAGCGCGGGGGGTACGCGCCACCCGCTCAGCCTCGAGGTCCGAGAATGAGTGCCGAGTCCGAGAGAAGTGTTCCCACGAGCGCCGGTTTACGCGGAGCCGACAGAGCGCTCGGGATCGACGCCGGTGTGGTGAGCGCGTTCACCGCCGCTTGGGCCACCGTGGACCAGCTACCGATCGCCGAACGCTCCGCCCGCCTGCCCCGGATCGCCGACTTCCTGCCCGATGCGCACACCCTGCGCACCGAGGCGCTCATCGAACTGGTCCGGATCGATCTGCGCTACCGCTGGCTCGGCCTGCCCGCCGCGAACGCGGGCCGGGCCGCCCAGCGCAAACGACTGGCCGAATACTGCGAGGAATTCCCCGAGCTCGACCGCGACCGCCTCCCCGCCGGACTGGTGTTCGAGGAATTCGTCGTGCGCAGGCACAGCGGCGAACATCTCGACCCGCGCACCTGCCTGAGCGAATACCCGGCCCAGGCCGACGCCCTTCGCCAACTGCTCAATGCCGACGACCCGGATCAGAGCACCCGGCGCGCCCGCCCGGACGAGGGCGGCCCCGCCGACGACACCACCTACCTGGCCGGGAACGGTTCGGTCGCACCGGATGCCCCCGCCTCCACGACCCTGCGCACCCCACAGGCGCGTCCGGCCCGAGCGGACGCGGGCGGGCCGACGGATATCGATCCGACCGGAGCCCGGAGCCGGCCGTCGCCCGGTTCGCCGGGACCCGAGGCCACCGCCGCGATCACCCACTCCGACGCCACGGTCGCCGCGGGTCGTGGCGATGCGGATATCGAGGACGCGGACGTCACCTTCTACACCGACGTCACCGAGACCGCCGACGCGGAAACCGGCGTTGTCGACGTGGACTCCACCGTCACCGATGCCGACGCCACGGTCGCGACCGACCCCACCGCCGCAGCCGACCTCACCGCAGCCACCGAATCCCCGGCTGCCGCGCACCCCACCGCCGCCGACTCCCCCGGTACCGCCGACTCCCCAGCCGCCGCCGACTCCGCCGGTGCCACCGACTCCCCCGCCGCCGATGCCGACGCCACGGTCGCGACCGACCCCACCGCCGCGACCGACGCCACGGCCGCCACCGCCGACTATGCCTCGTTCGAGGCCACCGCCACCTATACCTTCGCCGAGGGCACCGCCGCGTTCGCCCCTGACACCGGCGCCGAGTCCACCACCGCGTTCGCCCCTGACACCGGCGCCGAGTCCACCCTGTCGGCCGAACCCGCTCGGCCCACCGCCCGCACTCCCGGCCCGGACACCGACGCGGCAACCGTCGCCGACGCCGATCCGGCCGCGACGGCCGAAGACACGGCCGCGGCCACCGAACCGACGGCGACCTCGACCGGACGCGGGACGCAGGACACCGATACCGATCCGCTCGACCGGATCCACGTCGGTCGGCGGGTGGGCGATTTCGACCTGCTCACCGGTCTGGGCCGCGGGGCGTTCGCGCGGGTGTTCCTGGCCAGGCAGCGATCGATGCAGCGGCTCGTCGCGGTGAAGATCTCGGCCGATCACGGCACCGAGGCGCAGACGCTGGCCCAGCTCGACCACGACTACATCGTTCGCGTCTTCGACCAGCGGCTGATGGACGCCCAGCGGGGCTCGGGGGCGGCTGCGCGGCGGCTGCGCCTGCTGTACATGCAGTTCCTGCCGGGCGGCACCTTGCTGAGTGTGCTGCGCTGGGTGCGCACCACGCCGCCCGCCGAACGCAACGGCAAACTGCTGCTGGCCGCGGTGGACGCGGCGATGGAGGAGAAGGGCGAGATCCGGCCGACCGATTCCAGTGTGCGCGCCGAGATCGCGGCGCTGAGCTGGCCGGAGACGGTCGCCTGGCTGGGCCGCCGGCTGGCCGAGGCGCTGGAGTACGCCTCCTCGCACGAGGTGCTGCACCGGGACGTGAAACCGGCGAATGTGCTGCTCACCGCCGAGGCCGTGCCGAAGCTGGCCGACTTCAACATCAGTTTCAGCCGCAATGTGGCCGGCGCCAGCCCGGTCGCCTATTTCGGCGGCTCGCTGTCCTACATGTCGCCCGAGCAGCTGGAGGCCTGTCATCCCGGCCGCGCCCGCTCGGCGGCCGATCTGGACACCCGCGCCGACATCTTCTCCCTCGGGGTGGTGCTGTGGGAGCTGCTGACCGGCGCCAAGCCCTTCGACGACTCCACCGCGGGCATCGGTGATCGCGGGGACGACACGACGCTCGAGGCGATGCTGGAGCGCCGCGCACTCGGCGTCGACCCGTCGGCGCTGGAGCGAGTGCCGCCGGACTGCCCGGCCGCGCTGCGCCGCGTCCTGCTGACCTGCCTGGAACCCGATCGCGAGAACCGCTGGGCGAGCGGCGAAGTGGTCGCCAAACAGCTCGACCTGTGCATGGATCAGCGGGCCAGGGAGCTGGTCGACCCCAAGCCGGGCAGTTGGCGGCTGCGGCTGCGGCCGTGGATCATCCCGGTGCTGGTGATCGCGATCGGCGTACCGAACCTGCTCGCCTCGCTGTACAACATCCAGCACAACCAGACCCTGATCGTCTCGCGGATGGAGGTGGATGCCCAGCGCACCTTCCTGATCATCACCGGGCTCGTGAACAGCATCTTCTTCCCGCTCGGCTTCCTCCTGGTGGCCTATCTGTCGCGAGCCGTGCTGGCGGTGCCACGCGGGCTGCGCAAGGGCAAGCGCTACGACGCCGAGACGCTGCGAAAAGCGCGGAACGACGCGCTGTTGCTCGGCGAGCGGGCGGTGGTGATCCCGTTCGCGCTGTGGGTGCTGGCCGGGCTGACCTTCCCGTTGGCGCTGCAACTGTCGACCGGCGGCATCACCGCCAACGCGGTCATCCACTTCCTGGCCTCGCTGGTGGTGTGCGGCGCGATCGCGGCGTCGTATCCGTTCTTCCTGGCCACCTTCTACATCGTGCGCTGTATCTATCCGATCTTCCTGCGGCACGGCGAGATCAGCGCCGGAGACGCGGTCCGGCTGCGGGCGCTGGACCGGCGCTGCAACGGTTACCTGGCCGTCGCGGCGTCGGTGCCGCTGCTGGCCGTGGCCGGGGTGACCTTCCTGCCGCCCGCCGACATTCCGCAGGTGATCGTCGCGGTCCGGGTGCTGTGCGTCGGCGCCATCGTCGCCTTCGTGGGGTCCTACCTGCTGTTCCGGGCGCTCGAGGCCGATCTGCACGCGCTCGAGCGGGTGGTCGCGCCGGAGTCGGCCCGCCGCGACACCGACCGCGCGGGCCCGGCGGAGCCGCGCTCGTGACCGACCCGGTCGCCGAAGCCGTCGCCCGGTTCGGCGCGCACTGGCGGACGTTCCTCCACGAGGGCGGCGAACCGCCGCACCCCGCCGATTTCGCGCCGAGCGCGGCGTACGCCCGTCGCGCGGTCCTGATCGCCCTCGTCCGCGCCGACATGCGCGAGCGCGCCGCCCGGCCCGGACTCGCCAAGGACATCGACGACTACCGCCGCGAGTTCCCGGAGTTGTCCGATTCCACGGCATTTTCGACGCTGCCCCACGAACACCCGGCCCACCCCGCCGACCCGGCCACGCACGCCGACCACGGCGCGCACACCGCTGTCCGCCACGCCGACACACCGGAGGAGACCACTCGTGTCTCGCCCGGCGAGGCGGGCGCACCGGACGACGCCACGTGCGCCTACCCGACTTCCACGGTCACCGCGGGGCCGATCACGGTGGATCGGAGCCACCCGGGGGCATCGAGCACCGAACCGGATGGGGACTCCGCGATCGCGGCCGTGGCGGACTCGGGCGGCAGGACAGGGCTTCGAGCCGAGGACATCGCCCGCGCGCAGCCGGGCGACCGGATCGGCGATTTCGAACTGCGCACCGAGCTGGGTGCCCGCGCCTCCGGCCGGGTGTTCCTGGCCAGGCAGATCTCCATGCAGCGCCTGGTCGCCCTGCGGCTGACCGATCGGGCGGGTGGCGGCCCGCGCCCGATGGCGCGCTTCGACCACCCGCACATCGTGCGCGTCTACGACCAGCGAATGCCCGGCGCCGACACCGCCGCGCTGGTGTGGATGGAGTACCTGCCCGGCGGCACCGCCGAGGAACTGCTCGCCTTGCGCCGCGCCCATCCCGAACCCCCGAGCGGGGCGCTGTTGCTGCACGCGGTCGACGCCGCGATGGAGGCGAAAGGCGAGATCGCCCCCGCCGATTCGTCGGTCCGGCGCGCACTGGCCGAGCTGAGCTGGCCGGAGACGGTCGCCTGGATCGGCCGCGGCCTGGCGAGCGCCCTCGACTACGCCGCCCGCAACGGCGCCGCGCACCGCGCCATCAAACCGGCGAATGTCGTGTTCACCGCGGAGGGTGTGCCGAAGCTGGCCGATTTCGCCCTCACCCCCGTCCCGGCCGCGAATTCCGCACGCGCCGAGCAGCATTCCCCGTCGTCCCCAGCCGCCACGCCCCGCCCGCCGGATGGCGCCGACGACATCCACGCGCTCGGCCGACTGCTCTGGGAACTACTGACCGGCGAATCCCCGTGCCACACCGAAGTTCTCGATCCCACGCCGATATCGGCCGATGGCGACCGGACCACCGGGCCGGCGGCCGCAGCGCATCTGCCCGGCGACTGCCCGCCCGCCCTGCACCGGGTGCTGAGCACCTGCCTGGAGCCCGACCCGCGGCACCGCTGGGCCGACGCCGCGGTACTCGCCCAGCAACTGGACCTCTGCCTGGACCAGCGGGCCAGGGATCTGGTCGACCCGCCGCCGGACAGCTGGCGGCGGCGGTTGCGGCCGTGGCGGGTCCCCCTGGTGGTCGCGGCGGTGGCGGTGCCGAACCTGCTCGCCTCGCTGTACAACATCGACCACGATCGGGCACTGGTCACCGGGCGGCTGTCGCAGCACACCCAAGAGCTGTTCGCGACGTCGACACCGATCACCAATGTGCTGTCCTTCGGGCTGGCCGCGATCCTGCTGACGTACTGGTCCCGCCGGGTCATCACGGTGCCGCGCGGGCTGAGCCGCGGCGTGGAGTACCCGCCCGCGGAACTGGCGCGGGCGCGCAAGTCGGCGATCCTGCTGGGTGATCGCAGCGTGCTGGTGGCGTTCGGGTTCTGGATGATCAGCGCGGTGACCTACCCGATCGGGGTGGCGCTGGCGGGCGAACAACTCGTCCCGCACGCCTTCGCGCATTTCCTGGCCTCGCACGCGGTGTGCGGGGCGATCGCGCTGGCGTATCCGTTCTTCCTGGTCGGCTTCTACATCGTGCGCTGCATCTATCCGATGCTGCTGGGGCACGATGCGGCGAGCGCCGGGGATGTGGCGCTGCTGCGTGGATTGCAGCGCCGATGCGTCGGATATCTGCTGGTCGCCGCGTCGATCCCGTTGCTGGCGGTCGCGGGTGTCACCCTGCTGCCCGCCGAGGACATCGATCGGATCATCGTGGCGGTGCGGGTGCTGTGCATCGGCAGCATCGTCATGTTCGTGGCCGTCTACCTGCTGTTCGGCGCGATCGAACGCGATCTGGCCGCGCTGGAACGGGTGCTGACGCCGCCGCCGGGCACCGGCGCCGGCACCGTCCCGGGGTGAGGCTCAGGCCCCGCCGTAGACCTTGGGGTGCAGGGTGCCGATGTAGGGCAGGTCGCGATAGCGCTCGGCGTAGTCCAGGCCGTAGCCGACGACGAATTCGTTGGGGATGTCGAAGCCGACGTGGGCGACCTCCACCTGGGTGCGCAGCGCGTCGGGCTTGCGCAGCAGGGTCACCACCTCGAGCGAGGCCGGGTTGCGGGTGGACAGGTTGCGCATCAGCCACGACAGTGTCAGGCCGGAGTCGATGATGTCCTCGACGATCAGCACATTGCGGCCCGCGATGTCCTTGTCCAGATCCTTCATGATGCGCACCACGCCCGAGGAGGAGGTCGACGATCCGTAGGAGGAGACGGCCATGAATTCCATCTGGGTCGGGATGGGCAGTGCCTTGGCCAGATCGGTCATGAAGAAGATGGCGCCTTTCAGCACGCCGACCAGCAGCAGATCCTCGTCCGAGGAGCCCGGCGGGTAGCGCTTGGCGATCAGCTCGGCCAGCTCAGCGGTCTTGGCGGCGATCTGTTCCTCGGTGATCAGCACCGATGCGATGTCGTCCCCGTACACGTGTAATGGTTTCCCTTCCCTGTGTTCGCGGCACGTTCACCGCGCGGGCGATCGGTCGTGCCTGCGCAGTGTCAGCCTGCCACGTTCGCGCGCGGCGACCAACCTCGCCTCCGCTGTTCCGCCGCCCACGGCCACTCCGCCCTGACCGCGCCAGTCGGCGATCAACGCGTCGACGGCGTGGAGATGCTTGCCGGTCAAGGCATTAGCGCCACCGGCGAGCAGCCAGGCCCGGATCACCCGTCTGCGCAGCGCGGCGGGTGCGGTGGCGAGCGTCTCGACCGACAGCGCGCCCGCATCGTCGCTCGCCCGCGCCAGCAGATCGGCGGCGAGCGCGTCGAGGACCGCCGAATCCTCTCGCAGTTGCGCTCCGGTGCGGGCCAGCGCTTCGGCCACCCCGCCGCCGAGTACGTCCTCGAGCAGCGGCAGCACCTCGGTGCGCACCCGGACCCGGGTGAACTCCGCGCTCGCGTTGTGCGGGTCGTCGTACGGGACGAGCCCGAGATCGGCGCACAGCCGCCGGGTCTCGGCTCGACGTACGCCGAGCAGCGGTCTGCCCCACGGCGGGGTGTGCGCGGCCATCCCCTGGATCGACCTGGCGCCGGAGCCACGGGCCAGTCCGAGCAGCACGGTCTCGGCCTGATCGTCGAGGGTGTGACCGAACAGGACCGGGCGGCCCGCACGGGCGGATTCGAGAGCGGCGTAGCGCGCGGTGCGGGCGGCGGCTTCGGGGCCGCCCTCGGCGCCGACGCGGACGGTGAGCACCCGCGCCCCACGGACGCCGAAACTGCGGGCGGTGGCGGCGGCCTCGGCGGCGATCCGATCGGAACCGGCCTGCAAGCCGTGGTCGACGATCAGGGCGTCCACCGGCAGCCCTCGCGCGGCCGCCTCCACCACGGCCGCGGCGGTGAGTGCCAGCGAGTCGGCGCCGCCGGACAGGGCGACAGCCACCGCGGGCGCGTCCGGCGGCAGGAACTCCGCCAGCCAGGACCGCACGGCACGGCGCAGCACCAGCGCGGCCGGAGTCTCCGGCAACCGGAACGGCGGGCCGCTCACGCCGCGCTACTCACCCGAGCACGCGCGCGATCCACCGGTCCGGATCCTCGATCTCGTCGGTACGCGGCAGGGTGGTCGCGTCCGTCCACACGGCGTTGAACTCGGTGATGCCGACCCGGCCGACCACATGGTCGACGAAGGCCTTGCCCCGCACGTATTGGGCGATCTTGGCGTCCATGCCGAGCAGCGCCCGCAGCAGCCGCTGAACCGGATTGGCCGGGCGCTGCCTGCGCCGGTCGAAGGCCGCGCGGATCTGGGCGACGGTCGGGACGACGGCCGGGCCGACCGCGTCCATCACGTGATCGGCGTGCCCTTCCAGCAGCGTGCCGAGCATCAGCAGCCGGTCGAGCGCCTGGCGTTGCGGCTCCGCCTGGCTGGCGCGCAGCAGGCCGATGATGCCGCGCGAGGCGGGATCATCGGAGGCCACGCCGCGCCTGCGGTCGCGCACCTCCTCGAGCAGCCGGGAGAGCATCTTGGGCATGGTGTCGTCACCGATGTCACCGAACACGTCGACGGTGTCGCGCATGTAGCCCGACAGCCACGGCGCGGAGGAGAACTGCACCCGGTGGGTGACCTCGTGCAAGCACACCCACAGCCGGAAGTCGCCGGGCGAGACGCGCAGCGTGCGCTCCACGGCGACGATATTGGGCGCGACCAGCAGCAGCGTGCCGTCCGCCCCGGTGAACGGGTCGTACTGGCCGAGGATGGCGGTGGACAGGAAGGCCAGCATCGCGCCCGCCTGCACACCGGCGGGCTTGCCCGCAAACTTGCCCGGCAGGCCGGCCTGCGGCCCGGCCGGACCGGTGAGCACGGACATCGAGTCGGCCGCCGCGCTGATCCAGCCGGGCCGGTCCACGATCCTGGCCTCCGGGATCGGCCGGTCGTCGAGCAGACCGCTCACCTCGCGCACCGGCCCCTCGGCGCGCACCGAGGCCGCCGCGAGTTCGGCGACCACCTGTTCGGCCGCGGCTCTGGTCGTGCTCGGCCCCGTGGGGACCAGGGCGGCGCCGGTGCGCGCGGCCAGCCGCCAGTCGACCGGGGCGGAGAGCCCGGATCCGCGCCTGCCCTGCCCGCCCGACGCGGAATTCGCCGCTGTCGTCCGGTCTGCCCTGTCAGCACCTTCGAACATGGTCAACCACCCATCACGAGCATCCACAATTGCGTAATGTGCGCGCGATGGCGTCCAGCGCCGGTCTGCTCACCTCCGGCGGCCGATCGTTCGACATCAACGCGAAGGTCAGCACCCGCCCGTCTCGATCGAGCACATACCCGGCCAACGTGCTGGCAACCGTGAGAGTTCCGGTCTTGGCGCGCACCCAGCCCGCGCCCTCCCGGTTCTGCTGGACATAACGCGAGCTCAGCGACCCGGTCGCGCCCGCGACAGGCAGCGCGTCCAGCAGCGGGGTGAGCTTCGCGTGGTCGGCGGTGTCCGCATCGGTGCCGCCGCTCGCCGCGGTGGCGGTGGCGGCGGTCGGACCGTCGCCGGACTCCGGGATCTCGCCGCCTGCCTGCGCGGCGGCGGCGAGGATGTCGTTCAGCAGCCGCGCGGGCAGCCGGTCGTCGGTCGACAGGCCGCTGGAGTCGTGCAGCACCACTCCGGTCAGATCGAAGCCGGCACCCTCGAGCGTCGCGCGCACCGCGGCCGCCGCGCCGTCGAAGGTGGGTTGGTGGCCGGTGGCCAGCGCGATCTCACGGCCGATGGTCTCGGCGAGCACATTGTCCGAGTGCAGCATCATCGCGCGCAGGCGGTCGCGCAGCGGCGCCGATGACACCGAGGCCACCTCGGCGGCCGTGGGTTCGGCGGTCCCGGTCCGCACCCGGTTCGGATCCAGCCCGAGGGCGAGGGCCAGGGCGCGTCCGGCGTCCAGCGCCGGGGTGGTGGTCCGCGGGGAGTACTCGACCAGCGCCTCGGCACGGCCGCCGTCGATCATCACCGGTTCGATCGGCGCGATCGACCCCTCCTGCACATCGATGTCCACCCAGCCCTGGGCCATGGTCGGCCCGGCGTAGCGCGAGGTGTCCACCACGATGGTGTCGACCGTGCGCCCGGACGCCCGGATCCGATCGGCCAGATCCGACAGTTCGGCCGCATCGGGGTAATACCCCTTGCCGTCCGGCTGGGCGGTGAGCGTCGGATCGCCGCCGCCCACGAGCACCAGCTCGTTCGGCGCGGCACCCGCGACGACCTTGGTGACCAGCCGCTGATCCGCGGGCAGCGCCAGCAGCGCGGCCGCGGTGGTCAGCACCTTGTTGGTGGAGGAGGGGATTCGGGGCTCGTCGGCGTCGGAGCTCCACAGCGTCGTCCCGGTCTCGGCGTCGGTGACCACGCCGGAGAAATCCCCCAGGTCCGGGTTGGTGATCGGCTCGGCCAGCGCGGCGGCCACCGCGGCCGGGCTGGGCGCGCCGTTGCCGTCGGCGGGCTGCAGCCGGGGGAAGGCCTTCACCGGTGCGGGTGATTCGGCGATGGTCAGTCCGCCGTGCCGGAATTCCGGGGTCCACGGCCGCACCACCAGCGCCGCTGTCCCCGCCAGCAGCGCGAGCACGGCGAACGTCGCGACCACCGAAATCCACAGGCGTCTGCGCCTGCGCGTGGCCAAGTCGCCGATCCTCTTGTCGTTCCCAACCACGTGCCCGTCGTCTCCCTGACTCCGCCCACCGCGCACCCGCCCGGCGCACCCGTATCCGCACCACTCACACTATCGGTGTTCGGCTACCGTTCTCCCCGACAGTCGGGCGAGTCGGCAGCGCGCCTGCTCGCGCCCCCAGATGAAGCACAGGAGGAGATGGCGTGGAGTTCGACGTCACCATCGAGATCCCGAAGGGTTCCCGCAACAAGTACGAGGTCGACCACGAAACCGGCCGGGTCCGCCTCGACCGCTACCTCTACACGTCGATGGCCTATCCCGCCGACTACGGCTTCATCGAGAACACCCTCGGTGAGGACGGCGATCCGCTGGACGCGCTCGTCCTGCTGGCGGAATCGGTGTTCCCCGGCGTCATCGTCGAGGCGCGTCCGGTCGCTATGTACAAGATGGAGGACGAGGCCGGCGGCGACGCCAAGGTGCTGTGTGTGCCCGCGGGCGACCCGCGCTGGGATCACATCCAGGATCTCGCCGACGTCCCGGAGTTCGAGCTGGCCGCGATCAAGCACTTCTTCGAGCGCTACAAGGATCTCGAGCCGGGCAAGTACGTGAAGGGCTCGGAGTGGGTCGGTCGCGCCGAGGCCGAGGCCGAGATCAGCGCCTCCTTCGCGCGGCTGGAGGAGAAGGGCGGCCACTGAGCCCCTCCCCCTCTGCCCCGGGAACGGCGAAAGGGACGTCCGGCACGATGCCGGACGTCCCTTTCCCTCTGTCCGAGCACGGTGGTGGGGGAACCGTGCTCGGTGGCTATCGGCCGGTGCAGCCGGGGACAGCTGTGGATCAGTAGTAGATGTAGAGGTCGTAGCCGTCCCAGGTCTCGATGCACTCCCAGTACCAGCCGCCGGTGCTCGGCGCTTCGCCGTCGGCGCGGCAGGCCGCCAGGGTGGCGTAGGTGCCGATGTAGGTGCCCTCGTAGTAGGCGGCCTGGTAGGTGCTCTCGGTCGGCGCGGCGGCGGTGGCGGTCGCGGCCGTCGACACCCCGGCGACGGTCGCGGTGGCCAGCGCGGCGGCGGCGATGAAGGATTTGATGCGCATTTCGTGCTCCTGATCGGTGTTCGGTAGTTGTTGATCTCGGTTGCCGAGATCAAAGTTACGGATCGGGAAACCCCTGCACAGCCACCCCAAGGGGGCGTTCCGGCCCACCCTGGCGGTACTCACCGTCCCCACCCTCGGACGTGCGTGACGCACCCCGGGTAGGCACCGCACGCACTGCCTCGAACTCGCGGTCGGCCACCACCGGCGGCCGGGCGCCCGCGAGCCGGCCCCGGACACGAACGAGCCCGCCGGAGAAACTCCGGCGGGCTCGACGAGCACCCGGCGCCGGACCGACCCGGCGCACGAAAACCTCAGCGGCCCTTGAACTCCGGGGCGCGCTTCTCGAAGACGGCCTGGATGGCCTCGGTCAGATCCTCCGAGGGCAGGAACGCCGCGTTCCATGCCGAGACGTAGCGCAGGCCCTCGGTGATGTCGTTCACGCGGCGCTGCTCGAGCACGTCCTTGGCGCCCTGGACCACCAGCGGCGGGTTGGCGGCGATCTCGTTCGCCAGCGCGTGCGCGGCCTCCAGCAGCGCGTCCTTGTCCGGGTACACGTCGTTGACCAGGCCGATCTTCTCCGCGCGCGCGGCGTCGATGTCCTTGCCGGTGTAGGTCAGTTCGCGCAGGTGGCCCTCGCCGATGATGCCGGGCAGGCGCTGCAGCGAGCCGACATCGGCGACGATGGCCACCTTTGCCTCGCGGATGCTGAACTGCGCGTCGGCGCTGGCCAGCCGGATGTCGGCGGCCGAGATCAGATCGACGCCGCCGCCGATGCACCATCCGGCCACCGCGGCGATGACCGGCTTGGAGCACTCGGCGACCGAGTTGATCGAGGCCTGCAACCGGCGGATCTCCTTGAGGAAATCGGTGCGCGGCGCGGCCAGCGCCCGGTCGGCCAGCAGCGGGCCGAAGGTGCCCGACATCGCAGGCAGGTCGAGTCCGTAGGAGAAGTGCTTGCCGCTGCCGGTGAGAACCACCGCGCGGACCTGCGGGTCGGCGTCGAGCCGGGCGAAGATCTCGGGGAGCTCTTTCCAGAAATCCGGTCCCATCGCGTTGCCCTTGCCGGGGCCGGTCAAGGTCACCCGGGCGACATGATCGTCGATCTCGACGGTGAAAGCCTGCCAATCAGTCATCCGCCCAGCGTATCGGCTGCCTGACGGCGTACAAACCAGGACCTGAGCGGACGTGCCGCCCGGCGTGGATTTTCCTTCCGCGTGGATCGAATCCTCGACGTACCGCGGCGGCGACGGTGTTCTCGCTGGTCAGCAAGCTGATTCGATGGAAGGCGCGGACAGCGGCACGGCACAGGGGTCGTCCGCGGGCCCGGCAACCGGCGTAGCTTTCGTGATGTGAGTGAAGTACCCCCGCCCGAGACGGGCCTGGAAGTCCCCGACGACGTCAGCGGCATCACCGCCGACCAGTACCGGGCGTCGATGCGGCACTACCCGGCCGGCGTCACCGTCGTCACCCTCGATTCGGCGAACGGGCCGGTGGGCTTCACCGCCACCTCGTTCGCGTCGCTGTCGCTGGAGCCGCCGCTGGTGTCGTTCAACATCGCGCACACCTCCTCGAGCCTGACGGCCCTGCTGGCCGCCGACTCGGTGGTGATCCATTTCCTCGGCGAGCATCAGCGCCACATCGCGCAGCGCTTCTCCCGCACCGCCACCGAGCGGTTCTCCGACTCCTCGCTGTGGACCACCCTCGACAGCGGCGAGCCGGTCCTGCACGGCACCCCCATCTGGGTCCGCGCGGCCGTGCACCAGCGCATCGCGGTCGGCGACCACACCATCTTCATCGGCCTGGTCACCCGCGTGCACGACGAGACCGGCGAGCGTCCGGCCGCCTCGCCGCTGCTGTACTACAACGGCCGCTACCACCGTCCGTCCGAACTGGAGGGCTGAGCCCTGAGCACCTGCTGTACCAACCCCCGCGCGATCAGGTCGCAGAACAGGTCCCGCCGGGGCGGGATCGCCGAGCTCTACCGCCTCGATCCGAGCGCAGGGGGATTTTCGACAGCCGGCGCCGCACAGGCGGACAGCGCAGCGCGGGCAGAAGGCACCGGACCGACAGGAAGCACCGAGCGCTCAGCCGACGCAGGGCGCGGCGCCGCTCGCGGAATCGGCGGTCAGCGAACGCGTTTCGGGCACCGGATGCCAATGCCCGGCGACCTGGGCATAATCCCAGCCTGGACCGGCTTCGACGAGCCGGGCTACCGCATCGACGAGACGATCGACCTGGTCGGCGGTCGTGCCGAGACCGACGCTGGCCCGCAGGGCCGCGCCGAGTCCGAGCCTCGACAGCAGCGGATGGGCACAGAAGCGACCGTCGCGCACGCCGATGCCGTGCTCGGCGGACAGATAGGCCGCCACCTCGCCGGGTTCGACACCGGCGACCGTGAAGGCGACGATGCCGACGCAATCGGTGCTGTCGGCGAACACCCGTAGCGTCTCGACGCCGGGAATCGCGCACAGACCGGCGCGCAGCCGCTCGGTCAGCGCCCGCTCGTGCGCGAGATGGTCGTCGGAGTCGATGGCGGCCAGCGCATCACAGGCCGCGGCGATCGCGGCCGCGCCGAGCACATTCGGTGAACCGGCTTCGTGCCGCTGCGGCGCGCACGCCCACTGCGCGTCGTCGACGGTGACCTCGCGGACCGCGCCGCCGCCGGCCAGATAGGGCTGCGCGGCGTCGAGCCAGTCCCGCCGCCCGACCAGCACACCGGCGCCGAACGGGGCGTAGAGCTTGTGCCCGGAGAACGCGAGGTAATCGATCCCGCTGTCGCGCAACGAGATCCGGCGATGGGGCGCGAGTTGCGCGGCGTCGCAGAGCAGCCGGGCGCCGTGCCGGTGCGCGATCTCGGCCAGTTCGGTCACCGGCAGCACCTCGCCGGTGACATTGGAGGCGCCGGTCACGGCGAGCAGCGCGGCGGGCCGGGCCGCCAGTTCCGCCTCGATCCGGGCCAGGGTCTCGGCGATCGTGTCGGCGGCGCCGACCACGCGACGGCCGTTGCGGGTCCACGGCAGGAAGTTGGCGTGGTGCTCGATGTCGAGCACCACGGTCTCGCCGGGCACGCAGGCGGCCAGTAGGTTCAGCGAATCGGTGGTGTTGCGGGTGAACACCACGACCTGGTCGTCGCAGGCGTCGAGGAAGCCGGCCACCGAGTCGCGGGCGGACTCGTAGCACTCGGTGGAGATCCGGGAGGCGTAGCCCGCGCCGCGGTGCACGCTGGCGTAGAAGGGCAGCAGCCGCTGGATGTGGTCGGTGACCTGCGCCAGCGCGGGAGCGCTCGCGGCGTAGTCGAAGTTGGCGTAGGCGGTGGTCCCGCCCTGGACGAGAGGCACCCGCAGGTCGTCGCCGGAAACCCGGGCGAAGGCGGCGCGGTTGGTCCCGGTCAGCACAGCAGTCATGACGAAAATCCCGTCGGCTCATGGACCCGAGATCATGGAGTCGTCGAGTCCGCGCTTGCCGCGTCCGGTCGGACGGCGGCCAGGTCGTCACCCGGAGCACCCCACCGCGGAGGAGGGTTGCCGACCAGCGAGCCGGGGCTTGACGCTGGTACTCATGACCTTTTCCCAGGCTTGCAGATCTGTGATCTCTATGTCAAATCACCAGGTCGCAGGCCATTTCTCGACGGCATCGCAGGTACCGTGGCAGCGGGCGCACGCGCTGTTCGCCAACCGGTAACCATGCTGTGAAACAACTGCTGCGAAGCAAGAGAGCCAGACGATCACCACCGAGCGAACGGTTTCAGGAGAGGCAGGCACGACGTGATGCTCCAGCCACAGGCCGATGCGGCGACGGGGGCGGCGCCGCGGCAGCCGGGGCCACAGCCCGATCCGTTGTCGCGCGGCGGGCTCGCTCCGGCCCCGCGCACGCTGGTCGACATCCTCGACGCCACCGTCGCCGCGCACCCGGACGCGCCCGCGATCGACGACGGCGACACGGTTGTCTCCTACGCCGAACTGCGCGACGAAATCGCCGCCCGCGCGAACGAACTCGCCGCCGCCGGAGTGACTCGCGGCGACCGGGTCGGCATCAGGATGCCCTCGGGCAACCGCCTGCTCTACGTGACCATCCTCGCCACCCTCTACGCGGGCGCCGCCTACGTCCCCGTCGACGCGGACGACCCCGACGAGCGCGCGACACTCGTCTTCGGCGAGGCGGGCATCCGCGTCCTGGTCACCGGCTCCGGCATCGAAGAGTTCGACACCGCACGCGTCGACGCCGATCCCGGCGACGACCAACGGATCCGCACCACGAACAGCGACGACACCGGCCTCGACGACGACGCCTGGATCATCTTCACCTCGGGTTCCACCGGCACCCCGAAGGGCGTGGCCGTCACCCATCGCAGCGCCGCGGCCTTCGTCGACGCCGAGGCGCGACTGTTCCTGCGCGACGCCCCGATCGGCCCGGGCGACCGGGTGCTGGCCGGCCTGTCGGTGGCCTTCGACGCTTCCTGCGAGGAGATGTGGCTGGCCTGGCGACACGGCGCGTGCCTGGTCCCCGCGCCGCGCGCACTGGTGCGCACCGGCGCCGATCTCGGCCCCTGGCTGGTCCGGCGCGAGATCAGCGTGGTCTCGACGGTACCGACGCTGGCCGCCACCTGGCCGCCGGAAGCCCTGGATGCCGTGCGTTTGCTGATCTTCGGCGGCGAGGCGGTACCGCCGGAACTCGCCGAGCGGGTGGTGCGCGGGGACGACACCGGCCGCGAGGTGTGGAACACCTACGGCCCCACCGAGGCGACCGTGGTGGCCTGCGCCGCGCCGCTGACCGGCGAGGGCCCGGTCCGGATCGGCCTGCCCCTGGACGGCTGGGATCTCGCGGTGGTCGACGCCACGGGCAATCCGGTCGGCGAGGGCGAATCCGGCGAACTCGTCATCGGCGGCGTCGGCCTGGCCCGCTACCTCGACCCGGTCAAGGATGCCGAAAAGTACGCTCCGGCACCGCGACTCGGATGGGAACGCGCCTACCGCAGCGGCGATCTGGTACGCAACGAGGCCGCGGGCCTGGTGTTCCTCGGCCGCGCCGACGACCAGATCAAGCTGGGCGGCCGGCGCATCGAACTGGGCGAGATCGACAACGCCCTGCAGCATCTGCCCGGCGTCACCGCCGCCGCGGCTGCGATCCGAACCACCAAGGCGGGCAACAAGATCCTCATCGGCTACCTCACCGGCCCGGACGAGAACTACGACCTGCACGCGGCCCGCGAGATCCTGGCCGGGCAGCTGCCCGCGCCGCTGGTCCCCCGGTTGGCCCTGGTCGAGGACATGCCGACCCGCACCTCCGGCAAGGTGGACCGCGACGCCCTGCCCTGGCCGCTGCCGCGCCGCGCGGGCGACGACGCGGACGCCGGGCTCTCCGAGACGGCCCGCTGGGTCGCCGCGCAGTGGGACGCCGTGCTCGGCGCCGAGGTCACCGATCCCGGCGCCGACTTCTTCGATCTGGGCGGCGGCTCGCTCGCGGCTGCCCAGCTGGTCACCGCACTGCGCGAGCGCTACCCCACCGTCGCCGTCGCCGACCTCTACGACCACCCCCGCTTCGGCGCGCTGGTGACCTTCCTGGAGCAGTCCGCGCCCGCCGCGGCCGTCGAGAACCGCACGGTGGAGCCGACGCCGCGACGCGCCCAGCTCGTCCAGCTGCTGGCGACCGTGCCGCTGACCACGCTCACCGGCCTGCAGTGGTTCACCTGGCTGGCCATCGTCGGCAATGTCGCGGCCTGGTCGGGTTCGCTGCCCTGGCTGCCCCGGCTGTCGTGGTGGTGGGCGCTGCTGGCGTTCCTGGTGTTCATCGCCCCGATCGGCCGGATGACGCTGTGCGTCCTCGGCGCGCGACTGCTGCTGCGTGGCGTGCGGCCCGGCCGGTATCCGCGCGGCGGGGCGGTCCACCTGCGGCTGTGGGCGGCGGTGCGGCTCTCGGAGGCCAGCGGCGCGGAGAGCCTGTCGGGCGCGCCGTTCATGGTGCCCTTCGCGCGAGCGCTCGGTGCCCGGGTCGGCACGGGGGTGGATCTGCACACGCTGCCGCCCGTGACCGGCATGCTCGACCTCGGCGACGGGGCCTGCGTGGAGCCCGAGGTCGATCTCTCCGGCTACTGGCTCGACGGCGACATCGTGCACATCGGCCCGATCGAGGTCGGGGCGGGCGCGGTGGTCGGTTCGCGTTCGATCCTGTTGCCCGGCGCCAAGATCGGCAAGGGCGCCGAGATCGCGCCCGGTTCGGCGGTGGCGGGCCGGGTCAAGGGCGGTCAGGAGTGGGCGGGCTCGCCCGCGGTGAAGGTCGGCAAGGCCCGCCATCGCTGGCCGGAGCAGACCCCGGCCCGCGCCAGGCACTGGATCGTCGTCTTCGCGCTCACCTCGATGGGGCTGGCGTCGTTGCCCGTGCTGGCGCTGATCGCCGGCGCGGGCTGGCTGGCGTGGTGCGTTCGCGACACCGCCACCCTCGAGGACGCCCTGCTCGGCGCGTACGGCGCGCTGCCACCCGCCGTGCTGATCACCCTGGCCGCGTACGCGGGCGCGACCATCGTGCTGGTACGGCTGTTCTCGATCGGGCTCACCGAGGGCTACCACCCGGTGCGCAGCCGGGTCGGCTGGCAGGCCTGGGCCACCGAGCGGCTGCTCGACGGCGCGCGCACCTTCCTGTTCCCGCTCTACGCGAGCCTGCTCACCCCGATCTGGTTGCGGCTGCTCGGCGCGAAGGTCGGCAAGCACGTGGAGGCCTCGACGGTGCTGCTGCTGCCGAAGTTCACCACCGTCGCCGACGGCGCCTTTCTGGCCGACGACACCATGATCGCCGGTTACGAACTCGGCGGCGGCTGGCTGCGCATCGGCGAGGCCAAGGTCGGAAAGCGCGCCTTCCTCGGCAATTCCGGGATGACCGCGCCCGGCCGCCGGGTGCCCAAGAACGGTCTGGTGGCGGTGCTCTCGGCCGCGCCCTCCAAGGCCAAGGCGGGCTCGTCGTGGGTGGGCAGCCCGCCGGTGCGGTTGCGCCGCGCCGCCGAATCCGGCGACGCCCGGCGCACTTTCGCCCCGTCGCCCGAGCTGAAGGTGGCGCGCGCGTTCGTGGAGACCTGCCGGTTGATCCCGGTCGTGGTGACCTTCGCCATCGGCCTCGGCGTGTTGTTCGCGCTGGCCTGGCTGGCCAGGACCTTCGGCCATCCGGTCGCCGCGCTGCTGAGCGGGGTGACCCTGCTGGTCGCGGGCGCGGTGGCCGGTGCGATCGCGGTGGCGGCGAAATGGCTTCTGGTCGGCCGCATCCGGGCCGGGGAACACCCGCTGTGGAGTTCGTTCGTGTGGCGCAACGAGGTGTCGGACACCTTTGTCGAGACCGTTGCCGCGCCCTGGTTCGCCCGCGCCGCCACCGGCACCGCCGTGCTCACCCTGTGGCTGCGCGCACTCGGCGCGCGGATCGGCCGCGGGGTATGGTGCGAATCCTATTGGCTTCCGGAGGCTGACCTGGTGACTCTCGGCGACGGCGCGACCGTGGAACGCGGCTGTGTGGTGCAGACCCATCTGTTCCACGACCGCATCATGGCCATGGACACCGTCGTGCTGGAACCGGGCGCCACCCTCGGCCCGCACTGTGTCGCCCTGCCCGCCGCGCGTATCGGCGCGGGCGCCACCGTCGGCCCGGCCTCGCTGGTGATGCGCGGTGACACCGTGCCCGCGTCCAGCAGCTGGTGGGGTAACCCGATCGCGCCCTGGGCCCGCCCGCATCCGGAGCCCACACGCTGATGGGTGGCAAGTCACCCGCGGAGAAGCTCTACGACGAGCCGATCGACGACTACCTGCCGCAGAACGGCAACCGCGGCTATCGGGTCTCACGCTACGAGCTGGAACTGACCTACAAGGTCGCGAGCAACCGGCTCACCGGACGCGCGGAGATCACCGCGGTGACCACCTCCGTGCGGCCGCGCTACGCGCTGGACCTGGCGCAGTCGCTGAGCGTGTCGAGGGTACTGGTCAACGGCGTCAGAGCCGCCCGCTACACCCACCGCGGCGGCAAGCTGGTGATCAACCCGCAACAGCGGGTGCCCGCGGGCGGCGTGCTGTCGGTGGTGGTGGTGTACACGGGCATGCCCCGGCCGGTGCGCGGACCGTGGGGTGAGGTCGGCTGGGAGGAACTGACCGAGGGCGCGCTCATCGCCAGCCAGCCCAACGGCGCCGCGTCCTGGTTCCCCTGCGACGACCACCCCAGTTCCAAAGCGAGTTACCGCATTTCGATCACCACCGACAGCCCGTACTTCGCGCTGGCCAACGGCGAGCTGGTGCGCAAACAGACCAAGGCCAGTCAGACCACCTGGGTCTACGAGCAGGCCGAGCCGATGGCGAGCTATCTGGCGACCATCCAGATCGGCCCCTACCGCAAGCACCGGATCGACTCCACGCGCTCGCCGGTGCCCATGTACGCGGTGCTGCCCACGCGCCTGCGCGACGCCTTCGACCACGACTTCGGCCGCCAGCAGCGCATGATGGAGGTCTTCGCCGAGGCGTTCGGTCCCTACCCCTTCGCCGCCTACACCGTCGTGGTCACCGACGACGAGCTGGAGATCCCCATCGAGGCGCAGGGTATCTCGGTGTTCGGCGCCAATCACTGCGACGGCAGGCGGGGCTCGGAACGACTGGTGGCCCACGAACTGGCGCACCAGTGGTTCGGCAACAGCCTCACCATCCGGCAGTGGCGCGACATCTGGTTGCACGAGGGCTTCGCCTGTTACGCCGAATGGCTGTGGTCGGAGGCCTCCGGCGGGCCGAACGCGGACCGGATGGCCCGCGCCGCCCGGCACAATCTCGCGCGCGAGCCGCAGAACATCCTGCTCGGCGATCCCGGACCGGTGCTGATGTTCGACGATCGCGTCTACAAGCGCGGCGCGCTGACCCTGCACGCGCTGCGCATCGAGCTGGGCGATATCGCGTTCTTCGATCTGCTCAGGGAATGGACACGCCGGTACCGGCACTCCTCGGTCACCACCGAGGAGTTCACCGACCTGGCCGGGCACTACAGCCGGATGCCGCTGCGTCCGCTGTTCCACGGGTGGCTGGGCGAGCTCGCGCTGCCCGACCTGCCGCCGCACGGCGGGACGGGCCTGCGCGAGTCGCGGTAGCGCTCGCCCGGCTCAGAACACCAGGTAGCGCTCGGCGAGTTGTTCGATCAGGGGGTCGCCGTCGGGCACGCTGTCGAGGGCGTCCAGATCGGCTTCTACGGAGATGCGGCGCGGATCGTCGTGCTCGCTGTCGGGCGGGCCGTCCTCGCGCAGTTGCCGCACCAGCTTCGCGCGCACCCGGTCCCGCAGCGTGCCCGGCACATCCGCGAACTCGTGGCCGTCGATCGGGGGTTCGGCGACGGGTTCCCAGGGCCGGGAATCAGCAGAATCCTTCATGGGCGAGCGGTCCTTTCCTCTCGTCGGCGCGAGGTGCTACACGGGTGTGAGCCAGGTGCCCCACGGGGTGTTGCGCAGCACCGCGTAAGCGGCGATGAACGCGAAGAGCGACAGGGTGACGGTGCGATCGATGGCAGGCAGCCGGGGCCCTTGCCCGCGCCGGGCGCGGACCGCCCAGTCCACCACGAACCAGAAGAACAGCACGATCAGCGGCAGCGCGAGCAGGTTGCTGTGCAGCGAATCGAGGATGCGGCCGTCGGTGAGGTTGTGCACCGCGCGCATCCCGCCGCAGCCCGGGCAGTACACCCCGAACAGCCCCCAGGTCGGGCAGATGCCGTAGGAGTTCTCGACGTGCGGGTCGCGCACGTGCAGCAGCGCCAGCGCGCCGACGCCGGCGGCGCCGGTCAGCAGCGGCAGGCTCAGCGCCTTCCAGCCACCACGGCTCCGGCGCACAGGCGACGGGCGCCCCTCGGACCCCCACGGCTGCGGTTCCGGTGACTGGAATTCGACGGGGGTCTGCACGCCACCCACGGTAACCGCGCGTCCCGGCCGGGCGCCACCGGCGGCGCGGTCCGCGACGGGCGCGGCACGAGTTCGCGGCACGCCCGGTTCTCACTTCGGCAACGAGCGAAGACGGCGAGTAGCATTGCCGATCCGCACCGCGATAGTCACTACAGAACCCGTTCCGACCACCGGACAAATCGACGCCTGGCCGGGAAGTTGAACGGACCGATTATCGGGTAACCCAGTATCGGAGGTCATGTTTTCCGGGACCGAGCGCTTGCACTAGCAAGCACCGCCGGTCGAGCGGTACCGTGACCGCAGACACAAAGGAGTGTGTGCCATGCTGGTGACGTCGATGAAGACCCTGGCGGGGGTGCGTGACGCCGAGCCGCTGACCGCTGCCTATCGGGCCGCGCTGCGATCGCGGACATACTCGACGCCCGCGCTCAACAAGCCGCGCACGCCGTCGGAGAAGGTCTACGTCACCACCGTCGACGGCGCCCGGCTCCGGGTGCGCAGCTACGGCCCGGCCGACGGCGATGTCATCGTGCTCATCCACGGGTGGAGCTGCTGCATCGAGTACTGGAACCCGCAGATCGACGCACTGGCCGACCGATTCCGTGTGGTGGCCTACGACCAGCGCGGCCACGGCGAGTCCACTCTGGGCCGGGTCGCGCCCAGCGATCACACCCTCGCCGACGATCTGGCCGCCGTGCTGGACGCCACCCTGCCGCGCGGTCGCCGCGCCGTGCTCGTCGGGCACAGCATGGGCGGTATCACCGTGCAGGCCTGGGCCCGCCGCTACCGCGAGCAGGTGGCCGACCGGGCCGCCGCGGCCGTGCTCGCCAATACCGCCGCGCAGAACATCCGCGGCGAGACCGACCTGATTCCGCTGCTGAACAAGCCTCTGGCGGTCGGCAGCCGGCCGCTCACATTGCTCGGCCGCGACCTGCGGATGCCGCTGGTCCTCGGCGAGACGCTGCTGTCGGCGCCGGTGCCGATGCCGGGCGGCCCGCTGCTGAGCCCGATGCTCGGCCCGGTGCTGCGCGGACGGGTGGTGGGCAAGCAGGCCACCGACGACGACATCGCCTTCGCGATGAACATCGTCCGCTCCTGCCGGCCCCTCACCCGCGGCCTGCATGCCGCGGCGCTGGCCGTGATGGACCTGGGCGACGCCGCCGAGCACCTCACGGTGCCCACCACGGTCATCTCCGGCTCCGACGACAAGCTGCTGCCGGAGCGGATGAACCGGCCGATCGTGGAGGCGCTGAGCGCCAACGGCTCGCTCGTCGACTATCAGATCTGGCCGACCGGCCACCTGGCCAATGTCGAGGCCGCCGACCGGTTCAACGCCGAACTGATCCGCATCGCCTCCGGCGCCTACGAAGTCCGGGCGGACGCGGTCTGACCCTTTCCGCACGACGACGCCGGGGCCCGCGACAGGTGGGCCCCGGCGTCGTCGTCTGCGGTGGCGATCCGAGGACGGGAGAACGCCTCCCGGCGGACAGTATCCGCCGGTTCCGTCAGTGCGCGGCGAGTTCGTCCGGACGCGCCAGCACGCAGACGGTGCGGTCGTAGATCGAGGGCATGCACTTGTTGCAGTGCGTGCACAGCGATTTCGTCTTCTCGTCTGCCTGGATGCGCAGCAGCAGATCGGGCTGCCGCAGCAGGGCACGCGCCATGGCGACGAACTCGAAGCCCTCGTCCATCGCCAGCTGCATGGTGTCGGCATTGGTGATGCCGCCCAGCAGCACCAGCGGCATCGTCAGTTCGTAGCGGAACTGGCGGGCCAGATCCAGCATGTAGGCCTCGCGATAGGGGAACTCCCGCAGGAACATGCGTCCGCCCATGCGCATCCCCCAGCTCATCGGCGGCGGGAAGGCCGCGGCGAATTCCTTGCGCGGGGCGTCGCCGTGGAACAGGTACATCGGGTTGAGCAGCGAACTGCCGATGGTCAGCTCCAGCGCGTCGAGGGTGCCGTCCTCCTCCAGCCAGCGGCCGATCTGCAGGCTCTCCTCGATGCGCAGGCCGCCGGGCGCGCCGTCGTCCATGCTCAGCTTGGCCAGCACCGCGATACGGCCACCGACCGCCTCGCGCACCGCCTGGGCGATCTCACGGGCCAGCCGGGCCCGATTGGCCAGGCTGCCGCCGTACCCGTCGCGGCGGCGGTTGAGCAGCGGGCTGAAGAACGCGCTGACCAGGTAGTTGTGACCGAAGTGCAGTTCCACGGCGTCGAAGCCGGATTCCTCGGCGGTGCGCGCCGCGGCGGCGAAATCCGCGATGACCCTGGCCAATTCGGCCTCGTCGGGCTTGTGCGCGAAGGCCATGCCGAGGGGACTGAAGAACCGGCCCGGGGCCAGCGCGGGCAGGCGGTTGGACGCGGCATTGGCCACCGGGCCCGCATGACCGATCTGCGCGCTGGCGGCGGCGCCCTCGGCGTGGATGGCGGCGGTCAATTTCTGCAGGCCGGGAACGGCTTCCGGGCGCATGTAGATCTGATGACGGTCGGTGCGGCCCTCGGGGGCGACCGCGCAGTAGGCGACGGTGGACATACCGACGCCGCCGCGCGAGGGCGCCCGGTGGTACTCGATCAGATCGTCGGTGACCAGCGCGTCGGGCGTGCGCCCCTCGAAGGTGGCGGCCTTGATCACCCTGTTGCGCAATGTGATCGGCCCGAGCTGGGCGGGGGTGAATACCTTGTTCATCGGTTCTCCAAGGGGCTGGTTCGAAGGTCCGTGGGGGTGCTGCACAGGCCCGCGGTGACGAAATCGCGCAACGTCGCGACCGCGTGCGGGGACAGGATGTGGTCGCCGGCGAGCGGGGCGCCGAACCGGCCGAGGATCAGATCGAAGGCGAGCAGCCAGCGCGCCCGCGCCTCGCGCTCGCCGACCCACGGGCACTGCTCGCGCAGCAACTCCACGAACGGGTCGAGACTGAACCAGCGGGCCGTCCAGCCCAGGTCGCGGCGGGATTGCACGAGCCTGGCCAGCAAGCGCAGGTGCAACCGCCCGGTCGGGTCGGCGGCCAGCGACACCAGCGGCTCGATCACGGCCGCCACGCACTCGGCCACGCCGGCCGACCGGCGCGCGAGGCCGTCCATCGAGGACTCCCACAGCGGCGCGAGCCTGCTCTGCAACAGCGCGACGACCAGGGCGTCCTTGGATCCGAAGTGATAGTGCACCGCGGCCGGGTTGACCTCGGCCGCGGTGCATACCGCCCGGATGGACACCTTCTCGTAGCCCGACTCCAGCAGCAGGCGCTCGGCTGCCGACAGCAACCGTTCACGGGTGTCGGGCTCGGATCGGCTCACCTCCCGAGTAGAACACGTTTCAATCAGTGATTCAACAGGTGGCGGAGCATCGATTTCACGGGTACGGCAGAACCTCTGCTCCGCGCTGGTTCAGCAGCACCGACAGCGTCGAGATCTCCTGCTGCTGGCCGTTGAGCATGGACAGTGCCCTGGCCCGCACGGCGCTCGAATCGGTGGTGGCCGCGCCCGCCGCGGCCATGTCCACGCCGCCCCGGTGATGACGGATCATCAACTGCAGGAACAAGACTTCCCGAGCGACGCCGGTCGCGTGGTACAGCTCGGTCAGTTCCTCGTTCGAGGCCATCCCCGCCATCCCCGACGACCCGTCGTGCTGATGGCCGCCGTGGCCGTCGTGCCCGTTCTCCTCGGCCGCGGGCGTCACCGGCGCGCCGACCAGCTCCAGCCAGCCGGTCAGCGTACCCACCTCCCGCCACTGCGAGACGCGGATCTGCTCGGCGGCGGCCCGCACCTCCGGCGCGGCGTCCGGGCCGAGCATCTCCACCATGGTCAGTGCCTGCTGGTGATGCGCCGACATCTGTTGCGCGAAGACGATATCGGCGTCGGCGAGCACCACCTGCCCGCCGCCCGCCGCATCGCTGCCGCCGTCGCCACGAGCGAGCCACCCGATCAGCACGCCGGCCGCGACGCACAGCACCGCCACCGCCACCGCCTGCGCCCGCCGCCCCGTGCGCCGCTCCCGCGTTCCGCGCGTCGCGCCCATCAGGCCTGGAACACCGACGGATCGAGCTGCAGGGCCAGGAATCCGTTGTCCATACACGCCACATACAGCTTGTCGCCGTGGAACTCCGGCGGCGAGAGGCACCAGTCCGCGGACAGATCACCGCCGAGTAGCCGGTAGCGATCGTTGATCACGCCGTTGAGCGAGGTCTGGCCCTCGGCGAAGGCCCGTGCCAGCGCGATGGTGCCGATGACCGGCGGGCCGATGATGGATCCGAGCACGGCGTGCAGCGAGTTGGGCAACTGCAGGTTCTTGCCGGTCTGCGCGGGCGGGTTGTAGTAGGCGACTTCCTCGAAGTGGTCGGGATCGCTCACGTCGAACACCCTGATGCCGGACTGGATCCAGCTGCAGGCCATCAGCCGCGGATCGTCGGGCCGGTCCAAGCGGCAGTAGTGCGCGTCGTAGGCGAACGCGCCGTTGCCCGCCGAGCTGGAGGTCCACCGATCCTGGTGCTGGGGCAGATTGATCTCCAGCTTCGCGCTGGTGCGCCACTTCGGGTTCGCCCGGTCGCCGATGTCGAAGAGCTTCACACCGCCCGAGCCGCCCTCGTCCACGGTGAACAGGTGCGGCTCGCCGTTGTAGGTGGTGTAGATGCTGTGCTGGTTGATGAAGCCGTCGGTCCAGAACTTCTGCCCGATGTGTGGCAGCGGTTGCCCGACCACGGTGCGCGGCACGCGATTCTGCACGGCCGAGACGTCCATGATCGTCAGGCCGCCCAGATTCGCCAGATACATGGTGTTGCCGTCGGGCGTGAAGCCCATGCCGTGTGCCTCGACGCCGGTCAGCCCGCCCCACACCACCATCGGCTGGGTGGGATCGGTGATGTCGATCGCGCTGACGTAACCGGGCGCGATGCCCGAGGCCCAGTAGGTGTTGCCGTCCGGGGAGAAATCGCCCTCGTGGGTGGTGATCGGGATGGGCATGTTGAGCATGGACCCGGTCGTGGTGTTCAGCAGCCGGGGATGCGCGCAGTCCTGGGAGATGTCGTAGATCGAGATGTAGCCTGCGCCGACGATCATGCCCACGCCGGTGGCCACCAGCAGACCGCGGCCTTTGTGCACCTTCATCGATTCCCAGGTGCCGCCGACCATGGCCGGTTCGGTGAGCACCGCGGTGCGGACCGGATTCGCCGGATCGCTGACATCGAGGACATGCACGCCCGCGTCGGGACCGAACAGGTTGGTCGGGAAGGTCGACGCGATGTAAGCGCAGTGCTCGTAGGTCGGGCTGACCGGTCCGGCGCCCAGGCCCTGGTACCGGCCGACCAGGTCGATATTGCAGTTGTAGCCCTGCGTGCTGCGCCCGGACCTGCGGTCGTCGAGCGTCACCTCGCCCTGCAGGCCGGTCTCCACCTGATCGCCGGGGCGGCAGTTCGCCCGATCGACCGCGGTGGGCCAGACCCCGGTGAATTCGTCGAAGCCCGGTGGTGGTTCGGCGGTACTCACCGCCGAACCGGTGACCAACAGGGCCACCGCCGCCAGTGCCGAACCCGCGCGGACGGTGACAGCTCGCCACCCCCGGGTCCGGCGGACCGTGACATCGTTGTCTCGTCCTCGGATCATCGTTCTCCTCGTTCCTACGCCGCAACGGCGCCACGGGACGGTCGCTTCCCGCCCCACCCCTCGGCCGTCGCACGAGAGGGCGAAACCACCTCTCTCCAAGACAGTTTCACCCGTCGCGGTGATCGCGAGGGACGTTTCGCTCAGGCCGAGGCTTCCCCGGCCCGCTGCGCCCGGCCCAGCTCGCCCCGGCCCAAAGCCCGCAGCGCAGAGGTGATCTCGTCGGCGCACTCCAGCGGACCGCAGTGCCCGGTGTCGTACTCGCGCAACGCGATCAGCTGCGGCAAGCTCGCGGCGATCAGCTGCGAGCGCGCGGGCGGCGCGATCTTGTCCTTGCGACCCGCGATCACCAGCGTCGGGACGTCGAGCGAGCTCGGGTCGATGGTGGTCACCATCCTGACCAGCATCCCGCCGTACCCACCGCGGCCACGCGCGGAGGTCGCGCCGATCATCCGGTCCAGTTCCAGGCCCGCGCTCGCCACGGTCTTCGACCCCAGCGCCACATAGGACAGCAGTCGCCTGCGCACCGGCAGCCGACGCGGCAGCGGGATGCCCGCCAGCGGGGCCACCGCGATGGCCAGCCGCCTGCGAGCGCCGAGCAGGCGTTGCGGACCGCGCAGGAAGTGCAGATTGTCGAAGATCTCGCCGGGCGTGGTGTTCACCAGCGCGACCGAGCGCACCCGCTGCGCGACATCGCCGGGATACCGTGCGGCCCAGGCCATCACGGCGATACCGCCCAGTGAGTGACCGGCCAGCACGGCTTGTTCACCGGCCGGCACGGTGGCCGTGAGCACCGCGTGCAGGTCGTCGGCCAGGTGATCGAGGGTGTAGCTGCCGCGGGGCGGCTGCGCGCTGAGGCCGTGCCCGCGATGGTCGAAGGCGACGACCCGGAAGTCCGCGCTCAGAGCGGCGATCTGGTTGCGCCAGAAGGTCAGATCGCACAGTACGCCGTGGCTGAGCACGATCGTCGGCCCATCCTGGCGACCGTGGATCTCGGTGTGCAGCAGGGTGCCGTCGGCGCCGCGGACCTCGACCACCTCGGCCGGACCGCCGCTGTCGACGACAGGTGTACGGTTCGGCGCGGCGACGCCGGCACGCCGAGCCCGCATCAGCGCGCCCGCCGTAGCGCGCGCCGGGCGGGAGGAACCATCCGCACGATCTTCGGCAGCCGGGGAATCGTGGTCCGGGAGATCGCGGCCACCACGTTGAACGCGATCTCGCGGCCGCGCGACCACTTCAGGCCGAACAGCTCGCGCAGATTCGGCGGCAGCAGCCCGGCGGTGATCAGGGTCAGCGTCGCGCCCGCGACCGGCCGCACCGTGTAGTTCCACACGAACGGGATCCTGAGCACCGGAATCATCGGCGGCGGCTTGGGACCGGCGACCACGGCGAGCACCCGGTCGCTGACCTCGGTGCGGACCAGCTTGGTGGCGGCCATCTCGTCGAACCAGACCAGGAAGCTCTCCCAGTCCACGGGCATGTCCTGCTCGCGGACGCCGTACAGGCGGGCGACCTGGCGCATCTCCTGGTAGAACTGCTCGGCCTCGCCGGGCTTCCACCCGCGCCCGAGCAGCTTCTGCTGGGTGTAGACGCCGTGCACGAGGCTGGCGTGCACCCAGTGGAAAGCCTCCGGGTTGAGCGCGCTCCAGCGCGAGCCGTCGGGATTCTGCCCCTTGAAGTGCTTGTGCAGATCGCGCAGCCGCTGGGCGGTGGCCAGCGCCTCCTCACGGCCGTAGATCACGCCCATGATCATGTTCAGCGTGCGGTCGGCACGGCCGTACGGGTCGCTTTCGAACACCGAGTAGTCGTTCACCCCCGCGGCCACGATCGGGTGCCCCACGTCGATGAGCAGCCGGCGCGAGGCGCCGAGCACGAATGTCAGATCACCGAAAACCGACCACGCCACCGAGTCCGGTCCCAGCGGCGCAAGCTGCTTCTCGCCGGTCGCCGCCGGGGCGGGCCGTTCGGTCACTCCCTCGCTCATGAGACTATTAGTAGCACGTAAGTCTCAAGTGCGACAATGGCCGAATGCCTCGCCCGTCCGCCTCGCTGACCAGTCTGTTCGGCCGAGCGGTCGCCAAGATCGTCGCGCACTCCACCGCCGGTCCCGATGTGGCCGACGTCTACGAGGCGACGCTACGGGTGCTGACCGAGCGCGGCACCCACGCGGCAACCATGGAGGACATCGCCGCCCGCACCGGCATCAGCCGGGCCACCCTCTTCCGCCGCTACGGCGGCAAGGACGCGTTGTTCGAAGCGGCGGTCGCGCACACCCTGCGCACATTCCTCGCCGAGATCACCACGACCTTCCTCACCGTCATCGACCCCGCCGACCGCATCGCCGAGGCATTCGTCGCCTGTCTGCGCCTGCGCGACCGGCTGCTCGCCGACAGCATGGACGCCGACCGCAACGCCGAATTGCTCGCCATCCTGTCCACGGGCGATCCCTCACCGATCGACATCGGCCACCGCTTCATCTCCGCCCGCATCAGCGCCGGCCAGCAGGAGGGCACGCTACCGCCGGGCGATCCCGCCCTGCAGGCCGACGCGATCATCCGCCTGACCATGGGCTACCTGCTGCTGCCCGCCCCCGGCTACGACCTCGACGACGACGATGCCGCCCGCGAGCTCGCCCGTCGCGTGATCGCCCCGCTGGTCACCGGCGCGGTGCGCTGAACCGCCGTGCGCTGCGCTCTGCCGTGCCGAACCGCGCCGTGGTCGTGGCTCAGAGCGTGCTGCGCCGGAGGGTGACACGGTAGGTGTAGTGCTCGGGCAGGAAGTAGCTGATCGACAGGTCGATCACCTGACCGGCGGCATCGGAGTAGAGCCGGTCCACCCGCAGCATGGAATGCCCCGCTTCGCACCCGAGCCCGGCCGCGATCTCGGCCGTGGCGGGCGCGACCGTGATCGACTGCGCGGCCTCCACGATCGGACTGCCCAGGCGCGGTTCCAGCAGACCGATGACGGTGTGCGCGCTGGAGCCGCCCGGGCCGAGTTCCGGGAGGTCGATCAGCGGCCGGGCGATGTGTTCGGGCAGATGCACGGTGGTCAGCACGAACGGCACGCCTTCGTGGATGCGCCGGAAGACCACCGTGTACACCACATCGGTGTCCAGGCGCAGCCTGCTGGCGGCCTCGATGTCGACCCGCCGTTGCAGCGGGGAGATCACTTCCATCGTGGTGTCCGAGGACAGGTTCATCAGATCCTCGATCGACCCGTGGTGGCGCAGATAGCGCCCGTCGGACTCGGTCACGAAGGTGCCGCGGCCCGGTACCCGGTAGACGGTGCCGTCGGCGACGAGATCCTGGAAGGCGCGGCGCACGGTCTGCCTGCTCACCCGATAGCGCTGGGCGAGTTCGGCTTCGGTGGGCAGCTTCACCCCGCCCCGATAGCTCCCGGCCGCGATGGCCGCGCGCAATTCCCGCGATACCAGCTGGTGCGCCGGTTCCGAATCCCGTGCGGCCATCGTGCTCTGCGCTCTCCCGTTCCGTCTGCTCTTTCCCCGGCCGCTACAGCCCGCCGCGCGCGACGAGCTGGGCCGCGATGACATTGCGCTGGATCTCGTTGGTGCCTTCCCCCACGATCATCAGCGGCGCGTCGCGGAAATAGCGTTCCACGTCGTACTCGGTGGAGTAACCGTAGCCGCCGTGGATGCGCACGGCCGACAGCGCGCCCTCCATCGCGATCTCCGAGGCATACAGCTTGGCCATGCCCGCTTCCATGTCGCAGCGCTCACCCGCGTCGTACTTCTCGGCGGCGTGCCAGGCCAGCAGCCGGGCCGCGGTCAGCTTGGTCGCCATATCGGCGAGATAGTTGCCGATCGACTGGTGCTTCCAGATCGGCTTGCCGAAACTCTCGCGTTGCTGGGCGTATTCCAGCGAGTCCGCCAGCGCGGCCGCCGCGACGCCGAGCGCCCGGCAGGCGACCTGGATGCGGCCGACCTCGAGGCCTTTCATCATCTGCCCGAACCCCTTGCCGGGCACGCCGCCCAGGATGGCGGTGGCGGGCACCCGGTAGTCGGTGAACGCCAGCTCACAGGACTCGACGCCCTTGTAGCCGAGCTTGGGCAGATCGCGGGAGACCTCGAGTCCGGGGCCGTGCTCGCACAGCACCACGGAGATGCCCGCGTGCCGGGGCGAGGCGTCCGGATCGGTCTTGCACAGCAGTGCGATCAGCCCGGATCGGCGGGCGTTGCTGATCCACATCTTGGCGCCGTTGATCACCAGGTCGTCGCCGTCCGCGCGGGCGTGCGTGGTGAGCGCCTGCAGGTCGGAGCCGCCCGAGGGCTCGGTCAGCGCCATGGTCGCGCGCATCTCGCCGGTGGCCAGCTTCGGCAGGTAGCGGCTCTTCTGCTCGTCGGTGCCGAACATGGTGAGCAGCTTGGCGACCACGGTGTGCCCGCCCATCGCGCCGGCCAGGCTCATCCAGCCGCGGGCCAGTTCCTCGGTGACGCGGGCATAGCAGGGCATCGAGACCGGCGAACCGCCGTACTCCTCCGGAACGGCCAGACCGTAGATCCCGATCTGCTTCATCTGCTCGATCCACTTCTCGGGATAGGAGTTGGCGTGCTCCATCTCGCGCACGTGCGGACGCACCTCGCGGTCGATGAACGTGCGCACGGTCTCGACCAGGTAGGACTCTTCGTCGTTGAGCTTCGACATTTCCGCCTGAGTTCCGATTGACGACTACGGTTCGCCCGGCATCCGGGCGCGATTTGTACGGCCATTTACCGGCCATTTCGGTAGCATAGCCCTACATTGGTCTTGACATGCCTGTTGTCGCGCTGCCAATATTCCGGCAGCGCCGGGCTGCCGGCGCCCTTCCGGCCTTGCCGGCGACCGGGATCGAGGTGGACCACGCTGTGAACCGACGCGAGACGTTCGTCGGCGGACCGTATTTCGACGAACTCGAGCCCGGCACCACCTTCGACGCCGCCCCCGCGGTCACGCTGACCAGCGGCCTGGCCGCCTCCCACCAGGCGATCCTCGGCGACCGGCTGCGGCTGTCCCTGGACGCCCACACCGGCGCGGCGGTCATCGGCTCATCCGCTCCCCTGGCTCATCCCGGCCTGGTCTGGGACGTCGCCATCGGCCAGTCGACGCTGGCCACCCACCACGTCAAGGCCAATCTCTTCTACCGTGGGCTGCGCTTCCACCGCTTTCCGGTGCTGGGCGACACCCTGAGCACCCGCACGGAAGTGGTCGGCCTGCGCGAGAACTCGGCCAAGCCCGGCCGCGCCCCCACCGGCCTGGCCGCGCTGCGCATCACCAGCACCGACCAGCACGGCCGGACCGTCCTGGACTTCCACCGCTGCGCCATGCTCCCGCTGAGCCCGGCCGCCGCCGCGGACCGCGTCCGCCGCACCGACGACCTCTCGACCATCGGCACCGAGACGGGCACCGACGATCCCCGGGCGATCGACGGCTGGGACCTGGCCGCCTACCGCGCCCGCGTCCCCGGCCCGCACTTCTCCCCCGACCTCGTCGGCACGGTTTTCCACAGCAGCGGCGATGTGGTCACCAGCGCACCGGAATTGGCCAGGCTCACCCTGAACATCGCCGCCGTGCACCACGACGAGCGCTCCGGCGCGGCCGGTCGCCTGGTCTACGGCGGCCACACCATCGGCCTGGCCTTCGCCCAGGCCACCCGCGCCCTGCCCGCCCTGGTGACCGTGCTCGGCTGGCAGTCCTGCGACCACACCGGCCCGGTCCGCGAGGGCGACACCCTCACCAGCGAACTGCACGTCGAATCCGCCGAACCCTTCGGTGACGGCCACGCCGTGCGCCTGCGCTCGATCGTCCACGCGCACCCCCGGCCCGGTTCCGAATCCGCCGCCGCGCAGCCCGTATTGGACTGGCGCTTCACGGGGTTGCT
>NZ_BAGA01000011.1 GCF_000308595.1 Nocardia higoensis NBRC 100133 | reverse complement strand
CTGCTGAATAGGTCATGATGGCTGCTCCTCACACCCTGGCCGCGGTGATCTGCTGGGCGATGACCTCGCCGACCTTCGTGGCCGCCGCGGTCATGATGTCGAGGTTGCCCGCGTACGGCGGCAGGAAGTCGCCCGCGCCCTCGACCTCGACGAACACCGACACCTTGGCGTGCCCGCCGGAGACCACCGACGGCTCGTCGAACTGCGGTTCGTTGAGCAGCCGGTAACCGGGCACGTACTGCTGGATGTCGGCGACCATCCGGTGGATGGAGTCGGCGATCTCGTCGGTGTCGGCGTCGTCGGGAATCGCGCAGAAGATGGTGTCGCGCATGATCATCGGCGGCTCGGCCGGGTTGAGGACGATGATCGCCTTGCCGCGCCGCGCGCCGCCGATGGTCTCGACGCCGCGGCTGGTGGTCTTGGTGAACTCGTCGATATTGGCCCTGGTGCCGGGACCGGCCGAGACCGACGACACCGAGGCGACGATCTCGGCGTAGGGCACCGGGACCACGCGCGAGACGGCGGCCACGATCGGAATGGTGGCCTGGCCGCCGCAGGTGATCATGTTGACGTTGGGGGCGTCGATGTTCGCGTCGAGGTTCACCGGCGGCACCACCGCCGGGCCGACGGCGGCCGGGGTGAGGTCGACGGCGCGGATGCCCGCCTCGGCGTAGCGGGGCGCGGCGGCGCGATGGACGTAGGCGGAGGTGGCCTCGAAGATCACGTCGGGCAGTTCGGACTGCCCGAGCAGCCAGTCCACGCCCTCGTGCGAGGTCTCCAGGCCGAGCCCGCGCGCCCGCTTCAGGCCCTCGCTGTCGGGGTCGATGCCGATCATCCACCGCGGCTCGATCGACTCCGATCGCAGCAGTTTGTACAGCAGATCGGTACTGATGTTGCCGGAGCCGACGATCGCGGCGGTGACGGTGCCTTGTGCTGACACGGCGTCCTCCTCGGTGTGTTGTCCAGAGCTGTTGTGCCGAAGCTGTTGTGCCGTAGCCGGTTCGGCGGTGCTGGTCCGGCGGTCTAGCCGAATCGAAGACGCACCGACCCGAGCCCGGCGAACTCGGCGAGGAAGTCGTCGCCGGGGCGGGCGTCGATGGCGCGGGTGCAGGAGCCGGGCAGCACGATGTCGCCCTTCTTCAACCGCACCCCGAACGAGGCGACCTTGCGCGCCAGCCACGCCACCGCGATCACCGGGTCACCGAGTACCGCGTCGCTGCGCCCCTCGGCGACGACCTCGCCGTTGCGGGTGAGCACGGCGTCGATGGCCTTGATGTCGATGTCGGCGGGCGCGACACGCTCGCGGCCGAGCACGAAGCCGGCCGAGGAGGCGTTGTCGGAGATGGTGTCGCACAGCCCGATCTTCCAGTCCTTGATCCTGGAGTCGATCAGTTCGATCGCGGGGGCGTAGGCGACGGTGGCGGCCAGCACGTCGGCCTCGGTGCAGTCCTCGCCGGGCAGGTCCGCGCCGAGCACGAACCCGACCTCGACCTCCACGCGCGGGAACAGGTAATCGCCGGCCGGAACCGGGACGTCCTCGAACACCTCCATCTCGGCGAGCAGATGGCCGTAGTCGGGCTCGTCCACGCCCATCATCTGCTGCATGGCCAGGGAGGACAGGCCGACCTTGTGGCCGACCACCCGCGCGCCCCCGTTCAGACGGCGGCGGATGTTGATGAGCTGGATCTCGTAGGCGTCCACCACGTCGATGCCGGGATGCCGGGCCACCAGCGGGTCGATCGGGATCCGCTGCGCTTCGGCCTTCGCCAGCTCGTCGGCCAGTTCGATTCGTTCCGCGTCGGACAACACGTCAGATTCCTTCCGCTGTGGCTCCTTCGGTCACGCGCGCCGCGTGGCGTCCGGCTCGCCGGCCGGAGAAGACGCAGTCGGCGAGCGACAGTCCGCTGACGTACGAGTCCGAACAGATCCCGACGGCGGTCCGCCCCGCCGCGAACAGGCCGGGAATGACCTGCCCGGCAGTCGATCTCACCGCTCCGGTGGTCTCGTCGACGACCACGCCGCCGAGGGTGAGCATCGGGCAGGGGTTGGTCAGGCTCGGCTTGATACCTACATCCAACAACCAATACGGTCCGCCGCGCACCGATTCGGTGAATTCGGCGGGCTTGCCGACCGGGTCGGGCTCGCCCGCCGCGATCGCCGCGTTGTGTTCCTCGACGGTGGCGCGCAGCCCGGCCGGGTCGATGCCCGCGGCGCGCGCCGCGTCCTCGAGGGTTTTTCCGCGCTTGGCGTTGCGCCGCATGACCTCGAACTGGGCCCGCTGGAACCAGGCCGCCTCGGTGCCGATCTGCCGGATCGCGGTGCGCATGCGCTCGTCGTCGGCGAGCACCCAGCCCTGCCCGTCGTGCTCGTTGACCAGCAGGTGACCGACCGCGGCTCCGTAGCGGGTCTCGTCCACCACGCGGCGGCCGCGGGCATCGACCAGCAGCGCGCCGGTGAAGCTGCTCGGCGGCAGGATGAACCGCCATGCCGAGATATTGCCCATCCGGTCGGTGGCAGCGCCGACCCGCTGCGACATCAGGATGCCGCTGCCGTCGTCGCCCATGCTGCCCAGCTCCAGGCCGTGCCGGTACTGCGGGCCGTACTGCCGCACCATCTCCCGGTTGGAGATGAACCCGCCCGCGCTGACCACCACGCCCCGTTCGGCGCGCACCCGGATGGTGCGGCCGTAGCGGCGGTCGAGCGCGTCGAGCTGCCGCATGAGGGTCTTGCGCAGCGGCGGGTAGTAGATGCCGGGCTTGGCGGCGATCGCGGCCAGCCTGATGTAGCGGGACCGCACGCGGACGGGGGCCGCGCGCAGGGTCCGGCACTCGACGCCGACCACCGCGCCGTCGGCATCGGTGAGCAGCCGGGTCGCGGTGGTGAGGGATTCGACGCGCACGCCGTGGCGCAGCGCGGAGGCGATGAGCGGGCCGGTCATCTTCTTGCCCGAAGTGCCACGCCCCTTGACGCGATGGCCACGCTGCGCGGGCACCGCGACCTCGCGGCCGTAGCCGGAGACCTCGCTGCCGCTGTAGTAGAGGTAGTACTTGTCGTTCGGGTACGAGGTCTTGTACGGGCACAGCGAGGCGTCGAAGGGAACCCCGTGGCCGGACAGCCAGTCGATCATCGCCGGGCTCTCGTCCACGAAGCGCTGCAGGGTCTCCGGCGACACCGCGTCGCCGACCTCGCGACGCAGGTAGGCCAGCATCTGCTCGGGCGAGTCCGGCACGCCGGCGGCGCGTTGCACCGAGGTGCCGCCGCCGGCGTAGATGATGCCGCCCGACAGCGCCGAGGTACCCCCGCCGGTGAACCGTTCGAGGACGAGCACATCGGCTCCGGCGCCCGCCGCTTCGAGCGCCGCGCACGCACCCGCCGCGCCGAAGCCGATCACCACGACATCGGCGGTGAGATCTGCGGGGAAATCAGGGGTGAATTCAGCATCCTGGCCCATGCACTCTACTCCGAACTGAAACAGGTTTTCCCGGCGGATGAGACGCCGGACAACTCTTCTGCCTCTCAACATAGACCAACGGCGCGTCCATTCTATAACGTGTTCTACATGACTGATCCGGTTCTTGACCCACACAGCTACGACGTGGTGGTCGTCGGCAGCGGCGCCGCAGGCATGACCGCCGCCCTCACCGCCGCCCATCACGGACTGCGGGTCGTCGTCCTCGAGAAGGCAGCGCACTACGGTGGCTCGACCGCTCGCTCCGGCGGCGGCGTCTGGATCCCCGGCAACAAGGCGCTGCTGGCCTCCGGTCGTCCCGACGACCGCGAACAGGCCCGCACCTACCTGCACAGCATCATCGGCGACGTGGTGCCCAAGGACCGGATCGACACCTATATCGACCGCGGCGCCGAGGCCTTCGACTTCGTGCTCGACCACACCCCGCTGAAGATGAAGTGGGTGCCCGGCTACTCCGACTACTACCCGGAGGCCCCCGGCGGTCTCGGCCAGGGCCGCTCGTGCGAGCCCAAACCGTTCAACCTGAAGACCCTCGGCGCGGAGAAGGACAAGCTGGAGCCGCCGTACGCCAAGGCGCCGCTCAATGTCGTTGTCATGCAGGCCGATTACGTCCGGCTGAACCTGATCCGCCGCCACCCGAAGGGCATGATGCGGGCGCTGCGCGTCGGCGCGCGCACCTACCTGGCGAAGTTCACCGGCAAGGAGATCGTCGGCATGGGCCGGGCGATCATCGCCGCCATGCGCAAGGGGCTGCTCGACGCCGACGTGCCGGTGCTGCTGGAGACACCGATGACCAAGCTGGTCGTCACCGACGGCGTGGTCACCGGCGTGGAGGCACTGCTCGACGGCAAGCCGACGGTGTTCACCGCGCGCTACGGCGTGGTGCTCGGCAGCGGCGGCTTCGAGCACAACGCCGAGATGCGCGAGAAGTACCAGCGCGCGCCGATCACCACCGAATGGACCACGGGTGCGGCCGCCAACACCGGCGACGGCATCCAGGCGGGCATGGACGTGGGCGCCGACGTGGGCTTCATGGAGGACGCGTGGTGGGGCCCGACGGTGTTCAAGGGCGGCAAGCCGTGGTTCGCGCTCGCCGAGCGGAATCTGCCGGGCTGCATCATGGTCAACTCACAGGGCAAGCGGTTCGGCAACGAGTCCGCCCCGTACGTGGAGGCCGTGCACACCATGTACGGCGGCGAGTACGGCCAGGGCGAGGGGCCGGGTGAGAACGTTCCCGCATGGCTGGTGTTCGACCAGCGCTACCGCGACCGCTACATCTTCGCGGGGCTGCAGCCGGGCCTGAAGTTCCCGTCGCGCTGGATGGAGAACGACAACATCGTCAAGGCCGCCACGGTCGAGGAGCTGGCCGACCGGATCGGCGTGCCCGCGGACAGCCTCGCCTCGACGGTGCAGCGCTTCAACGGTTTCGCCCAGTCCGGCAAGGATGCCGACTTCGGGCGCGGCGACAGTCATTACGACCGCTACTACGGCGATCCGACGGTCAAGCCGAACCCGTGCCTGGCCGAGATCTCGCAGGGACCGTTCTACGCCGCCAAGATCGTGCCCGGCGATCTCGGCACCAAGGGCGGCCTGGTCGCCGACTCCTCCGGTCGCGTGCTGCGCGAGGACGGCACCACCATCCCCGGCCTCTATGCCTCCGGCAACTGCTCGACCCCGGTCATGGGCCACACCTACGCCGGTCCCGGCGCGACCATCGGCCCCGCCATCACCTTCGGTTACCTGTCGGTGCTCGACATCGTCGAACGCAAGAAGGCGCAGGCGGCCACCGCTTCGGCCCAGGCCTGAACACAGCGTCCGCTCGGTGGGCTCCGGTGTTCCGCGCACCGGGGCTCACGACGCGGGATGACCGACAGGCACGGCCCATCCATCCACCGCTTCACGAGGAGAACATCCGATGCCCATCGATCCGTCCGTAGCGCTCGGGGCCGAGCTGCCCGCGCGGGAGTTCGCCTGGACCCCTTCCGACGTGCAGCTCTACCACCTGGGTCTCGGCGCGGGCGCACGCTGGACCGATCAGGCCGAGCTGCGCTATCTCGACGACCGCGAGCCCCAGGTGCTGCCCGGCTTCGCCACCGTCGCCCAGACGCTGCACGAGACCGAGCCGCCGAAGGTGAGCTTCCCCGGCATCGACATCGACCTGGCCAAGGTCGTGCACGCGCACCAGGAGGTTCACGTGCACCGGCCGATCCCGGCCGCGGGCAAGGCGACCGGCACCGGCCGGGTCGCCGAGCTGTGGGACAAGGGCTCGGCGGCGGTGATCGTGCAGGAGCACACCATCACCGGCTCCGACGGCGAGCCGCTGTGGACCACCCGCTCCTCGATCTTCGCCAAGGGCGAGGGCGGTTTCGGCGGCGAACGCGGCCCGAGCACCAAAGCCGAACTCCCCGAACGGGACCCGGATCTCGAGCTGCTCATCCCGACCCTCCCCCAGCAGGCCCTGCTCTACCGGATGCTCGGCGACCGCAATCCCCTGCACTCCGACCCCGCCTTCGCCCGAGCCGCCGGCTTCCCCAACCCGATCCTGCACGGCCTGTGCACCTACGGCCTGGTCTGCAAGGCGGCCACCGACAACGTGCTGGATTCCGACGCGACCCGCGTCACCGGCTATCGCGCCCGCTTCGCCGGCGTCCTCTACCCGGGCGAGACCATCCGTGCCCGGATCTGGCGTGGGGACGGCGAATTGACCATCGCCGCCACCGCCGTCGAGCGCGACGACGCGCCGGTCTTGAACGATGTCAGCCTGACGTTCCGCTAGACCACAGACCCTCGCGGTGGGCGGGTAGGTCTCCCAGCCATACCGTACGACATCTGGACCACTGCATCCGGTGCGGTCAGCTCGGCGACCTCGCGCACCCACGCGGCAGTTCCGGCATGGTCGAGCGGCGTCCGGACACAGAGGGTCGATGCGGAGCTATCGGTCACGGACGTCTCCTTTAGAATCATTGTCTGTTTAGTTTAGAAATCATGCAATCAGACAGACGGGCACACCTGTAGAGGGAATGCCCCGGCCTCCCCCCGCGCGAAAGAAGGACCATGCCCATAGCCACCCTCAACGGGATCGCCCTCAGCTACGACGTGAGTGGCACGGGGCCGCTGGTCGTGCTGGTCATGGGAGCAGGCAGTCCCGGACGAGTATGGCGCACCTACCAGGTGCCCGCGCTGGTCGAGGCCGGATTCCGGGTCGCGACCATGGACAACCGCGGTATCGCGCCCTCGGCCGAGTGCGCAGGCGGCATGCGCGTGGAGGACCTGGTCGCCGACACGGCCGCGCTGATCGAACACCTCGGCGGCGGCCCCGCGCACGTGGTGGGCACTTCGATGGGCGCGCGGGTGGTGCAGGAGCTGGCGCTGGCCCGCCCCGAACTCGTGCGCAGGGCGGTCATGCTCGCGACCGTCGGCCGCCCGCATCCGCTCGCGCGCACGCTGAACCTGGGCGAGCAGGCCTTGCACGACAAGCGCGTCCAATTGCCGCCGGAATACGCGGCGGCGGTCAAGGTGATGCTCAACCTCTCCCCGCACACCGTGCAGGACCCCGCCAAGGCGCAGGAGTGGCTCGACATCTTCGAGTTCGGCGCCTCCGCGACACCGTCCGCGGGCGTGCGCGCCCAACTGGGGATGGACCGGTCGCAGGACCGCCTCGCCGCGTACGCGCGCATCACCGCCCCGAGCCTGGTCGTCGGATTCGCCGACGATCGCATGGCCCCGGCGTTCCTCGGGCGGGAAGTGGCCGAGGCCATCCCCGATTCCCGTTACGTCGAGATCGAGCGCTGCGGCCACCTGGGCTATCTGGAACGGCCGGAGGAGGTCAACCGCGTGATCATCGACTTCCTCCTCGGCCGCTGAGTTTCCTGCTCGGCCACAGAACTCCCGAGACGCCCACCGGAAGAGGACATCCAGCGATGACCGCGGAACTGCCACCCTGCCCTGCCTGCTCCTGCGAGTACACCTACGAACTCGGCGCGCTGCTCGTCTGCCCCGAATGCGCGCACGAATGGACCCCGACCGCCCGCAACGACGACGCCTCCGAGGGCGGGGTGATCCGGGACGCCGTCGGCAATGTGCTCTCGGACGGCGACACCGTGACGGTGGTCAAGACACTGAAGGTGAAAGGCAGCGCGACGGGCATCAAGGCGGGCACCAAGGTCCGCAATATCCGGCTGGTCGCCGGGATCGGCGATCACGACATCGACTGCAAGGTCGACGGCATCGGACCGATGCAGCTCAAATCGAGCGTGGTCAAGAAAGTCTGACCCGCCCGGGCGGCCGAGCCCGCATCGGCGGGCATCTCGGACTACTCGCCGTAGTGCCCGCCGACCGCGACGATCACGATTTCGGTCTCGGTGACCTGATACACCAGTCGATGTTCGCGAGTAATCCGCCGCGACCACTGGCCGGAGAGTTGATGCTTCAACGGCTCCGGCTTGCCCACCCCGGTGAACGGGCCGGCGAGCGCAGCCGCGATCTGCTTGTTCGCAGCTTTCGAGACCGTGCGATCACGAGCCAGCCAGGACGAGTAGGTCTCCCAGCCGTACCGGGTGAACACCAGCTTGCGCTCAGTCATCAGGGTCTATCAATTCATGCGCCTCGAACTCTCCCCACTGGGCCTCTTGCGCGGATTCGAGTAGGCGGACCCCGCCGTGGGTAGCGAGGACGTACATGGTCTCCTGCATCGAATTCCAGTCCGATTCGGAGACCAGTACGGCATTCTCGCCGGTTTTCGTCACCACAGTGACAGTGTCATGATCGTCATTGACCTGCTTCACCAGGGCGAATAGGTTCTGGCGCACGGTGCCCCTGCGTGTGCGCCCCTATCGAGTGCCCGTTGCCTCGAGATGCTGGGGCGCGTGGGTCCGGCGGGGAGCCAGGGATTGAACGACCAGGTAGTACACGACGATCACTGCCATCGGGGCGAGGGCGGGGGCCCAGGCGAGGTTCACGGGCAGCAGTGCCGCGGCGGCGGCGCAAGCGGTGAAGCCGATGGCGCCGAGCACCGAGGGGAGGGTGGTGGGGACGACGCCGGAGGGGGCGGAGACGGTGGCGGCGTTGAGGAGGTAGGCGGTCGCGACCAGGCCGGTGGCGGCCGATTCGACCGCGCCGACATCGGCGGCGAAAGTCAGGACCGCGAGCGCGAGCAGGACCGCGGCGACGGCGGCGGCGCGGAACCACCAGCCGAGGACCACCAGGACCAGGGCCGCCAGGGCGGCGGGCGCGGAGAGCAGGGCCACGCCCGCGGTGAGCAGGACGCCGGCCAGGACGGCGAGGAAACGGGTCATCGGCGGATCCTGGTGCTTCGGCGGTGGGCGGGCAGCAGGCGCATGGCCTGGTCTAGACGCACGTCCTCGGGCCAGCCGACGATGTCGACGCCGACGGCCGCCATGTCGCGATACATCGCGGCGCGCTCCAGATGCCACATGCGCGACAGCGTCTCGTCGAGCTCGTCGCGGAAAGGGGTGCCGCGCAGCACGTCGACCACGACCACAACGTGACCGCGTTTGCGCAGGTCGATGAGGGCCAGCGCGAACTGGGTGTCGAGCAGGGTGGAGAAGGCGACGACGACCGCGCCGAGCGGGACGGCGGCGTGCGGGGCGAGGGTGCCGGTGGTGGGGATGTGCTCGTCGCCGACGGCCAGCACGGTGTCGACGATGCGGTAGAACTGGCGGCGGCCGATATCGGGGCGCAGCCAGCGCGGCTGGTCGCCGAGGCACACCACCGCGGTGCGGTCGCCCGCCGCGAGCGTGGACTGGACCACCTGGGCCGCGCCGCGCACCGACAGCTCCAGCGCGTCGGTGGCCGGGCCGGGGGCCTGCAGCGAGGTGTCGATCAGCACCACGACGTCGGCGGAGCGGTTGGTGAGGCGCTCGGTGACGAACAGCCGCCCGCGCCGGGCACTGACCGGCCAGTTCACCGTGCGCAGTTGATCGCCGGGACTGTAGACCCGGATGTCGGCGTATTCGACGCCGGGGCCGTGCCTGCGGGTGAGATGGGTGCCGAGGCGTTCGGGCAGTTCGGTTCTCGGCATGCGCATACGCTGCGGATCGGTCACCGGATACACGAAGAGCTGTCCGGCGGGCATGATCTCGCTCGCGGTGACCAGCCCCGACGGATTCAGCGCGGTGACCCGCACGGACAACGGATATCGGCCCCACCGCGCCGCGGACACGCTCAGGCGCAGTCCCGCCGGTCCCGCGCCGGAATCGTCGGTCTGCTCGACGGCGATGTCCAAGCCGGTCATCGGCTCGGGCGCGAGCCGCAGCAGCGCGTGCCCGGACTCCACGTACGCCGCGACCGAGTACTCCACCCGCTCGACCTCGAAACAGCGCTGGGCACCGCCGCCGTCGAGCCCGATCACCGTGCGCGCGCGCTGCCAGGGCGCCGTGGCCAGCACGCCGAGCATGGGCGCGGCGAACACCACCGGCTGCCAGCGCGCGAACGCCACCGCCAGCAGCAGCGCGACCGCCGCGCACCCGGCCAGCATGTACGCCAGAGGCGATGGCCGCCACCGTAATTCGGCCTCGACCGTGGCCTGCGCGTCGCGATGTCTCATCTCGCGCGCCTCAGGTCGCGGTGGCGCGCGGCACCGGCAGCCTGCGCAGCAGTTCGCCGATCACGTCCTCCCCGCGCACGCGGCGCACCCACATCTCCGGGCGCAGCGTGATGCGATGGGCCATCGCGGGGATCGCCAGCACCTTCACGTCCTCGGGGATGACGTAGTCACGGCCGAGCAGCAGCGCCCTGGCCCGCGCCATCTGCACCAGATCCAGCTCCGCGCGCGGGCTCGCGCCGACCTCAACCTGCGGATGCCCGCGGGTCGCGCTCGCCAGCGCCACCACATAGCCGACCACGTCGGGATGCACCGTGACGTACTCGACGGCCTGGCGCATCTCCAGCAGCGTGTGCGCGTCGACGACCCGGTTCACCTCGGGCTGCACGGAGCCGCGTTCGAGCCTGCGCCGGATCATCTGCGTCTCGTCGTGCTCGGACAGATATCCCAGCCGCAGCAGGACGGCGAATCGGTCGAGCTGGGCTTCGGGCAGCGGGTAGGTGCCCTCGTACTCGATCGGGTTGTCGGTGGCCAGCACGATGAAAGGCTGTGGCAGCGGGAAGGTTTCGCCGTCCATGCTGACCTGTCCCTCGGCCATCGCCTCCAGCAGCGCGGCCTGGGTCTTGGGCGGGGTGCGGTTGATCTCGTCGGCCAGCAGCACATTGGTGAACACCGGGCCGCGGCGGAAGTTGAACCGGCCGGAGTTCATGTCGTAGATGGTGGAGCCGAGCAGGTCGGCGGGCAGCAGGTCGGGGGTGAACTGCACGCGGGTGAACTCCAGGCCCAGCGCCGCGGCGAAGGACCGGGCGATCAGCGTCTTGCCGAGCCCGGGCAGATCCTCGATGAGGATGTGGCCGCCGGAGAGCACGGCGATCATGATCAGCCGCAACTCCTCCTGCTTGCCGACGACGACGCGGGACAGCTCCCGCAGGACCGCGTCGGCGCGCTGGACGGTCGCCTCCAATGGCATGGTCATGCTCAACTCGTCTCACATTCTCTGCAGGCGGCCGAGGATCTCGTCCAGCGCCGCCCTGCCCGGTGCGGGTGTGCTCTGATCACGAACTTCGGAATCGGCCGGATCGACCCAGCGCCACAGGTCCGGCCCGAACAGGTGCAGTCCCGCCGTCTCCATCGCCCGCCGGTTCTTCGCCACCCGGGTACCCGCCGACAGCTCGAATTCCTTGGCCAGCAGCGGACGCAGGTGGCGGTCCCAGTCGGCGCGGGTGCCGTCCGCGCGGGCGGCCAGCATCTCCGCCCTGGCCTGCCAGCGCCGCAGCATCTCGGCGGGACCGTTGTCGATCTCCTCGGATCGGTCGTCCGCCGGGGCCGCCCGGTGCTCGCGCAGCGAGGCGACCAGCAGCACCAGCGCGAGGGCGACCGGCAGCGCGGCCAGCGGCAGCAAGGCCTCCCGCCACCGGGCGAAGGCGACGACCTCCGCCAGCAGCGCCACGAGGACGGCCGTCACCACCACGGCATTGCGGCTCATCCACCCTCCCCGCGCATTCCCGCGCTCGCCAGGCTCGCGCCCTGCAGATCCGCCAGCACCACGCGCAGCAACTGCTCGGCGCGCATGCGCTGCCATTCGAGCATCGCGTGCGGGCTGAACCTGGCCTCCTCGAACAGCGCGACCAGCTCCCTGGCGGAGGCGTCGTGCAGTTTGCCGCTCGCGAACGCCCTGGCCAGCACTTCCATCGGAGTATCGGAGGCTTTCGGCGCGGCCGTGCGGTCGGAGGCCAGGCCGCGTTCCATCGCGACATAGCAGGCGATGATGGCGGTGCGCGGTTCCTGGCCGGGCGCGTTCATCGCCGCCAGCCCCATCTCGGCGGCCCTGGCCAGGTTGTCCTGCTCGGCCGGCGCCATCGGTCGTTCGGCGGGCGCGCTCGGCGCCGGCCTGCGGCGGGCGGTGACGCCGACGACCACCAGGCCGACGCAGGCCACGGCGACCAGCACCACGGCCGCCACGATGGCCAGCCGCAGTTCGGCACCGGTGAGCTGGGTGGTCGTGCCCGGCCCGAGGGTGGGCGTGCCGGTGGGCCGACCTCCCGAGGGCGCGTCCCCGCCGGGGGGAGCCGCCGGAGCGCCGCCGCCGATCCGCACGAATAACAGCGCCGAGACGGCCGCCGGAATCAGGGCGAGCCCCGCGAGCACGGCCAGCAGGATCAACCCGTTGCGGCCCCACCGGAGGTTCAGCGGCTCGGTCTCGTGCTCGGGCTCGGGCATGCTCAACGGCAAGCGGTGCCGGCTGGCGACCACGCCCGCGACCAGCACCACGATGGAGACGGTCAGCAACACCGGCATCACCGCGACGGTCAGCGGCGAGGGGCCGGACCCGGAGGTCGTCTCGGCGGCCGGTGCGCCGGGGATGTGCCCGCGCAGGGCGAGGGCGGCGAGCGCGACCAGCGCGACCGCCCCGATCACGCGGTATATCGGCGCATGCGCCCGCACCACGACCATTCGCCACCACATCCGTAACCACCCGAAACAGCCACATCCTGACATGCCGGGCGGTGCCGCCGGGGCCGAATCGCAGACTTCGTACCCGCTGGTAGCGCGGGTTTCGCCGCAGGTAGGCGGTACTCCGGTGATCACCCGGCGGGAGCCTCGCCGTGATGTGAGATCTCATAGAGCCGGCTCACCGCGCGACCCAGATCGGACACCCCCGCGACCCGTGCGACACCGGCTGTGAGTTCCTCGACCGGAGCGTCGGCATACACGGTGAGCATCCGGTCGGCGTCGTAGAGCACGTCGACCAGGTTGATCCAGCGCATCACCTGATCCAGCGCCACGGTGCGCAGTCGCGGGACCCCGCGGACCACCCAGCGCTCGAAGCGCGCGGCCAGCGCGACGTAGTCGGCGGCGCTCAGTTCCGCGCCGCAGAGCGAGTCGAAATCGGCTGTCAGAGTGCCCGCGTCGGCGGCGCGCGCCGTCAACGCCCGTGACCCGACTCGGACCACCGTCACGCCCGTGGCAGGCGGCGGCGAGCCGACCAGGAACTCGCCGCGGGAGAAACCGGTCGCCGAGTCCGCGACATCGGCTCTATGAGCTTGCCGGTGGGCCCGACTGCCTGCCACCGCCTCGGTGCGCAGGCGCCGATAGTCCCGCGGTCCCGTTACCGCGACAACCGTCATGCGCTCGGTGATGCGGGCGATGGCCGGCAGGAACCGGTCGTGGAACAGCGGATTGGGGAGCAGACCGGCGGGCGGGTAGTTCGAGGTGACCACCAGCGGGACGCGCCGGGCGAACAGGGCGTCGAGCAGCCGGGCGGCGAGCATCGCGTCGCCGATGTCGTGGACGTGGAACTCGTCGAAGCAGATCAGCTCGGCGTCGCCGATCAGCCGGCCGATCGCCTCGCCGGTCGTGCTCGTCGTCGCGGCGGCGGTGTGCAGATGCGCGAAGAACTCGTGGAAATGCCAGCGGCGCTTGCGGTTCGTGCGTGCGGCGGCGAAGAACCGGTCCATCAGCATCGTCTTGCCCCGGCCCGGCGGGCCGTGCAGGTAGACCCCGCCGCTCCCCCGCCGTGGTCTGCCATGTCTGTCGAGCACCATGGCCAGGCGCCGGTCCGCGGCGCGCTGGCTCGCGTCGAGCTCGAGACCGCCCACGACCTGCCGCCCCCGCGGAGCCGCACCGCCCGTCGCGCTTCGGTCGGGCCGCCGCTTCCTGTCCGTTCGCGATCCCATGCGGACTCTCCTTCCACTACATCTGTAGAGCCCTCTACAGTTGTAGGGGATCGGATGGAGCGAGACCAGCGCAGGTGACCATGTCCACAGCAGACCGACGCACGAGAATCGCGGACGCGGCCGTCACGACGATCGCGGGGAAAGGGCTGCGCGCACTCACCCACCGCGCGCTCGACACGGCACTCGATCTGCCTCCCGGGTCGGTGTCCTACTACTTCCGCACAAGGGACGCGCTGCTCACCGCCGTGGCCGAACGGATCACGCAGCGTTCCCGCACGGACTTCGAGACCGCGGCGCTGCGCCTGGGCGGGACGACGACCACCCGCACGTCCGCCGAAGACGCGCTCCCTGCGGCCGAGCGCCGCACCGACCGCTCCCCCGGCGGCCCGGCCGCCCCGCCCTCGACCGCCCTCGTGGCGCGCGGCATCGGAGAGTGGCTGGATCGGCTGCTCGCGTATCGGCGTGACGACCTGCTCGCCAGGCATGCGCTGATCCTCGACGGACAGGCCGACCCGGCGGTGCGGGATCGGCTCGCGAGCAGCTTGTTCTCCGTCGATCGCGCACGAGAACTGTTCTCGTCCTGGGGAATCGAAGACAATCGCGCCGCCGAGGATTTCGTCGCCGTGCTCGAGGGGGCGGTATTCGACCGGTTCGCGGGCCGCCGCCGCGCACTGCGGCCCGGCTCGGCCGACAGCGTCGATCAGCTCACCACACTGGTCGAGAACTACCTCCGCGGTGTCCGGGGCGGTGCCGCCACCGGAGCGCCCGGCCACCGTGCTCGGTGACCCCGTGCCCGTCGTCGCGGCGCGCCCCGAGGGCAGGCCGTGAGTGGCAGGCGATCACGCTGTCGCCCAGCCGAGTTCGGAGTAGATCTCACCGGAGAGCAAGCCGTGAATCCCCGCCGCCGGATAGGCGATGATGTCACCGGGCAGGGCGTCGAGCGGGAACCAGCGCAGCTCGTAGCACTTCTCCGGCTCGCGGTTCTCCGGTTCGCCCGCCCAGCGCCGCGCCTGGAAGAACAGCCCCACTCGATCGGGCCTGCCGATATCGACCACGTGTGCGGTGTGCACCAATCGCAGCTCGGCCGGGTCGATGCGCACGCCGACCTCCTCGACGGCCTCCCGCGCCGCCCCGGCTCTCGCCGACTCGCCCTCCTCCAGCTTCCCGGCGGGCAGGTGCCAGAGACCGTCGAACTCGTCACCACTGCGCCGCCTGCTCAGCAGCACCGTGCCCGCGCGCAGCAGCAGGACGTGCACGTCGACGAAATGCCGGACGCTCATGCGGGACTCCTCGCGACGACGGACTGCGGCCGCCACGGTACGCGAACCGCCACGGTGAGCGGCTCGCGCCGGTTCAGTTCGCGCTGAGGACCAGGCCCGAGGTGGGGACGCCGGTCCCCGCGGTGACCAGGATGTTCTGCAGGGAATCGACCTGGTTGACCGAGGTGCCGCGGATCTGGCGGACCGCTTCGGTGATGCCGTTCATGCCGTGGATGTATGCCTCGCCGAGCTGGCCGCCGTGGGTGTTCAGCGGCAGGCGACCGCCGATTTCGATGGCGCCGTCGGCGATGAAGTCCCTGGCCTCGCCGCGGGCGCAGAAGCCGAGTTCCTCGAGCTGCATCAGGACGAAGGGGGTGAAGTGGTCGTAGAGGATGGCGGCCTGCATGTCCTGCGGGCCGAGACCGCTCTGCGCCCAGAGCTGTTCGCCGACCAGGCCCATCTCCGGCAGGCCGGTGAGGGCGTCGCGGTAGTAGCTGGTCATCACGTACTGGTCGGCTCCGCTGCCCTGGGCCGCGCCCGCGATGACGGCGGGCCGCTGGGGCAGGTCGCGGGCCCGTTCGACGCTGGTGACGACGATCGCCACGCCCCCGTCGGATTCCTGGCAGCAGTCCAGCAGGTGCAGCGGCTCGGCGATCCAGCGGGAATTCTGGTGGTCGTCGAGGGTGATCGGCTTGCCGTAGAAGAACGCGTCGGGGTTGACGGCGGCGTGTTTGCGATCGGCCACGGCGACGCGGCCGAAGTCTGCGCTGGTGGCGCCGTAGACGTGCATGTAGCGGCGGGCCACCATGGCCACCTGGGCGGCGGGGGTGCCCAGGCCGTGCGGGTAGGACCAGCCCGCGTCGATGCCCGAGGAGGTGGGTGCGGTCGCCAGGGCGGTGGAGAACTGGCCGAAGCGGGAGACCGAGCGCTCGTTGAAGGCGCGATACGCGACGACCACATCGGCCACGCCGGTGGCCACGGCCATCGCCGCCTGCTGCACGGTCGCGCAGGCCGCGCCGCCGCCGTAGCCGATGTGGCTGAAGAACTTCAGCTGCGGGATGCCGGTGGCGCGGGCGACGGCGGCCTGGGTGTTGTTGTCCATCGTGAACGTGGTCAGGCCGTCCACGTCGGCGGGCGTCAGACCGGCGTCGGCGAGCGCGGCGGTGACGGCCTCGGCGGCCAGGCGCAGTTCGCTGCGGCCGGATTCCTTGGAGAAGTCGGTCGCGCCGATGCCGACGATGGCGGCGCGGCGGCTCAGCGGAGCCTGCCCGGACGTCGCTTGCTCAGACATCGCCACCTCCGGCGGGTCGGTTGTTGAACGTGATGACCGCGGTGGCGGTGATGTGGTCGCCGAGACTGTCGCGGCCGGTGACCGCGATGGTCAGATCGGAACCGGAGATTTCGGTGACGGTGCCGGTCAGGGTCAGGGTGTCGCCCGCGTAGAGCGGAACGCCGAGCCGCAGCGCGATGGATTTCACGATCGCGCGCGGGCCGGCCCAGTCGGTGACGAAGCGTTGCACCAGGCCGGTGTCGGTGAGGATGTTGACGAAGATGTCCTTGGACCCGCGCGCGACCGCCTTGTCGCGGTCGTGGTGCACGTCCTGGAAATCGCGGGTCGCCAGCGCGGTGCTGATCACGAAGGTGGGATCGGCGTGGATGACGAGCTCGGGCAGCGTCGTGCCCACCTCCACATTCGCCGGGGACAGCGGCGACACCGGTGTCGCGGTCATGAGCTCACCTTCCAGTAGGGCAGCGTCGCGTCGTCGTCGAGTTGGTCGAAGCCGACCTCGACCGGCAGCCCGACCTCGACATCGGCGGGATCGATATCGCGCAGTTCGCCGAGCATCCGCACGCCTTCGTCGAGTTCGACCAGCGCGACGACGAAGGGCAGCTGTCGTCCCGGCACCTTCGGCGCGTGGTGCACCACATAGCTGAAGACGGTGCCGCGACCGCTCGCGAGGACGTAATCGGTCTGCTCGGACTTGTCCTTCCACAGCGCCGGGATCGGCGGGTGGCGCAGTGATCCGTCGGGCAGCTTCTGGATGCGCAGCTCGCCGAGTTTCGTTCCTTCCCAGAAGAACTCGGTGTCATGCGAGACCAGCGGCCTGACCCGGTCACCGGCGGGCGCGTCCTTCTTCGCCGCCGTCTCCGGCGCGAATTTCAGCATGCGGAAGAGCATTTCGGTGACCAGCTCGTCGCCGACGTACCAGCAGGTGCGGTAGGTGACGAACCAGCCCTCGCCCAGGCCGGTGCGCTTGGGCCCGGTGCAGGAATCCAGCTTGCTGGTCACGGTGACCTGCTCGCCCGGCACCAGGTAGCGGTGATAGATCTGCTCGCAGTTGGTGCCGACGACGGAGGTGTAGCCGGCAGCGTCGAGCAGGTCGTTGGTGGCGGTCATCGGATCATCCGGCGGGCGAACGCCGTTGAGTCCCAGCATGGTCCAGACCTGCGCCATCGCGGGCGGGGCCACGATGCCGGGATGACCGGCGGCGCGGGCGGCCGCGTCGTCGACGTAGATCGGGTTGGTGTCGCCGATCGCCTCCACCCAGTTGTTGATCATGGGCTGGTTGACCGGATCGCGCGCCAGGCGGGGCGCGGACTCCCCCGCCGCGACGATCTTCGCGGCGGCGGCGGCGATGGATTCCGGGGCTTGCGGGGATGCGGTTTCCGGCACGCGCGCGGCTCCTTCTTGTCTGATGCTCGGGTGGGCTGCTCCGGCGGTCTCGCGCCGGGCGGTGCGCTCAGCGCGGCACGCGCGGCAGGTTCAGCCCGGCGGTGGCGACCAGTTCGCGCATGACCTCGTTGACGCCGCCGCCGAAGGTGACCACCAGATTCTGCTTGGTGCGCCGGTCCAGCCAGCCCAGCAGGTCGGCGGTCGCGGGATCGGCCGGGTCGCCGAAACGGCCGACCACTTCCTCGGCCAGCCTGCCCGCCTCCTGCAGCGACTCGGTGGAGAACACCTTGGTCGCCGAGGCGTCGGCGATGATCTGCGCCTGATCGGCGTCGGCGCGTTCGGAGGTGCCCGCGACCTGCCAGTTCAGCAGCTCGTTGCGCCGCACCATCGAGTGCACCCGGCCCAGCGCGCGGCGCACGTCCGGCTCGGCGAGCGCGCCCTGGCTACGGGCCCACTCGCGCATCCGGTCGTAGAGCTGCTCGATCTTGCCGGACGGCCCGAGCCCGACCCGCTCGTGATTGAGCTGGGTGGTGATCAGCCGCCAGCCCCGGTTCTCCTCGCCGACGAGCATGTTCGCCGGCACGCGCACATTGTCGAAGTAGGTGGCGTTGGTGTGGTGGGCGCCGTCGCAGGTGATGATCGGCGTCCAGGAATAGCCGGGATCGGAGGTGTCCACGATCAGGATGGTGATCCCGCGATGGCGCGACTCCACGCTGCCGGTCCGGCAGGCCAGCCAGACGTAGTCGGCCTCGTGCGCACCGGTGGTGAAGATCTTCTGGCCGTTGACGATCCAGTCGCCGTTCGCGTCGCGGACCGCGCTGGTGCGCAGTGCGGCGAGGTCGGTGCCCGCCTCCGGCTCGGAGTAGCCGATCGCGAAGTGGATGTCGCCGGTGAGGATGCCGGGCAGGAACTTCTGCTTCTGCTCCTCGGTGCCGTAGGTCTGCAGGGTCGGGCCGACGGTCAGCAGCGTCACCAGCGGCAGCGGCACATCGGCGCGCACCGCCTCGTTGTAGAAGATCTGCTGTTCGACCGGGCCGAAGCCCTGCCCGCCGTACTCCTTGGGCCAGCCGACGCCGAGCCAGCCGTCGCGGCCCATCCGGCGCACCACCGCCCGGTAGGCGTCGCCGTGGCGGTTGACCGCCATCTCGGCTTCCTCCTCGGGCGTCACCAGATTCGCGAAGTAGGAACGCAATTCGTCGCGCAGCGCACGCTGCTCGGCGGTCAGATCGATGAACATCTTGCTCCTAGACGGTCCAGGCGCAGCGACTCACCGCCGAGCCAGCGGACGAGATCCTTGGCCTGTGAGTAGTAGCGGTGCATCGGATGGGTGATGTCGACACCGAGCCCGCCGTGCAGGTGGTGACACTTCTGCATGGCGGCGGGCAGCTCGGCGGTCACGGTATAGGCCAGCACGTCGAGGTCGTCGTCGACACGCGCGCGCTGATCGTCTCCGGTTTCGTCCTCGTCGGCCCGGGTGAGCTGCGCCAGCGCCCAGTTCGCCGAGGCGGCGACCGCGTGCAAGGTGCGCGAGACCACGTAGAGGTCGGCGACCTGCTGGGCGACCGCCTGGAACTCGGCCAGCGGCCGGTTGAACTGGCGGCGGGTGCGCAGGTGCTCGGCGGTGAGCCGCAGCGCGCCCTCGAGCAGTCCGTCCGCCGCCGAGCCGATCGCCGCGACCGCATACCGGTGCAGGTCGGCGAGGTCGGCGGCGAGCAGCCGTTCGGCCGGGACCTCGACATTGTGCAGCCGCACGGTGGATTCCGGCAGGCCGCCGGAGGCCGGGGACGCGGTGCGGGTCAGGCCGGGGGCGTCGCCGTCGATCAGCGCGATGCCCGCGTCGGTGGGGATCAGCAGCCAGCGCGCCTCGTCGGCATAGGGGACGGCGATCTTGTGGCCGCTCACCCGAACCACCTCGCCGTCGGCCACCGCGGTGGTCTTCGGCGAGGTGGTGCACGGATCGCCCGGCTCGCTGAGCGCCGCGGTGAGGATCGCGCCGCGGGCGATCTCCGGGTAGACGACCTCGGCCACCGCGTCCGGCAGCAGCGGCAGCAACGGCAGCAGGCCGAAACCGAGTGTGGGCAGCGCGGGCACGGCGACCGCGTCGGTGGCGAGTTCGGTGAGCAGCACCGAGATCTCCGGCAGGCCCATGCCGTCGCCGCCGAAGCGTTCCGGTAACGCGAGGCCGAGCAGACCGGTCTCGACGAGGCTCGGCCACAGCCCGAAGTCGCGCGCCTGCTCGCGTTCGAGCAGGCCGACGACGACTTCGGCCACGGCGTCCTGGCCCTCGTCCCTGGTGAAATCCACGGTTGTCTCCCAGTTGGCTTGTGCGGCTAGCCCGCCGCGTCGCGGGGCAGCCCGAGAATGCGCTCGGCGGCGACGGTGAGCAGGATCTGCTCGGTGCCGCCCGCGATGGACAGGCAGCGGGTGAGCAGGAATTCGGTGACCTCGGCGGTCTCCTGCGCGCCCAGCGGCCCGGAGCTCTCCACCGCGAACTCCGCCACCGCCTGCCGATGGCGCACGCCGACCAGCTTGCGCACGCTGCTCTGCGCGCCCGCGTCACCGCCGGCGAGCACGGTGAGCGCCGCGCGCTGCTCGAGCAGCAGGCCGCCGATGGCCTCGGCGACGAAGCCGCCGAGCCGATCGGCGATCAGCTCGGAGCCGGGTCCGGTGCTCGGCAGCTTGGCGATCAGCTCCTCGAGCGCACGGCCGATGCCGTTGCCGCCCATGGCGATCCGCTCGGCCGACAGCGTCGAGCGGGCGATCTTCCAGCCGTTGTTCAGCGCCCCGACCACGCAGTCGTCGGGGACGAAGACGTCGTCGAGGAAGACCTCGCTGAAGCGCGCCTCGCCGGTGATCTGCACCAGCGGGCGCACTTCGAGCCCCGCGCTGCGCATATCGACCAGGAAGTAGCTGATGCCGCGATGCTTGGGCGCGTCCGGATCGGTGCGGGCCAGGCAGATGCCCCAGTTGGCGCGATCGCCCAGCGAGGTCCACACCTTCTGGCCGCGCAGTTTCCAGCCGCCCTCGACCTTGGTGGCGGTGGTGCGCAGCGCGGCCAGGTCCGAACCGGCCTCGGGCTCACTGAACAACTGACACCAGACGACCTCACCGCGCAGCGTCGGCCAGGCGAACCGGTCGACCTGCTCCTGGCTGCCGTGCTGGAGCAGGGTCGGCACGGCCCAGCCGCCGATCGCGAGATCGGGAGCGCTCAGGCCGGCGCGGCGCAGTTCCTCGGAGATCATCAGCCCGGTCATCGGGTCGGCGGCGCGGCCGTAGGGGCGCGGCCAGTGCGGCATGACGAAGCCCGCGTCGACCATGGCATCGCGCTGCTGCTCGGCGGGCAGCGCGGCGATGGCGGCGACCTCCTCGGCCAGGCCGGTCGCGGCGGCGCCGTCGACCTCGACGCCGTCGGCGGCCAGCACCCGGTCGGCGCCGGTGGTGCGGCGATGCCCGGCGCGGGTGAGTTCGGTGACCCGGGCCCGCCAGCGCGGACCGCCGCCGAGCAGCTGGCGCAGCGCGGTGGCCCGGCGCAGGTAGAAGTGCGCGTCGTGTTCCCAGGTGAAGCCGATGCCGCCGAGCACCTGGATGCAGTCCTTGGCCGTTTCCACGGCCGCGTCCAGGGAGATGGCGGCGGCGATCGAGGCGGCGATGGGCAGTTCCGCGCCACCCTCGTCGACCGCAGCCGCGGCATCGAGGGCGACGGCGCGGATCAGCTCGGTCCGGCACAGCATCCAGGCGCAGATGTGCTTGACGGCCTGGAAGGAGCCGATCTTGCGGCCGAACTGCTCACGCACCTTGGCGTATTCGACGGCGGTGTCCAGGCACCACCCGGCCAGGCCCGCCAGTTCGGCGACGACCAGCACCACCAGCAGATCCTCGACCGGATGCGGGGAGGCGAAGACCCGGTCGTCGGCGACGGGGGTCTGCGCGCAGTGCACGCGGGCCAGCGGGACGCTCGGATCGGCGGGAGTCAGCGGTTCGACGCGCAGGCCGGCGGCGTCCGGGGGCAGCAGGCACCACCGCACACCCTCGGGGGAGCGAACCGGCAGCAACACCGACGTGCCGGGCTCGGCGCCGAGTACCTGGGGCCAGCTACCGGTCAGTGTCACGGCGCCGGTCGCCGGATCGGTCGAGAGTTCTTGCTCGCCGACAAGATCGGCGGCGGTAGGATCGACGGCGACGCCACAGGGCTCGTCCTCGGCGAGCGCGCCCGAGGTGACCAGATTGGCCAGCGCGGTGGTCAGCACCGGTCCGCCGACCAGATCGTGGGCGGCCTGCTCGAGCAGCACCGCGAGGTCGGCCACGGTCGCGCCCGCGCCGCCGGACTCCTCGGGGACCGCGACGTGGAACACGCCGAGATCGGCCAGGGCGGGCCAGTACCCGCGCCAGAACCCGGCGGGCTCGGCGCGCATTGTTGCAATCGGGCGGACCGAACCGGCCCACCCCCGTATCGACTCCTGGACGGCTTTATGCTCGTCAGTGGTGGCGATGGTCACAGTCCATACCGCCCTTCCCGGCGTGACTCCCACACCTAGAACATGTTCTAATATCCATGCCGGGTCAAGTCAAGAGAGGGCCTGGGCCGGCCCGACCACGCCAGCGACGAGGTCGGCCAGGCAGCCGAAACCACCAATGGCGGAAAGGACTCTCACCCCATGGCCAGCCCCTCCCGACCACAGCCCGCCGCTTCACGTCCTGCGACGGTCACCACGTTGAGCGAGGACGAGCTGAGTTCGGCTGCGCAGCGGGAGCGCCGCAAGCGCATCCTCGACGCGACCCTGGCGCTGGCCTCCAAGGGCGGCTACGACGCGGTGCAGATGCGCGCCGTCGCCGAGCGCGCCGACGTGGCCGTGGGCACCCTGTACCGCTACTTCCCCTCCAAAGTGCACCTGCTGGTTTCGGCGCTGGCGCGCGAATTCGAGCAGTTCGAGGGCAAACGCAAGCCGCTGGCCGGCGCCTCCCCACGCGAGCGCATGCACCTGCTACTCACCCAGATCACCCGGATGATGCAGCGCGACCCACTCCTCACCGAGGCGATGACCAGGGCGTTCATGTTCGCCGACGCGTCCGCCGCGGCCGAGGTCGATCGGGTCGGCAAGGTGATGGACCGGGTGTTCGCCCGCGCCATGAACGACGGCGAGCCCGACGAACGGCAGCTGGCGATCGCCCGCGTCATCAGCGACGTGTGGCTGTCCAATCTTGTGGCTTGGCTCACCCGGCGCGCCTCGGCGACCGACGTCAGCGATAGGCTTGAACTGACCGTCGATCTGCTGCTCGGCGATCAGCGGTAGCCCGAACGGAGCGGTTCCACCACGGGGTTACCCGCCGGTTACTTGTGCGTTAACCGGCCGAATCGTTGATCTGGGCTGGGTTCGCGCGCACACCGACCGGCGCGATGTGGTGCGGCAAATTCAACACAGTATTGTTCTGCCCGCCCGTGAAACATCCCCCTCCGATCACTAGGTTGGATGCGTGAGCGCACAGGATCTGCCACAAGAACTTCGCCGTGCACTGTCGACGGTCGCGCGCGAGCCGAGACTGCTGGTCGCCTCGGACTACGACGGAACGCTCGCCCCGATCGTCTCCGATCCGTCCAAGGCGACCCCCCATCGGGAGTCGGTGAGCGCGCTACGCGCCCTCGCCGGTCTGACCGGCACCACCGCCGCCGTCATCTCCGGCCGCGCCCTGCGCGACCTGGCGGCGCTCTCGCGCCTACCCGTCGAGGTCCAGCTGATCGGCAGCCACGGTTCGGAATTCGACATCGGGTTCGTGCACGCCATCGACGCCGACGCCAAGCAACTGCTGCGCGAGGTCTACAACACACTCGGCGAGATCTCCGCCACGCACCCGGGAACCACGATCGAGGTCAAGCCGGCCAGCATCGCCCTGCACGTGCGCAATGCCGACTCACCCGAGATCGCCCACAGCGCACTGGAGGCCGTCCGGCTGGGGCCGGCGCGCTGGGTCGGCATCCAGGTCACCGAGGGCAAGGCCGTCATCGAGCTGGCCGTCGTGCAGACCGACAAGGGCACCGCGCTCGAGACCATCCGCCACCAGCACGGCGCGACCGCCGCGGTGTTCTTCGGCGACGACGTCACCGACGAGAAGGCTTTCCGGGTGCTGTCCGGTCCCGACCTGGGCATCAAGGTCGGCGAGGGCGAGAGCCTGGCCAAGTACCGCGTCGACAGCACCGAAACCGTCTCGCGCGCACTGGCATTCCTGCTCGAGGAGCGGCGCACCTGGCTGGCCGGCGCCAGCGCACCGCGCATCGAGCGGCTGACCATGCTGGCCAGCCCGCGCTCGGTCGCGCTGCTGACCCCCGACGCCACCGTCACCTGGTTCTGCCATCCCGAGCCGGACTCGGCCGCGGTCTTCGCCCACCTGCTCGGCGGACCGCAGGCGGGGCACTTCAGCGTCGCGCCGCAACGGCCCGGCCTGCCGCTCTCGCAGCGCTATGTCGACGGCACCATGACCGTCGAGACCCGTTGGGCCAGTTTGCAGGTCACCGACTACCTGCCGCACGACGTCTCGCCCACCCGCACCGATCTGACCCGCGTGATCACCGGTCACGCCAAGGCCGTGGTCACCTTCTCCCCCCGCCCCGAGTTCGGGCAGGTGCCGGTGAGCATCGAGGCCGTCAACGGCGGCCTGCGGGTGCGCGGTACCAACGATCCGATGGTGCTGCGGTCGCGCGGGGTGCGCTGGACGATCGAGAACGAGGGCGGCTACGACGTCGCGACCGCGGTGGTCGACCCGTCCGAGGGCCCGATCGTGCTGGAACTGCGCTGCGGCACAAACGATCTGGAGCCGTCCAGGACCAGCGAGGCCGAGCGCAGGCGGATCGCCGAGGCGTACTGGCGGGACTGGGCGGGCCGGCTCGAGCTGCCGCCGCTCAAGCCCGACCTGATGAAGCGTTCGGCGCTGACCCTGCGCGGGCTGGTGCACGCGCCGTCCGGGTCCATCCTGGCCGCGGCCACCACCTCGCTGCCCGAGGACATCGGCGGCGTTCGCAACTGGGACTACCGCTACTGCTGGCTGCGTGACGCCGCGCTCACCGCGCAGGCTCTGGTCAGCCTCGGCTCGCTGGCCGAAGCCGATCAGTTCCTGGCCTGGGTGCACCGGGTGCTCGAGACCCTGCCCGGCCCCGAGCGCCTGCACCCGCTCTACACGATCTACGGCGAGACCCTGCCGCCCGAGGCCGTCATCGACCAGCTGCCCGGCTACGCGGGTTCGCGCCCGGTCCGCGTCGGCAACGCGGCCAATATGCAGGTGCAGCTCGACGTGTTCGGCCCCATCGTCGACCTGATCTCGAGCCTGGCGCACGCGCGCGAGAAGAAGGGCATCACCGCCGCGAGCGCGGCCCTGCCCGACGCCGACTGGGAGCTGGTGTGCGCCATGGTCTCGGCCGTCCAGCGGCGCTGGACCGAGCCCGATCACGGTATCTGGGAGATCCGTGGCAACCCGCGGCACCACGTGTACTCGAAGGTGATGGGCTGGCTGACCGTCGACCGCGCGCTCACCCTCGCCAAGCGCTTCGACCGCGAGGCCGATCCGGCCTGGGAGTCGCTGCGCGAGACCATCGCCGACGAGGTGAAGGCCAAGGGCTGGAACGACGAGGTGCAGTCCTACACCGCCGCCTACGACGGCACCGACCTGGACGCGGCGACCCTGCACATCGGTCTCTCCGGGCTGATCGATCCCTCCGACCCGCGGTTCGCCGCGACCGTGGTGGCCACCGAGGCCGAGCTGCGCAGTGGTTCGACCGTCTACCGGTACCACCACGACGACGGCCTGCCCGGCGGCGAGGGCGGGTTCCACCTGTGCGCGGCCTGGCTGGTCGAGGCGTACCTGCTGATCGGCAAGCGCTCCGATGCCGAGGCGCTGTTCGCCCAGCTGGTCGACGTGGCCGGCCCGACCGGTCTGCTCAGCGAGGAGTACGACCCGATCGCCGAACGCTCGCTGGGCAATCACCCGCAGGCCTACAGCCATCTCGGCCTGCTGCGCTGCGCCCAGCTGCTCTCCCAGCCGGTGCAGGCGCTCGTCTGAGCCCACCCCGCTCCGCGTTTGCGGCCCCGCGACCCCTGCTGGTCGCGGGGCCGCCTGCGTTGCGCCCTCCGGTGGTTTCGACCACACGGCGCGGTCATCGATTCGGCCGCGGCCGCCCGGCTGCGCTATCGTTTATGGAAATCGTTTCCGTTTCGAGCTTGCCCGCGAGTGGAGTACCCAGCGTGACGAACAGAATTGCCCGGTTCGCGGGCGCCGCAGGCGGCGCCCTGGCCATCGCCGCCATGACGATCGCGGGCACGACCGCATGCGGCACCGACGAGGCCGACTCCGGCCGGATCAGCGTGGTCACCTCCACGAACGTCTGGGGCGATATCGCCGCCACGGTCGCCGGACCGGATGCCGAGGTCACCGCGCTGATCTCCGATCCCGCCACCGACCCGCATTCCTTCGAGGTCACCGCTGTTCAGGCGGCCCGGATCGCCGATGCCGATCTCATCGTCTACAACGGCGGGCACTACGACGGGTTCATCGACAAGGCCATCGCGGGCAGGAACAAGCCCACCGTCGAGGCCGTCGCCGTCGCCGCCGGGGACGCGGGCGATTCCGCGGCGCACGATTCCGCGGCGAGCGAGGATCACGGCGATCACGGCGGCGAACACGACCACGGCAACGAGCACGTCTGGTACGACACCCACGTCGCGGGCGCGGTCGCCGAGCGGATCGCCGAGTCGCTGGGCGAACTCGATCCCGAGCGCGCGTCCGCCTACACCGAGCGCGCCGCCGCCTTCGTCGCGAGCCTGACCGCCGTCGACGAGATCACCGGCCGGGTCGCCGCCGAGCATCCGGGACAGCCGGTGTTGCAGACCGAGCCGCTGGCCTCCTACCTGCTGCTGGCCGCGGGCGCGCAGGACCGCACGCCGCACGAGTTCCAGGAAGCGATCGAGCAGGGCACCGACCCCGCCCCGGCCGCCGTCGCCGCCGTGCGTGAGCTGCTCGCCGGCCGTCAGGTGCGCGCGCTGGTCTACAACGTGCAGACCGAGGACAAGACCACCAAGGATGTCAGGGCAGCCGCGGAGGCCGCGGGCATCGCCGTCGTCGAGGTGACCGAAACCCTGCCCGAGGGCCTGGATTACATTCAGTGGCAGACTCGCAACGCCGAGGCGCTGGCCGCCGCGTTGTCCCGGTACTGAGCCGTATCCCGGACGGATTCGCGCCCCATGCCGACCCCGCACCAGCCTTCCGTATCTGCCCAGCATCCCGACCCAGCCCAGGGAGCAGCGCTGACCGAGCCGACCGAACCCGTACCCGCCGAGACCGCACGCTCCCGGCGCGATGACGCCGTGCCCGCGATCCGGCTGCGCGGCGCCGGTCTCGGCTTCGGCGAACGCACGCTGTGGGACGGCCTCGATCTCGACATCGCCCCCGGTGAATTCGTCGCCGTGCTCGGCCCGAACGGCAGCGGCAAGACCTCCATGCTCAAAGTGCTGCTGGGCCAGCTGGCACTGAGCGCGGGCACCGCCGAGGTGGTCGGCTCGCCCGCCAGGACGGGCAATGCCGACATCGGCTACATCCCGCAGCAGAAGACCATCGACGCGGGCGTGCAGTTGCGCGGGGTCGATCTGGTCGGGCTCGGGGTGGACGGCCATCGGTGGGGCCTCGGCCTGCGTGGCCGCGGCGAGCGCAAGCGCAGAGTGGCCGAGGCAGTCGCCGCGGTCGGCGCCCAGCACTACGCGCACGCGCCGCTGGAACTGATGTCCGGCGGCGAGCAGCAGCGGCTGCGGGTGGCCCAGGCACTGGTCGGCGATCCGAAGGTGCTGCTGTGCGACGAGCCGCTGCTGAGCCTGGACATGGCCAATCAGCGGCTGGTCGCCCAGCTCATCGACCGGCGCAGGCGCACCCACGACACCGCGGTCGTGTTCGTGACCCACGAGCTCAATCCGATCCTGCCGCTGGTGGACCGGGTGCTGTACCTGGTCAACGGCGCCTTCCGGATCGGCACGCCGGACGAGGTGATGACCTCCGAGGTGCTCTCCGAGCTGTACCGCACCGAGGTCGACGTGCTGCGGGTGCGCGGACGGCTGGTGGTCGTCGGCACCGGCGACACCCTCGACGCGCTCGGCTCGGCGGGCGCCGAGCACTGCCATGCCGAGCAACCCCAGAGCGGAGTCCACGCCTGATGGACAAACTCGCCGATGTGCTCGGCTCGATGTTCGACTTCTCCACCACAGTGAACCTGCTCGGTTACGACTTCGTCCAGCAGGCCCTGCTCGCGGCGGCCCTGCTCGGGCTGCTCGCCGGCGCGATCGGACCGCTGATCATCAGCAGGCAGATGTCGTTCGCGGTGCACGGCACCAGCGAGCTGTCGCTGACCGGCGCGGCCGCGGCGCTGCTGGCCGGCGTCGGCGTCGGGTTCGGCGCCATCGCCGGTTCGGTGGTGGCCGCGGTCCTGTTCGGCGTGCTGGGCACCAGAGCGCGCGAACGTGATTCGGTGATCGCGGTGGTGCTCTCCTTCGGCCTCGGCCTGTCGGTGCTGTTCCTGTGGCTCGGTCCCGAACGCGCCGGATCCAAGTTCTCGCTGCTGACCGGTCAGGTCGTCAGCGTCGGCTACAGCGGCCTGGCCATGCTGATCGCCGGAACGGTGATCGTGCTCGCGGTGCTGGCCACGATCTACCGGCCGCTGCTGTTCGCCAGCTCCGACCCGGAGGTCGCGCTGGCGCGCGGGGTGCCGGTGCGGGCACTGGCGGTGGTCTTCGCGGTGCTGCTCGGCGTCACCGCCGCCTTCGGCGTGCAGATCGTGGGCGCGCTGCTGGTGCTGGCCGTCCTGATCACCCCTGCGGCCGCGGCCGCGCAACTGACCGCCGATCCGGTGCGGGCGACGGTGCTGGCCATCGTCTTCGCCGAACTGGCCGCGGTCGGCGGCATCCTGCTCTCGCTGGCCCCCGGCGTGCCGGTGTCGACCTTCGTCACCACCATCTCGTTCGCGATCTACCTGATCTGCCGCGTGGTCGGGGCCCGCCGTACCAAGGCGAGGCGAGTCCGTCCGGCCGCCGCCTGAACTCACCACCCGGCGAATTGATGGCACTCGCCATCAATAGTTCGGTGACGGTTTCGTATGCTCGTCACAATCGCCCACCGAACGAATGGTTGCCACCGTGATCGACTTCTCGATTCCGTCCGAACTCGCCGCCGAACGCGACCGCGTCCGTCGATTCGTCATCGACAAGATCGTCCCGTTCGAGCGCGACCCGCGCCTGACCGCGCACGGCCCGACCGACGAACTTCGCCAGGAACTCGTGGAACTGGCCCGCGCCGAGAAACTGCTCACCGTGCAGGCTCCCGAAGCCCTGGGCGGGCGCGGCCTGACCCACGTCGAGCAGGCCGTCATCTACGAGGCGGCGGGCTGGTCCACGCTCGGCCCGGTGGCGATGAACTGTGCCGCGCCCGACGAGGGCAACATGTACCTGCTCGGCAAGATCGCGAATCAGGAGCAGATCGACACCTACCTGATGCCGGTGATCAACGGCCACCAGCGTTCGGTGTTCGCCATGACCGAACCCAACGGCGCGGGCTCGGACCCCGGCCAGCTGTCCACCGAGGCGGTGTTCGACGGCGAGAACTTCGTCATCAACGGTCACAAGTGGCTCATCACCGGCGCGAACGGCGCCAAGACCTGGATCATCATGGCGCGCCTGGCCGCCAACCCGCACCTGCCCGAGGGCCCCACGCTGTTCCTCACCGATGGCGACCAGCCCGGCATCGTCATCGAGCGGACCATGAACACCATGGACCGCAACTACGTCCAGGGCCACGGCGTCGTGCGCTTCGACAACCTGACGCTGCCCAAGTCGGCGCTGCTCGGTGAATCGGGCCAGGCGCTGCGCTACGCCCAGCTGCGACTGGCGCCCGCCCGCCTCACGCACTGCATGCGCTGGCTCGGCGCGGCCGAGCGCGTGCAGAGCATCGCCGTCGACCACGCCAAGACCCGCACCGCTTTCGGCAAGACCATCGGCGAGCACCAGGGCGTGTCGTTCATGCTGGCCGACAACGAGATCGCGCTGCACCAGTGCCGCCTGACCATCTGGCACGCCTGCTGGCTGATGGACCAGGGCGAGAAGGCCCGGCACGAGAGTTCGATGGCCAAGTCCTACGTCTCCGAGGAGCTGTTCAAGGTCGCCGACCGCGCCGTGCAGGTGCTCGGCGGCATCGGCATCAGCGACGAGACCGTGGTGGAGATGATCTTCCGCGACATGCGTGCCTTCCGCCTCTACGACGGCCCCACCGAGGTGCACAAGTACGCGATCGGCCGCAAGATTCTGCGCTGAGCGCATTCTGCGCCGGCTTGCCCGGCACGGAAGTCGGCTACCATCCCCCCATGAGCTCGGAACTGCTCGTCGATGTCTCAGCGGGCATCGCCGTCCTCACCCTCAATCGTCCCGCCCAGCAGAACGCCTTCACCCCCACCATGGCGGCGGAACTCGGTGCGGCGCTGGCCAGGTGCGATTCCGAGGACGCGATCCGAGCCGTGGTCATCACCGGCACCCCGCCCGCGTTCTGCGCGGGCGCGGACCTGTCACACCGTGTGGGCGAGGTCAGCGCGACCATCGAGCCCGCGCCGTGGCGGGTCCGCAAGCCGGTGATCGCGGCGGTCAACGGTCACGCGGTCGGCCTCGGCCTGGCACTGGCCCTGCAGTGCGACCTGCGCTATGTGGCCCGCGACGCCGTCTACGGCCTGACCCAGGTGCGCCGCGGCGTGATCGCCGACGGCTACGCGCACTGGACGCTGCCACGGCTGGTGGGTATGGCCAATGCCGCCGACATCATGCTCACCGGCCGCACCTTCGACGGCGAGGAAGCCGTGTCGATGGGTTTGGCCAATGCCTGCCTGGCCGGGGCCGAAGTGCTGCCGACCGCGCTGTCGGTGGCCCACGACCTGGCCAACGGCTCCGCGCCGCTGCCCGTGGCGCTGTCCAAGCGGCTGCTGTGGGAGAGCCTGGGGATGAGTCCGGCGATGGTCGGCAGGCTGGAGACCGACCTCAACGAGCACGTCGGCAAGAGCATCGACGGCGGCGAGGCGATGGCGGCCTTCCGGGAACGCCGTCAGCCCGACTGGAGTGGCCGGGTCAGCGCCGAATGGCCCACCTGGGACGGCAATTCCGAGCACCCGAGACTGGATTGACGCCACGCCCCGGGCGGGAGTTGCTCAGCCGCCCCCGCCGAGCACCATCATGCCGAAGAACACCGCCATGCAGATCATCAGGATCGTGCCGATGACCCCGAGGGTGTAGCCGACCGTGACCTGCACCCGGCCGCCGATCGCGCCGCCGGAGGACTCGATCTGATCGAGCGCCCGCTTACCCAGCGCCCACGCCACCGGACCTAACGCGCCACAGCAGAGGATGCTCGCCGCGCCGAGGAACAACACCGCCGTGGCGTGCGGATGCTCGACCGGCGAACCGAGGGGCTGATTGGGTATCACCACCACCCGAATTCTACGGGGCCCGAGCGCCTTTGCGCGTCTTTTGCCTTCCCGAGCGTCGGCGCCGGGAACCGCGCGGAGAAGGCCTTCCCGGCGCGGCACCGCACCCGGAAGCCCTTGCCTCCCAGTCTCGTTCGATCAGCGCCGACGCTGACGGGCGATCTCGGCGAGCACCACGCCCGCCGCGACCGAGGCGTTGAGCGACTCCACCGGGCCCGCCATCGGAATGCTCAGCACCTCGTCGCAGGTCTCCCGGACCAGGCGCGAGAGGCCCTTGCCCTCCGAACCGACCACGATCACCGTGGGATCGCCGCCGTCCAGATCATCGAGGGTGGTGTCGCCGCCGGCGTCCAGACCGATGATCCGCATCCCCTGATCGGCCCAATCCTTCAGCGTGCGAGTCAGATTCGTCGCGCGCGCGACCGGCAGCCTGGCCGCGGCGCCCGCACTGGTTCGCCAGGCCACCGCGGTGACGCTGGCACTGCGCCGCTGCGGGATGACCACGCCGTGCCCGCCGAAAGCGGCCACCGAGCGGATCACCGCGCCCAGATTGCGCGGGTCGGAGATGTTGTCCAGCGCCACCAGCAGGGCGGGCTCCGCGGAGGTGCGCGCCAGTTCCGCCAGGTCGTCGGGATGGGCGTAGCGGTACGGCGGCACCTGCAGGGCCATGCCCTGGTGCAGGCCGTTGGAGCTCAACCGGTCCAGATCGGTGCGCGGCACCTCCAGAATCGAGATGCCCGCGTCGGCGGCGATCTGCACGCTCTCGCTGAGCCGCTCGTCGTTCTCGGCGCCCACCGCGACGTACAGCGCCGTCGCGGGCACGCCCGCACGCAGGCACTCCACCACCGGATTGCGGCCGAGCACCAATTCGGGACCGTCGTCGTGCTTGCGGCCGGCCGGACGTCCCGGCCCGCCGCGCGAACCCGAACGCGCCGCCGCCTTGGCCGCGGCCGCGGCGCGCTTGGCCGCGGGGTGCTTGGTG
>NZ_BAGA01000012.1 GCF_000308595.1 Nocardia higoensis NBRC 100133 | reverse complement strand
GACGGGTACCTCTTCTCGCTGTCGGGCCCGATCTACGCGGGCACCAACGAGATCCAGCGCAATATCATCGCCGAGCGGCTGCTCGGTCTACCGAGAGGGAGCAGCCGATGAGGTTCGCGCTCAGCCCCGAACAGCTCGACTTCGCAGGCAGCGTGCGCAAGCTGCTCGACAGCGGCCGAGCTGCCGCTGCGGTGCGCGCGTGGTCGGCCGGCGACCGCGCGCCCGGCCGCGCGCTGATCGGTCAGCTCGCCGAACAGGGCGTGCTCGGTCTGGCTATCGGCGAGGACAACGACGGGGCGGGCGCTGAGCCGATCGACCTGGTCGTCGCCTTCGTCGAACTCGGCCGCGCCGCCGCCGCAGGCCCGCTCACCGAGAGCGCCGCCGCCGTTCCCGCCCTGCTACAGGCACTTCCGGACGACGAGCCCGCGCGGCGGTGGCTGCCCGGCATCGCCGCGGGGTCGACGCTGGCGACCGTCGCGTTCGCCGAGCCCGGCGGCCGGGCCGTCGCGGTGGACGCCGACGAGGCCGATGTGGTCCTGCTCGTCTCCGGCGACACGCTCTCGGTGGCAACGCCGGGCACACAGATCCGCTCGATCGACCCGGCCCGCAGGCTGTTCACCGTCGAGGCGGGCGAGGTCGTGGCAGCGGGCGAACAGGTGCGCGCGGCGGGAGCGCGCGCGTTCGACGCCGGTGTCCTCGCCTCCTCGGCACAGCAGTTGGGCGCGGGCCGGGCGCTGCTGCACGCGGCCACCGAATACGCCAAGCAGCGCAAGCAGTTCGGCAAGCCGATCGGCGAGTTCCAGGCGGTCAAACAGAAGCTGGCCGACGTCCTCATCGGCCTCGACCTGGCCGAACCACTGCTGCACCGCGCCGCCCTGACCTTCGACGAGCCGACGCGTTCCCGCGACGTCTCCGCCGCGGCCGTGGCCTGCGACGAGGCCGCCCATGCCGCAGCCCGCGCGGCCCTGCAGGTGCACGGCGCGATCGGGTACACCGCCGAATACGACCTGTCGCTGTGGCTCACCAGGGTCACGGCGCTGCGCTCGGCCTGGGGCACCGCCGCCGCGCACCGCGCCCGCATCGCCGAAGCGCTGCGCCGGGAACGGGGCATCGCATGAGCCTCGACGAGACCGAACGCAAGGAGTTCGCCGACTCGGTGCGCGCGCTGCTGGCCAAGCACGCCAAACCCGAATCGGTGCGCGCGGCCATGGACACCGCTCTCGGCTACGACCCGGCCCTGTGGCGGCTGCTGTGCGAGCAGATCGGCGTGGCGGCGCTGGCGATCCCGGAAGAGTACGGCGGCGTCGGCGCGAGCCTGGTCGAATCCTCGCTCGTGCTGGGCGAACTCGGCCGCACCCTGGCCGGGGTCCCGATGCTCGGTTCGGCCGTGCTCGGCGTGCAGGCCCTGCTGCTCTCCGGCGACGCCGAGGCCTGCGAACGGCTGCTGCCCGAGGTCGCCGAGGGATCGCGCACTCTGGCGGTGTGCTGGGCCGGGCCCCGTGGCTGGGACGAGCCGGGCGTGCGCGCCGACGGCGACACCCTCGACGGCACCGCCCATTACGTGCTCGACGCGACCGGCGCGAACACCCTCGTGGTGATCACCGCGACCGGCTGGTTCGAAGTCGACGCCGATGCCGAGGGCGTCGCCCGGCGCGCGGTCCCCACCCTCGATCCGACCCGCAAGCTCTCCGAGGTCGGCTTCGCCTCGGTGGCGGGCCGCCGCCTCGGCTCCGGAGATCCCGCGGAACTCGCCGGTAGGCTGCGCGAGATCGCCTGGGCCGCAATTGCCGCCGAGCAGGTGGGCGCGGCCCGGCGCTGCCTGGAGACCACCGTCGAATACACCAAGTCGCGCGTGCAGTTCGGCCGGGTGATCGGCAGTTTCCAGGCGCTCAAGCACCGCATGGCCGATATGTACGTGCTGGTGGAGTCGGCGGAGTCGGTCTCGCGGCTGGCGACCGAATCGGTGGCGACCGGCGCCGCCTCGGCCGCCGAGGACGTCTGGGTGGCGCGCACCCACTGCTCGCAGGCCTTCACCGAGGTGGTCGCCGAGACCGTCCAGCTGCACGGCGGCATCGCCATCACCTGGGAACACGACGCGCACCTGTTCTTCAAGCGCGCGCACGGCGACGCCCAGCTCTTCGGCACGGCACGGCGGCCCATACCGGCCTGACCTGCGTAGATCCACCCCGGCGCGCCACGAACTCGCGGATCGCCGGGGTTTCGCGCGTTCGGAGGCGGCCACACACACTTGAAACTCGTTAGCAAAGGTAATAAGATTGTGGTCCGGCGGGCACGACCCCGACCGTCCCGGACTCGTACGACGAGGTGCGTGTCAGCGATTTCGCCCACGATCACGAGCCGAACCGGCACGGCAACGGCGCCACCCGGCGAGCTCGTTCCTCGACGTCATCGCCATCGAGACTTCTGTTCCCGCCGACTGCGGCGGTCGTCGCCGACTCGTCCAGGTCCGACGCGAAACGGCTCTCTCGCTCCCCGGGCCCGCGATGCGGTGACGGCCGCCCCCGCTTCTCCACGGACGACTCAGCTCGCCCGAGACATCCTGACCGAGCTGCCGGCGGCGCCCTATCGAACTCCCGCACCGGCCCGATCGTCGAGGAACCGACACCGATGAGCATCACAGCGCAGACGCCGACCGCGGCGCCGGAATCGACCAAGCAACCCAAAGCGGTCTGGGCGGTGGCCTTCGCCAGCGTCATCGCCTTCATGGGCATCGGCCTGGTCGATCCCATCCTCAAGCCGATCGGCGAGCAGCTGGATGCCACACCCTCACAGGTGTCGCTGCTGTTCACCAGCTACATGGCGGTCACCGGCGTCGCGATGCTCGTCACCGGCGCGGTATCCAGCCGCTTCGGCGCCAAGAAGACCCTGCTGAGCGGTCTGGCCATCATCGTGGCGTTCGCCGCGCTCGCGGGCACGTCGAACTCGATCGCGCAGATCGTCGGCTTCCGCGCCGGCTGGGGCCTGGGCAACGCGCTGTTCATCGCCACCGCGCTGGCCACCATCGTCGGCGCGGCCAGCGGCGGCGTCGCCAAGGCGATCATCCTCTACGAGGCCGCGCTCGGCATCGGCATCGCGGCGGGCCCGCTGCTCGGCGGCGTGCTCGGCGACATCAGCTGGCGCGGACCGTTCTTCGGCGTCGCCGCGCTGATGGCGATCTCGTTCATCGCCCTGGTCGTCCTGCTGCCCGAGGTGCCCAAGCCCGCACACCCCAGCTCGCTGGCGGCACCCTTCCGAGCACTGCGCTATCGCGGCCTGCTGATCGTCAGCATCACCGCGTTGCTCTACAACTTCGGCTTCTTCACCCTGCTCGCCTACACCCCGTTCCCGCTGGACATGGGCAGCTACGCGATCGGATTCATCTTCTTCGGCTGGGGCGTGCTGCTGGCGCTCGCCTCGGTGTTCGTCGCCCCGCGCCTGCAGCGCCGGTTCGGCACCCTGCCGATGATGGCCGCCGCGCTCACCCTGTTCGCCCTCGACCTGGCGATGATGGCGGTCTTCGCCGAGAACAAGACCGTGCTGATCATCGGCGTGGTGCTGGCGGGCGCCTTCCTCGGCGTGAACAACACCCTCATCACCGAGGCCGTCATGATGTCGGCTCCCGTGGAGCGCTCCACCGCGTCGGCCGCCTACAGCTTCGTCCGCTTCGCCGGCGGCGCCGTCGCGCCCTGGCTGGCGGGCAAGCTCGGCGAGCACATGGTGTCGCTGCCGTTCTGGGTCGGGGCGGCCTGCACCGTCGCGGGCGTTCTCGTCCTGCTGCTCGGCCGCGGCGCCCTGGCCCACATCGACGACCACCGGCCCGCACCACACTCGGTGACCGAGGCCGCGGCGATCTCCCTGGGCGACAACTGATTCCCCGTCCCGGCGAGGACTGATCGTCTTCTCCGGACGGCTGATCCCCAGCCACCCCGCGGCGGCCGGTCCCCCTCAGCTCCCGCCGCGGCCTAGAGTCGGACGATGACCGATCACCGCCCGGCCCCGGCCGCCGCTCTCGATTTGCGCCCGCACCCCGAGGGCGGCTGGTATCGCGAGACCTGGCGCAGCCCGGTGGAATTCACCCCGCCCGGCTACCCCGGCGCCCGCGCCGCCGCCACCGCGATCCTGTTTCTGCTCATGCCCGGGGAACGCTCCGCCCCACACACCGTCCGGTCGGACGAGCTGTGGTTCTGGCACGAGGGCGGCCCGCTGCTGCTCGCGATCGGCGACGAACAGGTGGTGCTCGGCCCCGACATCGCCGTCGGACAACAGCTCCAGGCGGTCGTGCCCGGCGGCGTCAGCCAGGCGGCCCAGCCCCTGGCCGACCAGCACGTCCTGGTCAGTTGCGTCGTCTCACCTGGATTCGACTTCGCCGACTTCCGGCTCGACTGAGCGCACCCCTGCTTCACGGCGTGAATTCCACCGTCAGCCACTCACTACCGCTGCGACGTAGTCACACCGCGATCGAGGCCGGGTTCGGTTGGTGGCGGTAGTGACCGGGAGCCAGACCGTACGCGCGCTTGAAGGCTTTGGCGAAGGCGAATTCGGAGGTGTAGCCGACCTTTCGGGCGATGGACTGCAGGGGTGCGTCGGTCTCACGGAGCAGCCGGGCGGCGGTGAGCAGGCGCCAGCGGGTGACGTAGGCGAGCGGGGGTTCAGCGATGGTGGCGGTGAAGCGGCGGGCCAGAGTGGCTCGGGAGACGCCCGCGATGTCGGCGAGGTCGGCCACGGTCCATGGGCGGGCCGGGTCCTCGTGCACGGCACGCAGGGCCGCGGCGACGGCGGGATCGGCGAAGGCGGCCGCCCAACCGGTGGGACGGGCTCCCGCCTGTTCGTCGAACCACGCACGCAGGAGGAACAGCAGCATGATCTCGAGCAGGTTGGGTATCGCGGCGTCGCCGCCCTGGCGGGGTTCGGCGAGCTCGGCCGCGAGCAGGTCGACCACGCCGCGCAGGGCCGGGTGATAGCAGGGGCGCGCGGTCAGGTGGATGAACTCGGGTAGTTCGTCGAGCAGCGGATGCGAGCGCTGCCTACCGAGTTCGTATGCGCCGCAGAGTATTTCGGTGCGCTCGCCGGGACCGGGGAGTTCGCGTGGCTCGCCGGGGCGCGCGATTTCGGTGATCGGCGTGCCGGGACTGTCGACCAGATCGTGATCGGCCCCGCGCGGCATGAACACCACGTCACCGGCACCGAGCGCCAACGGCTCACCTCCGGGCGGCACGAGCCGGCAGGATCCGCGCAACACGACGTGGAACGCCGCACCGGGCACGATCGGGTAGTGGCGGCCCCACGGCGCGTGCCGGACGAAAAGACCGGAGGCCGGAGTACCGCTGCGGATGGCGGCGACGGTTTCGCTCAGGAGGTCCACACATAGACGATACGCGCGCCGGATGAGCGTCTGAGACATGAAGGAGAGCTTTTGAGCCATTCATACGCTCGACCGATCGCCATAGATTTCTGTTCATGACCACGCAGACCAGTTCCCCCGTCATCGCCGTCTACGGCGCCACCGGCCACACCGGCGGCTACCAACTCGCCGAACTCCGCCGCCGCGGGCTCACCCCGGTCCTGGTGGGCCGCGATGCCCAACGACTGCGCGCCGCCGCGGCCGCCGCCGAACTGCCGGATGCCGAGATCCGCGTCGCCGAACTCACCGATCACACCGCGCTGGTGGCCGCGTTCTCCGGCGTGGACGCGGTGATCAGCAGCTTGTCCGCCTACGTTCGCAACGGCGAACCGGTGCTGGCGGCCGCCATCGAGGTGGGCGCGCATTACACCGATCTGTCCGGCGAGCAGTTGTTCGTGAAGAAGGTCTTCGACGACTACGCCGCGGCGGCGGAAACGGCAGGGGTGACGGTGATCTCGGGCGTCACCGACAACAACGTCGCCGGCGACCTGCTCGCCCATCTGGCCGCGCGCCGGGTGAGCGGCCCCGCCGAGATCGTCATCAGCCACCTGAGCAGGAGCCGCGGCAACGGCTCGAAGGGCAGCGCGCGAACCGTTCTCGCCGGGCTCGACTGGTTCCGCAGCGGCGGTTGGCATTTCGCCGACGGGGAACTGCGGACCGGCCCCACCGCGCGGCATCCGGAGATCACTTTCCCCGGCGACACCGCGCCCACCGCCGTCGCGAAATTCCCCCAGCCGCCGGTGCTCACCGTCCCCCGGCACACCGAAGTCGCCTCGGTCGAAGGGGTGCTGGCCGCCGACATCCTCGACGCGCTCGGCTCGTTCACCCCTGAGCTCGTCGAACAGCTCCCGGATCAGCCGAGCACGGATCTGCGCTACGCGGTCGTCGTGGACGCGCACAGCGCCGACGGGCGGGTGGCGCGCGGCATCGCCGAAGGCGTCGATTCCTACCGCGATTCGGCCCTGCTCGCGGTCGAGGTCGCCACCAGGCTCGCCGCGGGCACGACGAAACCCGGTGCGCTCGCGCCGGCCGAGGCCTTCGAGCCCACCGAGTTCCTGGATTCGATCGCACGCTTCGGCATCACCTGGCGCATCGAGCAATCCTGACCCGCAGCGCCTACTCCGGAACCTCGATCACGCCCTCCTCGACCGCCCATCTGATGGTCTTCTCCAGCTGGGCGCAGCCGTCGGGGCGGCCGGGGCGGGCCCCGGATTCGGCCAGGCGGGCGAAGACCGGGCAGTGGGTCTGCGGCGGCTCGGTCCACTGGACCGAGGTCTGGTGCGCGCTGTATTTGCGCACCAGCACCCGGGAACCACACCCCTGGCACCGCAGGGGTGTCATCCCGTCGTCGAGATAGCGCTGCTTGTCCAGCGCGGTCTGGGCCTGCACCGCCGCCCGCCGCGCGGGCTGATCGGCGAAGTCCGGCGCCTTGGCCCAGCTCGCGGTCATCAGACGCCGGCCTCGGCTTCGGACTTCTGCGCCTCGGCGGCCGCTTCGGCCTCGCGCTTGCGGCGCAGGTTCTCGGCCACCTCGGCCTCCCACGCCTCGTTCGCCTTGGTGGTGTCCACCTCGAACTCGAAACGCTGGGTCATCTTCTCGGTCACCTCGGCGGCGTCCACGTAGAACTGCTCGTACCACCGGCGCAGCTGGTAGACCGGGCCGTCCTCCTCGCACAGCAGCGGATTCTCGACCTTGGACTTGTGCTTCCAGATCTCGACGTCCTGCAGGAAGCCGGTGCCGAAGAACTCGGTCATCGTCTGGGCGAGCCTGGTCGCGGTCTCCTCGTCCAGGCCCTTGGGCTTCTCCACCGACAGGCCGTACTGCAGGACGAAGGAGTCCTGGGTGACCGGATAGTGGCAGTTGATGAGCACGACCTTGATCTCGTAACCGCCGTAGATATTGGTCAGCGGATTGATCATGTAGGACGGGCCGAAATACGATGCCTCGGATTTCAGCAGCGTCTCGCCGCCGTATTTGGCCGCCACCCCCACATCCGGGCGACCCTTGGTCTCCAGGAATTGGGTGGCCACATGCCCTTCGAAGACGTTCTTGAAATACGTCGGGTAGGCGAAGTGGATGTAGAAGAAATGGGCCATGTCGACCACATTGTCGATGATCTCGCGGCAGTTGGCGCCCTCGATCTCGATCCGGTTCCAGGTCCACTCGGTCCAGTTGCCGTCCAGGCCGTCGGTGGGCGTGCCGTCGGCGCTCGCGTACGGCCCCTCGATGAAGGGGATGGTCACCTCCTCCGGCGGCGGGTTGCCCTCGTGGTCGTGCCAGACGAACAGCTGACCGTTGCGCTCGAGGGTGGTCCACTTGCGGGTGCGGGCCAGCGGCGGCACACGGCGCGCGTAGGGAATCGAGGTGCACTTGCCGCTCTCCCCCGACCAGCGCCAGTCGTGGAACGGGCAGGCGATCTCGTCGCCCTTGACCTCACCCATGCTCAGATCGCCGCCCATGTGCCTGCAGTAGGCGTCGAGCACACGCAGCTCACCGGCACTGTCGGCCCAGACCACGAGCTTGGTGCCGAAGGCCTTCACCGAGTGCGGCTTGCCGTCGCGGAAGTCCTTGGCCAGCCCGAGGCAGTGCCAACCACGCGCGTACCGGGTGGGCACGGTCCCCACATCGAGCTCTCTGACCTTGGCTCCACCGCGCGCACCGGCGCCACCCGGCCCGTTGCTCGGGGTAACTCCCATCGCGATTCCTCCTCCTTCGGTACTAGAACACGTTACAAAAATGTCGTCTTCCACGCCAGTGATCGGCGGTAGTTGGTACCGAAGGTCATTGGTGTACCTGCAAAGAGTCACACTTCTCGACATAAATAAGAACCTGTTCTAGTCTCAGAGACAAATGAGTACCGGTTACCAATCCGACCAGGCAGGAGCAGGTCCGAGATGACGCAAGAAGTGACCGAACGGGTCGAAGCGCTGTTGCCGACACTGCGCGAGCGCGCGCAGGAGGCAGAGGACCTGCGGCGCATCCCCGACGAGAGCATCAAGTCACTACAGGAGACCGGCTTCTTCCGCCTGCTGCAGCCCAAGCAGTGGGGCGGTTACGCCGCCGACCCCGTCGTCTTCTACGACACCGTCCGCAAGCTCGCCTCGGCCTGCGGCTCCACCGGCTGGGTGGCCGGCATCATCGGCGTGCACAACTGGCACCTGGCGCTGTTCGACCAGCAGGCCCAGGAAGAGGTGTGGGGCGAGGACACCGAGGTCCGCATCTCCTCCTCCTACGCCCCGATGGGCATCGGCACCGCGGTCGAGGGCGGCTACCTCGTCAAGGGCTCGTGGGCCTGGTCCTCGGGTTCGGATCACGCGACCTGGGTGGTCGTGGGCGGCCCGGTCATCAAGGACGGCAAGCCGGTCGACTTCGGCAGCTTCCTGATCCCGCGCACCGACTACCGCATCGACGACGTCTGGAACGTGGTGGGCCTGCGCGGCACCGGCTCCAACACCGTCGTCGTCGACGAGGTCTTCGTGCCCAGGCACCGCTTCCTGAGCTTCCGCACCATGAACGAGCTGGCCTCGCCCGGCCTGGAGCGCAACACCGATCCGGTGTACAAGATGCCGTGGGGCACCATTCATCCCACCACCATCTCCGCCCCGATCGTCGGCATGGCCTACGGCGCCTACGCCGCGCACGTCGAGCACCAGGGCAAGCGCGTGCGCGCCGCGTTCGCCGGCGAGAAGGCCAAGGACGACCCGTTCACCAAGGTTCGCGTCGCGGAGGCCTCCAGCGATATCGACGCCGCCTGGCGCCAGCTGTCGGGCAATGTCGCCGACGAATACGCCCTGCTCGTGGCGGGCGAGGAGGTGCCGCTGGACCTGCGGGTGCGGGCCCGGCGCGACCAGGTCCGCGCGACCGGGCGGGCCATCTCCTCCATCGACAAGCTGTTCGAGGCCTCCGGCGCGACCGCGCTCACCAACGGCACTCCGCTGCAGCGCTTCTGGCGCGACGCGCACGCGGGGCGGGTGCACGCCGCCAACGATCCCGAGCGCGCCTATGTCATGTACGGCACCCACGAATTCGGCCTGCCGATCACCGACGGGATGGTGTGATGACCTCGACCGACACCGCGACCTCGACCGACACCGGAGCGATCACCTTCGAATCGACCTCCCGGTTCGCCCAGGTCCGTCCCGACCTGAAACTGCACTACCACGAGGCGGGCGTGGGCAACGGCCCCACGATCGTGCTGCTGCACGGCGGCGGCCCGGGCGCCTCGTCCTGGTCGAACTTCGCCCGCAACATCCCGGTGCTGGCGCAGAACTTCCACGTGCTCGCGGTGGACCAGCCCGGCTTCGGGCAGTCCGACAAGCCCGTCGACCATCCGCAGTACTTCGCGCACTCGGCCTCGGCGCTGAAGGATCTGCTCGACACCCTGGGCGTCACCGAACGCGTGCACCTGCTGGGCAATTCGCTCGGCGGCGGCGCGGCGACCCGCTTCGCGCTGGACTACCCCGACCGCGCGGGCAAGCTGGTGCTGATGGGCCCCGGCGGCCTGAGCATGAACGCCTACGCGCCGGACCCGACCGAGGGCGTGAAGCTGCTCTCGCGCTTCAACTTCCAGCCGACCCGGGAGAACCTCGAGGCGTTCCTGCGCATCATGGTCTTCGACCAGAAGCTGATCACCGACGAGCTGATCGACGAGCGCTTCGCTTCGGCGCAGACCCCCGAGGCGCTGGCCGCGACCCGCGCGATGGGCAAGTCCTTCGCCGGGCCGGATTTCGAACTCGGCATGCTCTGGCGCGACGCCTACAAGCTGCGCCAGCCGGTGCTGTTGATCTGGGGCCGCGAGGACCGGGTCAACCCGCTCGACGGCGCCATCGTGGCCACCAAGATGATCCCGCGCGTGCAGCTGCACGTCTTCGGCGGCTGCGGACACTGGGCGCAACTGGAGAAGTTCCACGAATTCAACCGGCTCACCACGGATTTCCTGTCCGGTGTGGGCAAGGAGGGATGAGTCATGGGTATCCGTTCCCTCGGCTACCTGCGCATCCAGGCCACCGACATGGCGGCCTGGCGTGATTACGGCCTGAAGGTGCTCGGCATGGTGGAGGGCAAGGGCAGCGATCCCGAATCCCTCTACCTGCGGATGGACGAGTTCCCCGCCCGCCTGGTGATCGTGCCCGGCGAGTCCGACCGGCTGCTCGTCTCCGGCTGGGAGACGGCGAATGCGGCAGAGCTGCAGGACATCCGCGATCGTCTCGATCGCGCGGGCGTGGCCTACAAGGAGGGCACCGACGCGGAGAAGGCCGATCGCCGCGTCTATGAGCTGATCCGCTTCGAGGACCCGTCCGGCAACACGCTCGAGGCGTTCCACGGCGTGGCGCTGGAACACCGCCGCGTGGTGAGCCCCTACGGGCACCGGTTCGTCACCGAGGAACAGGGCTTGGGCCACGTGGTGCTCAGCACCTCCGACGACCAGGCCGCCCTCGAGTTCTACCGCGACGTGCTCGGCTTCCGCCTGCGCGACTCCATGCGGCTGCCACCGCAGATGATGGGCCGCCCCGCCGACGGCGAACCGGCCTGGCTGCGCTTCTTCGGCTGCAACCCGCGCCATCATTCGCTGGCGTTCCTGCCGATGCCCACCCCCAGCGGCATTGTCCACCTGATGATCGAGGTGGAGAACGCCGACGACGTCGGTCTGGCGCTGGACCGCGCGCTGCGCAAGAAGGTCAAGATGTCGGCCACCCTGGGCAGGCACGTCAACGACAAGATGCTCTCGTTCTACATGAAGACGCCGGGTGGTTTCGACGTCGAATTCGGTTGCGAGGGCTTGGAAGTCGAGGACGACGACTGGATCGCGCGGGAGTCCACCGCGGTCAGCCTGTGGGGCCACGACTTCTCGGTGGGCATGCGCCCGGAGTAATACCGCTTCGGACAGGACGGCGAATCACGATGGAGACGACAGTGACCACCGACGGGCATCCGGTGATCGATCCCAAACAGTTCCGTACCGTGCTCGGGCAGTTCTGCACCGGCATCACCGTCATCACCACCTTCGGTGACGGCCCCGACGGAGCGAGCGCAACCCCGATCGGCTTCGCCTGCCAGTCGTTCGCCGCCCTGTCCCTCGACCCGCCGCTGGTGCTGTTCTGCCCCACCAAAGGCTCGCGCTCCTGGGCGGCGATCGAGAAGTCCGGACGCTTCTGCGTCAATATCCTGGCCGAGGCGCAGCAGCCGGTCTGCGCGCGCTTCGGCTCCCGGGAAGAGGACAAGTTCGCCGGCGTGCCCTGGCGCACCACCGAACTGGGCCTGCCCGCCCTCGACGACGCGCTGGCCACCATCGAATGCCGGGTGGACAGCGTCGTCGACGGCGGCGACCACTACATCGTCATCGGCCGCGTGCTGTCGCTGTCGGAAACCACCGACTCCGGCCGCCCGCTGCTGTTCTACCGCGGCCAGTACACCGCGATCGAGCCCGAGAAGACCACGCCCGCCCCCTGGCGCGCGGATCTCGAGCACTTCCTCACCACCACCACGCTGGACACCTGGTTGTAAGCCCGGCTCGAGACTCAGTCCGCCGTCCCGGGCGGGACGACCCACCGCACGGCTTGGCCGGTGATGGCAGCGATCATGTCGTAGTCACCGTCGTAGTGCAGCACGGTCGCGCGGTGGCGCTCTGCGACGGCGGCGATGAGGAGATCCGACGTGGAGACGGCCCGCCAGTTGCCACGTCCGATCAACAGCCCTTGAACCTCGGCGGCACGATCCCATGCCTCGTCGGGAGTGGGTAGCCAGTCGAAACCGCGCAGCTCATCGCGAATCCGCAACGCATCCGATTTCGAGCGCGCCGCCCGAAGGACTTCCAACTCCACCGCCCCACAGACTGCGAGGAGCCCAGCAGTTTGCAGCGGTCCGATCACAGCCCGAACGCCGGATTTCGGATAGCGGGCCAATGCGGACGTGTCGATCAAGTATCTGATCGACACGTTCAGGCCGCACCCTGATCGGCCGAGGACTCGACTTCACCGGTGAGGTCGGGCAACCCGCCCGCGGCGATCCAATCCAGGAACGATTGCCTCTTACGGCGTTTGATCGCGTCTTCGAGCGCGGCGTTGACAGTCGCGACCTTCGTTGTCGTACCGAAGATCTCGGCCGCCTCGGCAAGCATCGCATCGTCCACATCGATAACGGTTCGCGCCATCGCGACCACCTCCTCGCCCAAGCATAGGACCGCGATATCAAAAGATCCAGATCTTGATATCAAGCATGCCTACCGCACATCGGCGGAAGGTGTGTAGTCTATAAGTACAAACTTATTCAAGGAGGTCGACATGGCTTTGCTGACAGATCCGACCGCCGCGGCCGGACTCGTCACCAGGGAGATCCGGACCGGCACGCGCGATGGGGACTCCACCCGTATCGCGGTGGCCCGCAGGACCTATCCCACCGGGCAGGAGGATCTGTGGGAGGCGCTGACCGACGCGCAGCGTCTGCCGCGCTGGTTCCTGCCGATCAGCGGTGATCTGCAGGTAGGCGGGCAATACCAGCTCGAGGGCAATGCGGGTGGCACGGTCGAGGAGTGCGAGAAGCCGCAGCGGTTCGCGGTCACCTGGGAGTTCGGCGGGAACGTGTCCTGGCTGACGGTGACGCTCACGCCGGAGGGCGCGGGGACACGGCTCGAGCTGGTGCACGAGGCGCCGGTCGACCCGCAGATGTGGGATCAGTTCGGACCGGGCGCGGTCGGTGTCGGCTGGGATCTGGCGCTACTGGGGCTGGGCATGCACATCGAGACCGGCGAGCCCGTCGACCCGGAGGTGGCCATGAGCCTGCACACCACCCCCGAGGGCCTGACCTTCATCCGCACCGCCGCCGAGGCCTGGGCCGATGCGGCGATCGCCGACGGCGACGATCCCACGACCGCGCACACCGCCGCCGAACAGACCATCGTCTTCTACACCACCGAGCCCGAGGCGGGCGCCGAGTCCTGATGGCGGTTGCACCGGCGAAGATCTTCGAGGCGCTCGGCGACCCCCTGCGCCGCCACATCCTCACCCTGCTCGCGAGCGGCGAACGCCCCGCGGGCGAGTTGGTGGCGGCGGTCCAGGAACTGGCCTCGATTTCCCAGCCCGGCGTCTCCCAGCACCTCAAAGTGCTGCGCGACGCCGGGTTGGTCACCGTGCGCGCCGAGGGCACCCGCCGCCTCTACGCCCTCGACGCCACCGGCCTCGAGACGGCCCGCACCTGGCTCACCGCCCTGCTCGACCCGCTGCACGGCTTCGGCCAGCCGCTCGACGCCCTCGCCACCGAGGTCGCCCGAGGCAAACGTGCCCGCCGCACCCGGCCGGAATCCGTCGGCGAGTCGCCGCGCGAGGCCCGCGGAGCCTGAGACCGGTCAGGCGGTGGACCCCGGCGGAGCGATCCACTGCGTCGGCTGCCCGGTCACTTCCCGGACGGTCTCGAAGTCGCGGTCGTAGTGCAGAACGGTGAGGCCGTGCGCCTCCGCGGTCGCAGCGATCAACAGGTCCGATACTCCCGCACTGCGATGCTTCCCCTTTTCGGTGAGCATCTGCTGCACCTGATGTGCCCTGGTCCACGCATTGTCCGGCGCGCTCACCCAGCCGAAGAGCTCGCCCGGCCCTCCCGCGACGGTCGAGATTGCGGCGACCGCGCCGAAGCGATTCGGCGTGCCCGCGACCGGACTCTGAGCCCCGGGTCCTACCTCAGCCGAGGAAGCGGATGGTGGAGAAGATCTCGCGGGCCTGGTCCGGGGTCACCTCGCCGGGAACGCCGCGGTCGGTGGCGATGGTCAGGACCAGGGTGGGGTTGTCGGCACCGGCGAAGGCGAAGGTGTACACGGAGAACTCCGTCGCGCAGCCGGCCGGGTCGGGGATCTGGTTGCCCGAGATCTCGACCATCCGGCCGGGCAGGCCGCTGCTGGTGGTCAGGGGGGCGGGCGCCGTCGCGCGGCGATCCCAGCCGGAGCTGTCGTAACCGAGTTCGGCTGCGCTCGTGCCGTATTCGGTCGCGGCGGCGGCCTGATCGGCTTCCTGCGAGCGGCTGACATAGGTGAGCGCACGGGTATTCGCACCGCAATAGTCCTTGCCGGCGGTCGCCGTCCCGGTGCCGGAGATCCGGCCGCCGTCACCCTCGAAACCGCGAATGACGCTGGGGGCGTCGATCTCCCAGTCCGCGGGCACGTCGTAGGCGATGCCGCGCGACTCGACCGCCACGCCCTGGAACCCGGGCAGGACCGCGGCGGTGGCGGCCGCGGAGCGCGTGGGGGCCGAGCCGCTGTCTATCGAAATCGTCCCCGGCGGCGCCGTCGTCGTGGCGCTCGCGGACACGGTCGGCAGCGGATCCTGGTCGGCGGCGGTGGCTCTGTCGGCGGCGGTGAGTCTGCCGAAGACACTTCCCAAGGTGTCGCCGAAGACGAAGACCGCGACCAGGATCAGCATCGCGACGAAGATCAGTGCTCGCACCAGGTACTCCGCGCTGGGGCTCGTGTAGCCCAGAGGACTCACTTTTCCGGGCCGTGCGAATTCGTGCTGTCGCTGCCCGGCCGCCCCGAAGCCGGAGGCACCCGGACCTGCCTGACCGTAGCCCGACACTGCTGGGCCGACCGGACCGGAGTTCGCCGGCCCCGGACCGACCTGGCCGTCACCGGGCGGCACCGGCCCCCACCGCACCGTATCGGCGGGTCCGGCACCGGCGCCGGGCTCCGCGCCCAGCGGCCGATGGCCGGACACAGGCGCCTCGTCGACACCGTCCCGGCCGACGTGCTCGAGCGGCGGGAATTCGTAGGCCCCGCCGCCGGATTCGTACGGCTGCTCCCCGCCGTTGTGCTCATGCGCCATGATTCCCCCGCTCCCCCGTGCCATCGCTCGCCTCTCCGGCGACCGGACGAGACGGTGCCGGCCGATGGCGAACCGCCGTCTTCGTCACCCCGAGTATCGCCGATCGGGCGCGCCCGGCGGGATCCGGCCATCGCGGTCGTCCGGCCGGTGGGTGAACGGCATGCCGTGTGGCACGGCGTCCTTCGGCCGGACAGCACGCGACCCGAGCCGTCCGGAGAAGACGACCCGGGTCGCGTACGAAAGCAGGCTAGGACACGCCCGTGGTCTGCTGCTCCCGCTGCAGTTCCAGCGCGATGTCGATGAGCTGATCCTCCTGCCCGCCGACCAGCTTGCGCTGCCCGGCCCGGACCAGCATCTCCGCGGCCGAGACCCCGTAGCGCTCGGCTTGGCGCTCCGCGTGCTTGAGGAAGCTGGAGTACACCCCGGCGTAGCCCATCATCAGCGCCTGCCGGTCGAGCAGGCATTCCTGCGGCATGGCCGGGCGCACCACGTCCTCGGCGGCGTCGGCGATGGCGAAGAAGTCGATGCCGGTCCTGATGCCGAGCTTGTCGCACACCCCTACCAGCGCCTCGACGGGGGTGTTGCCCGCGCCCGCGCCGAAACGCCGTGCGCTGCCGTCGATCTGCTTCGCGCCCGCCCGGATCGCGTAGATCGAGTTGGCCACGGCCAGATCGAGGTTCTCGTGACCGTGGAAACCGACCTGCGCGTCCTCGCCGAGTTCGGCGACCAGGGCGGCCACGCGGTCGGAGACCTGCTCGAGCACCAGCGCGCCCGCCGAGTCGACGATGTAGACGCACTGGCACCCGGCGTCGGCCATGATGCGCGCCTGCTTCGCGAGCACCTCCGGCGGCTGGGTGTGCGACATCATCAGGAAGCCGACGGTCTCCAGGCCCAGTTCGCGGGCCAGGCCGAAGTGCTGGATCGACACATCCGCTTCGGTGCAGTGGGTGGCGATGCGGCAGATCGAGGCGCCGTTGTCCTGGGAGATCTTGATGTCCTCCTTGACGCCGACGCCGGGCAGCATGAGCACCGCGATCTTCGCCCGCCGGGCCGTCTCGGCGGCGATCTTCACCAGTTCCTGCTCCGGGGTCTTGGAGAACCCGTAGTTGAACGAGGAACCGCCGAGTCCGTCACCGTGGGTGACCTCGATGACCGGCACGCCGGCGCCGTCGAGCGCGGCGACGATATCGCGCACCTCGGTGGCGGTGAACTGGTGGCGCTTGTGGTGCGAGCCGTCGCGCAGCGAGGTGTCGGTGACGCGGATGTCGAGAT
>NZ_BAGA01000013.1 GCF_000308595.1 Nocardia higoensis NBRC 100133 | reverse complement strand
CTCGTTGCCGAAGATGTTGCCGCCCATCACGGCCGGGTCGTTGTTGCAGGCGGCCAGGCTGATCACAATCGGCTGATGCGCGGGCACCCAGGTATCGCCGATGAGCTGCGGTTGACGCGGATACGACATGCAGAAGTTCGCCAACGGCGGATCACGGAACAACACGTGGGTCAGCGCGTCACGGGTCGAGACCTCCCCCGCGACGACCCGGCCCCCGAAGTCCGGGCGGCTCATCATCAGCGACACCGTGTTGACGATCAGATTCGTCAACGGCTCACTCGCCGCCGCATACAGGGTGAACAGCTGGTGGACCAGTTCCGCATCGTCCAGACCGGCCGGATGCGCAAGCAGCCAGGACGTGATGTCCTCCCCCGGCCGGGCACGTTTACGGGCGACGAGTTCCGCCAAGGCCCCCACCGCCAGGCGGTTCCCCTCCCCCGCGTCGGCGGTGGAGTCGAACATCATCGCCATCCCGGCGGCGGCCCGATCGCTGATCTCGGGATCGCACCCGATCAGTTCGCCGATCACCTCGAAGACCAGCGGGCGGGCGTAGTCGCCGAGCAGATCGGCCCGGCCGGCGGCGCTGAACCCGTCGATCAACCGCGCGGCACTGCGCTCGACCACATCGTGCAGCGCGGTCAGATCCACACGCCCCAGGGCGTCCACGTTGGCCGCGCGATACCGCGCATGCTCGATCCCACTGCTGCGCAGAGCATTCGGACGCTTCTGCATCATCGGCAGCACCGGGCACCCCCGCGGTATGTCACGCTGCCAGGAACTGGGATCGGCGGGGAAGTGCTCGGAATCGTTGAGGATTTTCAGTGCGGTCCAGTAGCCGATCACCAACGTCGCCGGAACCCCTGGAGCCAGCCAGACCGGCACCAGCGATCCGAACCGTGCACGCATCCGGGCGTACTCGGCGTGCGGGTCGGATGCGAATTGGTCGGTGTAGAGCGGGACACGCGACGCGTTGTCGGCATCAGGTGGCGAGCCACGACCGATGGGGCAAAGACTGGAGGCAGCGCCGGTGAATTGCCTCGCGGACGAGGCGGTAACCCGCGGTTTCGCACCGTATCGGACACTCGGGCAGTCGACACGTCCGGAACCCATTGTCCGGACATCAGCCCGACCGCCGGGACCGCCCCGCTTATCGTGCGCGCGCCGGATCTCATTGGGCTGCACAGAGATCAGTGCGGGCGACTTCCGAGACTCGACAAGAAATGGCACGAGCACACCAAGAGCTGCCAGCGGAAGAACCGCTAGAAAGACACACACTTCGTACACGGACATCTGAGATCTCCTGGGACACACGAGAGTTGGGATGCAGCCTGTGCATGCCTGCTCCCGACATCAGGCTGCGGACCCCAGAACCCGACGACGGGGCGAGTGTTTGGGGCACACGCAAGCGTGACCGCAGTGTGCGTATAAAAGAAGGCCATACAGGCGGACATCATGTGGCCGCTTTTGGCGAAGTAGGTCGCGGGATAGCCACTATCCGGTCTATCGTCGACCCATGGCAAAAACCGGGAACGCGGCCTTGAAAGCCGCACGTGTGGCGCTTGGATACCGCTCCCAAGCCGCACTCGCTGACGCAGTTACCGAGACCGCGCGCAACATCGGACTACGGGTCGAGGTGTCCGCGCGCACCGTTCGTCGCTGGGAATCGGCCAATCCGTCCTTCCCTCAGACGGAACATGTCACCGCACTGGAAGCACTGTTCGACCGCCCGATCACGGAACTCGGCTTCATTCCCCCGTGGGCTGATGGAAAGTCGGCCCACGGGACCGATGTCCGTCCAGCTTCCGCTCGCCAACGAATCATGTTGCGCAGCAGCAATCTGCCGCGTCTCACCACGGCGGGCGCCGCCGACTACGCGACCATCACCGCTGCACACCGCCGCTTCTACTGGACCCTCTCGGCATCGAGCCTGCATCACTCCGTCAAAGAACACGCCCACCTAGGCATGGAACTCCTCGAGCGTGCCGAGGGCCGCGCCCTGACGATCCTCGCCCCAGCCGTTGCCGAATCCAACTTGCTCTCCGGCCGTTTGGAGTTCTTCGACCTGGACAAGCCAGCCGAAGCGCACCATAGCTTCGGGGCCGCTCTACAGGCAGCCCAGCAAGCTGACGACTCTCTCCTCGGTGCGGCGGTTCTCGCGCACATGGCATTTGCGCCAGCCTTCTCCGGTGACCCTCAACGTGCCGAGGAGGCGCGCGAACGCATCGCAGCTGCACGAGCCTTCGCGCGCCGTGGTAGGGCAAACGGGGAATTCATCGCATGGCTCGACGCGGTGGCTGCCGAGGTCGACACGCGTTTCGGCGATGCGAAAGCCGCGCTTGCCCACATCGCCCACGCCGAGCAGTCTTACGCAGCCTTCGACCCTGCCGCCGACCCCTCACCGCTCTGGCTGGACTGGTTCTCGCCGACCCGACTGGGAGGATTCAAGGCAAACACCCTCATATCGCTGGGCCGTGGCCGCGAAGCCGCCGAAACCCTACGTCAAGTTCTCGATGAACTGCCCGCTGCCGCAGTCAAACAGAGGGCGGTGTATCTCGCGGATGCAGCAGCGGCAGCGGTCTTGCTGGAGGACCCCGTCCAGGCGTGCGCATACCTCCAGCAGGCGCTGACCGGGATCAGCCAGCACTGGTACTCGACCGCGCTCGATCGAGTGAAGGCCGTGCGGGCAACGCTTCGACGTTGGGACTCACTGCCAGCCGTACGCGAACTCGATGAGCGTCTCTACGACTGGCATACCACCGTCCATTCGCTCATCGGATAGGTGCCAGGCAGCTACTGCCCGGCGCGCTCAGTGGGAGTGGAGCGCGCCGGCATCGGCTGCAACAAGAGCAGGGAGTTCGGTCAGGAGGTCGATACGGAAGTCGGCCAGTTCGTCCAGCAAAGGCGAGTCTCGGTGGATCCACCCCCATGGGCCGCGCTGGATGAACGCCGTCCGCATTCCGACCGCCTTAGCCGGGGCAATGTCGTTGTCGAGGCGGTCACCGACATACAGGATGTCGTCAGCTGGCATCCCTGTCTCCTCGACGATCCGATCGAAGAACGCGGTGTCGGGCTTGGATACGCCCCAGTCGTCGGAGGTCGCGATGAAGTCGCAGGGTAGTTCGAGCCCGCGGAGCAGTCCGCCAGCGCGCACTGTCTGATTACCGACTACGCCCACCCAGATTCCCGATGCCTGGAGTTCGGAAAGGGCGGGGCGCACATCGGCATAGAGGTCTTCCTCGCCGAACCACTCCGGCTGACCTGCGGCGGCGCGGGCCTCTCGTTCGGCGGTGAGGTCGAACCCAGGGCGGAAGACCTGGAAGGTCTCGCGGTAGTCCAGCCCTTGAGCGATGGTCGCGCCGAACACGGAGACGAACGTGTGGCGGGGAACTCCGAGCCAGTCAGCCCAGGTGCCGTATTCGCGCGTCTCGTCCACCAGGGTCTCGCCGACATCGAACACCACGGCCTGAATCGCCACGTGATTCCCTCCTCACGATTTGCACACCTTCAACCCGCTGCGCGGGGTATGGGCCGAAAGAGTAGTCCGAACCCCATGCTCATGTGTCTATGGCCAGACGGCTCGGCTTAACGTTCGCCCATGGGCGCACCACTCTCTGGCTGGACTGCTTGGCATATGAGACGGCTATGTGTTGGGAAGCGACCGCCCTGCGGCGTGTTGGAGATCTGACGGCCTGCGCCTACGGTTCGATGCAGCTCGCGAACTCATCCACGGTACGCTTCGCTCCCTGATGGGTAAACTGAGCATAGAGATCCACGTGGTAAAGGAGGCGGGGAATGGCGCGTTCTGACCTGCTTCTCGACCTCGTCGAAGCCGAACGACGGGGGGACCGTGACCGCTTTCGGATGCTTGTTGAAGCTGTAATCGCCGAGGAACGCGCGAAGCAGCATCATCTTGTAGCGGATCGTCTATCTGAAATCATCACGACCACAGGCCAAGGGGTGCCCCGTGACGAGCACGCAACTGCTGTGCGTGATCTTGTCGCGGAGATCCTCCCTCAACGTCGGATGGACGAACTCGAACTAGAGCCTGTCACTCGTCGCGTGCTGACCGAACTGGTCGAAGAACAAAAGCGTTCGGAGCTGTTGCGCAGCTATGGAATCGAGCCCCGAAACCGTCTCCTTCTATCAGGTCCGCCTGGCAACGGCAAGACCAGCGTCGCTGAGGCAATCGCCGCAGAGTTGATGCTCCCGTTCTACGTAATCCGCTACGAGGGAGTGGTGTCCAGCTTCCTCGGCGAGACGGCCGCCCGGCTTGACCAGGCTTTCGAGTTCGTGAGGACTCGCCGTTGTGTACTGTTCTTCGACGAGCTCGACACCATAGCCAAGGAACGATCCGACGAGCATGAGACAGGGGAGATCAAACGTGTCGTATCGACGCTCCTCCTTCAGGTAGACCGGCTTCCCGCCCACGTCATTCTGATCGGGGCAACCAACCATGGTGAACTGCTTGACCGGGCGGCATGGCGTCGATTCCAGATCCGGGCTGAACTACGTGCCCCAAGCCGTGCACAGGCGACGAAGTACCTTGAAAAGCTCGCGGCGAGACTCGGTGGTGATCTTGGTTACACGCCTCGTACACTGGCCGATAGGCTGGCGGGATCGAGCTACGCCGAACTGGAGGAGTTCGCACTCGACGTCCGCCGCCGAGCTGTTTTAGAACTGCCCGACGTCGACCTCCGTCGAATCGTTCAAGAAAGGCTTGAGCACTGGCGCAAACAAGTAACGGAGTAACGGGGGAACCTCGTCCACTTCTCGCGCTCAACTCACCTACCACAGGGGACCGCCCGAAGTCGCCGCAGCGACGGCCGCCTTCGCTCCATAAGCCGACCCACGCTCGTCAAGTCACCAGGCTTTCCCCCAAGTTCAAGGCTCTCGCAGATGCGTTTGCCAATCAGCGCGCCGTGTTGGCGAACGGGCAGGTCGACGAAATCGATCCCGAACTTGTGCTCGTCTTCGACCTCGCGGGCACGATCCAGCAGTTCCGCAACGCAATCGATCGAATCGAAGGCTTCGAGTTCCTTACTGAACTGCTCGATGACGAGTCCGAGGCCGACGACGACTTCCACATGCTCGACGAAAACTCCAACCGAGCCGAAAAGCCCGTCGCGCACTCCCTATATCTGGTTATGTCCAACGCACAGGCCGCCAACCAGCTCATACAGTTATTCGATCGCTGGGAAGCGGACCCTACCGCGTCCTTCGACCGGGGGCTCGGAAAGTTCAAGACTGCATTCGAACAACTCAGAGACATTCGTAGGTGGGACGTCACCGACCGGATTCGAGACACGGGATTGCTCGAGCAGTGGAACGAGCGACTGCAAGTGGTCGGACAATCTCCAAGTCCGGTCATGGTCGAGATCGAGTTGTGGTTCCGCCGGACCGCGGAGGAGAGGGCAGCGGCCCAGAGCCATGTGGAAGGTCTCGTCAACGCCGTCAACGGACGTGTAGTGGATGGCGCTCAAATCACCCCCATCGCATACCACGGTCTACTGGTCGAGATCCCCGTTCAACATGTCCAGTCCGTCCTCCGCGAGGGCGCCGAGTCGATCCAACTCCTGTCTGCCGAAGACATCATGTTCGTCAGCCCTTACACACCGATGTCAGTCGGCACACCCTCCTCGGACCCTCTGGAAACAGCAGGACTTCCGAAGGCCGAACGGCTCAAGACCAAGCCGCGTATCGCACTGTTGGACGGCTTGCCGGTTATCAACCACGATGCCCTGGTCGGGCGGCTCGTCGTCGACGACCCCGACAGCCTTTCCGACGCCTACGCAGTCAGCTCACGACGTCATGGCACATCTATGGCATCGCTGATCATTCACGGTGACCTGTCTGCCACCCAACAACCTCTTGATCGGCCTCTGTACGTTCGCCCGATTCTGCAACCCCATCCGTGGCAGCCCGGATACGAACAGCCAGTTGAGGGCAAATTGTGGATCGACTTGTTGCATGGAGCCATACGGCGAATCTTCCACGGCGATGGTCAGCACGAGGGGGTCGCCCCCAGCATCCGCATCATCAACTTGTCGATCGGTGTCGAATCGCGCGCGCTGGTCCGACGTATCAGTCCACTCGGCAAACTGCTCGACTGGCTCTCGATCGAGTACAACGTGCTCTTCGTCGTCAGCGCCGGCAACCACCTGAACAGCCGACTCGCCATACCTGCCGAAGCGGCATCAAACATACAGACCGCACGTGTCGAAGCGATCAAGGCCGCCCGCAACAATGCCCGTTCCCGAGGGATACTTCCGCCCGGAGATTCCCTCAACGCTCTGACCGTCAGTGCCACACATGCCGACGCAGCTGGTGCCATAGCCGATTCAGACACAGTATGGGACCTTCTGGATCTGGGGATGCCAGCTCTCTACGGAGCAGTCGGACCGGGGGTGGGCAGGTCTGTGAAGCCCGACCTGCACCATGTAGGCGGACGGGCTCTCTACGTCAAACCCGTACCCGCGAACGGGCATCCAACCGTGGAACTCGAACTCGCCAACACGAGCACATCAGGTCCCGGCAATCGTGTCGCTGCTCCAGGTCGATTTGGTGCCACGAACGCCACCGTGTTCACGCACGGCACCAGCAACGCCACCGCGCTGGTCACCCGCGAGGCCAGCCATATTTTCGACATTCTCGAATCCGGGGCCGATAGTCCCGCCGATGTACCATTCCCCGATGCTCAGTTCCACCCGGTCTTGACGAAAGCCCTGCTCGTCCACGCCTGCGACTGGGGTGACCTTCGTCAGAAGTTGCAGCAGATACTGGCCATGGATTCCAGGACTGCCCGACGGGACCTCACCGCATTGCTGGGATACGGCGTACTCGCGGTTGACCGGTTGGGGGCCGCTGCGACAAACCGAGCAGTGCTGGTTGCCGGTGGCTTGATCGAACGAGATCAGCGTCATACTCATTGGATTCCGCTGCCAGCATCACTTCATGCAAAGGCCGCATGGCACCGATTCACCATCACCCTCGCATATATGGCCCCCACCGCTGGACAGCTCACTAAGTACCGCAGCGCCAAAGTGCACTTCGAGATCGATGACCGAGCGACAGGTGGTTCACGCGCGCAGGCAGATCACAACTCTGTGCGCCGCGGTACCTGTCAGCACGAGGTGATCGAGGGCAACCGCACTTTGCGACTCGCCGACGATGGTCGTCTTCCCGTCCATGTAGATTGCATGGACGACGCACAGAAACTATCGAAGCACGACAAGCTTCGTTACGGGCTGGTTGTATCGGTCGAGACTGCTGTAACCACTTCAACCACAATTCACCAGGAAATCCGCACGAGTCTTCAGGCGCAAGCGCGTGTCGGCGTGAGGGCGCGATCTCGCTAAGAGCTCCTAACAGGATCGCTCGACTGGCAATGGATCTGACCGTGGTGCAGCATGTTGAACGTAGCGGCACCGTGGATAGTGGATGACGAGTTGTGGGCGGTAATCGAGCCGCTACTGCCGGTTCAGGCTCCGGGGACACTCGGGCCTGCCCGGGTGGACGACCGCTTGGTGTTGCACAGAGTGACCGCCGGACGCTGGATCGTCGAGCAAACCCTGGCGCTGCTGCACCAGCACCGGCGCCCGGCCGTCCGCTGGGAACCTCGCGCCGATATCCTTCGTGGTTTCCTCGACCTCGGCGTGGCCTTGATCTGCTTATAGCGAAGGCTCCGCAATCGATCCCGTAGGAGCCCTTAGCTATAGCCTCGCCGTACCCAGTCCTCGAATTTTTCTATGTCGTGCTTGGCAACACTATCCCCCAGTGCGGCGATCCTTCGAAACGTACGGCTTAGTTCGTTCAGCTTTTCTATGGTGTCATACATACGCACCGACTCGGGTTTGTTCGGCTCGCGACGAAACAGCCCCTGTGTAGTTGGTATCCCGTGAGCGAGATCGTTACGAAAATCTTTTGCCCTACGGAACTCTTTGAGAAATTCCCCGAATCCTGGAGTGGGTGAACCGTTAGATTCTTGCTCCGCGAGGAGTTTCTTCAACTTGTCAAACAACTGCCCGAATGTCATCTGGTACATGTCGTCGCTTCGGTATCCACCATGCACACGCATGATGTCGAACCCAGCCATGAACATGTTCCCTGCCTCAATTACAGCTTCCCCCAAAGCTTGACAGTACTTCGGGTGATCCGGATGGCGACGATCGGCAGCGGATCGCGCAGTGTGGCGTGATGGCGACATTTGCCCCCCTGAAGGTAAGTAAGGGAGTCAGAGTACACGCCTCAAGGCAGGATGCAAAAATTCGCCGAAGCACTCGAGTCGCGACTGCGCACCGCAATCGCGTGGCGGTACGTGCAATCGAGGCAGGAAGCCACCGCGTTCAGACGACTCACCGTGAGCAGGGCCAGTCGGGCCTGGGTGCAGTCGGGAAACGCACCGAGGTAGATGCCGAACAGCCGACCCACCTCGCGCCGTGCCAGCGCGAAGCGCACGTCATCGCGGTGCCAGAACCGTGCTGGAACCGCGCCGGGATCGAACATGCTGCGCCGACTCATGGTGCCCCACCTCGCGGGGGGAAGATAAGCATTATCGCGCTGTCGCGCAACGTGTTAAAGGCCGTGCGGCAGACTCGGCGGTGTCATTGCGTGGGCTGGTCCCACAGTTCCGGTCAATCTCTTCTCGCCTGCTCAGGTTCCACGCTGATTCCAGCAACCACGAGAGGGGCACGCCGATGAAACCGCTGAGTTCCGCGATGGCTCCCGAAGCCGCGGCCATGAACGACGGCCTACCGATCCGGGTGCATCGGGACCGCACCCTGCGCGTGAAAGTAATCGATGCGTGCGGGATGGCCTGCACCTTCTGTCACAACGAGGGCACGCCGGTGGCGGCCGACAATATCGGTGCTGCCACGGCATCGATGACTGGGCGGGGGCGGTCTGGGCGGGTGTCGATCTATCTATCGAGCAACGGTGCACGCTTTCTGCCGGCTACCGTGGCACCGGACCGCGAGTTCATCGAAGCGCTGACTGGTTTGCACGCGGAACTGGACCTCGACGATGTCCACCTGACCGGCGGCGAACCGAGCCTGCACCCCCACCTCGCGAAGATTATCGCCGTGTGCACTGAGACCGGCTTTCGTGTCGGCATGACCTCGAACGGTGAGAACGTCGCACCGATCGCCGCCGCCTGTGCCCGTGCCGGGCTCGATCGCGTCAACTTCAGCATCTTCGGAACCACCGCCACTGAACTCGCACAGGTACAACACCAGAAGTTCGCCGACACCCGCCGAGCGACCCGAAAGATCGCGGTACTGCGCGATTCGGTCCGGGCGACACTCGATCACGGGCTTGGCGCCTCGGCCAACATCGTGGTTCCGAATTACGCACATGCCAAGCGCGTACGACGGTTGATCGACGGCGCGCTCGCCCGGGAGATCATCGAGCTGCGCGAGCACGAGTACCTTCGTTTGTCCCCCTCCCCCTCCTGAGAGCAAAGGATTCTTGATGCAGATCGAATATGAGGCAAAGGTACTGGGCATCGATCCGGAGGCCACAGCGAAGGCCATCATCGCCAGTGGCGGTCGCCGCAGGGCCGCGACAGCGCTGTTGCGGCGTTACGTCTACGACGTCGCCCCCGGTGACAACAGCCGATGGATCCGGCTGCGCGATAATGGATCCCAATCGTCGGTGACGGTCAAGGAGATCCGGCACGACGGTATCGACGGCACCGATGAGGTCGAGGTCGGGGTGTCCTCGTTCGAGACCGCCGCTGAACTGCTGGACCGACTCGGGTTCACCGCCCGCAACTATCAGGAGAATCGGCGCACCAGCTTCGAGCTGGAAGGCGCTCTGCTCGAGATCGACGAATGGCCCCTCATCCCGCCTTACCTCGAGATCGAGGCGCACTCACGAGAAGAAGTCGTGCGGGTCGCGGCCCTGCTCGGCTACGGCGAGGAGGAACTGACCGGGGAGAACACCGTGAAGATTTATGCACGTCACGGCATCGATCTGCTCTCGCTGAATCGGGTCGGTTTCAACGATTGACCGACCTGATATCGGTGATGAGACGCGGCGACCGGGTCTGGTAGGTGTCGGCTGTTCGACGGCGATTCGACCGGCCTCGCAAGCGACGCTCGAACGCCACCACTCTCGATAGGCTGCCGAAGTGCCCACCGTCCAAACCCCGCGCCGAGTCACCGTTTTCGCACTCGGCGGCACCATCGCCATGTCCGGCAGTCACACCGGCGGAGTAGCGCCGACCCTGACAGCCGAACAACTCCTCGCGGCCGTCCCCGGGCTTGCGGACAGCGCGGTAACCGTCGAGGTCGTCAACTTTCGTCAACTACCCGGGGCCTCGCTGACCATCCCCGATATCACCGCACTCGCCGCGGCGATCTGTGACCAACCCGCGGACGTCGACGGCACGGTGGTCACCCAGGGCACCGACACCATCGAGGAAACCGCGTACCTGCTCGACCTGCTCCATTCCGGCCCGGCACCGATCGTGGTCACCGGAGCCATGCGCAACCCCACCCTCGCCGGAGCGGACGGTCCGGCCAACCTCCTCGCCGCCATCCTCACCGCCGCGCATCCCGACGCCCGCGAACTAGGTTGCCTCGTGGTCTTCAACGACGAGATCCACGCCGCGCGCGACGTCCGCAAAACCCACACCACCAGCACCGCCACATTCCGGTCTGCCACCACCGGCCCTGTCGGTTACCTCGTGGAGCACACGCCACGCTTCCACCACAGAACTCTCGACCGCTACACAGTGCCCGCTGAACCCGGTGATGATCAGCGAGTTGCACTGATTCCGGTCGTTCTGGGCGACGACGGCACCACGCTCGAGGCCATCGCGGACCGGGCCGACGGGATAGTCCTTGCGGCGATGGGGGCAGGCCACGTCCCCGGCGTCCTGGTACCTGCGCTGGATCGGCTCGCGGAGAACATCCCGGTGGTGCTCGCCTCTCGTACGGGAGCCGGACCGGTGCTCGAATCCACCTACGGATTCCCCGGATCCGAACGCGACCTCCTTGCCCGTGGCCTCATCTCCGCCGGCGACCTCCATCCCCTCAAGGCTCGCCTTCTCCTGCACGCCGTACTCGCGACTGGAGCCGACCGGTCGATCATCCATCGGGCGTTCGCCGCCGCCGGCGGATACGCCCCTTCTCACACCTGGCCTTGGCCGACGACAGTGGAGGTCTGATGCGATCCCGGGAAGTCATTCTCGGCCGGTCCTTCGCGGTCGTGTTCGACCACGGCGACGATTTCTACTCGGCTCTGACCGAGTTCTGCCGTGACAACGACCTGCGCAGTGGCTACATCCCATCGTTCATCGCCGGGTTCAGCGAGGTCGATCTCGTCGGCACCTGCGAGCGCATCGACAACCCGGACGAGCCGGTCTGGTCGAAGGTTCATCTACGCAATGTGGAAGCGTTCGGAGGCGGCACCCTGGCCTATGACCCCGAGACGGGCCTGGTCAAGCCACACATCCATGTGGCTGTCGGGCTCAAGGAGTATTCGGCGACCGGTCACACCAGTCATCTTCTCGGTGCGCGGGTGCAGTTCCTGACCGAGATGATCATCACCGAAGTGATCTCGCCGGAACTGCACCGGACACCCCAACCGGACATGTTCGATGTTCCGCTGTTGAGATTCGGCTCCGGCCGCTGAGACACTCCAACCTGGTCGTACCTGCGGTGCAGCGAGCGAGTTCGGGGAGTGAGGATTCGCGTAGCGACTCGTCCGGCGCCCGCTCGGCGAGGTCGGCGCCAATACTCCGATCAGAAAATTTTCTGGTAGTCGGCTGGTCGCTCTGGCCAGTCCCCGATAACGCGACCACCCGGAAGTAGAGTCCGGGTTGTTCGTCATCTCAGTTGATCCCACAATCCACCGGATGGTGGGTATGGGTGCAGGCCGCAGCGTACTCGGCCGGCGTCCGGTAGCCCAGCGCTGAATGCCGGTGCCGCAGGTTGTGGTCGGATTTGAAGTCACCGATCACCACACGGGCCTCGAGCAAGGAAGTCCAGTGGTTGCGGTTGAGGCACTCGGTGCGCAACCGGCGGTTGAACGACTCGATGTAACCGTTATTCCAGGGCGTACCGGGCGGGATATAGGTAATCCCGACCCGATCAGCGCAGAACCGTTGCAGCGCTTCGGAAATCATCTCCGGACCGTTGTCGCAACGCAGCACCTTCGGGACACCCCGGGCAGCGAACACCCGGGCGCGCTCGGTGACGAATTTCTCGCCGGTGATGGAGCGTTCGACCAGGTGCAGCAGTGACTCACGGGTGTGTTCATCAACCATCGAAGCGATCTTCACCGCTCGTCCGTCGACGGTGGAATCGAACTGGAAGTCCAACGCCCACACCGTGTTCGGCGCGTCCGCAGCGACGGCCGGCACAGACGAGGACCCGAGACGTTTACGGCGGTGATGCACCCGCACCTGCAGGCCCTCCTGCTTCCACAACCGGTGGACTCGCTTGCGGTTCACCCGATGCCCCTCGTCGAACCGCAACGCCGCCCACGCCCGCCGGAACCCGTGACACGGATTCTTACGCGCGTAATCGCGCAGCCAGGCCCTGGTCCCGCCATCGGGATCATCCGGCGATTGATCGATCGGCAGTCGTCGGAACGTGGACCGATGCAGCCCGACAACCTTGCAGGCGAACCGTTCGGACATGCCCTTGACCTGTAAGAGCATGTCCACCGCCCGCCGCTTGGCCGCCGGGCCTAAAATTTTCCCTTCGCGATCTCCCGCAGCGCGTCCTTCTCCAACTCGGCATCCGCGAGCAGCCGCTTCAGCCGGGCGTTCTGCTCGCGCAGATCCTTGAGCTCTTTGGCGGCATCGGTGTCCATCCCGCCGTACTGGCGGCGCCAGTTATACAACGTCGCCGGCGATACCTGCAGGTCAGCGGCGATCTCCTCACCCGAAGCCCCCGCGGCGGCCAACTCATCGGCACGGCGCAGCTTCCGCACGATCTCTTCCGCGGAGTGCCGTTTCCGTCCTGCCATGGTTCTGATTGTCCCTTCCGGCCCCTGACCAGGGCCAACGGGACTCTAGTTCGAGGTGGTCTCATTCACCGGGGACAGACCAGCTCACCGACGGCATCGAGCACTGAGTGCCGTTGGCGGGCTGCGTCCGTGCGCGTCGGCGGCGTGTCCAGCCAGGCAGATTCCGGGTTATCCAACTGCGAAGAAATGCGTGCCATGCAAGGATTGGACTGTCTGGTCGATCACACGGCGCAGCGAAGGGGGCGGGTCATGGAGCGTGCGACGGTCTACCGCTGAACATCCGCAACGGCACCGGCGTGCTGACTCGATCAGACGGCTCACTGGCGTGGTTTCACTTGTCCACTGTGGACAAGGGTGACGTTTTCACGCTGAGTGAAGGCGATCCAGTCGACGTCGAGATCGAGGACCTTACCCAGGGGGAGTATGAATGTCGAGCAGTTTCCATGCGCAGGGCCAGAGAATAGTTGTTGCAGCGGCAGCGTTGGGCTTGTGCCGCAACGATTTTGGCACAGCTGACACAAGGATTCCCTGATCGACCGCCCTGCGTGATACGAAGTCGGTGATGATACTGTCGCATCCGCCTCTATCGCGCTGCTTACGTATTTGACCTCATTCTTTGCGCATTTAGCGGATAGTGGGACCACGGGTACCGACCGAGAAGTTCGTCGATCTTGTAACCCGCAACGATATTGCTCGACCAGTCTTCGTCGAGCATGCAACTCGAAAAATGCCTCAAATCGATTCCCGTATCGCTCCACCATATGCCACTGAAAGAGTCCCGGTTATCGACTTCGACGCCGTCCAAGTCTTCGGCGAAACCACTCTTGCGGAATTGACATTTCACCTCCGATTCGGAGGCACCGCAGCACCATGCGATGACGAGATCCCTGGACCAGTGCGACCACGTCTGCGCCAAGCCGTGCGTGGTGCCTATCCTTTGCAATGTTCCTGGCCTCCGCAGCAACCGACTGAGGACGAGATCACGGCGCCGCGCTCCGGCAGCGTCGAAGGGTATCGACCAGGTGTGGAGATAGCGACCTTCACTCTCGTGGGTTGACTCAGGATCGTCTTTCCAAATTACATCGTAATTGCCTTCGTTGAATAAAGCGGGCCGCAAGGAGAAGCCCTGCGGCACGCGAAGGACTAGCCCAGCGGTCGATAGTGAATCGGCAAGGACCAGCAGTCCGTCCTTGAGACTGCGGGGGCGCAATCCCGGAACGCCTCGCAGTCCACCGTAGTCGTGGTCATGGTGCGGCAAAAGTCGATGAACGACTGCATACGCCATTGTGGGATGCGGCTCAAGCCACAGGAATCCCGTCTGAACCGGCTTAGCCTTCTGGATTCCCAGTAGCGCTCCGTCGAGTTGACTGTCACCAAACGCTCCGGCCAATTCATGCGCCGCAATCGCCTCGAGTCTCCTCTGATCTAAAGTCGATGCCTCGGGCACCGGCCGTTGCCGGCTGATCAGCCCCTGATCAAACCACTTCTGACTCTCGGTGTAACACACGCCGGTCGCAGCAGAACATATTCTTGCCGTCTGCGACCTGTTCGTCGACTTAGTCACGCTCTTCTCCAAAGGCCACGGTCCGGCGGCGTGAGGGCCCAGGACCCGCGGCTAGAACACTGACCAAGCGGGCGCTCAAATCCGCTCGTTGATCTGGATCACAGTCTTCCACCAAGGATTTCGCGGCACGCACGATAACAACTACGCGAATGACCCTCGTCAGGACTACGACACATGGCACCAAGACCATGAGTGAGGTAGCTCCAAGCGCGGACATACCACATCCTCCGTGCTGTCCGGCTCAGCAGTCAGAGGCAGGTCAAAGCATCCTGCGCAACAAATCGAAGTCTCTGCACACGTATGGAGGGTGAGCATCCTTGAGACTCGTCGCAGGCCACGCCGGATACCCACAACATCGAGCCGCGCCCCCGTGCCGGGCACCACTGCAGTGTAACCCATTGCTGCGATACCGTGAGATCGGGGATGCCAACCCTATCCGCAAGTTTCGGATCGCTGGTACAATCCATTAAGTGCCTGTGGCCCAACATCTTTCGCTGCTGGCGGCGTAACCAACTGCGCTCGGCGGACCTAGACACTCGGCCAGGATCTGCGAGATCTCCCTCTTCTAACCTGTTTGGTGCAAAGTCAAGGTTTGCCTGTAGACGCCGGGGTGCGCCGCAGCGACCGCTTCTCGGGAGCCTCGCTACTTGATCCTGCCTCAAGGAGTTCGGCAATAGCTGCGAACCTCACGTGTCGTGATCCGACGAATGCTGTACGCACGGACTCTTGTCACGTTGCGTCTTTCGAAGGCGTCGGTCGGTGCGGGGCGGCGGACAACCGCGCCCCGTACCGTCCAGGGTCAGGAGTTCAGGCGCTCGATGATGGTCACGTTGGCCGTGCCGCCACCCTCACAGATGGTGAGCAGGCCATACCGCCCATTCCGCCGCTCGAGCTCGTTGAGCAGGGTGGCGAACAGCTTCGCGCCGGTCGCGCCGAGCGGGTGGCCCAGCGCGATCGCGCCGCCGTTGACGTTCACCTTCTCCGGATCCGCGCCGGTCTCCTTGATCCAGGCCAGCACCACCGGGGCGAAGGCCTCGTTGATCTCGACCACGTCGATGTCGTCGATGGTCAGGCCGGTCTTCTCCAGCGCCCACTTGGTCGCCGGGATCGGCGCGGTGAGCATCATGATCGGGTCGGCGCCGCGTGCGGAGACGTGGTGGATGCGGGCGCGAGGCTTCAGCCCGTATTCCTGCACCGCCCATTCCGAGGCGAGCAGGGTGGCGCTCGCGCCGTCGGAGATCTGGCTGGCCACGGCGGCGGTCAGCGGGCTGCCTTCGGCCAGGGCGGGCAGGGAGGCCATCTTCTCCAGGGTGGTCTCGCGCGGGCCCTGGTCGATCCAGAAATCGCCGACCGGCACGATCTCGTTGTCGAAGCGGCCGTTCTTGATGGCGTCGCGGGCGCGTTCGTGGCTGCGCAGCGCCCAGCGCTCCATGTCCTCGCGGGTGATATCCCACTTCTCGGCGATCAGCTGCGCGCCGCGGAACTGGGAGACCTCGTCGGTGCCGTAGCGGTGGTCCCAGCCCTGCGCGCCGACGAACGGCGAGTCGAAGCCGTACTCCTTGCCCGCCAGCATGGCCGCCGAGATCGGGATGGCGCTCATGTTCTGCACGCCGGCCGCGACGATCACCTCGGCGGTGCCGCTCATGATGGCCTGGGCGCCGAAGTTGATGGCCTGCTGGCTGGAACCGCACTGGCGGTCCACGGTCACGCCGGGGACCTCTTCGGGGTAGCCGGCGGTCAGCCACATGGTGCGGCCGATATTGCCCGCCTGCGGGCCGACATTGTCGACACAGCCGACGATCACGTCGTCGACGACGCTCGGGTCGAGCGACTGACGGTCGAACAGGCCGCGCAGGGCGGCCGCGCCCAGGTCGGCCGGGTGCACACCGGCCAGCGCACCACCGCGCTTGCCGACGGGAGTGCGCACGGCGTCGACGACATAGGCGTCACGCAACGGGGCATAGGGGCGGCGGGCGGAGGGTGCGGACATCAGAACTCCTAGTGGGGCGCGGCGGCGCGCGCGATGGCGCTACGCCTGGTCGGTGCGCTCGGGCACGGTCAGTCCGTCGAGCACGATGGTGAGGTATTGCTTGGCGAGGGTGTCGACGGTGATCGGTCCACCGGGGCGGTACCAGCGCACCGCCACCCACACGGTGTCGCGCAGGAAGCGGTAGGCCAGTTCCACGTCCAGCTCGGGCCGGAAACTGCCGTCCGCGACGCCGTTGGTGAGCACCTTGTGCCACAGCGCGCGGAACTCGCGGTTGTATTCGTCGATGTAGGCGAATCGTTCGGCGTCGCGCAGCCGCTTGGCCTCGGCCTGGTAGATGGCCACGGCCGCGTGGTAGCGGTCGAAGGATTCGTAGGAGGCGAGCACCAGGGCTTCCAGGGTGGCGCGCGAACTCAGGCCCGCGGCGACGATCTCGCGGTAGCGGCCGAACAGATCGTCGAGGAAGCCGCGCAGGATCTCGTCGACCATCGATTCCTTGGAATCGAAGTGGTGGTAGAGACTGCCGGACAGGATGCCCGCGGAGTCGGCGATGTCGCGCACCGTCGTCGCACGCAGGCCTCGCTCGGCGAACAGCTCGGCCGCCAAAGCCAGCAATTCGTTGCGCCGTGCTGATTTCGAGGTCTCTGGGGCCGTCACAAGAGCCATGATACAACCAAGCGTTTGCTTGGTACCAGTGGGTGAGGTAGAGACCCGCTGAAAGATCCTGCCATCATCCCGCCTTCCGCCACTGGCAGCCACGACGGCCGCTGCGAGTATTCAGCGCACTACTGGCCGACCCCACTGTCCGAATGTGCCGAGAGATGACGGGTTGCGTCGTGGTCATGGGTGGGGATGACTGTGGCGCAGTGACGCGCCAGGTGCAGGCGGTGCAGGGTCTTGAAGGTGAGGTCGCGGTCGTTGTCGGCGAAACTGCCCGGAAAGGCGGATTTCTGACGAATCTCCTCGATCTGCAGAGAATGCCAGGCGGCATCACCCGCCAACAGAATCCAGCCGCGCCGGGTGTGGGCGAGGATGCCGATGCTGCCGGGGGTGTGGCCGGCGAGGTCGACCAGGACGACGCTGCCGTCGCCGAACAGGTCGTGGCTGCGGGTGAAGGTGAGGATCGGCGGGCCGTCGAGATCGTATTCGACCAGGGGACGATCCTTCAGCGCATCGCGCACGCCGCCGACCGGAGCGACCGCGCCTCGAGAGATCCAGTGGTACTCGGCGCTGTGCAGGTACACCGGCAGACCCGGCAGATCGAGCAATCCGCACACATGATCCCAGTGCGCGTGTGTCGGTAGCGCGAAATCCACGGGAGGCAAGGCGGATTCGGCTTCCAGGGCGGTGATCGTCGGGATGGTGTCCGACGGTGGGCGCACGGCCATCCGCAGCGGTCTCGGCAGCTGCGCGATGGCGCGATGATCGGCATCGATGCAGTAGCCCGGATCGACGAGGAAGGTCGCTTCCGGGTGCTGGACCACGAAAGAGGTCAGCGAGTTGGCGATGCGGCGCGGCGCGAAGCGTCCTTCCACGACAGCGGCTGTCGGCACCAACCGTGGCACCTGCGCCAGGGAGGTCACCGTGACGGTGCGCCGGGCGGTGGGCAGTCCCGCATCGGTGATCGAACGCAGGAACCGCTCGTCGGCACGCCGCGGTCGCAGCGCGCCGTGCACGGAACCGACTGCCGCGGCACAGCATTCGAACAGGCTCGGGGTACGTACTGGATCAGACACGATGGCACGGTAATACTTCATGTCGACATGAAGTAAAGAGGTGCATTGTGACCACAACCCGGACGATGAGGATCGGTGACGCCGCAGCCGCCCTCGGTGTCGAGGCGCATGTGCTCCGGCATTGGGAATCCGTCGGTCTGCTCACGCCGCCGCGCAGCCCGTCGGGTCATCGCAGCTACGACGAGAACGTCCTCGACTCCGCGCGGCTGATCCAGATCCTGCAACGCGCCGGACTGTCCCTCGACGAGATGCGCCGACTCGGCCACAGCGCCCACGAGGGACGCCTGGCGCTCATCGCCGCCCATCGCGCTCAGGTGCGTGACCGAATCGCTTTGCTGCAGGCCACCGACCAGTTCCTCGAACACCTCACCGCCTGCCGCCACCCGGTCATCGCCGAATGCCCGGAATGCTCGGACTTCACCAAGCGGGGTAAACGCGCCGCACGGCTGAATTCCCGGATCGGCGAGAGTCCGGCATAACCGCCGGACACGCGCACCACACCCCCGGGAATCGAATCTTCAGGCTCGCTGGCTGCTGATCGAGACGACCTCGCCGGTGAGGTAGGTGGTGTAGTCGCTGGCCAGCATGGCGATGGTCGCGGCCACTTCCCACGGCTCGGCGGCGCGGCCGAACGCCTCGCCCTCGGAGAGGCGGTCGAGCAGTTCGGTCGAGGAGACCTTGTCCAGGAAAGCATGCCGGGCGATGCTCGGCGCGACGGCGTTGATCCGCACGCCGAATTCGGCGGCCTCGATCGCGCTGCATCGGGTCAGCGCCATGACGCCAGCCTTGGCGGCCGCGTAGTGGGCCTGCCCGTACTGCGCGCGCCAGCCGAGCACACTGGCGTTGTTGACGATCACACCGCCGTGCCCGGCCGAGCGGAAGTAGTTCAGCGCCGCCCTGGTGCAGCGGAAGGTGCCGTTGAGAGTGATGTCGAGGACGCGATCCCACTGCTCGTCGGTCATATCGGCCACCGGTGTCTCGCCGCCGAGGCCGGCGTTGTTGACCATGATGTCGATGCGTCCCAGCGCCGCGGCGGCGCCCTTCACCAGGTCGTCGACCTGCGTGGTGCTCTGCACGTCGCAGGCGATCGCGGCGATCCGGCGGTCGGGGAACTCGCCTTTCAGCTCGATCTCGGTCTCGCCGAGGCGGCGCTCGTGCCAGTCGGAGATCACCACGTCGGCGCCCTCGGACAGCAGTCGCCGCGCGGTGGCCGAGCCGATACCAGTGCCCGCGGCCGCGGTGATCACCGCGACACGTCCGGTGAGCAGGCCGTGACCGGCCACCGGCTGCGGAGCCACCGACAGCGGGCCGCCCGGGTTCTGTCCACTCTCGCTCACGGCCGGGCCTCCCTCGGCAGACCGAGCACCCGCTCGGAGATGATGTTGCGCTGCACTTCGTTCGAACCTCCGTAGATCGTGTCGGCGCGGGTGAACAGATACAGCCGCTGCCATTCGTCGAGATCGTCCGCGCCGGCCACCAGGCCCTCGGCGCCGCGGACCGCCATCGCCAGCTCGCCGAGCCCGCGATGCCAGTTGGCCCACAACAACTTCGCCACCGAGGCCTGCCCGGATTCGTCGATGCCGTGCCCGGCCATGGTGCGCAGGGCGTGTGCGCGCAGCACCCGCAGGCCGACCCAGGCGCGGTCGATGCGGTCGGCCAGCAGCGGATCGTCCACGGCGCCGGTGCGTTTCGCCAGGTCCTCGATGTCGGCCAGCTCGCGGGCGAAGCGGATCTGCTGGCCGAGGGTGGAGATGCCGCGCTCGACGGCGAGGGTGCCCATCGCCACCCGCCAGCCGTCACCCGGCGCGCCGACCACGAGATCGGCGTCGGTGCGGGCGTCGTCGAAGAACACCTCGTTGAATTCCGAGGTGCCGGTGAGCTGGATGATCGGGCGCACCTCGATGCCGGGCTGCTTCATCGGCACCAGCAGATACGACAGGCCCTTGTGCCTGCTCGAGCCCTTCTCGGTGCGGGCCACCACGAAGCACCAGTCGGCCACGTGGGCCAGCGAGGTCCAGATCTTCTGGCCGTTGATCGACCACTGGTCGCCGTCGAGATGGGCGGCGGTGGTGATGGCGGCCAGGTCCGAGCCCGCGCCCGGTTCGGAATAGCCCTGGCACCACAGCTCGGTGACGTTGCGGATGCCGGGCAGGAAGCGGCGGCGCTGCTCCTCGGTGCCGAAGGCCAGCAGGGTCGGGCCGAGCAGTTCCTCGCCCACGTGCGAGACCCGCGCGGGCGCGTTCGCCCTGGCGTACTCCTCGTGGAAGATCACCTGCTGGCGGACGCTGGCATCGCGTCCGCCGTATTCCTCGGGCCAGCCGAGGCAGGTCCAGCCCGCCGCGGCCAGGTGCCGGTCCCAGGCGAGCCGTTCGTCGAAGGCCTCGTGTTCACGGCCGGGGCCGCCGAGTCCGCGCAGCTCACGGAATTCGCCGTCGAGATTCTCCGCCAGCCATTCGCGCACTTCGGCGCAAAACCGCGCGTCCTGTGCGGCGGTGTCGGATTCTGAGGTCTGGATCGCAACCACGCCGGTAGGATAACCTACCAAGCACTTGCTTTGTAGAGCGCTTGCTCGAGTCGGCACCGGTTCGATGCCGAGGGGCGCGCGCACCGACGGTGAGGAAATCCGTGACCGTTCCTGCACAGACGACACCGCTGGCCCTGCACGAGGCGGCCCGCGCGTACGGCGACGCGCCCGCGCTCGCCGACGGCGAGGTCCGCCTCGACTGGGCCGGCCTGCTGGCCGAGGTCCAGCGCACGGCCCGCGCTCTCCTGGCGCGCGGCGTGCGCCGTGGCGACCGGGTGGCGATGTGGGCTCCCAACACCCATCACTGGGTGGTCGCCGCGCTGGCCGCGCAGTACGCCGGGGCGGCGTTGGTGCCGCTGAACACCCGCTATGTCGCCGACGAGGCCGCCGACGTGCTGGCCCGCGTGCATCCGGCGGCGCTGTTCGTCTCGGGCACCTTCCTCGGCCGCGACCGGCTGGCCGAACTGCGCGCGGCGGCACCGGAACTCGCGATCGAGACGGTCGTGGTGATCCCGGTCGAGCCGGGCACCGCGGTCCCGACCGACGAGCACACCCTGAACTGGGCCGATCTCGCGGCGGCCGCCGAGTCGGTCTCCCCCGAGGCGGCCGAGCAGCGTGCGCGCGAGGTCGAGCCCGACGACCTGTCCGACATCCTGTTCACCTCCGGCACCACCGGCCGCAGCAAGGGCACGCTGGTGGCCCATCGCCAGGCGCTGGCGGTGGTGCGGGCCTGGGCCGACTGCGCCACGCTGCGCACCGAGGACCGCTACCTGGTGGTCAACCCGTTCTTCCACAACTTCGGCTACAAAGCCGGGATCCTGGCGTGCGTGGTCACCGGCGCGACGATCGTCCCGCAGGTCACCTTCGACGTGCCGCAGACCATGCGGCTGATCGGCTCGGAGAAGATCACGGTGCTGCCCGGCCCGCCGACGATCTACCAGACCATCCTCGATTTCCCCGACCGCTCGTCCTACGACCTGAGTTCGCTGCGGGTCGCGGTGACCGGCGCGGCGACCGTGCCGGTGGTGCTCATCGAGCGGATGCGCGAGGACCTGGCCTTCGAGGTGGTGCTCACCGCCTACGGCCTGTCCGAGTCCGCCGGTTTCGGCACCATGTGCGACGCCACCGACGACGCGACCACGGTGGCCAATACCTGCGGGCGGCCGATCCCCGGTTTCGAGCTGAAGCTCGCCGATTCCGGCGAGGTGCTGTTGCGCGGCCCGAACATCATGCTCGGCTACCTCGACGACCCCGAGGCCACCGCCGAGGCCATCGACGACGAGGGCTGGCTGCACACCGGCGACATCGGCACCGTCGACGAGCGCGGATACCTGAAGATCACCGACCGGCTCAAGGACATGTACATCAGCGGCGGATTCAACGTCTATCCCGCCGAGGTCGAGCAAGCGCTGGCCCGGTTGGACGGCGTGGCCGAATCCGCGGTCGTCGGCATTCCGGACGAGCGGATGGGCGAGGTCGGCAAGGCGTACGTGGTGCCCAAGCCCGGCGCCACGCTCACCGAGGACCAGGTGATCGCGCACGCCAAGACCGTGCTGGCCAATTTCAAGGTGCCGCGGGCGATCGAGTTCCGCGACCGGCTGCCCTACAGCGCGGCGGGCAAAGTGCTCAAGCGGCATCTCCGTGACAGCGACAAGCGCGATGGCGAAAAACGTGAGGAGAATTCGTAATGTCAGACCAACCCGCCGGGGTGCCCGACGAAGGTGACGTCGTCACCTACGAACGGCGCGGCCGGGTCGCCGTCATCACGATGAACCGGCCCGACTACCGCAACGCGCAGAACTCGGTGATGACCTACGCCCTGGACGCCGCCTTCGTGCGCGCGGTCGAGGACGACGAGGTCGGGGTGATCGTGCTGGCGGGCAACGGCAAGCATTTCAGCGCGGGCCACGACATCGGCACGCCGGGCCGCGATCATCACGTGCACTACGAGAACAAGGCCGTGCTGTGGTGGGACCACGTCGACAAGGCGGGCGGCGATCAGCGTTTCGCCCGCGAGTCCGAGGTCTACCTGGGCATGTGCCGGCGCTGGCGGGAGATCCCCAAGCCGACCATCGCCATGGTGCAGGGCGCGTGCATCGCCGGCGGGCTCATGCTGGCCTGGGTGTGCGACCTGATCGTCGCCTCCGAGGACGCCTTCTTCTCCGATCCCGTGGTGCGCATGGGCATTCCGGGCGTGGAGTACTTCGCGCACCCGTGGATGCTCGGCCCGCGCCAGGCCAAGGAATTCCTCTACACCGGTGACCGCTTCGACGCCGCGACGGCCAAGGAGTGGGGCATGGTCAATCGCGTCGTGCCGCGCGCCGATCTCGAGGCCGAGACCTTCGCGCTGGCCGAGAAGATCGCGGCGATGCCGCGCTTCGGTCTCGCGCTGACCAAGAAGGCGGTCAATCAGGCCGAGGATCTGATGGGGATGCGCGCGGGCATGGACTCGGTGTTCGGCCTGCACCATTTCGCGCACGCGCACAATGCCGAGGTCGGCGCGGATTCGCTGGGCGGCATGAACGCCAGGAGCATGCGCGATACGGCGACCGCCTCCGAGAAGAACAGCACCGGCTCGGACAGCGCCGAGAAGAACGGAGCTGCCGAGAAGGCAAGCGCCGCAGAGAAGAACGGGACGGCCTGATGGATCTGGATCTGGATCAGGCGGCGCGGGAATTCCAGCGCGAGGTGCGGGATTTCCTGGCCGCGAACAAGCCCGCGCGGCCGCTGCCCTCGATGGATACCGCCGAGGGATTCGAGGCGCACCGGGAATGGGAGCGCACGCTCGCCGACGCCCGCCTCTCGGTGGTCGCCTGGCCGCGGGAGTACGGCGGCCGCGATTGCTCGCTGCTGGACTGGGTGCTGTTCGAGCAGGAGTACTACGCCGCGCAGGCGCCCGCCCGGGTCGGCCAGAACGGCATCTTCCTGCTGGCGCCGACGCTGTTCGAGCACGGCACGAAAGAACAGCTCGACCGGATCATGCCGCGCATGGCGCGCGCCGACGACATCTGGGCGCAGGCCTGGTCGGAGCCGGAGGCGGGCAGCGATCTGGCCGGCATCCGTTCGACCGCGCGACGCACCGAGGGCGGCTGGCTGCTCAGCGGGCAGAAGACCTGGAGTTCGCGAGCGGCGTTCGCGGACTGGGCCTTCGGTCTGTTCCGCAGCGACCCGGAGGCCGAACGTCACAAGGGCCTGACCTACGTGATGTTCCCGCTCACCGCCGAGGGCGTGTCGGTGCGGCCGATTCCCCAGCTCGACGGCGAGCCCGGTTTCGCGGAGATCTTCCTCGACGACGTGTTCGTCCCCGATCAGGACGTGATCGGTGCGCCCGGTGAGGGCTGGCGGGTGGCGATGAGCACCTCGAGCAACGAGCGCGGCCTCTCGCTGCGCAGTCCCGGCCGGTTCACCGCGACCGCGAGCAGGCTGATCGACCTGTGGGCCGAGCGCGCCGACGAATCCGACACCGCCCAGCGCGACGCCGTGGTCGACGCCTGGATCCGCAGCGAGGCCTATCGCCTGCACACCTGGGGCACCGTCACCCGGTTGAACGAGGGCGGCAAGCTCGGCGCGGAATCCTCGATCACCAAGGTGTTCTGGTCCGAACTCGACATCGCCATGCACGAGACCGCCCTGGATGTGCTGGGCACCGAGGCCGAGGAGGCGGGCGCCT
>NZ_BAGA01000014.1 GCF_000308595.1 Nocardia higoensis NBRC 100133 | reverse complement strand
TGTGGTTTGCAGATCGGTCATGAGAGAGCGCCTAACGTTGCGCGGAGGTCGGAACCGACGGTGACGGGAACAGGTGGGAAGACGACCGGCAGCGCTTCCAAGGACCGATGGAACGGGCCCGGCCGCCAGCGGAGCCGGTCGGCGGGGACTGCCAGTTCGATGTCGGGCAGCACGTCGAGGAGCTGATCGATCGCGTCACCGGCGATCAGCTCGGCCATGGCGCGTGCGGGGCAGCGATGCGGACCTGCGCCGAGTCCCAGATGGGA
>NZ_BAGA01000015.1 GCF_000308595.1 Nocardia higoensis NBRC 100133 | reverse complement strand
ACCGGCCGAACCGGTACCGAGACCGAGCGCGAGACCACCCGATCCGGCGCCGAGAGCGAGGCCCGCGCCGGCCGAACCGGTCGCCAGGCCCGAACCCACCCCCGCCGAACCGGTTCCGAGCACGGCGCCGAGTCCCGACGATCCGGTACCGAGGATCGCGGCGAGACCGGCCGAGCCGGTGCCGAGCAGGATGGTCGCGCCCGCCGAGCCCGCCGCGGCCGAACCCGCGCCGGACCCGGTGGAGCTGATCTCCGCGGGCGGAGCGGGGGCCGGGGGCGGGGTCAGCGACAGTTCCGGTCCGACAGGGACGGATCCGGGCACGGGAAACCCGTCCTCGCCCGACCCGGACGCCGAGCCGGTCGACAGGCCAGGAAGCTGCGCGATCGGTGCGCCGCTACTTTGTCCGGGATCGGCACCGGCGCCCTGCGAGCCCGCGTTGCCCTGGGAACCCGCGTCGCCCTGGGAGCCCGCATTGCCCTGGTATCCCGAATTCCCGATCCCCGGATTTCCGCCACCCGGATTTCCGTTGTTCGGATTGCCGTTGCCGAGAGTTCCGTCGCCGTTATTGTTCTCGTTACCTTTGTCGCCGGGATTTCCGATCCCCGGGTTCGCCGCGCCCCCGCCGCCGACCGGAATTCCTCCGCGGGAGTCGCCGTCGGCCGGATCACCGCCGGAGTGACCGTTCGCGACGCCGCCGGAATTCCCGTTGCCGGGCACGCCCGCATCGCCGTTACCGGAAATACCCGCGCCGGGGTTTCCGTCGCGGCCCCCGCCCGGGTTCCCGTTCCGGGGATCACCGTGACCGGAGTTGCCGCCGCCCGACCCGCCCTCGTCGACGGGCAGCTCCGCGGGAAGATCGCCGGGGCCGGCGGCGGGTTGGGCGGGTTCGGTGGGGACCGGGCCGGTCGACGGCACGCCCCCGCCCTGCGGCCCTTGCGGCGCGGCCCAGGCCCCTGCGGACGCGGACAGCGCAATTCCGGCAACAGCACTCGCCACAGCCACAACACGCCTCGTGCGACCAGCGGCCATGCGCCGGCCTCCCCTCTTTACAGCGGCAATCCCGCCCGGTCACCAACTCGCGCCCGGACTTCACACAACGGGAGCACATACTAATGCGCGACCCGCATGGTGTCGGAAGAACGTTAGCAACCGCTCGGAGGGGCCCAGCAATCGGCTGGAATCAGGCTCCGTACACCGCTTCCGGCGGCGCGGACTTGGCGATGAGGTCGGCGACGACCGGGCCGAGCTCGGCCGGATCCCAGCGCGCGCCGCGGTCCACGGCCACGCCGTGGCGCCAGCCGTCGGCCAGTGCGACCTTGCCGCCCTCGAGTTCGAAGACCCGCCCGGTGACCCCGGCCGACTCGGCGCTGCCCAGCCACACCACCAGCGGGGAGATGTTCTCCGGTGCCATGGCGTCGAAACCGGAATCGGGCTTGGCCATCATGTCGGCGAAGACCGTTTCGGTCATCCGGGTGCGCGCCGAGGGCGCGATGGCGTTGACGGTCGCGCCGTAGCGGGCGAATTCCGCCGCGGCGGTCAGCGTGAGCCCGGCGATACCGGCTTTCGCCGCACCGTAATTGGACTGTCCGACGCTGCCCTGCAGACCCGCGCCGGAACTGGTGTTGATGACGCGCGCGTCGACCGGACGTCCGGCCTTGGATTCCGCGCGCCAGTACTCGGCGGCATGCCGCATGGTCGCGAAATGGCCCTTCAGGTGGACCCGCACCACCGAATCCCATTCCTCTTCGGACAGATTCACCAGCATGCGATCGCGCACGAAGCCGGCATTGTTGACCAGCACGTCGAGCGTGCCGTAGGTGTCGACGGCCTGCTGGATCAGATTGCGCGAGCCCGCCCAGTCGGCGACGTCGTCGTAGTTGGCCACCGCCTCGCCGCCCGCGGCCTCGATCTCGGCGACCACTTGTTCGGCCGGGCGTTCACCGGTGGCGTCGCCGTGCAGCGAGGAGCCGATGTCGTTGACGACCACCCGGGCGCCCGCGGCGGCGAAGGCCAGCGCGTGCGCGCGGCCGATGCCGCGCCCGGCGCCGGTGACGATGACGACGCGCCCCGCGCAGATCTGCTGATCCATTTCCGTTGTCCTCTTTCCGTTCTCGGTGCGGGTCAGGCCCGCTGCTGCTCGCCGCCTGCCGCGGTGCCGTTGCCCGCGGCGCGAGTGCCGGTCGCGGCAGTGCCCGCGGGGACATTGCCCGCGGTGGACACGGCGAGGAAGGGAGGCCGTTCACCGCCGCCGTGCACCTGCACCATCGCGCCGCTGACATAGGCGGCCAGCGGGGAGGCGAGGAAGGCGGCCACCCGGCCGACATCCGCGGGCGCGGCCAGCCGCCCGAGCGGGATCGTCGAGGCCACCGCGTCGATACCGGCGCGATCGCCGTAGTGCAGCTCGCTCAGTTCGGTCTCGACCGGCCCGACGATCAGGGAATTGACGCGCACCTTCGGCGCCCACTCCATCGCCAGCGACTGGGTGAGGCTGTCCACGCCCGCCTTGGCCGCGCCGTAGGCGGCGGTGCCGGGTGAGGGACGGTGCCCGCTGAGGCTGGAGATCATCACGATCGATCCGCCCTCGGCCTGCTCCTGCATCACGGCATTGGCGGCCTGCGAAACCCACAGCGCGGACATGAGATTCAGTTCCAGGATCTTGGTGTGGAAGTTGACGCTCGCGGTCGCGGCCGGGGCGAACGGCGCGCCGCCGGCGTTGTTGACCGCGTGATCGAGCCTGCCGTAGGTGGCGACCACGGTATCGACCAGGGCGCGCACCGCCTCGGCATCGCGCACATCGCAGGGCAGGAAGTGCGCCTGCCTGCCGTCGCGGCTCACCGGAGTCTCGGGTTCGCGCCGCGCGCAGACGACGACGGTCGCTCCCGCGGCGAGGAATTCCCGGCTGATGCCCGCGCCCACGCCGCGCACCCCGCCGGTCACCAAGACGACGCGATCGGACAGGTCGATTTCGAGTGCCACCGTGCTAACCTACCAAGCAACTGCTTGCTTTGCCAACCACCCGCTTTGTCAACAGAGCGGTGTCAACGAAGGGCCTGCGATGGGGATCAACCGTCACACCGAATCCACCGGCATCGCCGTCGTCACGATCGACTATCCGCCGGTCAACGCCATCCCGACCGACGGCTGGTTCGCCATCGCCGACGAGATCCGCGCGGCCGGGCGCGACCCGCAGACCAAGGTCGTGGTGCTGCGCGCGGAGAACCGCGGCTTCAACGCCGGTGTCGACATCAAGGAGATCCAGAGCAAGCCAGGTCACCAGGCGCTCATCGACGCCAACCACGGCTGCTTCGAGGCCTTCGGCGCGGTCTACGACTGCCCGGTCCCGGTGATCGCCTCGGTGCAGGGCTTCTGCCTGGGCGGCGGCATCGGCCTGGTCGGCAATGCCGATGTCGTGATCGCTTCCGACGACGCCACGTTCGGCCTGCCCGAGGTCGACCGCGGCGCACTCGGCGCGGCCACCCACCTGGCCCGGCTGGTCCCCCAGCACCTGATGCGCGCGCTGTTCTACACCGCGAGCACCATCACCGCCCAGCAGTTGCACCACCACGGCTCGGTGTACCAGGTGGTGCCGCGCGCCGAACTCGACGCCGCCACGCTGAAGGTGGCCGAGAACATCGCCGCCAAGGACGGCCGGGTGATCCGCGCGGCCAAGAAGGCGCTCAACGGCATCGACATCCAGGACGTGCATCGCAGCTACCGCTACGAACAGGGCTTCACCTTCGAGCTGAATCTGGCGGGCGTCGCCGACGAGATCCGCGCCCGCTTCGACGACGACCTCGCGGCGCGCAAGTCCGGGAACCAGGAGTAAGGACCGATGAAAGACAAACGAATGTCGCTCGACGACGTGGTCGGCGAGCTGCGCAGCGGCATGACCATCGGCATCGGCGGCTGGGGTTCGCGGCGCAAGCCGATGGCGCTGGTGCGCGCCATCCTGCGCTCGGACCTCACCGACCTGACCGTGGTCAGCTACGGCGGCCCCGACCTGGGCCTGCTGTGCTCGGCCGGCAAGGTGCGCAAGGCGTACTACGGCTTCGTGTCGCTGGACTCCGCGCCCTTCTACGACCCGTGGTTCGGCAAGGCCCGCACCACCGGCGCGATCGTCTCGCGCGAAATGGACGAGGGCATGCTCAAGGCCGGCTTGGAGGCCGCGGCGGCCCGGCTGCCGTTCCTGCCGATCCGCGCCGGGCTCGGTTCCGACGTGTTCACCTTCTGGGAGGGTGAGCTGAAGACCGTCATCTCGCCCTATCCCGCCCCCGACGGCAGGGCCGAAACCCTCACCGCCATGCCCGCGTTGAACCTCGACGCCGCCCTGGTGCACCTCGACATCGCCGACGAGCACGGCAATGCCGCCTACACCGGCATCGACCCCTACTTCGACGACCTGTACTGCATGGCCGCCGAGCGCCGCTACCTCTCGGTCGAGCGCGTGGTGGACACCGAGGAGCTGGTGAAAACCGTTGTTCCGCAGCAATTGCTGCTCAATCGCATGATGGTCGACGGGGTGGTCGAGGCGCCGAACGGCGCGCACTTCACCTTCGCCGGCGATTACGGGCGCGACGAGAAGTTCCAGCGCCACTACGTGGAAGCGGCGAAGACGCCGGAGTCCTGGCAGCAGTTCGCCGACACCTATCTGGCGGTCTCCGAGGACGAGTACCAGGCCGCCGTCCGCCGGTTCGCCGAGGAGGCGTGATGACCAGCACCGAAACCATCACCCGGGCCGAATACTGCGCCGTCGCGTGCGCGGAGATCTTCGACGGCGCGGGCGAGATCGTCGCCTCGCCGATGACCCCGATGGCAACCCTCGGCGCCCGCCTGGCCCGCCTCACCACCGAACCGGACCTGCTGATGTCCGACGGCGAGGCGCTGTTGCTGGCCGACACTCCCCCGCTGGGCGGCAAGTCCCCCATCGAGGGCTGGATCCCGTTCCGCAAGGTGTTCGACGTGCTGGCCTCCGGCCGTCGCCATGTGGTGATGGGCGCCAACCAGATCGACCGATTCGGCAACCAGAACCTCTCCGCCTTCGGCCCGCACCAGCAGCCGACCCGGCAGATGTTCGGCCTGCGCGGCGCGCCCGGCAACACCATCAACCACGCGACCAGCTACTGGGTCGCCAAGCACAACAAGCGGGTCTTCGTCGACGCCGTCGACATCGTCTGCGGCGTCGGCTACGACAAGGTCGACCCGGACAACCCGGCCTTCCGCTTCCTGAAGATCCACCGCGTGGTGACCAACCTGGGCGTCTTCGACTTCGAGGGCCCCGACCACACCATGCGCGCGCGCAGCCTGCACCCCGGCGTGACGCCGGAAGAGGTCGCCGAGAACACCTCCTTCGAGGTGGCCGGCCTCGCCGAGGCCCCGGTGACCGCCGCGCCCACCGCCGAGCAGCTGCGCATCATCCGGGAAGTGCTCGACCCGAAGAAGATTCGCGAGAAGGAGGTGCCGTCCACGTGAACGCCCCGACACCGCGCTTGCGCACCGCGCTGACCGACCTGGTCGGCATCGAACACCCGATCGTGCAGACCGGCATGGGCTGGGTGGCCGGGCCGAGCCTGGTCTCGGCCACCTCCAACGCGGGCGGCCTCGGCATCCTCGCCTCGGCGACCATGACCTACGCCGAACTGGAAGCCGCGGTCGCCAAGACCAAGGCGCAGACCGATCGGCCGTTCGGCGTGAACATCCGCGCCGACGCCAGCGACGCGGGTGAGCGCATCGACCTGCTGATCCGGGAGAAGGTCGCGGTCGCCTCCTTCGCGCTCGCGCCCAAGAAGGACCTCATCGCCAAGCTCAAAGACGCCGGGGTCGTGGTGATCCCGTCGATCGGCGCGGCCAAGCACGCGGTGAAGGTGGCCTCCTGGGGCGCGGACGCGGTGATCGTGCAGGGCGGCGAGGGCGGCGGGCACACCGGCCCGGTCGCCACCACCCTGCTACTGCCCTCGGTACTGGACGCCGTCGACATCCCGGTCGTCGCCGCGGGCGGCTTCTACGACGGTCGCGGGCTGGCCGCCGCGCTGGCCTACGGCGCGGCCGGCGTGGCGATGGGCACCCGATTCCTGCTCACCCAGGACAGCAGCGTGCCCGACGCGGTCAAACAGGAATACCTGAAGCGGCACCTGCAGGACACGGTGGTCTCGCTCAAGGTCGACGGCATGCCGCACCGGGTGCTCAACACCGAACTGGTGCAGCGCCTGGAACATTCGGGCAACTGGCGCGGCTTCACCGCCGCGGTGTCGAACGCGGCGAAGTTCAAGAAGATGACCGGCATGAAGTGGTCGACACTGGTCCGGGACGGCCTGGCCATGCGCAAGACCAAGGACCTCACCTGGTCCCAGGTGATCATGGCCGCGAACACCCCGATGCTGTTGCGCGCGGGACTGGTCGAGGGCAACACCCAGGCCGGCGTGCTCGCGGCCGGTCAGGTCACCGGCATCATCGACGACCTGCCCACCTGCAAGGAACTCATCGAGCGGATCGTGGACGAGGCCGAGGCGCGGCTCGACGCGCTTGCGGCGCTGCGGAATCCGCCGCAGGCGACTGTCTCGGAGTAGGACCGACACGGCGGGCCCGGGCCGGGCCCGCCGTGCACAGGCACGTCGGCATCTACCTACGCCACCCGTGAAGGCTGTCTATGATCCGTACCGGCGACGCTGAAAACGCTGTTAGCAGCCCATCAACGAGAGGCTCTTCCTCGAACCCGTAGCGGCAGGCGGTGATTTTCCACACCGCTGGCGAGTGGCCAGACCTCGGCGCGGTAGAAGATCCCCGGACCCGGTGCCGCTTCTCCGAGCAGGCGCCCGGTCACAACCCGCAGGCAGACTTTGGCAGCTCTAAGAGGTCAATTCAGAATAAGTCCGCGGGAGCAGAGGACTGCGCGGACGAGGCCGAGTAGGGCTTGGTGGATGTCGGCTGGTTGCGAGCAGACCTTCCTCGCCCTCCGGCAGCTGCGATGTCCGCAGGGTGTTTACCGATTGTGCGCCACATGGTTGGGGAGGTCCCCTACCATCAGTGGGCTGCTTCGGCCGATGTAGCCCGGAGCTCGAGTCCCTGCCTGATCTGAGATGACGGTCTGTCGCGGCCCGGCCAATCGGTTTGGAGTTGTAGTGCATTTCTTGAAGGTTGCAGTCGGAGTGCCGGTTTCGTTGTTAGTGGCTTCTTTGTTGTTGTCGGGGTGCAAGGTCAGCGACACTGCCGCGAGTCAGACTGCTCGCTCGGATGCCGCGTTGTGCGAGACGGTGAGCAAGCACAAGGAGCGGTTCGAGCAGGCCATGGCGGCCACCGATTCGACCAACGATCTGGCGAACCTCGTAAACGGCGCTGGCGCGGTGGGAGACCTGAAGCTGATGTGGCGCGAGATCGCCGCAGTTGCCCCCGCGGAGATCCAGTCCGATGCCGAGGCGACCGCCTCGGCATGGGATACCGCCGAGCAGGAGGGCATCGATCGTGACGGCGCAGGGGCGTTGGCCAACGCGCTGCTCAACACGGGATCGTTGACCCGCTTGAGCACCTATATCGCCGAACACTGCGGCGAGGACCTCGCCCCCGGCCCGGTGCCGCAGTCGCCGACCACCACTGTTCACCAGTCTGCGACGCTGCTCGATCAGACATTCAGCGACAAGGCCGGCTACCAGTACCGGGTCGTGCTCAAGGGGCCAGCGGTGTACACGCCGGTGGTCGACATTGCCAACGCAAAGCCGGGGGCAGCGATCTTCTCCTTCACCCTGGCCACTACCGGCACCATCTACAACCTGACTCCGAATCGCAACGCCCCCCTCCCTGAAGGGGCGGTGGTGGCCGCGGCATGGCCCAGCAGCAGCCAGGCGTGTCAGGTGCTGTCCGCGAATGCATCCAACGCCGACGTCACCTCCGGATACTGCGGGCGACAATTCGAAATTAATGCCCCCTCCACCACCATCGCCTCTGGCGGCTCGCTGAACTTCACCTCGATGGTCGGGCTGATCCTGCCCCTCGAACTAGACGAATCGATGCTGCCCTCGGTGCAGTCCTCGTTCCAGACCCCCTCGGGATGGGCGTTTATGACCGGAGGCGCAGGGATTGCGAGCGTGCCGAACGTCTGCGTCTCCGACCAGCCCGTCTGCGCGAAGTAGTCAACTGCCGCCGCCCCCGGTTCCTACAGCCGAAGGTCGGCTGTAGGCATCCTTTCCCTATCGGCCCTGTCAGACACCGGCGTCATCGACGACCTGCCAGCTGCCAGGAGCTCATCGAGCGCTAGTCTACGAGGCCGAATCTCGCTCGGACACCCTGCGGCCCTGCGCAATCCATCGAAGACGGCCACCACGAAGTAGGCCGCCTCTTCGTCCCGGCCTCGGAACCCGGCGTGGTTCCGGGGCCGTTTCCGTGCGCAGGCGCTCGCTACGCGGGGGCCGGGGCGAAGCGGCGGCGGTAGGTGGTGGGGGTGGTGCCGTAAGCGGTGGCGAAGTTCTGGCGGAGGGTGACGGGGCTGCCGAAGCCGCAGGCCGAGGCGATGGTGTCGATGGGCCAGTCGGTGGTTTCCAGCAGGGCGCGGGCTTCGTCGAGGCGGCGTTCGAGGATCCAGCGGGCGGGGGTCGTGCCGGTGGACTGCTGGAAGTGGCGGACGAAGCTGCGGCGGCTCATGCGGGCGCGCTCGGCGAGCATGTCGACGGTGAGCGGCTCGTCGAGATGGGCCAGTGCCCAGTCCAGCACGTCCCCGATCGCGCCGTCGGTGGCGGGGCGCGCGAGCGGGCGTTCGATGTACTGGGCCTGGCCGCCCTCGCGGTGCGGGGCGACGACGAGGCTGCGGGCCACCCGGGTCGCCGCGGCCACGCCGAGGTGCTTGCGGACCAGATGCAGGCACGCGTCGATCGCCGAGGCGGTGCCCGCGGAGGTGAGCACGTCGCCGTGGTCGATGTAGAGCACCGAGGCATCCACCTCGGTGTCGGGCCTGCGTTCGGCGAGCAGCGCGAGCACCTTCCAATGAGTGACCGCCGCGCGTCCGTCGAGCAGACCGGCGTCGGCGAGCGGAAACGCGCCGAGGCACAGGCCCGCGATCGTCGCGCCGCGCCGATGGGCCTCGATCAACTGGTGCTTCAGTGCTTCCCCCGCGGGCGTGAGCGATTGCGGCCAGGAGGGCACGACGACGATGTCAGCGCTGTCCAGGATCTCCGGCCCGGCGACGTCGCCGATCGAGTAGCCCTCGGCGGTCCGGACGGAACCTGGCCGGTCGGACCACAGCCGGGTCTGCCAGTCCGCCGCCAGCCCGAGTCTGCCGACCTCGCCGAACACCGTCAGCGGCACGGCGAGATGGAACATGGGGAAGCCGTCGAGGGCGTAGACAGCGATCTGCACGGCGACTCCTCAGGATGGCCCGATTCCATCGAAAGTATGCATCCGTGCCACTCGTCCTGCCACGGCGGGTATCGAAGAATCGGACCTCGACGCCCGCACCGGGCGCGCGCAGTACGTCGGGAACCTCACGGAGAAATGGCAGCCATGACCACAGCACACCGGGCCCTCGTCGTCGTCGATGTCCAGCAGGAGTACTTCGGCGGCCCGCTCGAGGTCCAGTACCCGCCGCGCGAGGAGTCACTCGCCAACATCGCGGCCGCGATGGATGCCGCTGCGGCCCAGGGCATTCCGGTCGCCGTCGTGCAGCATCGCTCGCCCGAGGGCGCGCCGGTGCTCGCCGAGGGCACCCGCGGCTGGGCGCTGCGGCCCGAGGTGGCGCAGCGGATCACGCCGGACACCAAGCACATCCACAAGGTGCACGGCAGCGTGTTCGCGGGCACCGACCTCGCGGAGTGGTTGCGTGCGCGCGGCGTCGACACCATCACCGTCGTCGGTTACATGACCAACAACTGCGACCTCGCCACCGTGGTGGAGGCGGAGGGCCTGGGCTTCACCGCCGAGATCCTCTCCGACGCGACCGGCGCGATCCACCTGGCCAACGAGGCCGGCGAGGTGTCGGCGCAGACGCTGCACGCCACCTTGATGGTGCTGTTCCAGTCGAATTTCGCCGCCGTCGGCACCACCGCGGAATGGGTGGCGGCGCTGACGTCGGGTGCGCCGCTGGTCAAGAGCAACCTGGTGGTCTCGGCGCAGCAGGGACAATCGGCCGCCGCCCTGGTGTGAGCCGCCGGCGCGACCATCACCAGGGCAGTCGCCCGTACTCCACCCCGTCGGTCGCGCCCCAGCGGTAGCCCCACAGCTGCCCGGTCGGGCCGTCGGCGGGCAGCGTCGCCAGATGCACGATCGGCTCGGCCCCCTGTTCGGGGGTGCGGAATCCGCTGTTGCCGTTGAGATCTGTCGCGCAGAAGCCGGGATTCGCCGCGTTGACCTTGATCGGGGTGTCCCACAGCTCCTTGGCGTACATGGTGGTGATCATGGTGAGGGCGGTCTTGGAGGACGGGTAGGTGATCGCCGCCATCGACCACATCGGGCCGTTCCGGTCGTTCATCAGCTCGACCGACCCGACCTCGCTGGAGACGTTGACAATGCGCGCGGCCTCGGCGCGGCGCAGCAGCGGCAACATGGCGTTGGTGACCGCGACCGGGCCGAACACATTGGTCTCGTACACCGTGCGCAGCGTGCCGACCGTGGTGAGCGACGGCAGGTGTTCCTCGAACGTTCCGGTGATGGCGGCGTTGTTGACCAGAATGTCGAGCCGGCCGAACTCGGCGTCGATGTACTCGGCGGCGGCGGTGATCGAATCGGCATCGGTGACGTCCAGCCGGACGAACCGGACATCGCCGCCCTCGGCGGCCAGTTTCTCCGCGGCGGCCCGGCCGCGCTCGGGATCTCTGGCGCCGATCAGGACGGTGACGCCGCGGGCGGCGAGCGAGCGTGCGGTTTCGTAGCCGAGGCCCTTGTTGGCTCCGGTGATCAGGGCGACGGTGGTCGTGTCGTTGTTCGTCATGTCACCAACGCTGCCACCGCGTTCGCCGGCCGGGGAGGGCCGGACGAGCGTGGTATCACCGGTACCACCCTGGACGGATCGCGAGCGAGCACACTGGGGACATGGCGAACCGGACCGATCTCGCGGCCTTCCTGCGGGCCCGCCGCGCCGACCTGCGCCCCGCCGACGTCGGGCTCCCCCACACCGGGCCGCGGCGCACCCCTGGCCTGCGGCGCCAGGAGGTCGCGCAGCTGGCGGGCATCTCCGTCGAGTACTACGTGCGCCTCGAACAGGCCCGCGGCCCGCACCCCTCGGCCCAGGTGCTCGGCGCGCTGGCCAGGGCGCTGATACTCACCGCCGACGAGCGCGCCTACCTGTACCGCACCGCCGGACACCCGCCGCCGGTGGTGGCGGGCCCGGACCGCACCGTCTCCGTCGCCGTCCGCGCCATTCTGGACGGGCTGACCGCCATGCCCGCCTACGTGACCGACGCGAGCTACGACATCCTCGCCTGGAACGCCCTGGCCGTCCCCTTCATCTCCGATCTCACCGACGCCCCCGAGGCCGACCGCAACATGGTCCGCTGGGCGTTCCGCCGCCCGGCCGACGACCCGAGCTGGTCGGATCCGGAGACCCTGAATTTCGCCAGGACCACCGTCGCCGACCTGCGCGCCGCCTACGCCCGCTATCCCGGTAATCCCGCCCTGTCCGGTCTGGTCACCGAACTGCTCGGCACCGCACCGCGTTTCGCCGAGATGTGGGCATCCCAGGACGTCGCCGAGCGCCGCCACCACCGCAAGCGGGTCACCCACCCCGAATACGGCGTGCTCGACTTCCAATGTCAGGTGCTGCACCTGCCCGACAGCGATCAGCGCATCATCGTCTACTGCGCCGATCCCGGTTCGCTCACCGAGGCGGTGTTCCGTGAGCTGGCCGACGGCACGCGGCCCATCGTCGCCCTGGCACTGCCGGGTGCGCGATGAGCGGCTGACCCGCGCGTCGGTGTCGACGGGCCGGTCCCCCGGTTCACGACCCGCGAACTGCTCCGTCGAGGAATCCGAACGGCGCCGCGAAAACGGATGCCACACGGCATATCTCCGAGGTGCGCGGGTGCCGGCCGCGCGGGAGGGCGACGCGCTGTCCGACCGATCAGGCCGAGCGATCGGGCAATGGGGGAAGTTCCAGGTTGTCGCGGAAGGTGCCGCCGATGTAGTCGGTGCCGACGATGCCGCGGCGACGCAGTTCCGGCAGCAGTCCGTTGGTGACGAAATCGCGGGTCCTCGGATCCGCGAGTCCGCTGAGCCCGATGACGTCGAGAACGCCCGCGTCGTAGCGCTCCTGGATCGCGTCGGCGAGCTGTTCCGGGGTGCCCGCCGCCGCCCAGTGCCCGGTGTCCTTCGAGGCCACGATGAGTTCGCGCAGGGTGCGACCGGACCTGGCGAGCCGGGTGAAGATCTCCACCCGGCCGCGACGGCGGTTCACCGATTCCAGTTCGGGGAGCAGGGATTCGGGCAGCGGCCGATCCAGCGGCAGGTCGGTGAGATCGACGCCGCCGCCGAGCATGTCGGCGAGCCGGTGACGGCCCGCGTCGAAGTCGGTGGCCTCGTCGCGCTCGCGGACCAGGCGCGCGGCCTCGGCCTCGGTGGCGCCGAAGGTGGCGTGCAGGGAACTGAAGATCAGCGGCAGACCACCGGGACGGCCGAGTTCGGTTGCCCTGGCACGGATTCGCGCGGTGTACTCGAGCGCGTCGTCGAGGGTCGCCAGCGAGGTGAACACCACCTCGGCGAACCGGGCGCCGAGTTCGATCCCGCCCGCGGACTGCCCGGCCTGGAACTGCACCGGCCTGCGCTGCGGCAACGGCGGGATGTTGAGCGGACCGGCGACGGTGAAGTAGCGGCCCCGGTAGTCGATCGGGTGGACCAGGTCCGGGTCGAGCTTCGCCCCGCCCGCGCCGTCGGAGGTGAGCGCGCCCGGCTGCCACGAGTCGAACAACGAGTTGACCACCTCGAGCGATTCGGTGGCGCGAGCGTAGCGCTCCTCGGGGCTCGGCAGCTCCAGGTCGCTGTAGTTCTCCTCGCCGAGCGAGGAGGTCACCGCGTTCCAGGCCGCCCGGCCGTTGCTCACGTGATCGAGCGTGCCGAACAGCCTGGCCAGGTTGTACGGGTGGTGGAAGGTGGTGGTGACGGTGGCGATCAGCCCGACGTGCGAGGTGACCGCGCTCAGCGCCGCCAGGTAGATCAGCGGCTCCTGCGCGCCGATGGCGCCCTGCTTGCCGAAGGAGAGCAGGTCGGCCGCGAAGAGCGCGTCGAACTTGTTGTCCTCGGCGATCTTCGCGACCTCCAGCGCCGAGGCGAGGGTGGATCTGGCCGGGTCCACCGCCGCCGCGTAGATGTCCTCCCCACCGCTCACGCCGGTGACGGTCTTCAGCGGCCTGCGACGTGCGTTCTGCTCTCCCACCCGATCGACGGTAGGCCGGACGGAAAGGGGTGGAACAGGGTTGGGGTCCGGGTGATTCGACGGGAATACGCCCGTCACGCTGCATATTCCGGATGACCGCGCGCCGGTCGCGCCGAGCGGGTGCCCCACGATGATGGGCAGCGCGAAACTGCTGCGGCCGGTTCGTGCGGCGCGAGTGTCCGGATGGCGTGGAAGTCTCTCTGCGCCAAAGCGCTGCCCGACCGGGTTCCTGCACGCCGGGATCCGCATCGGTTCAACAACATCGAATATGGTTCGCGCATGTTTCCCGTGTGGCGGATCGCGTATGTCAGAGCGGCTCTTCAGCAGTGCCCCTGGCGTGCTGCCGCTCGCAGGCTGGCGATGTGGATCGCATGGGTCGGGGCTCCGGCGGTCGGTGTCGGGCTCGCGTTGACGGTCGCGGCGGACGTATCGGGCTCCCCCGCAGAGGAACTCGTTATCGCCCTCTGGGCGGTGCTCGGAGTGGGCACCCTGCTTGTCGCGATCGCGTGGCGGGTCAGCGACCTCGTCGAGAAGGAAATCAGGGCAGGTTACGACCTGCTGCGAGAGGTCGAGTCCGCACGGCTGCTGATGCGGCCACCGGTACCCCAGGATGCGGTCGCGCTCGCCGCCACGATGGATGCGGAGATGCTCACCGGGAACGGGTGGACGGACCGCCATGCTCGGGAAATAGTGCAGGCCGTCGGGTCGGGGCGCCCGACTCCGGGGCTTCTCGTGTTCGAGGCGTGGTCGGACGGGGCCCTGGTAGGTGGCGCGACCGTGCAACCGAGTAGCGACGACGAATCGTCGCGATCTCTCGGCTGGTGGATCGGACCACGGCACCGGCGCGCCGGTTACGCGGGCGAAGCAGTGGCCGCGCTGGTCGAGGCGATCCACGAGGCGGGTTTCCTTGTCGTCGAGATCGGTACGTCCGAGTCGAATCTCGCGGTGCAGCGAATCTGCGACAGGATCGGGGCAACGGAGAAGGATCGGCGACCGCAGCCGTTGCCGAATGGATCGGTCGTCCCGGCAATCTGGTACGAGCACCGCAGGGATCCTGCACAAAATCCTCGGTGACCCGGCCGAGGTCTCGGAGGCATCGGAGCCGGCACAGCCGCCGTGGCTGTCGGCGAACTCGATCAGGTCCAGGTCGTCTGTGCCTGGCTGCGCGAATCGAAGGCAGCCAGCAAGGACCTCATCAAGTGTCGACTCCCCGCCAAGTGGCCGCCGATGGGAGTCAAGGGGTTGCCCACGTCGCACTCAGGGATTCGGATTCCACCCACGCACCCGGGGAATCACCGCCTGCGGCACGACCAGCGTCGCGGCCAGGGTGAGCGCTTTGGTCGCTGTCCCGAAGTGTTCCAAGCTCGGGGCCAGGATCGCGGTGGCGCGGATCTTGTGGGCGCTGTCGATGATGAGCGTGGTCGGCATGAACGTGTCCTCGTCGATATCGAGAACGTGAGTGATGGTGCAGCCGTGCGCCGCGGCGAGTTCGACGAGCGTGTGCCGGTCGGCCTCGAGCGCGGAGCTGACGCTGAGGTTCAGCAATCCGAGAGCGATGGTGCCCATACGTTTCCTTCCATCCATCCGCGATCGCGGAAGTACTGGTAGCCGTTCCTGCTCACCAGGAGCGCGGCGACCTTGGTCGAGCAGTGCCACGCACAGTCGCCGTGGCGCAGCAGCGCGTTCTCGGCATCCAGAGGCGAGCGCGTCGGCCAGCGCGGGTTGTCGTGGCGACGCTCATCAGCGACGCGGATGCTGGGTGCCCGCTCGAGCGGGACCACTGCGCAGTTCGGCGGAGTATCAGCGGCCACGGTGTTGCCCTCCCGGATCGCGCGGCCGGTCCAGATAGGCGGGCAGCGACCGGTGTCCTTGAGATACGAAACTGGGCAGCGCCTGCAATTCCCCCGGCTCGACAGCGAGCGTCAGATCGGGAAACCGCCCGAACAGAGCGGGCAGCGCTTCGATGGCCTCCAATCGAGCCAGCGCCGCGCCGAGGCAGTAGTGCGGCCCGTACCCGAAGGACAGATGCTCCTTGTTCGGCCGGGCCGAGTCGAAGACGTCGGGGTCCGGGCCGTGCAGATGCGGGTCCCGGTTGGCGGCGGCGAAGCAGGCGAGAATCGCGTCCCCGGCTTCGATCCGCGTGCCCGCGATGTCGATATCGGTGACCGCATAGCGCAGCGGCAGGTTCGGCACCGGCGGCGCGTACCGCAAGCACTCTTCGATCAGCTGCGACCACGTCACGGCGCCGACGCGCAACTGAGCCAGCAGTTCGGGCCGGGTCAGCAGTTGGCAGACGGCTCGATCGATCAGGTTGACGGTGGTCTCGTAGCCGGCGCTGATCACCAGCAACAGCGTGTGGACGAGTTCTTCTTCGCTGAGCCGATCGTCGTTATCGCGGTGGCTGATGAGCAGGCTGGTCATGTCCGGACCGGGGTCGAGACGGCGGCGCGCCACCAACTGCGTCAGGGTGTCGACCAGCTCGGTGAAGGTGGTCCGCGGGTCCCGCCGCGGACTGGTGGAGAAGATCTCGTCGACACACACCCGCAGTCGCGGTTGCAGTTCGGCGGGGACTCCCATCAGGGCGGAGATCACCCGCAAGGGCACCTGGGTGGCGTAGTCCTCGCGCAGGTCGATCACCGTCCCGTCGGGCCGGGCGGCGAGATCGCCGAGCAGCCTGCGGATGATCATCCTGATCTCCGGCCGCAACGCGGCGACGCGGCGAGCGCTGAAGGCGGGGCCGACGAGTCGGCGCAGACGGTGGTGCTCTTTGCCGTAGGCGGTGAACATATTGCGCACCGACACCCACGCGATCTGCGGCCAATCCGCGGGCACTTGCCCGGCGATGAAGGCGGGCCAGTGTCGATGGGCGTCCTTGGACACCCGCCAGTCGGTGAACAGTTGCTTGATCATCTCGGCATCGGTGACCGCCCACGCGGGGATATCGCCGGGCAGCATCACCCGGACCAGAGGCCCGCGCTCACGCAGCGCGATGGCTTCACCGATGATGTCGGCGCCGGTGGCGTCGAGCCGGATCGGGCCGGGCTCACGGCCAGGCGCGGG
>NZ_BAGA01000016.1 GCF_000308595.1 Nocardia higoensis NBRC 100133 | reverse complement strand
TCACGGCGGGCGCTCACGGCGGGCGCTCACGGCGGGACACGAACGGCGCACCGCGAGGCGACTCGCGATGCGCCGTCGATGGCGGACCCGGCCGGGCCTGCCGAGGTCAGTGCTCGACCGGGCACCCCTTGGTGCCGTAGTCGACCTGGAACTCCTTGATGCCGTTGAGCCAGCCCGAGCGCAGCCGCTGCGGGTCGCCGAGCTTGGTGATGTCGGGCAGGTGATCGGCGATGGCGTTGAAGATCAGGTCGATCTCCAGGCGGGCCAGGTTCGCGCCGATGCAGAAGTGCGCGCCGGTACCGCCGAAGGACAGATGCGGGTTGTCCGCCCGCATGATGTCGAACTTCTCCGGGTTCTCGAAGACGTCCTCGTCGAAGTTGGCCGAGCGGTAGGCCAGCACCAGGCGCTGGCCCTTCTTGATCTGCACGCCGCCGAGCTCGACGTCCTCGAGGGCGGTGCGCTGGAAGGAGGTGACCGGGGTGGCCCAGCGGATGATCTCGTCGGCGGCGGTGGCCGGGCGCTCCTTCTTGTAGAGCTCCCACTGGTCGGGGTTCTCCAGGAAGGCGATCATGCCGTGCGAGATGGCGTTGCGGGTGGTCTCGTTGCCCGCCACCGCCAGCATGATCACGAAGAAGCCGAACTCCTCCTCGGTGAGCTTGTCGCCGTCGACGTCGGCCTCGATGAGGGTGGTGACGATGTCGTCGGCCGGGCAGGCCTTGCGCGCGGCGGCCATCTGGTAGGCGTAACCCAGCACCTCGGCGGAGGCGACCACCGGGTCGGCGTCGTTGTCCGGATCGTCGTAGCCGGTCATCTGGTTGGACCAGGTGAAGACCTTCATCCGGTCCTCCTGCGGGATGCCGATCAGCTCGGCGATCGCCTGCAGCGGCAGCTCACAGGCCACCTGGGTGACGAAGTCGCCCGAGCCGGCCTCGGCGGCGGCCTTGACGATCTGCTCGGCCTTGGCGGAGAGCTCCTCGCGCAGGCCGTTGATGGCGCGCGGGGTGAAGCCGCGGGAGATGATCTTGCGCAGCTTGGTGTGCTCGGGGGCGTCCATGTTCAGCAGGACGATCCGCTGCAGCTCGATCTGCTCGCGCGCGATGTCGTCGTTGAAGCGCGGAATGGCGGTGTTCTCGAAGTTGGAGAACACATCGCTGCGCCGGGACACCTCTTTGATGTCGGCGTGGCGGGACACGACCCAGAAGCCGTCGTCGTGGAAGCCGCCGACCTCCGGCGGCTGCGGGTTCCACCAGATCGGGGCCGACCGGCGCAGCTCGGCGAATTCTTCGACCGGAAGTCGCTCGGCGTAGATGTCGGGGTCCGTGACGTCGAACCCTTCCGGCAGATTCGGGCGGGCGTTCCGAGTCTCAACCACCAGATGTCTCCTTCACCGCAGTATGCCTCGATCGCAGATTGCCTACGTCGACAAACTGAAACACGTTCTACAATCAATTCCAGCACAGCAGGCTGCACTAGTAAAGAAAACCAGCACAACCGGCTGTCACACGTTCCAGTTTCCCTAGAGGAAGGTTCCCGATGGGCACTCCCGTCATCGTCGAGGCCGCACGCACCCCGATCGGCAAGCGTCGCGGCGCTCTGGCCGGCCTGCACGCGGCCGAACTCCTCGGCCTGGCCCAGCGCGGCCTGCTCGACCGGGCCGGCCTCGACCCCGCACTGGTCGAACAGGTCATCGGCGGCTGCGTCACCCAGGCCGGCGAGCAGTCCAACAACGTCACCCGGGTCGCCTGGCTGCACGCCGGACTGCCCTGGCAGGTCGGCGCGAGCACGGTCGACGCGCAGTGCGGTTCGGCCCAGCACGCCGCTCACCTGATCGCCGGGCTCATCGCCACCGACGCCATCGAGATCGGCATGGCCTGCGGCGTGGAGGCCATGAGCCGAGTTCCCCTCGGCGCCAATGTCGGCGAGAACGCGGGCCCGCGCCGCCCCGCGTCGTGGCACATCGATCTGCCGAACCAGTTCGAGGCCGCCGAGCGAATCGCCAAGCGGCGCGGCATCACTCGCGACGACGTGGACGAGCTCGGCGTGCGCTCGCAGCGACTGGCCGCCCAGGCCTGGGCCGAGGGCCGCTTCGATCGCGAGGTCCTCCCGGTGATCGCGCCGGTGGTGGACAAGGAAGGTAATCTCACCGGCGAGCAGCACGAGGTGACCCGCGATCAGGGTCTGCGCGAGACCACCAAGGAGGGACTGGCGAAGCTGAAGCCCGTACTCGAGGGCGGCGTGCACACCGCGGGCAGTTCCTCGCAGATCTCCGACGGCGCGGCCGCGGTGCTGCTGATGGACGAAAAGACGGCCCAGCGCGAGGGTTTGCGCCCGCGTGCGCGGATCGTCACCCAGGCACTGGTCGGCGGCGAACCCGAGTTCCATCTCGACGGCCCGGTGCAGGCCTGCTCCCGGCTACTGGAGCGGTCGGGTATGAGCATCGGCGACATCGATCTGTTCGAGATCAACGAGGCCTTCGCCTCGGTCGTGCTCTCCTGGGCCCAGGTGCACAAGCCGGATATGGACCGGGTCAACGTCAACGGCGGCGCGATCGCCCTCGGCCACCCGGTCGGCTCCACCGGATCACGGCTCATCACAACGGCTTTGCACGAGCTCGAGCGCACCGGCGGCAGCACGGCGATGATCTTGATGTGCGCGGGCGGAGCGATGGCGACCGGCACCATCCTCGAGCGGCTCTAGGCGAATAGTCCGAATTCCGGCCGCACGTTGAACGTTCATCCGAACCGTCCCGAAACGTGTCGTACGCCACACCATCCACCCCGGAGCAAAATGCATGAGATGTCAGCTATCCGATAGTTATCATAGGATGAATTTTGAAGATGCTTTCGACGGGCTGGAACCGGGGCGTACCGGCCCTCCATCAGAGACGTTGGGGTGACCCGCAAACGCACCGGGGACCGCGCGTCAGCCACATCCGAGCCAGGATTCCCCCAGGAAAACCCGAATCAGGCGTAGGTTTTCAGTTACTGAGCCGCTAATATCAATGATAGGTATCCGAGATAACGACTGTTAGTACAGTGAAGGGAATTGGGCGGCTCACAATGGCTGATTTCGCGGCGCGGCTGAACAAGCTGTTCGAAACCGTGCATCCCCCGGGGCGCAAGCCTCACACCAACGCGGAGGTGGCGGCTGCGCTGACCGCCTCCGGTCATCCGATCTCGAAACCGTATCTGTCGCAGCTGCGGTCGGGACAGCGGACGAATCCGTCGGATGAAACGGTGGCGGCACTGGCCAAGTTCTTCAAGGTCAAGCCGGACTACTTCTTCAACGACATCTACGCGGCCAAGATCGATCACGATCTGGAGCTGCTGTCCCAGCTGCAGGGCTACGGACTGCGTCGCTTGTCGAGTAGGGCGTTCGACCTCTCCGAAGAATCGCAGAACCTGCTGACCTCCATGGCGGAGAAGTTGCGAGCGAGCGAAGGCTTGCCCGAAATTCCTCCGGACGGAACGGAATAGACGCACCGGCGACGCGGGCAGTGCGGCCTTCGGGCCGCACTGCCCGCGTTCTGCCCACCGCTCGCCTCGGTGTGCTCACATCGCGACGTCGGCCCCGTGCGGGTGACGCCGGGTGGCGGGCAGGACGGGACTAATTCGCGTTTCGGCGTCCCGCGCGGAAACTCACTATTGCAAGTACAGACGTGCGTGCATTTCCGCGAACGGATACCTACCTCGCCGAAACGTTCGAGACAACACTTCCGGTGATCGCGCAGCGATCACGAATCTCTGTGACAAGACACCGAACTCGAGGTGTTCACCCGAGAGGGATCACAGTGCCCAGCTATTGCCCTCGACCTCACAACGGGACGCCCACCGCAGTGAGGTCAGGAACGCTGTGCCGCGGCGCCTCTCACCAGCAGAGCCTCGTCGGAGGCGTCGAAGGCCCGGGCGATCGCCCGCACCCAGCCACGCGGGCTGATGCCCTCCGGCGGCGCGATCCAGCGTGCGTCGACGACCGTCTCGCCCAGGGGGTTACGTGCCCAGCGTGCCACCCGCTCGGCCCGCGCGGGTATGTCGGCCGGCGGCGGACCCGCGGCGACCAGCTCGACGCCACTGCCCGACTGCAGATACAGCGCGTCCATGATCTGTGCGATCTGGTCGGAGGCACGCAGCTGAGTGGACGTACTCGGCTGTTCGTGGGCGACCACCTCGGGGAAACGCTCGAGCATCGTCCGGTGCAGCGCCTTGGTCTCGCGCAAGGTCTGCTTGGCGCGCATCCACAGTTCCACCACGATCCACACCGCGCCGAGGGATATCAGCGCCGCAGCCGCCGACCAGATCGGCCAAGCCCATTGCGGCTGGCCGTAATCGGCCGGGCCCGCGCCGGTCCACGAGCGCCATGCCCGCAGCGCGGCGAGCACGCCGACCACGGCCGAGCCCGCGGAGTAGATCGCGATGCCGCGCCCCAGCGCGGTCCAGTCCAGATTGCGCACGCCGGTGAGCACGATGAACCCGCACGCGGGCACCAGCGCCACCCAGCCCGCGGTGAACGACCCCAGCAGCGCGGCGAGTATCGCCAGCGCGCCGATCCCATAGATCACCAGGGCGATCTGGCGCAGATTGCGCCGTGACACCACCGGCCAGGCCGCCGCGGCCACCACCGAGGTGGCGGTGGCGAAGGCGATCCAGGCCGCCAGGTGCACGCCGTCGGAGAGCAACCCGGGCGGCAGCCCACCGGGACGCAGATTGTCCAGTGCGAGTGCGATTTCCGGGACCGCGACGGTGGCGGCGGCACCGACCGCCGCCACCGCGATCACGATCGCCACGCGCGGGGTTGTCGCGGGGCGCACCAGCACGCGGCCGATACGGGCCCCGACGGCGATCCAGACCAGCAACGCCGTGAGCCAGACGATCATCCGAGAGCCTCATCGAATCGTAGGGCCGAGACGCCTGCGCCCCGGCTGTTGAACACGCGCAGCCGGGTCATCAGCATCGCGGCGAAAGTCTCGGCCTCCCACTCGGCCATCTCGTCCGCGCCGTCGTCGACGATCTGCTGGTGCGCCCGCTGGCTGAGCATGTAGGCGATCAAGTCGTCGCTCGCCGCGAGGGTGACCTCGGCGGCGGGCGCGCCTTCGTGGTCGAACACGATGTGCCCGAGTTCGTGGGCCAGGGTGTGCTCCCGGCTGGGCAACGAGGTCGCCAGCACGATCACATCGCGGTCCGGATAGAAGCGTCGCTGGCCGCAGACGCCCGGGCCGAGGTCGGCGTCGGCGATCTCGATTTCGCGCATCCGCTCGGCGGAGATGGCGGCGACCACCTCGTCGAGGGTGGTGGCATCGAAGTCGGCGGCGACCGCGCAGACCGCGTCGACCGCGGCCGCGACCCGGCGGTAGGACCGTGAACTGCTCTGGGTTCTGCTCTGGCTCATGCTCGTCCTCACAACCTCGGGCCGAAGAATTCGGCGCGCGCGGCGTCGACTCGGGCTTGGGCGGCGGAGGCGCTCTGGAAACTGACCGCGCCCGCACCCGCGGCGACCAGCGCCATCGCC
>NZ_BAGA01000017.1 GCF_000308595.1 Nocardia higoensis NBRC 100133 | reverse complement strand
GTGCTCGCCGGGGCCGACACCACGCTCGGCCGGGGCTTCGAGGACGGCCCGCTCGGGCCGAACGAGGCTCGCCGGGTGTTCTTCGCCCACCCCCAGCAGTACCAGTCCACGCCGCCATCGGTGCGCCGCTACCTCAACGCCATCGCCAACGGCGAACGCCTGCGCGAACAGGCCGTGGTCGCCGCGGCCGCCCGCGCCACCCTGGAACGTGCCAAAGCCGAGGCCGCCGCCGCGGCCGCCGGGGAATGGCAGCCGTGGATCAACGAGCCCGGAGTGGTGATCACTCCGGGCTCGGTGCTGCCGGGCATCGGCGGGTTCGTATTGCCCGCGCGGGGGGTGTTCACCTCGGGGTTCGGCTCCCGCTGGGGCACCATCCACAACGGCATCGACATCGCGGGACCGATCGGCACGCCGATCTACGCGGTCGCCGACGGCACCGTCATCGACGCCGGACCCGCCCAGGGCTTCGGCCTGTGGGTGCGCATCCGGCACGACGACGGCTCGATCACCGTCTACGGGCACATGTACGACTTCTTCGTCTCCGTCGGCGAACGCGTCCCGGCGGGCATGCAGATCGCCCGCATGGGCAACCGCGGCGACTCCACCGGCCCGCACCTGCACTTCGAGGTGCTCGTCAACGGGAGTCACGTGGATCCGAGCGCCTGGTTGGCGGCGCGCGGACTGCGCTACTGAACCGGGCGGCTCACCCGGTCACGCCGGCGAGCCGGGCCGGGTGATCCCCGTTCCGGCTCGCCCGCGCGGCAGCGTTGCCGCCCGATCAGATGCTGATGCGCGATTCGACGGCGGCCAAGCCGATGTCGGTGCGGAAATGGCTGCCGGGCAGCTTGATCGAGGCGATCCGCGCGTAGGCGCGCTCACGGGCCTGCGCCAGATCCGTGCCGACGCCGACGACACTGAGCACGCGGCCGCCCGCCGAGACGAGCGCGCCGTCTTCCCTGGTACTGGTACCGGCGTGCAGTACGGCGGACGTCTCGTCGGCCGCACCGTCGCCGGCTCCGGTGATCACATCGCCCAGGCGCGGGCGGCCCGGGTAGTTCTCCGCGGCCAGCACGACGGTGATCGCCGAGCCGTCCTTCCAGCGCGGCGCCTGCACCTCGCCGAGCGTGCCGGTGGCGGTGGCGTTCAGCAGCTCGCCCAGCGGGCTCTCCAGCAGCGCCAGCACCGCCTGGGTCTCCGGATCGCCGAAGCGGCAATTGAATTCGACGACCGCGGGCCCGGCCGCGCCGATCGCCAGGCCGGCGTAGAGCAAGCCGGAGAACGGGCAGCCGCGGCGCACCATCTCGGCGGCCACCGGCTTCACCACGTCTTCGACGATCTCGGTGACGGTCTCCGCGGGCAGCCACGGCAGCGGCGTGTAGGCGCCCATGCCGCCGGTGTTGGGGCCGGTGTCGCCGTCGCCGACGCGCTTGTGGTCCTGCGCGGGCAGCAGCGGCACCACGGTCTCCCCGTCGACCAGGCAGAACAGCGAGACCTCCGGCCCGTCGAGGAAGGATTCCAGCAGCACCGGATGGCCCTGCTCCAGCAGTTCGGCGGCGTGATCGCGGGCCGCGGAGCGATCGGGGGTCACCACGACGCCCTTGCCCGCCGCCAGGCCGTCGTCCTTGACCACCCAGGTGGGGCCGAAACGGTCCAGCGCGGCATCCAACTCGGCGGGGGTGTCGACCACTTCACTGTGCGCGGTGCGCACGCCCGCCGCGGCCATCACATCCTTGGCGAACGCCTTGGAGCCCTCGATCCGCGCCGCCGCGGCCGACGGCCCGAAGCAGGCGATGCCCGCCGCGCGCACCGCGTCGGCGACACCGAGGACCAGCGGCACCTCCGGTCCGATCACGACCAGGTCGGCCCGCACATCCTCGGCCAACGCCACGACCGCCTCGGCCGATGACGCGTCGACCGGACGCACTTCGGCGTGCTGGGCGATCCCGGCGTTCCCCGGCGCCGCGATCAGCGCGGTGACGGCGGGGTCCCGGCGCAGCGCCAGGACGAGGGCATGTTCACGGGCTCCGGCTCCGATGACGAGTACGCGCACCGCCACAGCTTAGGGGAAGGCCGAGGCGCTTCTGTGCGCACCGGACCACCCGTCGGCGGCTGTTCACCGGCCGTTCGCGAGCGGCGCGCGAAAACGCCTGCCGGAGTGCGGTGTACGGCGCCCCGGAGCGGGCATAGTGGAGGTAGAGGCTCCGCGCACTCGTCGGAGCCGCCGACGGGGACAGGGGAACACCATGGGTCTGATGGACGGTTTGATGGGCAACGCGGGCCGGATCGACCCGGCCGGGGCCCAGCAGGAGTACGCCAGGCTGCTCGGCAACGGCGAGCAGGTCTACACCGCCTACATCCTGGTGCGCGACGCCATGCTGTTCACCGACCGGCGCCTGATCATCGTCGACAAGCAGGGCCTCAGCGGCCGCAAGGTCAACTATCACAGCATCCCCTACCGGTCGATCACCCACTTCGCCGTGGAGACCGCGGGCACCTTCGACCTCGACGCCGAACTGCTCATCTGGCTCTCCGGCAGCGACACCCCGATCCAGAAGCGCTTCAATCGCCAGGTCGACATCTACGAGGTGCAGGGGATCCTGTCGCATTTCGTCGCCCGCTGACTACTCTGCGGGGATGGCTTCTGTCTTCAGCGCGATCATCGCAGGTCAGCTCCCCGGTCGATTCGTCTGGGAGGACGACGAATTCGTCGCCTTCCTGACCATCGCCCCCGTCACCCAGGGCCACACCCTCGTCGTGCCACGCGCCGAGATCGACCAGTGGCAGGACATCGACCCGGCCGTATTCGCCCGCCTCACCGCCGTCGCCCAGGCCGTCGGCCGGGCCGTGCGCACCGCCTTCGACGCCCCGCGCGCCGGCCTGCTCATCGCCGGCCTCGAGGTGCCGCACCTGCACGTCCATGTCTTCCCCGCCTTCGAGATGGGCGACTTCGACATCTCCGGCGCCGACCCGAATCCCTCCCCCGAGTCCCTCGACGAGGCCCAGGCCAAGATCAAGCAGGCCCTGCGCGAGCTCGGCCACGGAGCCAACGTTCCCGACTGATCGGCCGGGAGCCCGCCGCCGTCGGTCGGTGCGCCGTGCCGGAGGACAGCGCGTGCAGCGATGCACGCGCTGTCCGACGGCAGGCAGATCGGCCTCCGGTTCGGCGGTGGGCACGCACAAGCGGTGCGGCCGTCGCGCGCACCCCATTGCCTCGCTCCCGACGGTGCGGCGACCGTGGAGAAGTGGAGCCCCCTGTCAGGATTGAACTGACGACCTTTCGCTTACAAGGCGAGTGCTCTACCACTGAGCTAAGGAGGCGGAAATCGGAGTCGGCAACGACGGTCGGCCCCGACAACGATGGTCATCATAGCCGCGCTCCGTCGCCGCGCGGCACCGGATATCCGGTGCCGCGCGGCGACGGTCGAGCGAGAAACTCCCGGCGCAGTATCGACTACCGCTGGATCAGGACTGGCTGCCCTGCCTGGCCGCGTCGTCGGCGGCCATCGCGTCGCGCAGGCTCTTGGGACGCATGTCGGTCCAGTTCTTCTCGACGTACTCCACGCAGGCGGCGCGGCTGTCCTCGCCGAACACGACTCGCCACCCGGCCGGGACCTCCGCGAAGGCGGGCCACAGGGAGTGCTGTTCCTCGTCGTTGACCAGGACGAAGAAGCGGCCGTCCTCGTCGTCGAAGGGGTTGGTGCTCAATTTCACCTCACTGGATACTGGCGCTTGTACGGGATTAGGCTCTTGGACCCCTCCGTCACGGTGGCTCGCGCCACGACGAGCCCCGCACCGGATGACTACCCGAGCGTTGTGTCGACCCTAGCAAGGGACACGTTACGGGAAGGTCATTACCTCGGGTGCCGACCCGGCCGCAATCATCGGACGCGGCCGGTTGTACTCGTGCCGGCCCTACTTATTCGGAGAAGAAGTCGAGCAGGATCTTGTTCACCGTCTCCGGGCGTTCCAGGTAACCGAAGTGACCGGCATCGGGAACCTCCTGGTAGCGGGCCCCGGGGATGACCTCGGCGACTTCCCTGGTGAGGTAGGCCGGGATCATCCGGTCGTCGGCGAACCCTACCGCCAGGCAGGGCACCCGGATCTCCTTGTACGCCTGCAGGCGGTCGAAATCGTGATCCATTCGCCGCTGGGCCCGGATGCCGGGGGTGACCGGTCCACCGGTGAACTCGAACAGGTCGAGCCAGTCGCGGGCGGCGTTGGCCTCGGCGAGGGTGGCCGGCGAGAGATTCATGACGGCCGTGAGCGCGGCCTCGTACTTCGGCGGCAGCGTGATCCCCGAGGCGTCGAGATCGTGTTCACCGAGCGAGAGCGTCTTCTGGAACTGGTCGAGGCGCGCGTGCCCGGCCATGAAGACGGCCTTGCGCACCAGATCGGGGCGGGCCAGCGCGAGTTCCTGGGCCACCCGCGCGCCCATCGAGGTGCCCGCGACCAGGGCGGGACCCTCGCCGAGCAGCTCGATCAGGCCGGCGGTGTCGGCGACGAGATCCTCGATGGTGATCCCGGCGACCGATTCGTCGCTGGGGGCGATACCGCGATTGTCGAAGGTGCAGACGCGGAAGCCCGCGGCGAGCAGCGCGGGCACCTGGTGTAGCTCCCACACCCGGCCGGGGCTGCCGGTGCCCATGACGAGCACGACCAGAGGTGCCGAACCCTTCGCCTCGGTGCCCATCGCCCGGTCCCCTTTGACCTGGTAGTTCAACGAGATTCCGTTCACCGTGGCCAGCGGCATGGTCCACCCTTTCGTCAGATTGTGCTGCGCACCCACGGTATAGGCCGTACCCGTGTCGCCTACCATGGACACTTCGAAACGCTCGAGCGTAACGAATCGGGAGGACACGACAAATGGCCGCGAAGAGCAGCGCGAACGATATCGCGGACGACGAGCTGGAACCACTGGCCGACGAGACGGCGCGGCAGGCGCAGCGGGTCGTCGCGGCCTACGCCGCCGACGCCGACGAGTGCCGGATGCTGCTGTCGATGCTCGGCATCGGGCCGAACAGCCGCGCCGAATAAATCACCCTGGACCGGGCACAGCCTGTTCGGACCAGGTGATCGCGGCGTGAGCGAGGGGCTGCGGCGCCGCTTCGTGAGAACAGAACAAGGATGCGTGAGTGGACCAGATGACCGATCAGCCGTCCGAGAACTCCCAGCACTCCCAACCCGATCCGGAATCCGGTGCGGCGCGGTCCGGCGACCACGGACCCGGTGGCACGGATTCCGGTCCGGACAGTGACCGCCCGCGGGACGGGGGATCCGGTTTCGTCGTCGTGGCCAATCGGCTGCCGGTCGACCTGGAACGCCTGCCCGACGGCACCACACGATGGAAGCGCAGCCCCGGCGGTCTGGTGACCGCGCTCGAGCCGGTGTTGCGAAACAACAAGGGCGCGTGGGTCGGCTGGGCGGGCGTGCCCGACGTGGATGTCGATCCGATCATCGAAGACGGCCTGGAACTGCATCCGGTGCCGCTGTCGGCGGGGGAAGTGGCCGACTACTACGAAGGTTTCTCCAACGGCACGCTGTGGCCGCTGTATCACGACGTCATCGTCCGGCCCACCTACGACCGCGCGTGGTGGGCGGCGTATGTGCAGGTCAACCGCCGTTTCGCGGAGGCGACGGCGAAGGTGGCCGCCCAGGGCGCGACGGTCTGGGTGCAGGACTACCAGCTGCAGCTGGTGCCCAAGATGTTGCGCATGCTCCGCCCCGATCTGACCATCGGGTTCTTCCTGCACATCCCGTTCCCGCCGGTCGAGCTGTTCATGCAGATGCCGTGGCGGACCGAGATCATCGAGGGCCTGCTCGGCGCGGACCTGATCGGCTTCCACCTGCCCGGCGGCGCGCAGAACTTCCTGTACCTGGCGCGCAGGCTGGCCGGGCAACCGACCTCGCGCGGCTCGGTCGGCGTCCGCTCCAAGCTGGGCGTCGTCCAGGTGGGTTTCCGCACCGTGCGGGTCGGCGCCTTCCCGATCTCGATCGCCTCGGCCGAGCTGGACGAGCACTCGCGCAGGCGCTCGATCAAGGAGCGTGCCGCCAAGATCAGGGCCGAACTGGGCAATCCGAAGAACATCCTGCTCGGCGTCGACCGCCTCGACTACACCAAGGGCATCGACATCCGGTTGAACGCGCTCGAGGAGCTGCTGCGCGAGAACCGGTTCGATCCGGCCGAGACGGTGATGCTTCAGCTGGCCACACCCAGCCGTGAGCGCGTCGAGAGCTACAAGCAGATGCGCGGCGACATCGAGCGGCAGGTGGGCCGGATCAACGGCGAGTTCGCCCGCGTCGGCTACCCGGTGGTGCACTATCTGCACCGGCCGATCCCCCGCGACGAGCTCATCGCCTTCTTCGTGGCCGCCGACGTCATGCTGGTGACGCCCTTGCGCGACGGCATGAACCTGGTCGCCAAGGAGTACGTCGCCTGCCACAGCGGCCTCAACGGCGCGCTGGTGCTCAGCGAGTTCACGGGCGCGGCGGCCGAGCTGCGCCAGGCCTACCTGTGCAATCCGCACGATCTGGACAGCGTGAAGGACGCCATCGTCGCCGCGCTCGAGGACGACAGGGAGACCAAGCGGCGCAAGATGCGCGCGCTGCGCAGGCAGGTGCTCGCCCACGATGTCGACCGCTGGGCCAGGGCGTTCCTGGAGGCGCTGGCTCGCGACCAGGTGGCGGGCAGCGCGCTGATCGACCAGTCCGACGAGTTCGGCGACGACGAGCCGCAGCGCTGACCGGGCTGCCCTGACCCACCCGGACGAACCCGCCGGGGCGCTCCCAGCGACTTCACAGGAACCCCCCAGCGACGCCCCAGTCCGCGGGCGCATCATGAGCCTATGAGCGATGCGCCCGCGGTACCGCGTCCCGAGGCCCGCGTCCTGGTGGTCGACGACGAGCCGATGATCGTCGAACTGCTCTCGGTGAGCCTGCGCTTCCAGGGCTTCGAAGTCGAGACAGCGGTCGACGGCGCGCAGGCGCTCGACCGGGCCCGCGCGTTCCGTCCCGACGCGCTGATCGTGGACGTGATGATGCCCGGCATGGACGGCTTCGGCCTGCTGCCCCGGCTGCGCGCCGACGGCATCGACGCGCCGGTGCTGTTCCTGACCGCGCGCGACGACGTGCAGGACAAGGTCGCGGGCCTGACGCTCGGCGCCGACGACTACATCACCAAACCGTTCAGCCTCGAAGAGGTGGTGGCCCGCCTGCGGGTGGTGCTGCGCCGCGCCGGGCACGGCGCGGCTGCCCCGGCGAGTTCGCGCATCACCTTCGCCGACATCGAACTCGACGACGACACCCACGAGGTGTGGAAGGCGGGCGAGCCGGTGGCGCTGTCCCCCACCGAGTTCACGCTGCTGCGGTATTTCATGGTCAACGCGGGCACGGTGCTGAGCAAGCCGCGGATCCTGGACCACGTGTGGCGCTACGACTTCGGCGGCGAGGTCGGCGTGGTGGAGACCTACGTGTCGTATCTGCGCAAGAAGGTCGACACCGGCGAGCAGCGCCTCATCCACACCCTGCGCGGCGTGGGGTACGTGCTGCGGGCGCCGGGCCGGTGATCGCCGCGCGAGCGGGATCGACGCGCCCCGCTGCTGCGGCGCCGCCCGGCCCGCTGCGACGGGCACGCGATCGGGTGGGCAACCGGCTGAGCGCGATCCCGCTGCGGGTCACCCTGGTGCTGGCGCTGGTGGTCTCGGCCGGGCTCGGCCTGCTGGTGTCGGGCGCGGTGGTCACCTCCGCGCTGGAGAAGTCGCTGCTCAGTCGCACCGATCAGCAGTTGCGCGATGCCGTGTCGCCCCGGCCGAGGCCGCGCCCGTCCACGCCACCGCCGGCGCCCGATCCCCGCACGCCACCGAGCTCGTTCTACATCGTGGTCGAGTCCGGTTCCGAGAACAGCTCTTTCGTGCTGCGCCCGTTCGACGTGGACGCCACGCCCGACCTGTCCGGCGTTCCGGTGAACAGCCCGGTGACGGTGCCCTCGCGAGGCGGCGGCGCTGTGCACTGGCGTGCGTTGAAGATCGTCACCGCCGACGAGACGACCACGATCGCGGTGCCGCTGACGCAGAACAAGGACACCGTGGCGCGGCTGGTGGGGCTGCAACTGGTGGTCGGCCTGGCCGTGCTGGCGATCCTGGCGCTGGCCGCCTATTTCGTGATCCGGCGCAGCCTGCGGCCGTTGCGACGGGTGGAGAACATCGCGGCGGCCATCGCGCGCGGTGACCTGTTCCGGCGGGTTCCGGTGCGCGGCACCAATACCGAGGTGGATCGATTGTCGCAGTCGCTGAACGGGATGCTCGCGCAGATCCAGTCGGCGTTCGCCGCGACCGAGGCCTCGGAAGCGGCCGCGCGCGAGTCGGAGGCGCGGATGCGCCGGTTCGTCGCCGACGCCAGCCACGAACTGCGCACCCCGCTGACCACGATCCGCGGGTTCGCCGAGTTGTACCGGCAGGGCGCGACCGGCGATCCGGCCATGGTCCTCGACCGGATCGAACGCGAGGCCCGCCGGATGGGGCTGTTGGTGGAGGACCTGCTGATGCTGGCACGCCTGGACGCGCAACGCCCGCTCACCCTGGGCACGGTGGATCTGCTGACCGTGGCCGGGGAGGCGGTGCACAATGCCCGCGCGGTGGCCGCGGCCGCCGACCCGGAGGGCCCGCGCAGGCGGATCGAGCTGGAGGTCCGGCCGGGCACGGGCACGCTGGAGGTCAGCGGGGATGCCGACCGGCTGCGGCAGGTCTTGGCCAACCTGCTCACCAACGCCCTCACCCACACCCCGGCCGACGCCGATGTGATGGTGCGGCTGACGCCGGGCCCGCACGAGGTCGTCGTGGAAGTCGCCGACACCGGCCCGGGTCTGGCCCCCGAGGAGGCGGAGCGGGTGTTCGAACGGTTCTATCGCACCGATGTCTCCCGCACCAGGGCCAGCGGCGGCTCGGGGTTGGGCCTGTCGATCGTGCAGGCGCTGGTGACGGCGCACGGCGGCCGGGTCACGGTGCACAGCGCGCCCGGCGAGGGCACCTGCTTCACCGTCCAGCTCCCGCGCGAGAACTGATCCGGTCGCCGGATCCGCTCCGGCGATCCGCCGCGTCGATCGGCGCTGCCCGCGCAGGCGGGTGCGGGCTCAGATCGGCGTGACGGCGTCGACCAGCCAGCGGTCGCCGTCCCGGTCCAGGGCGACGCGCACCCTGCTGCCGGTGGTGGTGCCCTGCGGGCTGTCCTTGCTGGTGGTCACCTGATTGAGGAACAGCATCACCACGGCGCGGTCACGATCGGCCTCGACCACGCCGCCGGCCTGCGCGGTGGCCAGCACGGTGAGCTGCTTCTCCTTGGCGCCGGGCACGATGGCTTGGCCGATCAGCTTCAGGTAGTCCTCGCGGAAGGCGGGCGAGAGCAGCTCCGCCGCCTTCGGCAGTTCGGTGTCGACGGTGGTGTACTCGTAGCTGAACATGGCGGGCACGGCCGTGTTCGCCGCCTCCAGCGCCTGCTCACGGGCCTGCTTTTCCTGCTCGGCGTTCCAGTAGCGGTAGCCGCCGAATCCGATGACCAGCAGAGCGGACAAGGCGAGCACGCCCGCGAGGAAGGCCGCGATCACGCCTCGGGTGAATTTCATGGCACGAACTCCACATTCGAGGCCGTCAGGCCGGAGTCGGATTCGGACACCGTCACCCGGAACCGGTAGTTCCGCGTCTGCGGTCCTTCCTGGCCCGCGTTGGTGAGGGTCTGCTTGGCGGCGACGAGCACCTTCCCGGAGTCGCCCTCCTCGCTCTCCAGCGCGGCCTCGACGATCTCGCCGGTGGCGCGGACCTCGGCCTGCTGCACGATGCTCAGGAACGGGTCGACGCGCCCGTCGAACTCGGTCTTGAATTTGCCGGAGGCCAGCGACAGGATGCGGTCGATGTCCTCCTTGGCCGTGTCGGCATTGATGGTCGTGAGGTTCAGGATCGTCTGTTCGGCGGTCTGCACGTATTCGGTGCGCCGCTCGGCCTGCCGGTCGATGGACCGGACGGTGAACACCGAGACGACCGCGCCTGCCAGCAACGCGGCGATCAGCACCGCGGCGGCCGCGGCCAGGACGATCCCGCGCAGGCTGTAGCCGGCGGCGTCGGGCTTCTCGTCCGAGGCTTGCTCGCCCGCCGTCTCCCCGGCTGCGCGAGTCGCGTCCGCGTCCGCGGACTTGGACAACAGCACCGTCGGCGGCTCGTCCGATTCATCCGCGCCGACTGCCGGTTCTGCCGGTGTCTTCCGCGCGGAGGCCGTCTCGTCCGCCGCGGTCCGCGGCTGCGCGTCCGCCCCGCCGTCGACAGCCGATGCCTGCGCCTCGGCGGCGGACTTCTTCGCCTCGGTCCCGGACACGGGAGCGGATTCCGTCGCGGCCTCCTCCGAACCGCCCGGGTCGGCAGCGCTCACCGTCACGGTGGCGGCCTCGGTGTCCTCCACCGGCGGCCCGGCTGTCCGGACCGCCCGACGGCGGGTACGTCGTGAATCGTCGTTGATATCACTCATCGTTGCTGCTCCTCGAGCATCGCCTGCCAGCTCGAAGGTACCGTCCCGGAACCGCCGGGAGCGACATCTCCTTGCCGGTAGGTGCGGCCGTCGGTGCCGATGTAGACACCTGTGGACGGATCGTAGGACCTGGCCGACGCCGGCGCCTGGAAAGAGGCGGGCGCCGTGCTCGCCGGGTCCTGCCCCGGGCCGGCGGCGGGCGCCGCCGGGTCCACCGGAAGGTACAGCGGTTCGTCGCCGAGCGGGACGTATCCGGTGCGGCACAGCTCCGGGGTGGGGGCCCGACGGCCGGGGTACTCCATGCATGGGGTGTTGCGGATGCCGCGAACCTCGATCGGCGAGTCCTGCGGGATCTTGCAGTACAGACCGGGCGGGGTGGGGACACTGTCGAGTTCGCTGGGCGAGCGCCGCTCGTCGGCGGGCAGGAAGCCGGTGGTGCACGCGGGCGGGTCGTGCACCACGGTCATGAAGTCGACCATCACGCCGTACTCCAGCGGGCCGCGGATCGCGGTGATCAGCGAGGCCACCAGCGGCGGGTACACCACGAGCACCTGCTCGATGCCCGCGTGGTAGATCGAGGTGACCTGGCCGACGCTGACCAGATTGGACAGCAGGATCGGCAACGTGGGCTGCAGCTCGTTGAACTGCTGGGTCACCCGCGCCATCGCGGCGGGGCTGTCGCGCAACAGGTTCCGCAGCGCGGGGTCGTGGGAGCGCAGCTCGTCGGTGAGGGTGGCCAGATCCGCGGTCCAGGACCGGATGGCGTCCTGCGAGCGCAGCTGGGTGTCCAGCAGCGGGCCGATCTGCTCGATCAGCTTCTTGGTCGGCTCGGTGCTGTCCTGGGCTTCCTGCACCAGCAGCGCGGCCGAGTCGATGAAGCGCTGCAGGTCGGGACCCGCGCCGTTGAAGGCCTTGAACGCCTCGTCGATCACCTGGCGCAGCCGGGTGTCCTCGACGCTGGCCAGCAGTCGTTCGCTCTGGTCGAGCAGGGCGCCGACGTCCTGCGGGAGCTGGGTGCGGTCGACCGGGATGACCGCGCCGTCGCCGAGCCTGCCGCCGGTCGAGGGGTCGGGCGGGACCAGGTCGACGTACTGCTCGCCGATCGCCGAGACGCTGCGCACCCAGGCGGCCACATCGGCGGGGATCTTGTAGTCGCTGTCGATGGACAGTTCGGCTTCCACGCCTTCGGGGGTGAGCCGGACCTCCTTCACCCGGCCCACATTGGTGCCGCGATAGGTGACATTGGCGTGCTCGTAGAGCCCGCCGGTCGCGGCCAGCTGCACGGTCACCCGGTAGCGGCCGATGCCGAACATCGCGGGCAGCTGCACATAGGTGCCCGCCATGACGGTCAGGCCCACCACGGTGAGCACCGAGAAGATGACGAGCTGGATGCGAACGAACCGGGTCAGTTTCATGGCTGTCCCCCTTCCAGCGGAACCGTCAGCCCGGGGATGGCGGGCAGACCGGGGATCGGCGGCAGACCGGGGATGGTGGGGGTCGGCGACGGCGTCGGCGAGGGTTCGGCGATCGGTCCGGTGGCCGGATTGCCCGCGTCACTGGCCGTGCTCGGGGCGAAACTGCCGACGATGCCCTCCACACCGCCGAAGCGACCGCCGAGCGGGGTGCCCGACAGCCAGTTGGTGTCCAGCCGCTTGCCGGTCATGTCGACGGTCATGAACAGGTTCAGGTAGTCGCCCTTGATGGCCTTGTCCAGGTTCTTCAGCGGGAACGGGAAGGACAGCAGGATCTTCAGGGACTCGGCGAGATTGCCGCCGGTGTCGGCCAGCCGCTGCAGGGTCGGCCACAGCGCGTCGAGGTTCGCCTTCAGGTTCTCCCCGCTGGTGTCGATCACCCGCTGGGTCACGTCGCTGAGGTCGCCCAGCGCGGTGATCGCGCGGGTGATGTTCTCCCGGCGATCGGCCAGCACGGTCAGCGCCGGATGGATCTCGTCGAGCGCGCGCTCGAGCACCACCCGCTGGTCGGCGAGCTGCCCGCCGAAGCGGTCGAGGCCTTCCATCGCGGCGATGATGTCGCCGGTCTGTTCCTGCAGGTTGGTGGTCAATTCGTTCAGCTGCGGCAGCAGGTCGCGGATGGCGTCCTCGCGGCCGGTCAGCGCGGCGTTGAGTTCGGAGGTGATGGTCTCCAGCTGCGCGATGCCGCCGCCGTTGAGCACCACCGACAGCGAGGACAGCACTTCCTCGGTGGTCGGATAGGCGCCGGCGCGCTCCAGCGGGATCACATCCCCCGGCGCGAGCTGTCCTTCCGGCGCGACGTCCTCGGGCGCGGCCAGCTCGACGTGATTGGACCCGAGCAGGCTGGTCTGGCCGATCCGGGCGATCGCGTTGGCGGGCAGGCGCACATCGGCGTTCAGCGAGACGGTGACCAGCGCGTGCCAGTCCTGCACCACGATGTCGGTCACCGAGCCCACGTCCACGTCGTCGACGCGGACCGGTGAATTCTGGGTCAGCGTGGTGACATTGGGCATCTGGATCCGCACCTCGTAGGCGCCCTCGCCCGTGCCCTCCGCGCCCGGCATGGGCAGCGAGTTCAGGCCGGTCCATTCACAGCCGGTGGTGGCCAGCGCGAGGCTCACCCCCAGCGCGAGCACCGCGGTCGTGCGGCGTGCGCGGCTCATCGTCCACCTCCGGGTATCGCCAGTCCGGCCAGCCCTTCGGGCACGAAGACCGGCGTGGCAGCCGGTGCGGCCGCCCGCGGGTTCTTCATCTCTTCGGGCACCTGGTCGGCCAGGCTCGGCGGACTGAAGGTGATCTGGTTCGGGAAGGCGTGCACGCCGGTGGCCGGATTGACCATGATCGGCGCGTAGTTCCAGGCCAGCGACTCGATGATCGGGGCCAGCTGCGCCGCGCACAGGTCGGCGGTGCGGTCGGAGTCGTTCTCCTCGAGCGCGCGGATCGAGCCGCACAGGAAGCTCAGCGGGCTGGCGGTGTTGTTCAGGGCGATGGCGCCGGTGAAGCTGCCCTGGGCCGGCTTGTAGAGCTGGTAGAAGTTCACCAGCGCGGTCGGCCCCGAGTGCAGCACTCGCTCCACCTCGGGCCGCTTGTCGACCAGGATCTGGGTGACGTCGGCCAGGCGCTGGGTGCCCTCGGTGAGTTCGGCGCCGCTGGAATCCAGGAAGCGCTGCACGTCGGCGACGGCCAGGTCCAGATTGTCCAGGCCGGCGCCGAGATCGTCGGAGACGCCCGCCAGCACCGAGGAGACCGAGGCCAGCCTGCCGCCGAACTGCACGATCTGCTCGTTGCTCGCCGAGATCACCTCGACGAAGTGCTGCAGATTGCGGATGGTGCCGAACAGGTCGGTGCGGCCGTCGGAGAGCGTGGTGAGCGTGGCCGACAGCTCGCGCAGCGTCTCGCGCATCCGCTCACCGTTGCCGTCGAGGTTGTCGGCGGCGGTGTCGACGAAGCGGCCGAAGGAGCCCTGCTCGTCGTCGCCGACCGGGCCGAGGGTGGTGGCCAGCTTGGACAGCTCGGTCTTGATGTCGTCCCACTCGACCGGGATCGCCGTGCGCTCGATCGGGATCTCGTCGCCGTCGGACATCTTGTCGCCGCCGGTGTAGGCCGGGGCGAGCTGGACGAAGCGGGCGGTCACCAGCGAGGGCGAGACGATGACGGCGCGGGCGTCCGCGGGGATGTCGACGCCGCGGTCGACGGTCATGCGCACCTTCACCTGCTCGTCGCCCGGCTCGACGGAGTCGACCTCGCCGACCGAGACCCCGAGCACCCGCACGTCGTCGCCCTTGTACAGGCCCGAGGTGGACGGGAAGTAGGCGGTGATCCGCATGGTGCCGATCCGCGTAATGCCGACGTAGAGCAGCGCGGCCAGCAGGGCGAGCACGAGCGCGCCCGCGGTGAGCAGCACCCAGCGCGGCAGCGTGCGCGAGCCCTGGGCCCGGTCGGCGGGGATTGTGGTGTCGGGTGTGGTCATCGCGGCGGCTCCTGCACGGCCGGCTCGATCGAGGGCGGCGGGTTCAAGAAGAAGTTGCGCAGATCGTCGGGCAGATGCTCGGGCCAGACCAGCGCGTCGACGAGGGGCTGCAGGCCGACGCTGGTCGCGTTGGAGACGTAGGCGTTGAACCAGGGCCCGTTGCCGACCTGCTCGCCGAGGGCGGCCGCGAACGGGCCGAGCCCGTCGAGCGCCTCGCTGATGTCCTGCCGGTTGCGCTGCAGCACGTCGAGCACCTGATTCAGCTTGTTCAGCGCGGGCGCGAGCTGCGCCTCGTTGTCGGCGACCAGCCCGCGCAGTTCCTGGGCCAGGCCGTTGACGTGGACGATGAGCTGACCGAGCGCGGTGCGCCTGGCATCGAGCTCGCCGAGCAGCTGGTTGCCGTCCAGCAGCAGCGCGTTGATCTGCTGACTGCGGTCGGACAGGATGCGGGTCACGCTCTGCGCCCGTTCCAGCAGCTGCGAGAGCGCCTCGTCGCGGGTGTTGATGGTGCGCGAGAGCTGGGTGATGCCGTCGAGCGCGCCGCGCAGGGGCGCCGGGGTGTCGGCGAAGGTCACCGACAGCGCGTCGAGAGTCTCGTCGACCCTGGCCATGTCCAGACCCCCGACGGTGGCGGCGAGTTCGCCGAGGGCGTCGTTGAGCGAGTACGGCGAGGTGGTGCGCTCGAGCGGGATGGTGTCGTCCCGGCGCAACGCCCCTTCGCCCTCGGGCACCACCTCGAGCGACTTGCGCCCGAGCACGGTGTTGGTCTTGATCGCGGCGGAGGTCCGGTCGCCGAGCACGATGTTCTCGTCGACGGTGAACTTCACCAGCACCTTGTCCCCGGCCAGTTGCACGTCGTCGACGCGGCCGGAGCGCACCCCGGCCACCTGCACGTGGTCGCCGGGCACCAGCCCGCCCGCGTCGGCGAAGAAGGCGGTGTAGCTCGCGCCGGACCGGATGAACGGCAGCCGGTCGAACTGCAGTGCCGACAGGGCGATGCAGACCGCGACGACGATGCCGACGATGCCGATGGTGACGGCGGGCGATCGGTTCTCTGTCATTCCGGTGCCTGTCATTCCGGCGCACACCTTCCCGTGTCCTGACCGCCGGGCATGTTGACCTTCAGCGGCTTGCCGTCGGGGCCGTCGATCAGGAAGTTCGTGGCACAGACGTAGAGGGAGAGGAACGAGCCGTAGGAACCGATACGGATCAGCTTGCGATAGGTCTCCGGCAGTTGCTGGATGACCCACTCCATGGTGTCCTCGCCCGCGTTGAGATTGCCCGCGAGCCGGTCGGTCTGCGCGACGGTGTCACGCAGGTCGGGGCGGGCCTGGGCGAGCAGATCGGTGAGATCCCCGGTGGCGCCCGAGATCCGCGGAATGGCCGAGGCGATCGGGTCGGCGTCCGCGGCCAATCCACTGACCAGGCGCTGCAATTCGTTCAGTGTGGTGTCGAACTGCTCGTCGCGCTCGTCGATGGTGGCCAGCACGGTGTTGAGGTTGTCGATGACGCTGCCGATCAGCGCGTCACGCTCGCCGAGGGTCTGGGCGAAGGAACCGCCGCTGTTCAGCAGCGAGACCAGCGTGCCGCCCTGGCCCTGGAAGACCTGCAGCAGCGCGTTGGTCAGGTCGTTGACCTGGCCCGGGTCCAGTCCGCGCAGCAGCGGCTTGAATCCGCCGAGCAGCATGTCCAGATCCAGTGCGGGCGCGGTCTGGGAGATCGGGATGGTGCCGCCGGGCCGCAGCTCGTCGGCGCTGCCCGGCCCTTCCACCAACTCCAGATACCGGTCGCCGACCAGGTTCTCGTACTTGATCTGCGCGCGGGTGCTGGTGAGCAGCCGGTACTTGCGGTCGATGTCGAATTCGATGTGGGCCAGGTAATCCCGGCCCGGCTCGTCGGACTCCACCTTCACCGAGCTGATCGAGCCGACCGGGACGCCCGCGATGCGCACCTTGTCGCCGGGCAGGATGCCCGAGGAACTGGTGAACACGGCGTGGTAGCCGTCCTGCCTGGCGAAGCGCATCTGGCTGAACACCACGGCGAGACCGGCGAAGATCAGCGCCATCACCAGGGTGAAGATGGTCAGCTTGACGGTGGTAGCGGTGTTCTTCACGGCGCGCTCACCCCCGGGATGCCGTTCATCAGCAGTTGGAACACTTTGGGACCATTGAATTTCGTTTCCATGGACGGCACGTAGGGCGTGCCCTGATTGGTGTCGGTGACGACGTAGTTCGCGTGGCTGCCCGGCACCCGGTCGACCAGGCCCTCGCAGCGCGGGCCGCCGGTGGCGTTGACCTTGGGCAGGTCGTCGGGGAACTTGTAGGGCTCGGCGCCGAACATGAAGTTGGTGTTCATGGCCACGCCGGGCTGCATGCCGCCGAAGGCCGCCTCACCGATCGGCAGCAGCTGCGCCACCGCGTTGACCAGACATTGCGTGCTCGGCGAGTACTCCTCGAGCAACTCGGTGGTGGGACGGAGCAGATCCAGTGCGGTGCCCAGGTTCTGCTCGTTCTCGCGCAGCACCGAGCCGGTGGTGTCGGCCAGGCCGATCAGGTTGGCCAGCACGTCGTCCAGGCTCGCCTGCTCGTCGACCAAGGTCTCACTGGTGACCACCGCGTTGTCCACCGTGCGCAGCAGATCACCGGTGACGTCGGCGTAGAGGTGGGTGACCTCCGCGCTCGCCCGCAGGTCCGCACGCAGGGTGGGCAGGGTCGGATTCATCTCGCGCAGATACCCGTCCAGGTCGGCCATCAGCTGCCCCAGCGTCGCGCCGCGGCCGTGCAGGGCCTGGCCGAGCGCGGACAGGGTGGCGTTGAGCTTCTGCGGTTCGATCTGGGCCAGGATGTCGGACAACTGCTGGAACAGCGTGTTGAACTCGACGGTCACGTGCTCGGCGACCACGGTCGCGCCCGCTCGCAGCGATTCGGCCGAGGGGTGCTCGGGAATCTGGAAGTTGACGTACTTGGCGCCGAACACCGTGGTCGACCGGATGTCGACGGTGGCGTTGGCCGGCACCAGCTTCAGCATGTCCGGGTTCAGCGCCAGTTCCAGGGTGGCGCCCTCGCCGCTGCGCTCGATGCCCGCGACCGTGCCGATCTCCACGCCGCGCACCTTCACCTTGGCGTCGGGATCTAGCACGAGCCCGGTGCGCGGGGTCTGCACCAGCACGGTCGCCGTGGGAGTGAAGCCGCCGACGAACATGGTCAGCGCGACCGCGACCACCGCCACCAGCCCGAGCACCATCGCCAAGCCGGCCAGTTTGAGGCCGAGCGGGCTGTCCAGCCTGCTCGCCTGTGGATTCTTCGTACCCGCCATGTCCTGCCCGTCTACCCGGAGAGGTGGAAGTTGCCGGAGGTGCCGTAGATGGCCAGCGACATCAGCAGCGTCACCGTGACCACCGCGACCAGCGAGGCGCGCACCGCATTGCCGACCGCGACGCCGACCCCGACCGGGCCGCCCGCGGCGAAATATCCGTAGTAGGTGTGAATCATCATGACCGCCAACGCCATCAGGATCGCCTGGACGAACGACCACAGGATGTCGCTGGGGATCAGGAAGGTCGAGAAGTAGTGGTCGTAGACGCCCGCCGACTGGCCGTAGATGACCACCGTGGCGAAACGCGCCGCGAAGAACGAGGCGATCACCGCCAGTGCGTACAGCGGCACGATCGCGATCATCCCGGCCAGCACCCTGGTGCCGATCAGGTACGGCACCGGGCGGATCGCCATCACCTCGAGCGCGTCGATCTCCTCGGAGACCCGCATGGCGCCGAGCTGCGCGGTCGAACCGGCCCCGATGGTGGCCGCCAGGCCGATGCCGGAGATCACCGGCGCGGCGATACGCACGTTGAGGAACGCCGAGAAGAAGCCGGTCAGCGCCTCGACGCCGATATTGCCCAGCGAGCTGTACCCCTGTACGGCGATGGTGCCGCCGGAGAACAGCGTCAGGAAGCCGACGATCACCACGGTGCCGCCGATGACAGCGAGCGCCCCGGTGCCCATGGAGATCTCGGCGATCAGCCGGATGACCTCGGTGCGGTAGTGCACCAGTGCGCGCGGGATGGAGGCCAGCGCCCTGGCGTAGAACACCGCGTGCTTGCCCATGGTGTCCAGCGAGTCGGAGAACCGGCGCACGCGCCGCACCATCTTCGGGAAGCGGGACTGGATCACGAAGGACATCGCGTCACCGCACCGAGAACTTGATGCCGACCGCGGTGACCACCACGTTCACCACGAACAGTGCCATGAAGGCGAAGACGACGGTCTGGTTCACCGCATCACCGACACTCTTGGGACCGCCTTTGACGTTCAGGCCGAGATAACAGGCCACCAGCCCGGCGATCAGCCCGAACAGCCCGGCCTTCACCTCGGAGATGATCAACTCGGGCAGATGGGTCAGCAGGGTGATGCCGTTGACGAAGGCGCCCGGATTCACGTCCTGCAGGAACACCGAGAACAGGAACCCGCCGACGATGCCGATCGTGCACACCAGGCTGTTGAGCATGAGTGCGACGAACATCGAGGCGAGCACGCGCGGAACGACCAACCGCTGCACCGGGTCGATGCCCAGCACCCGCATGGCGTCGATCTCCTCGCGGATGGTGCGTGCGCCGAGGTCGGCGCAGATGGCCGTGGCGCCCGCGCCTGCCACGATGAGCACCGTGACGATCGGGCCGACCTGGGTCACCGCACCGAAGGCGGCGCCGGCGCCGCTGAGGTCGGCGGCGCCGATCTCACGCAGCAGGATATTCAGCGTGAAGCTCACCAGAACGGTGAACGGGATCGCCACCAGCAGGGTCGGCACGATCGAGACGCGTGCGATGAACCAGGACTGATCGATGAACTCACGCGCTTGGAAGGGCCTGCGGAAACTCGCTCGAGCGACATCGGCGCAGAGTTCGAAGAACCCGCCGACGGCCCGGAGCGGAACGGCAAGGACCTCGTTCATCCGCGATCCTCCTAGCTCACTGAAGCGTTTACGGCGCACGGCACGACCCATCGCCGTGGCCGCTTCGCCGTGATGATTAGAACACGTTCATATATGGAATGGTGCCTTTTTCTCACATTTGACCTGCAATTTGTCGAATCTCAGTCCGCAAAATTTGAAACAGGTATCAGCACCGTGTCCAGCACGTTTCCCGGGTGGACAACCGGCACCGACTGTGACACCGGGCACAGCACATGGACACACATGTCTACCAAGCGGCGGACCCCGGATCAACAAATGGACAAATGATCAGTTGCCCGTGTCCGAGCTGCCACCCGACTGTGACACGACACAGTCGAGCGACCCCCGCGGCGCGCAGCGGATGTGGCTAACCGAGATCCTTCAGCGACGAGGCCGAGAAGCTCCGATCGGCCGGCCGCTCGGCGAAGTATCCGCCCAGCGTGTGCGCCATTTCCTGGGGATCCCAGGCATCACCGGCGGCATCGAAGCGCTGCTCGACCACGGGGGCGGCCATCAACGCGACCATCGGCCCGTAGACCACGAACAGCTGCCCGTTCACCCGCTCCGCCGCCGGCGAGGCCAGGTATGCCACCAGGTTCGCCACATGATCGGGCGAGAGCGGATCGACTCCGCCCTCGGGCGCGTCGCTGAAGACCGCGGCGGTCATCGCGGTCCTGGCGCGCGGCGCGATCGCGTTGGCCCGCACGCCGTAGCGCGCGAGCACCCGCGAGGCCGACAGCGTCAGCGCGGTGATGCCGGCCTTGGCCGCGCCGTAGTTCGCCTGACCTTCCGGACCGAGCAATCCCGCCTCGGACGAGGTATTGACGAGCCGGCCGTACACCGGCGCTCCCGTCGCCTTGGATTTGCCGCGCCAATACGCGGCGGCATTGCGGGTCAGCAGGAAATGTCCGCGCAGGTGCACCGCGATCACCGCGTCGAATTCCTCGTCGGACATGTTGAACAGCATCCGGTCGCGCGTGATGCCCGCGTTGTTGACCACGATGTCGACGCCGCCGAACGATTGTTCGGCGGTTTCGATCAGCGCGTCGGCGGTGGCGCGCTCGGCGATACTGCCCGCGACGAATTCCGCCTTGGCGCCCAGGTCCCGGATCTCGGCCAGCGTTTCGGCCACGGCCTCGTTCTCGGCGAGGTCGTTGATCACCACCGAGGCACCCGCGCGGGCCAGTGCCAGCGCCTCTGCCTTGCCGAGTCCCGCACCCGCACCGGTCACCAGGGCCACCCGACCCGCCAAGCTCAGATTCGTTTCGCTCACCGGGCCGACTTTAGAACGTGTTCCTATCGGTGACAAGAACCGATCACAGCAGCTTCAGCGCGGCCTTCGGGCACTGCGCCACCGCGTCCTCCACCTCGGCGCGCCGATCGGCGGGCACCTCGTCGGCGAGGATGTGCAGCTGGTCGTCGTCGTCGAGTTCGAACACGTCGGGGGCGAATCCGACGCAGATTCCGTTGGCCTCGCACTGGTCGAGATCGACGCTGACCTTCATGACTTCTCCTTCACACCCGACTTCGTCGCCAGATTACAAGCCGAGGCGGGCACGCGCGCCCGCATCGGCCGGATTGCCCGGCAATACTGGAACATGTTTCAGTCGATGTGCAATTATCGGGACAACGTCGGTTCCGCCCCGGACGCCCGCCGCCACGACACGAGGTCTCACCATGCGCATCGCGTACACGCCGCAGCAAGAGGAGCTCCGCGCCCAGCTGCGCGACTACTTCGCCCGGCTGATCACCCCGGAACGGCGCGCGGCGCTCAGTTCCACCACCGGCGAGTACGGCGAGGGCGATGTGTACCGCGAGGTCGTGCGCGATATGGGCCGCGACGGCTGGCTCGCGCTGGGCTGGCCGAAGGAATTCGGCGGCCAGGACCGCCCCACGATGGACCAGCTGATCTTCACCGACGAGGCGGCCATCGCGGGCGCGCCGGTGCCGTTCCTGACCATCAATTCGGTGGCCCCGACGATCATGCATTACGGCAGCGAGGAGCAGAAGAAATTCTTCCTGCCCAGGATCGCCGCGGGCGAACTGCATTTCTCCATCGGCTACTCCGAGCCCGGCGCGGGCACCGACCTGGCCGCGCTGCGCACCACCGCGGTCCGCGACGGCGACGACTACGTGATCAACGGCCAGAAGATGTGGACCAGCCTGGTCGCCTACGCCGACTACATCTGGCTGGCGGTGCGCACCGATCCGACCGCCAAGAAGCACAAGGGCATCAGCATGCTCATCGTGCCCGCCGACGCCGAGGGCTTCTCCTGGACGCCGGTGCACACCATGGCGGGCCCGGACACCAGCGCCACCTACTACCAGGACGTGCGAGTACCGGTCAGCTCGCGCGTCGGCCCGGAGAACGGCGGCTGGGCGCTGGTCACCAACCAGCTCAACCACGAGCGCGTCGCGCTGACCTCCGCGGGCTCGCTGATGACCGGCCTGGCCCAGACTCTGCGGTGGGCGCGCGAGACGAAGACCGCCGACGGCTCCCGGGTGATCGACCAGGAATGGGTGCGGGTGAAGCTGGCCGAGGTGCACGCCAAGGTCGAGTACCTCAAGCTGCTGAACTGGGAGATCGCCAGCCGCGCCGACGCGGGCGGCGAGGCGGCGCCCAAGCCCTGGGACGCCTCGACCTGCAAGGTCTACGGCACCGAGCTGGCCACCGAGGCCTACCGGCTGCTGATGGAGGTGCTCGGTCCGCAGGCCTGTCTGCGCCAGGACTCGGCGGGCGCGCAACTGCGCGGCAGGCTCGAACGCCTGCACCGCGCCGCGCTCATCCTCACCTTCGGCGGCGGCACCAACGAGGTGCAGCGCGACATCATCGCCATGACCGCCCTGCGCCAGCCTGCCTCGGCCCGCTGAACCGGAAAGGTAGCCACACCATGGATTTCACCCCCACCGAGGGCCAACTCGACCTCGCCGCACTGACCGGCGATGTGTGCGCGAAGCTGGTGACGGCCGACCGGTTGCGCGAACTCGACGCCCCCGCGCGATTCGACGAACAGCTGTGGAACGCGCTCGCCGAGACCGGCATCCTGTCGGCCACCCTGCCCGAGGAGGTCGGCGGCAACGGCTTGGGCGCCCTCGAGGAGTTCGCGGTGCTGCGCGAACTCGGCAAGGTGGTGGCCGCGGTGCCCTACCTGTGGTCGGTGGTCGTCGGCGCGGACACGCTGGCCCGCGTCGGCTCGCCCGAGCAGCGCGACCTGGCTCGCCGAGCGGGCACCGGCTCCGACATCGTCAGCGCCGCGCTGATCGAGGAGTTCAACTACCGCCCCGAGGCGCCCGCCACCGTCGCCGCCGAGAGCGCGGACGGCTGGCGGCTGACCGGCACCAAGATCACCGTGCCCTACGCCGACCGCGCCGCGCGGCTGCTGGTGTCCGCCCAGGTGGCCGGCTCCCCCGCCGTGTTCCTGGTCGATCCGGCGGCCGAGGGCGTGCGGATCACCGCACAGCAGGTCGTCGACCTCAGCGCGGAGTTCATCGTCGAATTCGCCGACGCCCCGGCCGAACTCGTGGGTTCGCTCGCCGACGGCGCGGCGGTCCTGGACCGGCTGCTCACCCGCGCCTGGTTCGCGCTGAGCGCCCAGCAGCTGGGCACCCTGGAACGCGCGCTGGACCTGGTCGCGGGTTACGCCAGGGAACGCGAACAGTTCGGCAAGCCGATCGGCAGCTTCCAGGCCGTCGCCCAGCGTCTGTCCGACGCCTACATCGATGTGCAGGGCCTGCGCCTGGCCGTGACCCAGGCGGCCTGGCGGCTGGCCGAGGGCCTGCCCGCCGCCGAGGCCGTGCACACCGCCAAGTTCTGGGCCGCCGACGCGGGCCACCGGGTCGCCCACACCGTCGTGCACATCCACGGCGGCGTCGGCATCGACCGCGACCACATCGTGCACAACTACTTCACCGCCGCCAAGCACAACGAGTTCGCCCTCGGCGGAGCCACCGACCACCTGCGCGCCCTTGGCGCCCTGCTGGCCGACCCGGCCTGACGCATAGCCCGGCGCGCGCGAGACGCCGGAGCCGCCCGGACAGTTCCCCGGCGGTTCCGTCGTGTGCGCGGTCATGGCGGCATCGGCGAGGGCGTGAGTCGAGCGGGCCGCGGCCCGGCGCGGCGGCTCAGTGCCGCGAGAAGTCCACCTGCGCAGCGGGATTCGCCACGGCCGTGGTGACACCCGCACCGAACGGCCCGTCCTCGTCGAACAGCGTGGCATTGCCGACCGCGACGCCGTCCGCGCTGAAGTGGTTCTCGGCCTGCACGCCGATCGCGCCGCCGCGCGGCAGCCTGCTCAGGACCAGGGTGAGGTCGCCGTTGATGTAGCCGACGCCCCGCTGCCCCCAGTTGGTCAGCATGCTGGTGGACTCGCCGACGGTCGCCACGGTGGCCAGCACATTCGGCTCCGCACCGAGGATCACCGGAAACGGCCGCTGCCAGGTGCGCTTGCGCTGATCGTTCTGATGACCGCCCAGCCGGTGCGACCATCCGGCGGGATCCTCGCCGCTGTTCCACAGATACGACACCGGCCCGCCGCGTAGCTCGGCCGGCGGCGGCGCGGGGACCTCTCCGCGCGTCCACACCTCCCCCGGCGGCTGCTCGGAGGGCCGCAGGAACACCGCGGTGGCCCGGGCCACCGCACGGCCCTCCTGGAGCAACTGGGCGTCGGCCACGGCGATGCGCGACCCGCGGCGGACCTCCACGGTGGTGACCTCGAGCGGCTTGCGCAGCGTCGCGCGGAACAGGTCGACGGTGAGCCGCGCCGGGACGAACCCGTCCGGCCGGTGCGCGGCATCGAGTTCACCGCCGAGCAGGCCGCAGATCGCGGGCCCGTTGACCATGTCCGGCGACCACGCGCCCACCGCGGCGGGCAGCGGCTCGAAACCACGGTCGGTGCGCTCGAAGAACGCAGGCGGAATATCCATCTCACTCCTGTCCGCCGCCGGGCGCGAAAAGGCCGCCGCGTCGTGACGCGGCGGCCCGTCGACCCGTCGGCCTGCTACTGCTGTGCCGGTTGCTTCGCGCCCGCCTCGGCGTGCTCGTCGGCCGGTCGCGCTTCGGTCTGCTCCTTGGCCCAGCGGTAATCCGGCTTGCCCGCGGGCGAGCGCTTGATCTCCTCGACGAACCAGAGGCTACGCGGATGCTTGTAGGAGGCGATCTCCTGGGTGAGGATCGGCCGCAACTCCTCGATGCTCGGGCGGTTGCCGCCGCGGCACTGCACGACCGCGCAGACCCGCTGTCCCCAGCGCTCGTCCTCGACGCCGACGACCAACGCGTCGAAGATCTCCGGGTGCGCCTTGAGCGCGCCCTCGACCTCCTCCGGGTAGATCTTCTCGCCGCCGGAGTTGATGCTCACCGAGCCGCGTCCGAGCATGGTGACGGTGCCGTCCTCCTCCACCCGCGCGAAGTCGCCGGGGATGGAGTAGCGGATGCCGTTGAACTCCTTGAACGTCGCCGCGGTCTTGGCCTCGTCCTTGTAGTAGCCGAGCGGGATGTGGCCGCTGCGCGCCAGGACGCCGACCTGACCGGAACCGGGCGTCACCGGGTTGCCCTCGTCGTCGATCACCGCGGTGGAGGCGTCGATCTTCACGCGCGGCCCGCCGGTGTGCGTCGAGCCTTTGGCGGCCATACCGATGCCGGCGAACCCGGTCTCGGAGGAGCCGATCGAGTCGGTGATGACCCGGTTGGGCAGCAGGTCCAGGTACTTGTCCTTGATGGCGGGCGAGAACAGCGCCGCGCTGCTGGCGATCGCGTACAGGGTGCTCGGCTCGTAGGGCTTGCCGGTCTCGGGATGGCCTTCGATCAGCGCGTCCAGCATCGGCCTTGCCATGGCGTCGCCGGTGATGAACAGAACGTTCACGCCGTGCCGCTCGATGGCCTGCCAGACGCCGTGCCCGCTGAACTCCGGCAGCATGACGACCTTGCCGCCGGCGAACAGGCTCTGGAAGCTGGCCCACTGCGAGCCGCCGTGGATCATCGGCGGTATCGGATAGCGGGTCAGCACGCCGCCCGCCTGGCCTTCCTTGGCCAGATCCCACTCGTCGGCGACGCGTTCGCCGGTCATGAAGTTGATGCCGCCGCCGAGGACCCGCCAGACGTCTTCCTGCCGCCACATGACGCCCTTGGGCAGGCCGGTGGTGCCGCCGGTGTAGAGCATGTAGAGGTCGTCGGGCGAGCGTTCGCCGAACTCGCGCGCAGCGGAGGACCGCGCCAGCGCCGCTTCGTATTCGACCGAATCGGCTGCGGTCGCGATGGTGCCGGTCGTATCGTCGTCGACGACGATCACGGTGTGCAGCTGCGGCGTCCTGGCCCGCACCGCGGCCACCTTGTCGCTGTAGCGACGCTCGTGGATCAGCGCGACCATGTCCGAATTGTCGAAGATGTATTGCAACTCGTTCTCGACGTACCGGTAGTTGACGTTGATCATCACCGCGCGGGCCTTGAAGACCGCAACCATGGCCTCGGCGGCCTCGATGGTGTTGCGCGAGTAGATGCCCACCTTGTCACCCGGCTTCACACCGTGTTCCAGCAGGTAGTTGGCCAGTTTGTTGGCTCGCTCCTCCAGCTGCGCGTAAGTCACCTCACGGGCGTCGTCGACCAGAGCGACGCGATCGGGCATGAGGTCGATGGCATGTTCGACGAGGTCCGCTATGTTGTAGCTCACACCCTCAAAATAGAACGTGTTACTGTTTCTGACAAGACTCGAGAAGTCAGGAGAACGAAGTCATGACCTCAGAAGCGGCAGCCGGGCACGCGGTGCCGGAAGAAGCGACTCCCCCGAGTCCTTCGGATCCGCACTGCCTCGTCGAGCAGCGCGGTCACGTCCTGATCGTCACGATGAACCGGCCCGAGGCGCGCAACGCGCTGTCGGCGGAGATGATGGCGATCATGCGCGACGCCTGGGATCGGGTGGACAGCGATCCGGACATCCGCGTGGCGATCCTGACCGGCGCCGGCGGCGCGTTCTGCGCGGGCATGGATCTCAAGGCGATGAACGCCCGGCCGCCGGGTGACTCGTTCAAGGGCGGCGGCTGGGATCTCACCCGCTTCGACGCCCTGCTCAAGGGCCGCAGGCTCACCAAGCCGCTCATCGCGGCGGTCGAGGGGCCCGCTATCGCGGGCGGTACCGAGATCCTGCAGGGCACCGACATCCGGGTGGCCGGCGAGAGCGCGAAATTCGGTGTCTCCGAGGCGCGTTGGGGCCTGTTCCCGCTCGGCGGCTCCGCGGTGCGGCTGGTCCGCCAGATCCCGTACACCATCGCCGCGGAAATCCTGCTCACCGGCCGCCATCTACTCGCGGCCGAGGCCAAGGAGATCGGCCTGATCGGCCATGTGGTCCCGGACGGCACCGCGCTGGACAAGGCACTGGAGTTGGCCGATCAGATCGCGGCCAACGGACCGCTGGCCGTGCAGGCCATCCTGCGTACCATCCGCGACACCGAGGGCCTGCACGAGGAGGAGGCCTTCAAGATCGAGGCGAAATTCGGCGCCGAAGTCTTCGCCTCCGCCGATGCCAAGGAGGGCCCGCGGGCCTTCGCCGAGAAGCGCAAGGCCACTTTCACCGGACAGTGAGAGCACGGGCGTCGCAGGCGGGGCGCCCGCCGCCCGCTAGGCGCCCGGGTAATCCATCCAGAACGGCTCCCACTGGTGGCCGTCCGGGTCGAGGAAGGTGCGCCCGTGCATGCCGACCTCGGCTTCCTGGGCGCGCTTGTCCTCGTTGACCTCCTCGCTTCCGCCCGCCGCCACCGCGGCCTCGGTCAGCGCGTCGACCTCCGCCGCGCTGCCGAGCGAGAGGGCGTAGCCCGCGCCGGCCGCCGCGCCGGTATCGGCGACCGGGCGGCGGGTGAAGGTCTGGAAGTACTGCCTGGTCAACAGCATCACGCAGATGTTGTCGTCGACCACGATGCAGGCCGCGTTGTCGTCGGTGAAGTCCTCGTTCAGCTTCCAGCCCAGCGACTGGTAGAAGTCCTTGGACCGGGCCAGATCGGCGACCGGAAGATTGACGAAGATCATCTTGCTGCTCATAGCGGTTTCCTCTCACACACGCTGTCGATGTCATAGGTGCAGACGGAGACCCCCGGGTCGATTCATCGGTCGCGGCGCGACGTTTCATACCCTGTTTCCTGTCGGTGGGCTGTGGCATCGTCGTCGCCATGACCGACACGGCTGGTTCGACCACCGCCACGGCCGACGCGAGCGTGCTCGCCGCGTTCGAATCCCACCGGCGGGAACTGTGCGCCTATGCGTACCGCATGCTCGGCTCCTCTTTCGAGGCCGAGGACGCGGTGCAGGAGACCTTCACCCGGGCATGGAAGTCCTACGGCTCCTTCCAGGGCCGCGCCAGCCTGCGGTCCTGGCTCTACAAGATCGCGACGAACGTCTGCCTGGACATGCTCGACGGTCCGCAGCGCCGGGCCAGGCCGATGGATCTGTCCGGGCCGTCCCGGCCGGATGCGCCGCTGCCCGCCCCGCAGCCGGATTACGTGTGGGTCGAACCGATTCCGAACGCCCTCGCCTTCGGCGCCGACCCGGCCGAGCACGTTACCGCCAAGGACTCTTTACGACTGGCCTTCGTGGCCGCCTGCCAGCACCTGCCCGCCACCCAGCGCGCCATCCTGATCATGCGCGAGGTGCTGCGCTTCTCCGCGAGCGAGACGGCCGATGCGCTGATGATGTCCCCCGCCTCGGTCAACAGCGCCCTGCAACGGGCGCGCGCCACCATGGCCAAGGTGCGCCCGGCCGACAGCGACGCCTACGACGAGGCCGACGAGGGCAGGCGCAGACTCGTCGACGAATTCGTCACCGCCTTCGAGGCCTACGACATGGACGCGCTGACAGCGCTGTTGAAAGCCGATGTGGCCCTGTCCATGCCGCCGATCGAGCTATGGATCAGCGGGCCGGAGAACGTCGCCGCGTTCATGCTCGGCACCGGCTCGGCCTGCGAGGGCTCGCGGCTGGTCCGGCTCGACGGCGCCAACGGGCTGCCCGCTTTCGGCCACTACAAGCCGACCGAGACCCCCGGCGTCTATGCGCCGTGGTCGATCACCGTGCTGGAGCTGTCCGGTGGCTCGATCAGCGGCCTGAACTTCTTCCTGGACACCGAGCGGCTGTTCCCGCTGTTCGGCCTGCCGATGGAACTGCGCGACGAAGCCGCGGCCGGGGAGAGCGCATCGTCCTGAGCGTCCCCCGGCCGCGGCTGAGAGTTCCGCCGCGGCCGGGGGCCCCGACCGCGGTAACGCGACTTCAGGACGCCGGCACGTAGCGTTCGCGCAGCTTGCGCTTGTAGAGCTTGCCGTTCGGATCGCGCGGCAGCTCGTCGAGGTAGTCGATCGACCGCGGCATCTTGTACTTGGCCAGGCGCTCGGCAGCGAAGGCGAGCAGTTCGGCGGTGAGTTCCTCGCCGCCTGTCACACCCTCGGCGGGCTGCACGACCGCCTTGACCTCCTGGCCCCAATCCTCGTGCGGGATACCGAAGACCGCGACGTCGGCGACCTTCGGATGGGTGATGAGCACGGTCTCGACCTCGGCCGGGTAGATGTTGACGCCACCGGAGAGGATGAGGTCCGAGCGACGGTCGCACAGGAACAGGTAGCCGTCCTCGTCGAGGTAGCCGATGTCACCGACGGTGAACAGGTCGCCGACCCGCGACTCGTCGGTCTTGGCCTTGTCGTGGTGGTATTCGAAGCTGGAAGCGCCCATCTTCATGTAGACCAGGCCGGTCTCACCGGGCGGCAGCTCCGAGCCGTCGGTCTCGCTGAGCACCTTGATCACCGAGTACGGCCACGACTTGCCCACCGACCCCTGCTTCTGCAGCCATTCCGCGCCGGAGATGACCGTGCCGCCGCCCTCGGTCGCCGCGTAGTACTCGGTGACCGTCGGCCCCCACCACTCCAGCATGGCGAGCTTGGTCTCCCTGGGGCACGGCGCGGCGCCGTGCACCATGCTGCGCAGCGAGGACACGTCGTACTTCGCGCGCACTTCCTCGGGCAGTGCGAGCAGTCGGTGGAACTGGGTGGGCACCATGTGGCTGTGGGTGACGCGATGCTTGTCGATGAGCCGCAGCATCTCCTCCGCGGTCCACTTGTCCATCAGAACGACCTTGTGCCCCAACTGGATCGAGATGGTGGCGAAGTTGAGCACCGCGGTGTGGTAGAGCGGCGAACCGCAGATGTGCACGTGGTCGTCGTAGGGCCCGAGGCCGAACAGGGCGAAGAACGAGGTGTTCGCGACCGATACCACGTCCGGGTCGGCCCCGGTGAGCGGCCGCCGAACTCCCTTGGGGCGCCCGGTGGTTCCCGAGGTGTAGAGCATCGGCGCGCCGGTGGTGCGCTCCTGCGGCCTGCCGGCATCGGCGTCGCCCAGTTCCGACAGCGGGGTGAAGCCGTCGATCTCGCCGACCGAGAAGCGCGCGGAAGCGGGCAGGCCCGCCTCGTCGGCGGCAGCGGACGCGGCCGCGGCGAAGCGGTCACTGGCGAAGAACGCCTTGGCCTCGCTGTCGCCGAGGATGTAGGCGACCTCGGGGCCGGTCAGGTGCCAGTTCACGGCCACGATGTAGAGACCGGACTGGTAGGCCGCGAAGTAGATCGCGATGGCCTCCGCACAGTTGTGCACCATGCTCACCAGCACGTCGCCGGTACGCAGACCGAGATCGTGCAATCCGGCGGCGTAGCGGTTCGCCAGATCGGCCAGTTCGCGATAACTCACCTCCCGTCCCGACGGATCGACCAACGCCACCCGATCGGGCTCGGCGGCGGCGATGTTCCAAAGACCGAGAATTTCTGACTCCTGCGTCGTCACCCCATCGAATTTAGAACGTGTTCTACCGATCGACAAGGGGTGCGAGCTTGGCGAGATGTTCGACATCGGGAGCCGACACCAACATCATGGTCACCCCGGCCGCCTCCCAGACCTTCAACCGCTCGCGCACATGGGCCTCGTCGCCGATGATCGCGGTGTCCAGGATCAGCTCGTCGGGCACCGCCGCGGCGGCCTCCACCTTGCGCCCGGCCCGGAACAGCGCACCGATCTCGTCGACCTCGCGGTCGTAGCCCATCCGCCGGTAGACCTGGGCATGGAAGTTCATCTCCGGCGCGCCCATGCCGCCGATGTAGAGCGCCATGATCCAGCGCATCCGCTCGAGCTCGGCCGCCGGATCGTCGGTGATGACCACCTGGCAACTCGCGGCGATCTCGAAATCCTCGCGGGAGCGGCGGGCGCCCGGCCGGGCAAAACCCTCGTCCAGCCAGGAGTGGTACATATCGGCCAGCCGCGGAGCGAAGTAGATCGCCAGCCAGCCGTCGGCGATCTCGGCGGTCAGCGCCACATTCTTCGGGCCCTCCGAGCCCAGCCAGATCGGCAGATCCGCACGTAGCGGGTGCACGATCGGCTTGAGCGGCTTGCCGAGACCGGTGGCGCCCTGGCCCGTGTAGGGCAGCGGATAGTGCGGGCCGTCGCTGGTCACCGGGGCCTCGCGGGCGAGCACCTTGCGGATGATCTCGACGTACTCGCGGGTGCGCTGCAACGGCTTGGCGAACGGCTGCCCGTACCAGCCCTCCACCACCTGTGGGCCGGATACGCCGAGTCCGAGCACCGCCCGGCCGCCGCTGAGGTGGTCGAGTGTCAGCGCGTGCATGGCGGTGGCCGCCGGGGTGCGCGCCGACATCTGCACCACCGAGGTGCCCAACCGCACCCGCTCGGTGCGCGAGCCCCACCACGTCAGCGGGCCGAAGGCGTCCGAGCCCCAGGATTCGGCCGCGAAAACGGCGTCGAATCCGGCCTCCTCGGCGGCCATCACCAGCTCGCCCGCGTTGGCGGGCGGCTGCGCCATCCAATATCCGAGTTGTAGTCCGAACTTCATGATCGACCCTTTCCGCAGGCTTCTGCTTGCCACCAGAATAAGAACCTGTTCTACTCGAATGTGTGACCGAGGGGAATAGCGCGTCCGGCGTCGTCGCGGCGTCCGAAGGCCACGTCCACGCAACCCCGGACGGTGCCCCCACCACTACTGTCACCGCCGAGAAAGGGCCGGAATTGGACACCAGGACGGCACCCGATGTGCTGAGCGCGCCCCTGCGGATGCGCTTCGACTACACCCGCTCGGTCGGGCCGACCATCGGCGCGTTCCTCACCGGGCTGCGCGGCCGCAAGGTCGTCGGCGCGCGCGGGAGCGACGGCCGGGTGATCGTCCCGCCGCCGGAATACGATCCCGTGAGCAATCTGCCGCTCACCGAATTCGTCGACGTGGCCGATGTGGGCACCGTCTCCACCTGGACCTGGGTGCGCGAACCGCAGCCCGGCCAGCCCTTCGACCGCCCGTTCGCCTGGGCGCTGATCACCCTCGACGGCGCCGACTCCGCCCTGCTGCACGCGGTGGACGTGGAGTCCCCCGAGCAGATCCACACCGGCCTGCGGGTGCGGGCGCGCTGGGCGGCCGAGACCACCGGCGACATCAAGGACATCGTCTGCTTCGAGCCGGGTGACGAAAGCGTCGGTGCGGCAACGACGTCCGACGACAGCACCGAGCCGGTCACCATGATCACCACGCCGGTCGATCTGTCCTACAAGCACACCGCCTCCCCGCAGGAGACGGTGTATCTGCGCGGTCTGGCCGAGGGCAAGCTGATCGGCGCGCGCACCGACGCCGGCGGCAAGGTCTACTTCCCGCCGCGCGGCGCCGAGCCGACCTCCGGCAGGCCGACCGAGGAATACATCGAACTGTCCGACCACGGCACGGTCACCACCTTCTGCATCGTCAACGTGCCCTTCCTCGGCCAGCGCATCAAGCCGCCCTATGTGGCGGCCTACGTGCTGCTCGACGGCGCCGACATCCCGGTCCTGCACCTGGTGCTGGGCTGCGAGGCGAGCGAGGTCCGGATGGGCATGCGTGTGAAGGCGGTCTGGAAACCGCGCGAGCAGTGGGGCCACGGGCTCGAGAACGTGGACCACTTCGAGCCCAGCGGTGAGCCCGACGCCGACTACGAGACCTACAAGCACCATCTCTGAGAGGCGAGCACGTTGACCGACAACTCCACCGACATCGCGGTCGTGGGTTTCGCCCACGCGCCGCACGTGCCGGAGACCTTCGGCACCACCAACGGTGTCGAGATGCTGGTGCCCTGCTTCCAGCAGCTCTACACCGAACTCGGAATCACCAAGTCCGACATCGACTTCTGGTGCTCGGGCTCCTCGGACTACCTGGCCGGGCGCGCCTTCTCGTTCATCTCCGCGGTCGACTCCATCGGCGCGGTGCCGCCGATCAACGAATCGCACGTGGAGATGGACGCGGCCTGGGCGCTCTACGAGGCGTTCGTGAAGCTGAAGTCCGGCCAGGCGCAGACCGCCCTGGTCTACGGCTTCGGCAAGTCCTCGGCAGGCAGCCTGCGCCGCGTGCTGACCATGCAGCTCGACCCCTATCTGGTCGCCCCGCTGTGGCCGGACTCGCTGTCCATCGCGGGCCTGCAGGCCCGCGCGGGCATCGACGCGGGCCGCTGGAGCGAACGCGACATGGCCGCCGTGGCCGCCGGCGAATCCGGTGACCTCGACGCCCTGCTCGACACGCCGTATGTCGCGGATCCGCTACGCGCCCACGACGTCGCGCCGATCACCGACGGCGCGGCCGCGATCGTGCTCGCCACCGGCGACCGGGCCCGCGAGCTGCGCGAGCGTCCCGCCTGGATCACCGCGATGGCCCATCGCATCGACTCCCCCGTGCTCGGCGCGCGCGATCTGACCGTCTCGCCCTCGGCCGCCGCGGCCGCCCAGGCCGCGACCGGCGGCGATGTGAGCGGTTTCGACCTGGCCGAACTGCACGCCCCGTTCAGCCATCAGCAGCTCATCCTCACCGAGGCCTTCGGCCTGAAACCGGAGACCAGGATCAACCCCTCCGGTGGCGCGCTGGCCGCGAACCCGATGTTCGCCGCCGGCCTCGAGCGCATCGGCTATGCGGCCACGGCGATCATGACCGGCACCGCAGGCCGCGCTCTCGCCCACGCCACCAGCGGCCCGGTGCTGCAGCAGAACCTTGTGACCGTCCTGGATTCGGAGGCGAGCCGATGAGCTTCCCGGCCGCGGTGCTCGGCACCGGACAAACCCATCACGTGACGAAGCGCCACGATGTGTCGATGGCGGGCATGTGCCGCGAAGCCATCGATCGCGCGCTCACCGATTCCGGCCTCACCATCGCCGATATCGACGCCGTGGTGGTCGGCAAGGCCCCCGACATGTTCGAGGGCGTCATGATGCCGGAGCTCTACCTCGCCGACGCGCTCGGCGCGACCGGCAAGCCGCTGCTGCGCGTGCACACCGCCGGTTCGGTGGGCGGCTCGACCGGCATCGTGGCCGCGAACCTGGTACAGGCGGGCGTGCACAAGCGGGTGCTGGCCATCGCGTGGGAGAAGCAGTCGGAGTCGAACGCCATGTGGGCGTTGTCGATCCCGGTTCCGTTCACCATGCCGGTCGGCGCGGGCGCGGGCGGCTACTTCGCCCCGCACGTGCGCTCCTACATCCGCCGCTCCAACGCGCCCACCCATATCGGCGCGATGGTCGCGGTCAAGGATCGCCGCAACGGCGCCAAGAACCCGCTCGCCCACCTGCAGCAGGCCGACATCACCCTGGAGAAGGTGCTGGAGTCCCAGATGCTCTGGGATCCCATTCGTTTCGACGAGACCTGCCCCTCCTCCGACGGCGCGTGCGCGATCGTCATCGGCGACGCCGAGGCCGCCGAGAAGGTGGAGTCCGAGGGCCGCAAGGTCGCCTGGATCCACGCCACCGCCATGCGCACCGAGCCGACCACCTTCGCGGGCCGCGACCATGTGAACCCGCAGGCGGGCCAGGCCGCGGCCGCGGCGCTGTGGGAGGCCGCGGGCATCACCGATCCGCTCGAGGAGATCGACGCCGCCGAGATCTACGTGCCGTTCTCCTGGTTCGAGCCGATGTGGCTGGAGAACCTCGGCTTCGCCGCACCGGGCGAGGGCTGGAAGCTCACCGAGAAGGGCGAGACCGAGATCGGCGGCAGGCTGCCGGTGAACCCGTCCGGCGGCGTGCTCTCCTCCAACCCGATCGGCGCGTCCGGGATGATCCGCTTCGCCGAGGCCGCCAAACAGGTCATGGGCCGGGCGGGCGACTACCAGGTCGCCGGGGCGCGCAAGGCGCTCGGCCACGCGTACGGCGGTGGCTCGCAGTACTTCTCGATGTGGGTGGTCGGCTCGGATCGGCCGGGCGCATGACCCGCCCCCTGCAGTTCACGCTGGGAATCGCGCTCAGCCCGCTCGAGCAACTGGGCGAGCTGGCGCGCACCGCCGAGGAATGCGGTTACACCTCGATCGCGCTGCCGGACTCGCTGTTCTACATGAAGTCGGCGGCGGCGAAGTATCCCTACACCGCCGACGGCGCCCGGTTCTGGGGCCCGGACACCCCGTGGGTCGATCCGCTGATCGCCGCCGCCTCGATGGCGGCGGTGACCACCCGGCTGCGCTTCTACACCAACGTCCTCAAGCTGGGCTCGCGCAATCCCCTGTTGCTGGCCAGGCAGGTCGGCTCGGTGGCGAACCTGACGAACAACCGCTTCGGCTTCGGCGTCGGGATCGGCTGGGCGCCGGAGGAATTCGAGTGGTGCGGGCAGCCCTACGCCCGCCGCGGCGCCCGGGTCGACGAGATGATCGAAGTCATCAAACTGGTGTTGGGCGGCGGCATGGTCGAATTCCACGGGGACTTCTACGACTTCGACGAACTGCAGATGAGCCCGGCCCCGAGCGAGCCGGTGCCCTTCTACATCGGCGGCCACACCGACGTGGCGCTGCGCCGCGCGGCCCGGGTCGGCGACGGCTGGACCTCGGCCATGATGACCTTCGCCGAACTCACCGACACCATCGGCAAGCTCGACGCCCTGCGCGCCGAGTACGGTCGCTCCGAGGATCCGTTCGAGATCCAAGCGGTCTGCGTCGACAAGGCGGGCCGCGAGGGCTACCAGGATCTCGCCGACGCGGGCGTGACCGACGCGATCGTCATTCCCTGGCTGTTCGACGGCATCGGCTTCGACGGCGAGCTCGCCGCCAAGCAGGACTCGCTGCGCCGCTTCGCCGAGCAATACATCGCCGATCCGATCCACGGGAAGGCGCGATGACCACACTCACCGAACACCCCGCGCGCGCCGCGGGCCTGGCTTCCCAGGCCGCCGTACGCTCCCGCGACAAGCTCGCCTGGCTGTCGCTGTTCGCCGCCGACGGTGTCGTCGAGGATCCCATCGGTCCCTCCGGTTTCGATCCCGAGGGCAAGGGGCACCACGGCCTCGACGCCATCGGCGCGTTCTGGGACACCGCCATCGCGCCGACCGAGTCCATCGAGTTCCTCTTCGAGGACTCCTTCGCCTGCGGGAACGAGGTCGCCTTCACCGGCCTCATCCGCACCACCCTCGGCGGGCACCTCATCGACGCCGAGGGCGTGTTCACCTACCGGGTCGACGCCGAGGGCAAGATCGCGGCGCTGCGCGCCTACTGGGAGCTCGACCGGGCCATGAAGACCGCCCGACCGGCCGGCTGACCCCAGCTCGATCCGGCACCGTCGCCGGATAATCGAAGGCCCTCGGATCGACGCGGCTCC
>NZ_BAGA01000018.1 GCF_000308595.1 Nocardia higoensis NBRC 100133 | reverse complement strand
CAGGAGGCATGCAGGGTGTCCTGCCAGTACGACCAGGAATGCGTGCCGACCGGGCTGTAGTCGATCCTGGCGGGAATGCGCAGAGCGCGCAGGCGCTGTTCGAAGGCGACGGTGCAGACATTGATGCCCACCTCCACCGGACCGCCGAGGAAGATGTTCTCGGCCAGTTGCGGTTTGAGTTCCGCCTCGTGCGGGCCGGGGATGCCGGTGCCGGTGGACAGGTAGATGGTCTTGCCGCGCAGCCGTTCGGCCATCAGCGAGGGATCGTGCGCGGCCCATTCCGGGCTGCCGGGCGGGCCCCACATATTCAGCGGATCGCCGCCGCGATTGGCGACCGAGAACATGATCCCGCCCGCGCCCAGAGTTGTATCCGGGCAGGCGCTGTACCCCGCGACGGTGGTGTAGAGGTGCGGGTTGCGCGCCGCCAGGACGAACGCCGCGCTGCCGCCCATCGACAGCCCGCCGATGGCGTTGACGCCGTTGCCCGCGAAGTTCGCGTCGATGATCGGCGGCAGCTCCCCGGTCAGGAAGGTCTCCCACTTGTAGCGGCCGAGTTTCGGGTCGTCGCGCAGCCAGTCGGTGTAGTAGCTCGCCTGACCGCCGACGGGCAGAACCACATTGACATTCTTGCCGCGGAAGAACGCCTCGGCGTCGGTGGCATTGGTCCAGGTGCTCTGGCCGACACCGGGATCCAGGCCGTCGAGGAGGTAGAACGACGGGCGCGCCCCGCCGCCCGCCGGATGCAGTACCTGCACCTGGACGACCCGGCCCATCGCGGGCGAATCGACGAATACCGCCGAGCGGGTGGCGCTCAGCGCGTCGACCCGGACGACCCGGGCTGCCGCCGAAGCGGTGGGCGCCCGGCCGACCACCAGCGGGCCGAGCATCGCGAGCACCGACGCGAGCACCACGCCAGCAATCCTTCTCCGACCCACGTCCCCACCTCCGCCAACGCAAGAAAGCCACCGTGGATGTGACCGAAATGATCATGTCACACGAAGGCACACACACCTTGGCATTTCCGTAGCAAACTTTATGGTCTACTCGGATCGCGCCAACGCACCACGGATCGATCCGGCCAGATAGTCGAGGTCGGCGCGGTGCGGACTGGTCGGACGCCCGCGCAGGCCGAAGCCGTCGCCCGGGGTGCGCGGAATGACGTGCAGGTGCACGTGGAAGATCTCCTGCCCGGCGGTGACCCCGTCGGCGAGAAAGAAATTCACCCCGTCGCAGGCGACCTCGCTGGCCCGCAAGGCGGCGGCCAGCCGCTGGCCGACCTGGAAGAGCTTGCCGCCCAGCACCGGATCGAGCGAGGCGAGATCACGGGCGGGCACCTTCGGCACCACGAGCAGGTGTCCCGGCGTCATCGGCCGGATGTCGAGGAAGGCGAGAACGTCGTCGTCCTCGTACACCTTCGAGGCGGGGGCGCGGCCTGCGACGATATCGGAGAAGATGGTGTACGGATCCACACCGCACCTTAACCCCGCCCGCCGGACCAGCCCGGGCAGTCGCCGCCGCGCCCAGGTCCGCAGACCGGGACGGGGCAGCGGCGCCATCGAAAGTCGTTCCGGTGCCGGGAAGTCCGACTACAGGATCGGCGAGGGTGTGTAGCGGGCCGCGTCCGGGAATGCCTCGACCAGCTTCTGCACCTGCGCCACGACCTCACCGGTCTGATCGCCCGCGGCGCCGACGAAGGCCGACTTGTCCGCCAGCGCGGCGTCGAGCGCGGCCCGGTCCAGCGGCAGCCGGCCGTCGGCGGCCAGGCGGTCCAGCAGATCCGGCTCCCTGCCCTGCTCGCGCATGGCCAGCGCGACGGCCACCGCGTGCTCCTTGATGACCTCGTGCGCGGTCTCGCGCCCGACGCCCGCGCGCACCGCCGCCATCAGGATGCGGGTGGTGGCCAGGAACGGCAGGTAGCGGTCGAGTTCGCGGGCGATCACCGCCGGGTAGGCCCCGAATTCGGCCAGCACGGTCAGGAAGGTCTCCATCATGCCGTCGATCGCGAAGAAGGCGTCCGGCAACGCGACCCGGCGCACCACCGAGCAGAACACGTCGCCCTCGTTCCACTGCGCGCCCGCCAGTTCGGCGGCCATCGAGGCGTAGCCGCGCAGCACCACCTGCAGGCCGTTGACGCGCTCGCAGGAGCGGGTGTTCATCTTGTGCGGCATGGCCGAGCTGCCCACCTGGCCGGGCTGGAAGCCCTCGGTGACCAGCTCGTGGCCCGCCATCAGCCGGATGGTGTGCGCGAAGGACGACTGAGCCGCGCCGATCTGCACCAGCGCCGAGAGCACGTCGTGGTCCAGCGAGCGCGGGTACACCTGACCGACGCTGGTCAGCACGGTCGCGAAGCCGAGATGACCGGCCACCTGCTGCTCCAGGCGGGCCAGCTTCGCCGGGTCGCCGCCGAGCAGGTCGAGCATGTCCTGGGCGGTGCCCATCGGGCCCTTGATGCCGCGCAGCGGGTAGCGGTCGATGAGCTCGCGCAGCCGGGTCAGGCCGATGAGCAGTTCGTCGGCGGCCGAAGCGAACCGCTTGCCCAGCGTGGTGGCCTGCGCGGCGACATTGTGCGAACGACCGGCCATCACCAGCGACTGGTACTCGGCGGCCCGTTCGGCCAGCCGGGCGGCGACCGCGACACCGTGGGCGTGCACGTGCTCGAGCGAGAGCCGGATCTGCAGCTGCTCGACGTTCTCGGTGAGATCGCGGCTGGTCATGCCCTTGTGCACGTGCTCGTGCCCGGCGAGCGCGTTGAATTCCTCGATACGCGCCTTCACGTCGTGGCGGGTGACCCGCTCACGTTCGGCGATGGAGGCGGTGTCGACGTGGTCGATCACCCGCTCGTAGTCGGCGAGCACGCCGTCGGGCAGATCGATGCCGAGTTCGGACTGGGCCCGCAACACCTCCAGCCACAGCCGCCGCTCGAGCACGATCTTGTGCTCGGGCGACCACAGATGCACCAGCTGGGGACTGGCATAGCGGGTGGCGAGGACGTTCGGGACGAGGGTCACGTGGGGTCAGTCTAGTTGCCGCATCTCCGGGGCAGGCGACCTGCTGCCGTTGAGCTGCTCCGGCCCGGCCGGGCGCAGCGGCGGGGCGACGATGTCGATCACTTCCAGCAGCGCGGCCCTGGCGGTGCGGCGCGGGTCGGGGTCGTTCTCGGTGAGCGCGGCGACGACCGCGCCGTCGACCACCGCCACCAGTCGTCGCAGATGTTCGGGGCGAACGCTGCGATCGGAGCGGCGCAGCACGTCGGCGAGCAGTTCCTCGAGTTGCGCCCGTAGTCGCAGCTGGACCTCGCGTAGCTCGGGATGACGGGCCGAGGCCACCGAGCGCTCGTAGCGGGCGATCAGCTGCCCGCGCGCGTTCTCGTCGTGCCGGTCGCCGATCAGCAGGTCGAGCACCAGTTCGACGGTCGCCTCCGCGCCGCGCCTGCGGTGGCTGACCTCGCCGACGCGCTTGCGCATGGCGTCGAGTTCGGCGGTGCCGCTGAACTCGACCGCCCGCGCGATCAGGTCCTCGAGCGAGGCGAAGTAGTAGGTGGTCGACGCGAGCGGGAGATGGGCGCGCGTGGCCACCGAACGATGCCGCACCGCATCGAATCCCCCTTCGAGGAGCAATTCTGCGGCGGCGGCGACCAGGGCCTGGCGACGCCGTTCACCTTTCGGGGTCGTCGCGGTTATCACCGTGCCATCGTGCCAGTCGTCATCAGTTCATCCGTGGGAAATCGAAAGAAGAGAACTCAGCCATCATTTGTTTTACCCCATCGCGAGATCGGCGGCATCGGAGTCGGGAATGTTGTTGCATCGCAACCAGTTCGGATCGGCGTCAGCCACCTGCGCGAAGATACCTTCCCAGCCGTTCCAGTGCCTGCTCGATATCGGCCCGCGCGCCCGCGAAAGAGAAACGGACCGAGCGGTCTCCGTGCACGGTGTCGAAATCGACGCCGGGCGCCAGCGCTACCCCGGTGTGCGCGAGCAGGTCCGCGCACCAGGTGCGGAAATCCTCGGTCAGGTGACCGATGTCGGCGTAGGCGTAGAACGCGCCGTCGGCCGGGGCCAGCTTCGTGATGCCCAGTGCGGTGAGCCCGTCGAGCAGCAGCCTGCGGTTGGCCGCGTAGCGGCGCACGTGCCCGTCGAGTTCGGCCTTGGATTCCTCGTCGAAGGCATGCACGGCCGCGTACTGCGAGATCGCCGGCGGGCACACCGTCATATTGGAGGCCAGCCGCTGCAGGGCCGGGCGCAGGTCCGGTGGCGCCAGCATCCAGCCCAGCCGCCAGCCGGTCATCGAGAAGTACTTCGAAACCGAGCCGATGACCACCGCCGCCCGCGAGGTCTCCCAGGCCGAGGTGGTGCGCGCGCCGTCGGCGTAGGTGATGCCGTGATAGATCTCGTCGGAGATCAGCAGGGTCCCGTTGTCCTCGCACCAGCGGGCCAGCGCGGCCAGCTCGTCGGGTTCGATCATGGTGCCGGTGGGGTTGGCCGGGCTGGCCACGATCAGGCCCGCGGGCGGTTCCGGGAGCGCGGCCAGCATCTCGACGGTCGGCTGGAAGCGGGTCTGCGGGCCGCAGTCGAGTTCGACCACCCGGCAGCCGAGCGCGCTGAGGGTGTTGCGGTAGGCCGGATAGCCGGGGCGGGCCACCACCACGGTGTCGCCCGGATCGAACGCGGCCAGGAAGATCAGCGTGAAGGCGCCGGAGGAGCCGGTCGTGACCACCACGTCGTCGGGGTCGACCGGGTAGCCGTAGGTCGCGGTGTGGTGCCCGGCGATCGCCTCGCGCAGCGCCAGGATGCCGAAGGTCTCGGTGTAGCCGAACAGCTCCGCGTCGATCGCGGCCTTGGTGGCGCGCAGCACCGGGGCGGGCGCGGATGTCGAGGGCTGACCGGCGGCCAGCACGAGCACATCGCCGTGCGTCCTGGCGCGCTCGGCGGCGGCTTTCCACACGTCCATCACGTAGAAAGGGGGGATGGTCGACCTGCGAGATTCTCTGGACACCCGAACGACGGTAGAGCACCGTCGTTCGGCCGTTCCGGGATATGGTCGGCTCGATGCTTGACAAGGCTCCCCGCACC